>JBEKTY010000207.1:0-14761 GCA_049515555.1 Thermoguttaceae bacterium
GTTGAGCGTATGGCTTCGGCCGCGCGCGGCCGAAGCCACACGCTCAACGTCTTTACCTATGGAATAGGCATCCCCTAGAAAACACCTGTTGACAAGCTTAGAACAGGGGTGCGACTCCTAATCCCACGCATATCGTTCGTCTATTTCCAAGCCATATGCCCTGCATAGACGTCGGAATTCGTCTTGGAAGGTTTCCTGCCGATGGTGCACTTCCTGGTTGGCGATGTATTGTATCAATGCTTCCACATGCGAAGGGCTGATCGAAAAGGCTCCGTACCCAAGCTGCCAATGGAATTCGCCTAACGGCGGCTCCTCGGTCTTCACCCATTTGGACGAATCGCGTTTCAGGTCGCGCAATAGGTCTTGCAACGCGATGCCCTTGCCGAACCGGCAGAGAATATGCGCGTGATCGTCAACGCCGCCCGTTTGCAGCGACGGGCAATTGAGGTTCTTGCAGATTCCAGCAAGATAGGCGTGGAGGCGATGACGAAATCCCTGGTCCTTCAGGAACGGGTAGCGATGTTTCGTCGAGAAGACGATGTGGAGGTAGACTTGGGCTAGGGATTGCGACACGTTCCGGCTCCTCCTCTTGCGCTCTTTCAAGGTGCGGGTGGTTGTATTGTGGCTGACCTACGGAGTTAATCGCTTCGCGGTCGTGTTGCACCCCTTCAGGGTGCGGAACCATATTGTTGCTGCCGACCCAGGGTGCGCTCTTGCGCGACCCTGGGCTTTGGAGTCTAACCGCTTCGCGGTTGCATTGCTGCGGCCCAGCTTCGGCGCGATGTTCTTCTTTCCGGCTGGTGCAGTTTCAGGCCGGGCGGAGTAGTGCCGGCCAGGCGCTTCATCGGCGCGGGGCCGGGGGGACTTTTTTGCGCAGCAGCCAATAATATCAGGCAATAATATACTGACCGGTCCCCGCCAGCGATGGGGGGCGGGAGTACGCTGCCAAATTGGCATGTTTCTTCGCGGCGGGGGGTGGCGGGTGTTGCGGCGGGCGGCGGGTGGCGGGTTGCAAATTGCTGCCGGGCATGGGTTTACGGCAGGCGGATGCTTCTTTGGCACGCTGGTTGCATCCTTCAGGTGCCCCATCGCAGTCGGCTGCCAAATATGGTGCCGCCGTTTGACCCGGTGCTATGTGCCCAACAGGAGAAACCCACTGTGGCAAAGCAGATTGTCTATGAGCAAGAGGCCCGGCTGCCGTTGGCGGCCGGCGTGAGCAAGTTGGCCCGGGCGGTGGCGACGACGCTTGGGCCGCGGGGCCGGAACGCCGTTCTGGACAAGGGTTGGGGCGCCCCGAGGGTGACCAAAGACGGCGTGACCGTGGCCGAGGACATCTCGCTGGACAACGCCCAGGAGAACCTCGGCGCGCAGTTGGTGAAGGAGGCCGCCTCGAAGACCAACAAGGTGGCCGGCGACGGCACGACCACGGCCACCGTGCTGGCCGAGGCGATCTACCGCGAGGGCTTGCGGATGATCGCCGGCGGGGCCGATCCGATGTCGCTCTCGCGCGGCGTGGCCAAGGCCGCCGAGGCGGTGGTGGCCTCGATCGAGAAGATGTCCGCGCCGATCAACGAGAAGAACAAGAAGGAAATCACCCAGGTGGCCACGATCGCCGGCAACAACGACCCGGCGATCGGGGCCGTGCTGGCCGACGCCTTCATGAAGGTCGGCAAGGACGGCGTGATTACCGTCGAGGAAGGCAAGCAGAACGAGACGACGGTCGAGGTGGTCGAGGGCATGCAGTTCGATCGCGGCTTCCTTTCCCCGCATTTCGTCACCAACCAGGACGATCAGACGGTCGAGCTGGAGAAGTGCCTGGTGCTGGTACACGAGGAGAAGATTTCCAGCGCGAAGAACCTGGTGCCGCTGTTGGAAGCGGTGAGCCGGGCGGGCAAGCCCCTGCTGGTGATCGCCGAGGAGGTCGAGGGCGAGGCCCTGGCCACTTTGGTGGTCAACAAGATGCGGGGGATCTTGAACGCCTGCGCGGTGAAGGCCCCCGGCTACGGCGACCGCCGCAAGGCGATGCTGGGCGACATCGCCATTCTGTGCGGCGGGCAGGCCATCTTCAAGGACCTGGGCGTGCAACTCGATTCGGTCAAGCTCTCCGACCTGGGCACGGCCGAGAAGGTGATCATCACGGCCGACGATACGACGATCATCAACGGCGGGGGCGAGAAGAAGGCCATTGTGGGCCGGGCCGACCAGATCCGCAAGGAGATCGAGACCACCACCAGCGACTACGACCGCGAGAAGCTGGAGGAGCGGTTGGCGAAGCTGGCCGGGGGCGTGGCCCAGATCAGCGTGGGGGCCGCCACCGAGACCGAGATGAAGGAGCGGAAGGGCCTGCTGGACGACGCCAAGGCGGCCACCAAGGCAGCCTTGGCGGAAGGCATCGTGCCCGGCGGCGGCGTGGCCCTGTTGCGGGCCGAAAAGGCCGTCGATCAACTGGCGCTGGAAGGCGACGAGGCCCTGGGGGCCAAGATTCTCCGCAGCGTGCTCTCGGCCCCCTTGCGGACCATCGCCGACAACGCCGGCCAGGACGGCGGCGTGGTCGTCAACCGCGTCCGGCAGATGAAAAAGAACGAAGGCTACGACGCCGACCGCGACCAGTACGGCGACATGCTCGAGGCGGGCATTATCGACCCGGCCAAGGTGGTGCGGACCGCGCTGCAGAACGCGGTCAGCGTGGCCAGCCTGCTAATGACCACCTCCTGCCTGATCACCGAGATTCCGAAGAAGGAAGGGCACAAGCACGGCCACGGCCCGGGCGGGGGCGGCATGGGCGGTATGGGCGGCGGCATGGGCGGCATGGGCGGAGGCATGGGAGGCATGGGCGGCATGGACATGGGCGGCATGGACGACTACTAGTTTTCAGTTTTCAGTTTTCAGTGTTCGGCATGCGGGCGGGGCGCTGGGAACTGAACACCAAACACCGAACACTGAACACTGAAAGGGATCCGAACATGGCGAAGGAGATCAATTTGCGGCCTTTGGACGATCGAGTCGTGGTCGAGCCCCGCGAGGCCGAAGAGATGACGGCCGGCGGCATCGTTCTGCCCGACACGGCCAAGGAGAAGCCCCAGCGGGGCATGGTCCTGGCCGTGGGCCCCGGCAAGCTGCTGGACAGCGGCCAGCGGGGCACACTCTCGGTGGCCGTGGGCGACGAAGTGATCTACGGCAAGTATTCCGGCTCCGACGTGGAAATCGACAGCCGCGAGATGAAGATCCTCCGCGAGAGCGACATTCTCGCCAAGGTCGTGAAGTGAGGCCCGCACCCGGACGGCCCGATCTTCGCGAAGGCGAGGCGCGCCGTCCGTCCGCCCGACCGCTTCGCGGCCGGGCGCGGATTGAAACCACCACCAGCAATTGAGGAACCGCCAACGTGGCTAAACAATTATTGTTCGATGACCAGGCCCGGAAGCGCTTGCTCCGGGGAGTCGATAAGCTCGCCGACGTGGTCGCGGTGACCTTGGGCCCCACCGGGCATAACGTCATCATCGACAAGTCGTTCGGCGGCCCGAGCGTAACCAAGGACGGGGTGACGGTGAGCAAGGAAGTGGAATTGGAAGACCGCTTCGAGAACATGGGGGCCAAGCTGGTGAACGAGGTGGCGTCGAAGACCTCGGACATCGCCGGCGACGGCACGACCACGGCCACGGTGCTGGCCCGCAGCATCTTCCGCGAGGGGCTGCGGAACATAACGGCGGGGGCCAACCCGGCCGCCGTTCGCCGCGGGATCGAGCGGGCCGTGGCGGCCGCGGTCGAGCATCTGCGCTCGATGGCCAAGCCGGTTTCCGGGCCCGACGACATCGCCCACGTGGGCGCGATCAGCGCCAACAACGACCCGGCCATTGGCAAGCTCATCGCCGAGGCGATGGCCAAGGTGGGCAAGGACGGCGTGATTACGGTCGAGGAAGGCAAGACCGCCGAGACCACCTACGAGGTCGTCGAGGGCATGCAGTTCGACAAGGGCTACCTGTCGCCGTACTTCATCAACCGCCCGGCCGAGATGGATTGCCTGCAGGAAGACGCCCTGATCCTGATCCACGAGAAGAAGATCAGCAACATCCGGGAGCTGATTCCGCTGTTGGAGCGGGTGGCGCAGACGGCCAAGCCGCTGATGATCATCGCCGAGGACGTGGAGGGCGAGGCCCTGACCACGCTGGTGGTGAACAAGCTGCGGGGCGTTTTGAACGTGTGCTCGGTGAAGGCCCCCGGCTTCGGCGACCGCCGCAAGGCCCTGCTGGGCGACATCGCCATTCTGACCGGCGGCCAGGTGATCAGCGAAGACCTGGGCATCAAGCTGGAGAACCTGACCCTGGAGCAGCTCGGCAAGGCCAAGAGCATCACGGTCGACAAGGATACGACGACGATCGTCGAGGGGGCCGGCAAGACGGCGGACATCAAGGCGCGGATCGAGCAGCTCAAGCGGCAGATCGAGAGCACCGACAGCGATTACGACCGCGAGAAGTACCAGGAGCGGCTGGCGAAGCTTTCCGGCGGGGTGGCGGTGATCTCGGTGGGCGGGAGCACGGAGGCGGAGATGAAGCAGACCAAGGCGCGGGTCGAGGACGCCCTGCACGCCACGCGGGCGGCGGCCGAGGAAGGCATCCTGCCCGGGGGCGGCGTGGCCCTGCTGCGCTGCAAAGGGGCGGTGGAAAAGGCCCGCTCGGCCGCCCGCGGCGACGAAAAGATCGGCGTGGAGATCGTGCTGCGGGCCCTCAGCGGCCCCATCCAGCAGATCGCCGAGAACAGCGGCGTGGACGGCGCGGTCGTGGCCGACGAGGTGGCCCAAAAGCCCGACAACGTGGGCTTCGAGGCCTGCAGCGGCAAGTACCTCGACCTGTTCAAGGCCGGGATCATCGACCCGCTGAAGGTGGTGCGGACCGCCCTGGAGAACGCGGCCAGCATCGCCGGATTGATGCTCACCACGGAAACCTTGGTTACGGACCTGGAGAAAGACGACAAGAAGAAGACGGTGGAGGGGGCCGTCCGCTGACGCCCGTTAGTGGCTGGTGGCTAGAGGCCGCGGAATCAATAAATGTACTCATCTCGCTCCGCGAGATGGGCTTTCATCTCGCGGAGCGAGATGAGTACGTCGGCGAACACGACAATAATTGATTCGCCGGTCCTAGGCACGAGGGCGAGCCAGCGGCTCAGGCGTGCGGCGGGTCAACAAGTGGCGATACATCGCGGGGCCGCCTCCCCAGGAGGTGGCCCCGTTTTTCGCTTGTGGAGGTCGGAAGTTTGGGTCGAGTTTGTAGGTTTGTAGGGTGGGTCGAGCGCAGCGAGCCCCACCGGACCCATTACAGTCCGTCGTCCGTCTCCCGTCGTCCGTCGCAAATGGCGGGGCTTGCCGCCGCTCGACCCACCCTACGACTTCAGCGGACGGCACACGGAGTGTACCTGCTACTTTGGCCGCTCGCAGTATAAAATATGGTGACGATGGCCGACAAGCGCGATTACTATGACGTGCTGGGGGTGGATCGCTCGGCGAGCGGGGAGCAGATCTCGGAGGCGTACCGCAAGCTGGCGCTGAAGCACCATCCGGACCGGAACCCGGGCGACGAGCAGTCGGTGGTGAAGTTCAAGGAGGCGGCCGAGGCCTTCGAGGTGCTCAGCCACACGGAGAAGCGGGCCCGCTACGACCATTACGGGTTCGCCGGTCTGGAAGGCGGCGGGGCCCCGCACTTCCGGGACGTGGGCGATATTTTCGCGGCCTTCGGCGACATCTTCGGCGAGGGGCTGTTCGGCGACATGTTCGGCGGCGGTCGCGGCCGCCGGGCCCGCAAAGGCGCCGACCTGCACTGCGAAGTGGCCCTGGACTTGCTGGAAGCCGCCCACGGCACGGCGAAGGTCGTGCAGTTCGAGCGGCACCAGCCCTGCGAGATCTGCGGCGGCAGCGGGGCCAAGCCGGGCACCCAGCCGGAAACCTGTTCCTATTGCGGCGGGAGCGGGCGGGTCGTGCAGCGGAGCGGCTTCTTCTCGCTGCAAACGCCCTGCCCGTCCTGCCGCGGCAACGGGCGGGTGATCCGCCAGGCCTGCCCGGGCTGCCGCGGCACGGCCTTCGTCCGCCGCCGCGTTACCCGCAAGGTCGACATTCCGCCCGGCGTCGATGAGGGGAACCAGCTCCGGCTGCCCGGCGAGGGCGAGCCCAGCACCAGCGGCGGCCCGTGCGGCGACTGCTACTGCGTGATCCGCGTGGCCGAGCATCCCCTCTTTCACCGCGAGGGCCGCGACCTGGTATGCCATGTTCCCATCAGCTATTCGCAGGCGGCGCTGGGGGCGGCGATCGAGGTTCCCACCTTGGACGGGCCGGAGAAGGTGGACGTGCCCGCGGGCAGCCAACCCGGCGAGGTGTTCACGCTCCGCGGCCGCGGCATGCCCGGGTTGCGCCATCGCGGCCGCGGCGATCTGCACGTGCAAGTCACCGTGGAGGTGCCCAAAAAGCTGGGCCAACGGCACGAGCAGTTGCTGCGCGAGCTGGCCGAAATCGAAAACACCGACGTTTCCCCCAAACGCCAGAAATTCTTCGAGAAAATTAAGCAATACTTTCAAAGCGGATAAGAGGGTTTCGCCATGAACGACAACGAGGCACGTCGGAAAGACCAGGCCGGCGATGGCCCGCCGGCCGAGGAGCAGCAACCGGCCGCCGACGGCATCTCCGCCGCCGAAGACGCCCTGTTGCTGGATCAGCTTCGGGCCGACCTGGAGGCGGCCAAGGATCGCCTGCTCCGCAGCCAGGCCGAGCTGGATAACTATCGCAAGCGGGCGGCCCGTGAAATCGAAGACCACCGCCGCTACGCCAATCTGCCCCTGCTGCGGGACCTGCTGCCGGTGCTCGATAACCTGGAGCGGACCATCGCCGCCGCCGAGAAGTCGCCCGACTCGGGCGCATTGCTGGCCGGAGTGAAACTGATCGCCAAGCAGCTCGACGACATGCTGGGCCGCTATCATTGCGTGCGGATCGGCGGGCTGCACCAACCGTTCGATCCGAACCTGCACCACGCGGTGTTGCAGCAGCCGGCGGCCGACCTGCCGCCCAACACGGTGGTGGCCGTGACCCAGCCCGGCTTCCAACTGCACGACCGCGTGGTCCGGCCCAGCCAGGTCATCGTCTCGGGCTCGAAGGACCAGGAGCCTTCGGACTGAAGGAAAGTGCCATGCCAACTTACGATTACGTGTGCGAGGCCTGCGACCATCAATTCGAGGCATTTCAGTCGATGAGCGCGCCGGTGAAGCGGAAGTGCCCCCAGTGCGGTCGGCAGCGGCTGCGGCGGCTCATCGGTCCCGGCGCGGCCATCGTCTTCAAGGGCTCCGGTTTCTACGCGACCGACTACCGGAGCGAGTCGTACAAGAAGGCGGCCAGCGCCGACAAATCCAACGCGCCGGCCGCCTCCGGCGCCGGCTCCGACTCCGGGGCCGCGGCCGGCAACGGCAAGGGCAAAGCCAAGGACGCTGCCAAGGACGCTCCGGCGGCAAAGACGAAAGATCATTGACGCCGCAGTTGATCTTGGAACACTTCGTCAGGGGGCCCGGAATTAGTGTCGCGTTTCTTAGCTTAGTATTCCTCACGCTCCGCGTGAGGTTCTGCCGCACGGCCTCACGCGGAGCGTGAGGAATACGGTAGGGTTGCGTCGTGCCCGCCGGCACGGTATAATAAGGGATTCTTGTGCGTTCTGGCGACCTGCGCGCGTGCCGGCGGCGTGTTTGACTATGGATCTCAGCAAGCTTCGCAACATTGGAATCTCGGCCCACATCGACTCGGGCAAGACCACGCTCAGCGAGCGGATCTTGTTCTACACGGGCCGCATCCACCGCATGCAGGAAGTGCATGGCGACGGGGCCGGCGCCACCATGGACCACATGGAGCTGGAGAAGGAGCGGGGGATCACCATTACCAGCGCCGCCACCTCGGTCGAGTGGGGCGACTCGACGATCAACCTTATCGACACCCCCGGCCACGTCGATTTCACGGTGGAGGTCGAACGGAGCCTGCGCGTGCTGGACGGCGCGATCCTGGTGCTGTGCGCCGTGGGCGGCGTGCAGGCCCAATCGTTGACCATCGACCGCCAGATGCGGCGTTACCACGTGCCACGGCTGGCCTTTATAAACAAGCTGGACCGCGCGGGCGGCGACCCGCACAAGGTGGTCGAGCAATTGCAGAGCAAGCTGGGCTGCCACGCGGTGCTGATGCAGCTTCCGATCGGCAGCGAGGCGGGGTTCGAGGGCGTGATCGACCTGGTCCGCCCCGCGGCGATCTACTTCGACGGCAACCACGGCGAGCAGGTCCGCCGCACGGAGATCCCGGCCGACCTGGCCGAGCCGGCCCAGGCCGCCCGCCGGCACCTGTTGGAAGCCCTGTCGCTGTACAGCGACGAAATGCTGGAGCTGCTCCTGGCCGAGGAACCGGTACCGGCGGAGCTGATCGACCGCGTGGTGCGCGAGGCCGTATTGAGCCAGCAGTTGACGCCCGTCTTCCTGGGCTCGGCCTATAAGAACAAGGGCGTGCAGCCGCTGTTGGACGCGGTGCTGCGTTACCTGCCTTCGCCGCTGGACGCGCCGGTGACGGCCCTGGCCCACGCCGAGCCGCACCAGCCGGTTCCGCTGGCCGCCGATCCGGCCAAGCCCACGGTGGCCATGGCCTTCAAGATCGTCGAGGACCCGTACGGGACGCTGACGTTCATGCGGATCTACCAGGGCGGGTTCGTCCGCGGGGGCACGTATTTCAACCAACGGACGGGCCGCAAGGAGCGCTTCAGCCGCATCGTGCGGATGCACGCCGACCAGCGGGAAGAGATCGAGTCGGCCTCGGCCGGCGATATCGTTGCCGTGCTGGGCGTCGAGGCCGCCAGCGGCGATACCTACGCCGCGAAATATCCCTACTGCACGCTGCAAAAGATGTTCGTGCCCGAGCCGGTGATCAAGATGGCCATCGCGGCGGTCAACCGCGACGGGACCGACCGGCTGGCCAAGGCCCTGGACCGCTTCCGCCGCGAGGACCCCACGTTGCACGTCACCGGCGACGAGGAGACGGGCGAGACGCTGATCGCGGGCATGGGCGAGCTGCACCTGGAGATCTACGTCGAGCGGATTCGCCGCGAGTTCGGGGTCGAGGTCGAGGTAGGCGCGCCCAAGGTCAACTACCGCGAGGCGCCCACCCAGGCGGCCGAGTTCAATACCCGGCACCGCAAGCAGACCGGCGGGTCGGGGCAGTACGCGCACATCGTGGGCCGCATGGAGCCCCTGCCCGAAGACGCCCCCGAGCCGTTCGAATTTGTGGACGAAGTTCGCGGCGGCCGCATCCCCCGGCAGTTCATCCCGGCCGTGGAAAAGGGCTTCCGGCAGATGGTCCACAAGGGCCCGGTGGCCGGCTACCCGGTGGTCGGACTGAAGGTCACGCTGGAAGACGGCACGTACCACGAGGTGGACAGCTCGGACCTGGCCTTCCAGACCTGCGCCCGCACCTGCATGCGCGAGAACTTCAGCCGCACCCGGCCGGTGCTGCTGGAGCCGGTAATGAAGATCGAGATCGAGTGCCCGGGCCAGTTCCAGGGGGCGGTGGTGGGGAACCTGACGGCGCGGCGGGGCATGGTGCTGGCCACCGAGATGCAGGGCCCCACCGCCCGCATCGAGGGTGAAGTGCCCTTGGCCGAAACCTTCGGCTACGCCACCGATCTGCGGAGCCTGAGCCAGGGGCAGGGCACGTTCACCATGGAGTTCGCCCGCTATCGCCGCCTACCGCCGAGCATCGAGCGGGAAGTGATCGCCGCCCGCAAGCAGGCGGTCACGGCCGGGGCGTAAGAGCGGGGAGGAGTTGCGTTATGAGCGTCGTAATACATGGCGTGGTGCGTGGCAATACCATCGAGTTGAAGCAGTCGCCGGGCGTGCCGGACGGCCAGGAAGTCGAAGTTGTGGTAAAGGTGGTGGAACCGGCGCGACCCTGGGGCGAGGGAATCGCCCGGTCGGCGGGCGCGGCCGCTGGCGTGCCCGGGTTTGACGAAGCCTTCGCCGAAATCGAACGCGACCGGAAAGCCTCGAAGTTCCGCGAGCCCGCTCGGTGAGCTTCCTGCTGGACACGAATGTCGAAAGTTTGCCATGATCGCTAACCGACAGCCGGCTGAGTGGCCCGAGAAACCGCCGCGAGTCGTGGCCGTGCGGCCATTAGACGGATACCGCGTTGAGTTGAAGTTCAGCGAGGGCACAGAGGGGGTGGTCGATTTGGAGGGTTGGTTGATCGGGGCGGGCGGTGTGTTCGCGCCTCTGGAGGATGCGGCGTTCTTCCGGCAGGTGCGGGTCAGCGCGGAAGGGGGAACCATCGAGTGGCCCAACGGCGTTGACCTCTGCCCCGACGTGCTATACAGCCGGGCCACCGGAATCCCAATCCCTTTCGCCGAACGCCAGCAGCCGGCGCCGGCCGAGTCGTGAACGGCCGCGCCCACAGGGGAACCGACTGATGGACCGGCGCACCATCACTGTTAAAGTGCTTGACGCCACTTTCGCGCAGCGCGCCCCCCTGGCGAGATGATCCTCCTCGACGCCGCAGACATCGAGAAGCGTTTTGGCCCCCAGCCGGTGCTGGACGGGCTGAGCTTGCAATTGCGGCCCGGCGAGCGGGCCGGCCTGGTGGGTCCCAACGGCAGCGGCAAGACCACGTTGTTGCGGATTCTCGCCGGGCACGAGGAGGCCGATCGGGGCCGCGTGGAGCGCCATCCCGCGCTGCGGCTGGGCTATCTGGAGCAGCAGCCCGAGTGGCAGCCCGGCCGGACCCTGTGGGACGAAGCCCGCACGGCCTTGGCCGATCTCATCGCCCTGGAGCAGGAATCGGTGGCCGTGGCCGGGCAACTGGCCGACAGCCACGAGCCCGTCGAGCATCGCCGGCTGGCCGCCCGCTACGACCATCTGCAGCACGAACTCCAGCAGCGTGACGCCTACAACCTGGACCATAAGATCGAGCGCGTGCTGGACGGCCTGCGCTTCCCGCGGGCCGCGTTCGCCCAGCCGGTGGAATCCCTCAGCGGCGGCGAGCAGAACCGGCTGATGCTGGCCAAGCTGCTGCTGACCGAGCCCAACGTGATGCTCTTGGACGAGCCTTCCAACCACCTCGACATCGAGGCCACCGAGTGGCTCGAGACGTTCCTCATCGACAGCTCGGCGGCGATGATCGTCGTCAGCCACGACCGCTATTTCCTGGACCGCGTCACGCAGCGCACCTTCGAGCTCTTCCAAGGCACGGTCGAGAGCTACACAGGCAATTTCTCGGCCTATTGGCAGCAGAAGGCCGAACGGCTGCTGGTCCAGCGGCGGACCTACGAGAAGCAGCAAACGGAGATCGCCAAGACCGAGGATTTCATCCGCCGCAATCATTACGGCCAGAAGCACGCGCAGGCCGAGGATCGCCGCAAGAAGCTGGAGCGGATCGAGCGCGTGCCGCCGCCCCGCGAGATCACGGCCCCGCCGATGGGCTTCCCGCCGGCCACGCGCTCGGGCGACCTGGTGGTGCGTGCCCATGCGCTGGGCAAGGGCTACAACGTGCCCCTGTTCGCCGGCCTGGACCTGCAAATCACCCGCGGCCAGCGGTGGGGCCTGCTGGGCCCCAACGGCTCCGGCAAGACCACCCTGCTGCGCTGCCTGCTGGGCCTGGAGCCGCCCGACGAGGGCACCGCCGAGCTCGGGCAGAGCGTGGCCTGCGCATACTTCGATCAGCACCTGGCCGGGCTGGATGAAGAACTGGCGGTGGTCGATGCCGTGGCTCGGCCCGATCGGCTGACCACCACGCAGCAGCGGCGCGACCTGTTGGCCCGCTTCGGCGTCACGGGCGACACGGCCCTGCAAACGGTCAATCGCTTAAGCGGCGGCGAGCGGTGCCGGGCCGCGCTGGCCCGACTGGCCGCCGTCGAGGCCAACTTGCTCGTGCTCGACGAGCCCACCAACCACTTGCCGGGTCCGCCTGGTGGAGGGCAATTACGACGCCTACCAGCTTGTGCTCAGCGGCCGGCCCGGGGACGCGGAGACGCGGGGACGCGGAGACACGGGGACGGGGGGACAAGTAGACGCGGGGACGCGGAGACGCGGAGGGGCGGAGACGCGGGGACGCGGGGACGCGGGGACGCGGAGACGCGGAGACTCAGGGGCCGCGGGGGCCTCGGCCAAGACCAGGCGGCGGTTCCCATTCCGAAAAATCGCCGACATCGAGAAGGAGATCTTTCGGCGGGAATCGCACATCGAGGAGATCAACCGGCAACTGGGTCGGGAGGAGACCTGCCGCGACGGCCAACTCGTCCGCCGGCTGAAATCGCAACGGGCCGACGAGCAGGAGGCCCTTAAAACGCTTTACGCTCATTGGGAAGAAGCCAACGAGCTGAACTGGTAGGCCGCCGGTCGCGGGTAACCGGCCGGCCCAACCGCAAAGCGGTTAAACAACATAGGCCAGGCGCTGCCGTTGCGCGCCACGATACCTCTGCACAGGCAGACGATGGCAAGTGGTCGACAATTGTGCCCAGTTGACCACACGCCTCGGCGTTCACTCGCTCTCACGACTATCGATTCCCTTGCCCAAAGACCCTGCCGCCATGGGACCAAAACTCGGTTGACCTGCGACCCTGTTCAACTTGGAATCGGCCGACGAATGGGCTGGGGACGGCCCCCTTCCCAAATCCTAGGGCGGCGGGGTGTTGCCCGAAATCGTTGACTGGGTTGGCTTGAAGCTAGCTTTCGGCGCGCAATAGACGCCGCCAAACTGGGCGCTCCCATCGGAGCCGGTGGGGCTGCCCGTTCCACCCGCTCCACCCGCGGCAGTGTTCTGGGTGACGCTGCTGCCGGTCATTGCCATGCTGCCCGCCGCGATGAAGATGGCGCCGCCTTGGCCGTTGCCGCCGTTGCCCCCTTTGCCGTTGGTGGCACATGAACCGCCGTTGCCGCCCTGCGCGACATTGTTGGAGAGGGTAACGGTGGTGAGGGCGCTGGTGCCACCGTTGGCGTAAATACCGCCGCCCTGGCCGCTGCCGCCGCTGCCGCCATTGGCTTTGGTGGCATTTCCACCGCTGCCGCCGTAACCGCCGTTGGCGGTGTTGCCTGTGAGGGTAACCGTATTGAGGGTCAGGCCAGCGCCGGCATAAACGCCGCCACCCTGGCCGTTGCCGCCGTTGCCGGCACCCTTGCCGCTGCCGCCGCCGCTTCCGAGGCCGTTGCCGCCTTGGGCAGCGTTCCCGGAAACTGTGGTCTGCGTGAGGGTGACCTTGCCGAGGGCACTGTAGATGCCGCCGCCCTGGGCGTTGCCGCCGTTGCCGGCACCCTTGCCACCGCTGGCACCGCCGTTGCCGCCTTGGGCGGCGTTCCCGGAAACTGTGGTCTGCGTGAGGGTGACTTTGCTGAGGGCACTGTAGATGCCGCCGCCCTGGGCGTTGCCGCCGTTGCCGCCCTGGCCACCCTGGGGGACACTGCCCACGCTCGTGGAGCCGCCGGGTGCACCACTGCCGCCGTAACCGCCGCTGGCGGTGTTGTTTGTGAGGGTAAGCGTACCGAGGGTCCCGCCGGCGCCGGCGTAAACGCCGCCGCCCTGACCGTTGCCGCCGTTGCCGCCGTTGATACCGAAGGCGCCGTCGCCGCCGTAGGCCTGGTTGTTTGACACAGTTGTGCCATTGAGTGTCACAGCAGCGTTGGCGTAAACGCCACCGCCCTGGCCGCTGCCGCCGCTGCCACCCTTGCGGCCACCAGCCTCGCCGTTGCCGCCGTTGGCGACGTTGTTGGAGACAGTTGTGCCGGTGAGCGTCACGGCGGCGTTGGCGTAAACGCCACCGCCCTGGCCATTGCCGCCGTTGCCGCCGTTGCCGCCGCTGCCGCTTTGGCCGCCGCTGGCGCCGTTGCCGCCGTGGGCGGCGTTGTTGGAGACAGTGATGCCATTGAGTGTCACGGCCGCGTTGGCGTAAACGCCACCTCCCTGGCCATTGCCGCCGTTGCCGCCGTTGCCGCCGTTGCCGCTTTGGCCGCCACTGGTGCCCCTGCCGCCGCTGCCGCCGCCGCTCCACGCCCCGCCCTGGGCAACGTTCTGGGAGATTGAGAACTTCGCGAGCGTAACCTTGCTGCCGGCGGTATAGATGCCACCGCCCTGGGCATTGCCGCCGTTGCCGCCGTTGCCGCCGTTGCCGCCGCCGCCGCCATTACCGCCGCTGCCGGTGCCATCGAAGCCGCCGAAAGTGCTGTTGCGCTGGAGGCTAACGCTGTCAAATGTCGGAGCGGCGTTGGCGTAAATGCCACCGCCCTGGCGGCTGCCGCCGTGGCCGCCGCTGGCGAATGGGCCACTGCCGCTGGCGAAGCCCCCGTTGCCGCCGACCCCGCCATTGCCACCCGCGCCGCCATGAGCACCGTTGCCGGAGAGGGTGACGAGGGTAAGGTTGTTGGGCGTCAGAGCACCCTTGGCGTAGATGGCGCCGCCCTGGCTGTTGCCGCCACTGCCGCCGTTGCCGCCGTCGCCACCTTTGCCACCCACCTTGCGGCCGCTGCCGCCCTGGCCGGCGGCCCCGCCGACGCCACCCGCACCGCCATAAGCACCGTTATCGGAAAGGGTGATGACGTTGCTGAGCGTCAGAGCACTGTTGGCATAGATGGCGCCGCCCTGGCTGCTGCCGCCATTGCCGCCGATGGCGCCGTTGCCGCCCTTGCCGCCAGCCTTGCCGCCGTAGCCGCCGTAGCCGCCGGCCCCGCCGTAGCCGCCGGCGGCGAGGTTGTCGGAGAGGGTGACGTTGCTGAGCGTCAGAACACC
>JBEKTY010000208.1:0-11847 GCA_049515555.1 Thermoguttaceae bacterium
GGCAGCGCGGCGCCCGTACCGGCGGCCCCGCCGGTCATGGCCCCCAGGTCGGACAGCTCCGGCGGCGGCTCCGGCTCGGCCTTGTCAGCGGCAGGCCCCGGGGCCGGCTCCGCGAACAGGCTGGGCTGGATGAGAGAGGGTTCCCGCGGCGCCGACTCGGCTTGCTGATCGTCCGGGCGGGCCGCCGCGGTTTCGTTTTCGTAGTCTTGGCCCGTGGAAGGCGAACTGCTCGCACTCAGGATCAGGGCTGATAGGATCAACCGCAGTCGCCAGGGTGTTGAGTTTACCACTTTTGCTACCCTTGCCGTCGGCCGAGCCCCGCCTTACCCTATTATCCCACATACACGTATTCGCCCTGCTTTCCCTTAGAAATGAACATTCTCAGAGAATGCCTCTCTTCTGGGGCATTGGGAGTAATCGGTACCGACTGCAAAGTTTACCGCGTTTACGTTCTACTCCGCGCTTCACACGCCAACCCGGTAGGCCGCCCTGCGACGGGCGGCTAGGTGCCGGGTTTTTCTTTAGCCGTTGGCGTCAGCTATGCGCCAACCCATGACCAAACCCCCGATGGAATTTTGATTGGGCAGGAACGAGCCGCCGAGACGGCCAGGACAGCACCATATATATGAGGAATGGCTAGCCGCCAAGAAACGTGGCATTTCTGCGCCATCGGGGGGCAGCCAAGGATCAGGCCGAAGTCAGGAACCAGGAAGCCCAGGGCCGACTTTCGGCAGCGCCACGATCAAGAACGTGGCGATGGGGCCAAGGAAAAGTGACACCAGCCACCACAACAGTCGCTGCGGCCCGCTGCGCCACAACACCCAATGAGCCGTCATTTTATTTCGACGACCGAACCACTTGCCCTCCTTTCGCTTTCCCTGCGCAATCCTGGTGGCTCTGGTGGGCATCGGGCCAAGCTCGCCGTCAGTTACATGACGGCTCGCTTCCTTGGGGAAAAGCCAGCAAGTTGCTGACGGGCACACCTCGGCACTCGCCGCTGTCTCTGTCCCAACTTTCCACGGTGGAAAGTGCCGATCAAGCCGATGCAAGGCCATGATTCCACGTTTCCACGATTCCAACGGGGGCCTGGGCTTGAGCAGACGGTTCTCGATGCGATGTCCGATTGTCGGACAAATTGGGGCTCGGCCGGAGAAAACACCAGGCTTGGGCCATAGATATACGATATGCGATTCAATGACTTCTTGATCTATGACGAAGCCGCCACGGCACTTTACGATGACCCCAACAGTCAGCACAAGTGCCGAGACTGTTTGTGCAGGCTGTCGGAGACGGCGAGCAGGCATCCTGGTATGTTCTCGGAGGCAGCCAGTAAGGATGTTCGCAAGGGCGTGGCGTTCCGGCAGAAATCGCTCGACGATCTGGAACATGGCGTCTTCGGCCAGAGGCTTGCCCAGAAGTTGTGGAAACAGCCAGAGGAACCGGACAAAGGCAAGAGGGCGACAAAGCCAGGGCGAAGCCCGCCGCAAGGATACGGTGATTTCCTGCGGCAGTCTGTCCATCAGCAAGGCGATGTTCTCGGCGACATGGTTTGGGACGATTGGGAAGTCACCAGGAAGGCGTTGGAACTCGGCGGCGTCGATCCCGCCGTTCTCGCCGATCCCCAGATGACTCCGGCTCAACGCCTTGCTACCGCCACCGGGCGGCCGTGCGAGGCAGACATCGGGAGACCGCTTCCGCCAGGACTGCGATCACCAGGCCCTGCCACAAGAAATGGAGCATGGCATGGATCCAAGGGACACAGAGGCCCGTTTCGGTCAGGATGAGAGGATTCATGTTTCTACTCCTCGAATTGGCTTGTTCGGCCGCAAGGTTCCAGTGTCCGCCGCTGGCGTTACCCGCACGCGTTCTGTTACTGGCCACCGGTCGCGCGGCTTACGGGGCACTGGGGCCGCTCTTCAGCGGGCAGACCAGCGTGGCGGCCCAATTCACCTCGGGAAACCGCGGGACATCAGGCCTCTCGTCGCGACGGACCGTCTCGACCGGCCCTTTGGCGAACCATGTGCCCACTTCGGTGACGCGGAATCGCCAACTCGCCTGTAGGCCCCAGCGGATCGTAAACACGTCGCCCTTGGCGATCTTGTGGTCCGTTCCCCGGTCGATCGATATTGTTTTCTTCTCTGGGTCGGCTGTGACGATTCGACCAGTGGCATACTTGGGCATGCGCAGACTCCCGCCCACGGCCACTTGTTGCTCGTTGCTCGTCAACAGCACGCGATGCTTCTCCTTGGTCACCACGACGATCCTGGCCCGGACCCCGTAGAGGCCGGCGGTCGGGAAGTACGGCGTCGTGTTGACCGCTTCGGACGAGTTGCTCTTCAGGCAGCGGCCTTTGGTCTGCCACTCAACCACCAGCGCGGTCCCCGGTTTGATTTCCTGCTCCGGCTGGGGCGACTTCCGGCATTGGCCGGCCGTTTGCGCCGACTCCGGCTCGACTTCCGGGTAGGTGAGGAAAGACACGGCCGAGCGGAGGAACGCGGTATAATCACCGGTGTTTTCCTCGTAGGGCCAATCTCCGACCAGTACCACGGGGGTCTTCCCCACGTTGAGCAGGTCGAGGTGGACCTTCCAACCAGCCGCAGCGTTTTCGTTCATGGTCTCGATGGACAGGCGCAAGCGCAGCCCAGCGTTCTCGGGACCTGCCGTCGTTTGATCTCCCCGGGCCCAAGGCGCCGGACCCAGCAGTAACGCGCCAACCAGTGCTGACAGTACCTTTTTCATCGTGCCGTTCTCCTGTTCTTGGTATTGAAGGGCGTCCATGTGGACGTCCCTAGGGTTTTCTTTTGCGGTTGATAAGCCGGCGGATTTGCTTGAGTTCATCCTCGCCGAGTTCCGCGGTCTCCAGCAGGTTCAGCATCACTGCCGTGGCCGAGCCGTCGAACACCCGCTCGACCAGGTCACAGAGCATCCCGCGGGTAACCATCTCTTCAGTGACGCACGGGGAGTAGACATAGTTCCCTTCCACCCGCTTGCGGCGCACATACCCCTTTTGGGTCATTATCTTCATGATTGTCATGACGGACGTGTAGGCCAGGTCGCGAACTTGGGCCAGCAGGTCGCGGACCCGCCGGCCCGGCAATGGGCCTTCACGCCAAAGGATCTTGAGGATCTCCAATTCCAGTTCCGTGGGGTGTGCCGAGGTACGCCTTGCCATGCTCGCATCCTCCGAACTTGAAGCGGGTCTACTAATTCTTTAGATATCTTATCGCGGCCGATATTCCGTGTCAACGGGGGATATCGAAAGAATTAGTAGATCACCGGCCGGTTCCACCGCCGCCAATCTCTCTGCACGATAAGACTTCCACCCCCCTACGGGTACATGTCCTCTGATTTCCTGCGAGTTGCCTCACTTCGGCCTGGGCTTCCATACAACCTGCCCGCTGCGGTTGACATATCCCAAGCCGGCTCCATCCCCTTGTTTCGGGTGAAACGTCACGTAGGCAAGCTCGCCCAGGAAAAAGTGAGCGTAGGCGTAGATCGGCTCGACGATCACGCTGCCCCGAGTGTCGATGAAGCCGTGCTTCTTCTCCACGACGATGCCCGCCCTGCCGTTCCAGAAGGACGAGACGTCGTCGAACCGGGGCCGAATTGCAATCATCCCCTTCCGATCGATGAAACCCCGTTTTCCCTGGATCTTCGCACCAGCCAATCCTTCAGCGAAGCCGTGTGCGTCGTCGAATTCTCCGGGCACGGCCTTGGCCCCCGTCTTGTCCACAAAGAGAGACTTGCCGTTGACCTTGTGGCCAACTGGGCCATCCTGGCGGCCGCAACTTCGTCAAACTTGAGCTGAATAGCAAACCGTCCCTGGGAGTCCCGCGTGGCTTCAACCCCCTTAAGGTGCCACGCCCGCCGGCGTTCGGACCAGTTCAGGAGCACCTCGTTCGGCTTGTCGCTCAGCAGGACATACGGGACGCCGCGTTCGTCCTTAATAACGAACAGCGGTGAGAGTTGGCAAAAGTCAAGGACATGGAGCCAAAGGTAAGGATCGCCGCGATGGTGTGCGCCGTTTGGCCCTTTCTCTGCGAACAGCTTCATGTAGTCTTCGATCTGCTCACGGGTGGGCCCCTGAGCCAGCGGCTTGAGCGCCTGGTGCTCTCGGGACGACTCTCGCACGACGGCGAGACGGAAATCGAGCCAGTGGGCGGCGCTGTTCGTCCGCCGATCTCGCTCTGCTTCTTTCGACAGGGTCATTCCCAGGGCGGTGAGAATCTTGGCTGCTATTTCTGGTTCATAGTCCGATCCGGCGACCACTGTGTAGCGGCCGTCCGTGGCAATGACATGGACCACGGCGGCCCCGCGAAAGTCCGCCGGCGCCTGGCCAACTCGGTCTGTCGGTGAAGCGAGCGTGACGATATAGGGGACGAACACCTTGTACCAGGTGCTAAGACCAGCCGCTACGTCGCGGCGGGAGTTGAACGCCGCCGGCCGGCTCGACAGCCGCCAATCGGCATCCACCGCTTTCTTAAGCCTCTGGGCGACAGCTTCTAGCGTTTCGGCAGAGGCGGAGGGCTTCGCCGCCGCTGCGTCAGCTTCGGCCGCCGAGCCGATGCGGCCGGATCCGAACAACGCGAGCGGAAGGGCCACCATCGTGCCTGCTACGCCCAGCACACCCCCAATGCCGCGGAGTCTCATGGCTTCGCTCCTCGAAGTTCGACTTATCTTGCGGAATCCATCCGGGTTGCCCCGTCCAGGGCAAACACCACCCTCGTGTTACTCAATCATTCTATCCGGAGTTGCATTGAGGCTTTGTAACAAACATGTAACAACGCATCCATGCAGGCCCGAGAGGCGGCGTCGGCTGGCTGACGCGATCCATGTATCGTCCAGTCGTTGCGGCCTTGTCGGCGGAAACCTGACCATCGCGGACGTCGCCACCCTCGTCTTGAGGAGCAACCTCTGCGCGTCAGGGGGTGTCTGCGCCGGCGTTCGCGAGCGTCCATCGGGCGTCCCGGCCCCAGCCGACGGTGATTCTTTGACGGTTACGGCCTGCGGGCATCGCCGTAGAGAACCCCGACCACTCTATAGCCGGTCCTGCCGTCGAGTTGCCCTTGGGCTTTGACGAAGAGAATCGCCTCGCGTCCCACCGCCAATTCTCGCTTCACAAGGCGAGCGAACTGCGATTGGATGTCGCTTACGTTTTCCGGTGCCGCTCACCGGGGGTTACCTGCCGATTCTGGTGTCGCAAGAGGTGTCAACACCTCCGATAACGCCGGCCGCCGGAGAGTCAATACCCCGCGTTCTCCCGTTGACTTTTTGGATTTCTGATGGCTGGTCGGGAAGTTTCCCCGGGAGAGTTTCAAGTGCCACCGTTGCCCCCGGCCGCCACTTCCGCGCTGGTCGGCCGCCGCTAACGGGCAATGGCTCGTGGCAGCGGACCTCCACAACTGACGTGCTAGCCCAACTCTCTCCACGGATCGTGGAGAGAGTTGGGCTCGCTTGGTCCCATTAGCTTGAGGATGCTCCCAACGGGTGATGCGGCTGCGGGTTCGCTCCCGCCGGAATGCCATCAACTCGGCCGGGCAGGCTAAGGTTGTCCGACAGGTATTCGTCCGTGTGCACCGTCAGAATTGTTCCGATAGCGGTTGCCGCGGCGAAGATTTGCGGCAATTCACCCGCCGCCGAACCGCCGCACTGGAGCGCGCCGGACGGCCACTTGCCTGAACCCTGGATGAACGACGTCGTCCGCGGCTTGCGCGCGGACATCCAGGAAGAGATCCCACGAATCCGCATCGTGAAGGAATGTCCCGCGACGCGCGGGTTCGCCCCCGACGACACGCTTCCTTGGTGTGGACTGAGCACGGACCATTTCGTGCAGCGTCAGCTTGAGGAAGTTCCCGCCACGGCTGCCAATGTGCAGGTGATGGCCGTGTCGGTGCCCGGCAATCGGCCGGTGTTTCTCTACGAACCGGTCGGTCGAGGGGCGATCTACGCCATGGATCTCCGCTCGCTCGACGAACCGCGCATCACTTGGGATACCCGTGGAAGCTTCAACAAGTACGTCTTTGCCGGCAACCTCATTGGCGGCAGCCTGACGTACGGCCGTTATTGGAACCGCAAGCCGCGGGCCGAGGATTGGGGGCCGATCCTCCGCGACGTTGCCCGGCGTCATCCACCGCTCCGTGTGGAAGTCGACGGATTCGTGCGCGGCTATAATGTCTACAGTCTGAACCTAGGCGATCCGACGAAGCCGATCTGGTATGCCCCGGGGATGTATCACGCCGAAGACGAGTGGCGATCGGCGTTGGGGCTGGTCGATTTCGCTCGCTACCTGGCGGATAACCGCGACGACCCGGCGATTCGGCGGCAGTTGGACCGCTTTTGCGTGAAGATCATTCCCTGCCAGCAGCCGCGCATGTACATGAAAGCCCTGCGCGGTTACGATCCGGGGCCGGAGAAGCAGATTCCGGCCGACCCGCTACGGCACGGCCGGCCGAGTTGGCCATCGCCTTCACGATCCACGAATGCGACGCCACATTGCAGTATGGAATCAACCCCATGACTTCAGCCTCGTTTGAGCAGGCCCGCGTGGTCATCCATCGGCTCCGCGAGTTGACGGCCGACCGGTTCATCGAGTGGGAAAGTGACACGCCGTGTCAGGCCGAAAGCAAAGCGTGGGTTGGCGGTCACGATACCCCGACTGCCTGCGAAGTAGATCGCTTCTATGGGTTCGGGATCGGCTACGAGCACCTCTACAACATAGGGCACAAATCGTTCGAACGTCTGCCACTGGAGTTTGCCGTCGAAGGCGGCCGCCGCGGGCTATGGCCCGAGGCCTTTCTCCAACATTACCAATTGCGCGGCCTGATCTGGGAAGAAGATCTGTATCGCAGCGCGGTGATGAACGAGATGATGTTCCGCTGGGCGCTGGCCGGACTGCTGTGTACGCCATGAAGACCGCGATTCCCCTGCAAATGTTTCTTAGGGAGGGCAAGTGATGCTGCGAACACGACTTGGTTTGGGTATCCTTATGATGCTTGTTGCTGGGAACTCCCTCCAGGGTGATGATTG
This sequence comes from Thermoguttaceae bacterium, assembly GCA_049515555.1. Lineage (GTDB taxonomy): Bacteria > Planctomycetota > Planctomycetia > Pirellulales > Thermoguttaceae > JBEKTY01. The sequence continues at coordinate 7,027 of JBEKTY010000208.1, forward strand.
GCGGACGCTGCACCACGATATGGCGAGGTCCGGCTACACGGTCGATTCACCCTCCCCGCCGTTCGCCAAGCATCCCAATTACACCTGGGTGCGGTTCTTTACCAAGGAGCAGATCTGCTCTTATGTCGAGCCCATTGTTGCCGGGGGGACGGTCTATGTTCCGACGTATGTGGGCATACTGCACGCCCTCTCGGCCGTCGACGGCACGACGCAGTGGACGTTCCAGGCCGGCGGTTATCTGCGGCACTCCCCGGCCATAGCGGGTGGCAAGATCTACTTCGGCGCGGGCGACGGGAAGGTCTATTGCCTTGCGACGGACGGCACGCTCGTCTGGTCTACGCCGACCGGGTCGAGCTTCTGGACGTCTCCGGCTGTGGCCGATGGCCTCGTGTTGCTGGGGGCCCGCGACGGCGTGCTCTATGCTTTCGCAGCAGACAACGGGCAGAAGGTCTGGCAGACGAAGCCGTTGGGCGCAGCGATTCTCACCAGTGCATCTGTCCAAGAAGGCACGGTCTATTTCGCGAGCGAAGAATGCGCGGCCTACGCGGCTGACCTACGCAGTGGCACAATCCTCTGGCGCACGCCCCTGCCGGAACTCATCAGCCTCCGCGGCTATTTCCCGGTTGTCTGGCCGAAAGCGACGGCTGTGGTCTTGAGCGGATGCGTCGATCACGACTACTGCGGCACAGATTGCGAGTTTCTGGCCGTGCTGGCGGGAAAGAAGACCGACTATCGCACGTGGAAGCCGGTCGAACCGACGCCTGAAAAGGTCGAGAAAGAGCAGGACGCGATCCTGAAACGCCTGACCGATGGCCCACCGCGGAAGCAGGTCTTCTGCCTCGGCCTGGCCGACGGAAAGGAGAAGTTGGTGCTACCGATCTTGTGGGAATCGGGCAACTTCGCCACGCATGTGTCCGGCGCCGTCGATGCCGACGGCTCCTATTATTCGCACTGGATGAGCTATTACAACTGGTGGTGCCGCGGCATCGATGGCTTCAAAGGCGATTCCGTGATTTACCCTTATGGGCCCGGGCGGTTTCACCCGCAGACCGGCCGCGCGGAACTGATCAACTGGAAACAGACGTTTCGGCCCTGGCCCGATTGGCACGGCCCGACGTGCGAGGGTGAAGAGCATTACAACACGACGATCGGCGGTCGGCGTCTGTACTTCGCCCACAGCGACGAGGCGTACGGCCTGGATCTGGGCAACATGACGGCTTTTGGTATCGGCGGCCGCCGCGACAGTTACGCTGGCATCTGGGGCCACATCATCAACCCGATTCCCTTGGCCGATGAACACCAACCGCTCGCCGCCCGCGAGTTGGGGCTGCGGACCCGTTGGCAGCAGTCGATGCACGGCCCGGGGCAGGGCGCCCTGGCGATCAGCGGCAAACGGATCTTCTGGCAAACCGGCGGCATGCTTATTTGTTCGGAGGGAAGATAATGTGCAACATCAACAACAGCCGAGTAGGACGTACGAAACGCACTACTCGTCGCGCGGCGCGTATCGGATGCCAGTCAGCACTTTTCACGCACTCCCTGCGAGTTCGCATGCTGCTGATGCTCGCGTCGGTTCTCTTGGCGGTATCCGCTATCGATTCCGCCGCAGTTGCAATGGCCGCCAGACCAACCATTTCGGACGAGCAGATTGACCGGCTCATCATCGAGGCACCGGCCCGAACCTTGGTTCTCACCACAACGGCCGAGAAGGTGCGGAGCGGCGTGTGCATCCACGTCCGGGAGATGACGCAGTTGGAGCATCTTGCTCCGCTCTGGTACTTCAACGGCGCGACGGCGATGTGGATCTTTGCCCAGCCACGGGAAACCTTCGAGAACCTCGCGCCGGCCCTGCCTATGCTTGACGTCGAAACCCGTGCTGCGGCCCTGTATTTCCTCGACCGGGAACTGGAAGAGTTCAATCCGTTGACTACGCCATTCTATCCGGCTAAAGGTCTGCGGCGATTCCCCTTCAATGCGGGGCAGGAGACCCGTAAAGAGCCCGCCGTGGCGGCCATCAGCCCGCCAATGCCGATCTTCGGCGCGTACGGACTCTGGGCCTATGCGTGGTACGGCAGGCGGACGGACAAGGTGCTTTCGCGATGGGAGGCGATCCGGAAGGCATTTGCGGAATACCAGAAGCGGCCTTTCATGTACCAATGGAAGTACGACTCCGATGCAGAAGCCCAGCTAAATCGCGCGACGAACGCCATGATCGGGGTAGCGCGGCTGGCGAGATTGGCGAAAGACGAGGCGACGGCCGCCGCTGCTCGGATCGAACTGGCGCGTCTGGTGGCCATGCGTCTGCCACTGGAAGACGACCCGCGGATGGTGCATATCGTCGGCAACGGTACAGCCTTGGCCCGATACTGGGACCTCTCGCCGGAAGTCGGCCGACTGATTCGGCAGGCCACCAACCCCAAACGTCAACAGATGTGGATCAACCTCAACACGCACCTGATCCCCGATTGGTATCTGGCTTGGACGGAACGGCCGACAGGGCTGATGAACCCGCCAGGGGACACCGAACAGGACAAACGCGAATACATCGGTGGCGAGTACTTTCTGTCCAACCCGATCTTCGCCGAGAGCCAGTTCACTGCCAAGGCGACCGTGTTGAGCGAGGATGCGGGGACACTCGCAAGGTATCTCGACATTCCCTGGTGTCGGGGCGATCTCTATTACATCGCCAAGGCCACGGCAGTGCTCCGTGCTGACACAGGGTGGCGATGGGAGAAGACGCAGTAATGGGTCACCATTGTCGCGGCGAAGTGGCTTTGCCCGGAGGTCAATTGCTTCGTCACGCAAATCGTGATTGGTGACATCCAATTCGTAGGGAGCAGACGACGATGCAAATACAGACAACCCGGCATCCTGAACAGGCGACTGCAACTCGCCGCAGTTTCTTAGAAAGTTCCACCTTGGCGGTTGCGGGACTGGCCACAGCAAATCTGCTGCAGGCGTGCGCCGCAGAGCCAACCCGGCAGGCCGGCGTTTTTCTACACCGCGGCTACAACGGATGGATCACCGACCGCGCCTCCAACCCAGACCCTCATGCCCCCTGGCCTTCCTTGCGTATCGATGAACGTCTGTTAGCCGACTATCGCGAGACTTTCGAACTAATGCGCCGTTTCGGGCTCAACGAAATTGTCATCTGGGGACTCTATGTGGCCAATAACTGGCCCGTGGACATCAAGAGCGCCGTTACCGAGGATCGTGCTAAGCAGGTGGAACGCCTCATCGCCAGCGCCCACGAGCATGGCATCAAGGTGCTCAGCGGGCTGGGGACTTATAGTTGGGGATTTGCGAACATCATTCGTGCGAACCCGAGTTTGAGTGGGGGGAATCCGAACGCGCTCTGCGCCAGCAAGCCGGAGTCGCACGCCTGGATGCACCGCATCGTGAATTTCGTCTTCGAACGATTTCCCATCGATGGAGTCTCCATGCAATCGGCCGACCAGGGGCGGTGCAACTGCAAACAGTGCGCAAAGCTCTCCGACGCGGAATACCACGCGGAGTTAAACGTCCGGACGGGCGACTATATCCACGCGGCATGGCCCCACAAGGTCGTGGGAATGAGCAACTGGGGACTTAGCTTTGGAAACCCCAAGGATGAGCCGGCGATTATCCGCATGAGCCGATCGTTGGATTACATGATCGACCACAACGACAGCGCACAGTGGGGCGGATCGGCGTATCGCCGCAAATTGATTGGCTCCCTTGCTTGCGCCATGGGAACGACGGGCGGTGTCGTGGTCGAACCGCCACAACATTGGGCGCGCGACCGTTGGTTCCTGCCTTCTTGCGGCAATGTGCACGCGCATCTCAGCGAACTCTCGGCTGACGGCGGCCGAGCCTGTGAATTGTACTACCATATCCTCGGCAATCCAAGCAGTGAGGTAACTTTCTACGTCGCCGGGCGGACCCTGGCAGATCCGCACGTGTCTTTGCCGAGCGCTTTGGCCGCCACTCTGGACGAACTCTACGAGCCTCGATCGCCGCTTACTCGTGACGCGCTCGCCCGACTCTTCCTCGATGCCGAACAAGCCTACATGCGATATCAGCCGTCGAACAGCTGTGGGACCCTTTCCCTGGAACCGCTCTACAGCGACGGCCCCGGCCCAGCGGTCTATCTGCGCGACCATTTGCAACCGGTTCAGCGTGACGCTTACGCCAAGGACCTGGATCGTCTAGCCATCGACTTCGGCAAGATTCGTGTCGGCCTGCGTTCGGCCACGCGGGTCCAGCGCATCGATGCTTGTCTGAAACGGGTACAAGCGGACCTGCGTACGCTTCGGATTTCATCATGCCCGATGGAGGGCTGGCAGCACGAAGGTGTACGACAACACGAGGTATGACATTCCGTGAACGCATTCGCGGCGCGATCCCACTACGAACGCCTCGCCGAAGGATTCGGGACAGTCATGCGAGCAGGACATCCTCGCTAGCTAGAGGATCTCGGTGCCCTCGATCGCCAAGGTGTCTTGACACCCGTGAGCATCGGTTTCTTGCAGGATTCCCCGTATTCTTGATTCCAGAGCAAGAATCGGCGAAAATGCAGCAAAGCCCTGGAAAACACGCACTTCCTGCGTTTCCGGGCTGGTGTGCCAAACTTCCCGGAGAAAGCCGGCCTGTTCTGAGGAGCCACAATTCCAACGAGCTCTTGGGGGGCTTGATTTTCGAGATGGCAATACGGACGTTGAAGACTGACTCGCTCGCCACAGCCACTAGCGGAAAAGCCATCACGAGACGGGAATGTTATCTGACTTAACCCCGGCTGTACGATTTGATGTGTCGGTCGATATGAACGAAGCGCGCTGGGCG
>JBEKTY010000209.1:0-17324 GCA_049515555.1 Thermoguttaceae bacterium
CCCCCAGGGCACGCTCACACTGACGATCAGTGCCGGTCATTGGATCAAGAACCGTGTGCTGAGCCTTCTGGCGCGGCTTCAGAATGCCTCTTGAGACCACGCAATTTATGCAACGTTAGGGTGTATAAAGCCCATTTGTTGTTCACGGGAGAACAAGGCACAAAATCTGACTACGAGCTATTGTGCGACGAACAGAGGATAGCGGCCAGGAGAGCGGCAACCGAAAACATTCTTGCTCGGTCAGCCGAACAAGTCATCGCAGATGCCACCGTAACTCCACCACTTCTCAAAGAGGGGATGCAACACATGCTGGACGTTACCATAGCCACTGCTGATCTCTTGCTCCGGCTCGATGGCCTTCGTAAGGCTTCTGGTCCTTCCAACCTGGGTGACTTCTATTACATGCCGCTGGTCTTTCACGGGGGTGAGAGAATCGACAAGCACCAACGTTCGTTGCTCAATCTGTATCGCCTTTTTCTGGCGCAATTCCAGGGAACCGTGCCACCAAGGGCAACGGTCTATTTTGGCAAGCAGGGCAGGCTTGCCACCGTCTCACTGCCATCCGATGTTCGTGTTGCCCGAGACCATCTCGCCGATCTCCAGAAGGTACGCAGCGGTGCCGTGCCCGCTCTGCTTCTCAACGACCATGCCAAGTCTGCGAGTTTCGTCACCGGTGCCGTCAGCAGGCAATCGAAGCGGACAACCTCAGCCTGCTGCGAGGACTCGCTAAAAAGGAACTCAAGAGGTTTGGGAAGAAAGGCATTCTCACCATCACGCAACTCGCCTGCACCTTCCGGCCTCGCCGCAAAGGGAAACGACAGCATCGCACCAACCGTCGCTATTTGGAGCTTCAGGCGATGGCCGTTCGAGACAGGACGGTCTACGTCCTGGGAACGCCACATGTGTCGCTCGGCCCGGTGAACATTTACCTCGACATCGAATCGAAACCTGATGAAAACTTTGTATACCTGATCGGTGTGCTCGTTTCTAATGGTGAGTCGGAACAGCGACACTCATTTTGGGCCGACAGCAAAGCCGAGGAAACGGCGATTTTCGAACAATTCCTGGCCGTGCTCTCACAGTACGAGGACTTTTCGGTCTTTTGCTACGGGAGCTACGAAAAGGCATACCTCACACGTATGCGAAAGAGAACGACGGGAAAAAGGCTGTTCGTAGACAGAATCCTCAATGCCCTCGTCAATGTACTTTCCACCATTTATGCCCATATCTACTTTCCTTGCTACTCCAATGGCTTGAAGGACATCGGTCGCTACCTGGGCTGCACTTGGAGCGATCATGACGCTTCGGGCATCCAGAGCATCGTGTGGCGAGAGCGCTGGGAGGCCACGCATGACCAGCAGTGGAAGGAAAAGCTCGTAACCTACAACCTGGAGGACTGTGCCGCCCTGAAACAGGTTACGCACGGACTATGTTCTATTGCCAACCGGCTTGGCCCCACTTCACCGAAGGCAACCCTCTCTGAAAGCCACTATCCAGTGACACCGATGGAGAACATTGATCGGATGGCGAGTAATCGCACGTGGGGGGCCGTGGACTTTATTCACCCGGAGTACGAGCATATCAGCCGTTGTGCGCATTTCGACTACCAGCGAGAACGGGTGTATGCCCGCACAAGCCGGACGATCCATACCGATGTCGCCCACAAACAGAGAGGGTACAACACGCAACGCAACAGGCGGCTTCGGGTTTCCCAGCGACTCCAGTTGACTGCTTCCCGTTGCTCCCGATGCAAGAGTGGGAACGTGATACGCAACATTAAGGTACGAGAACTGAAGGAACGGCCGGAAGCATTGAGGACGCCGCATTACAAACGGGCGTTCGATTTGGTCTTTAGCTCATCAGGCATCAAACGTAAGGTGATCGAGTGTAGGTCGTCCATCCACAAGTGTCAGGAATGCGGCCACGTATTCGTTCCCTGGCAATACGAACGTCTGGCTAAGCATTGGCACGGCTTGTGTAGTTGGGTGGTGTATCAGCACGTCGCCCACCGTGCCAGTGTAAAGGGGCTTGCATCCAGCTTGCTAGAGTTCTTCGGGCTCCACGTCTATGTTCCCGAGCTTGTCAGGATTAAGGCGCTGATGGCCCAGCGCTACACAGTTACTTACTGTAGGCTGTTGAAGGCGCTCCTCGCAGGGGCAGTCCTCTACATCGACGAGACCGAAGTGAAGCTCAAGAATGCCAAGGGTTACGTCTGGGTTCTTGCCAACATGGAAGTGGCTGTCTACCTCTATCGCCCGACGAGGGAGGGCGAGTTTCTCTCGTCGCTACTGCGGGGATTTGGCGGCGTGCTTGTTTCCGATTTCTATGCCGCATACGATTCTCTTCCCTGCCCGCAGCAAAAATGCTTGCTTCACCTTATACGGGACATGAATCAGGAAATGCTGAGCCATCCGTTCGATGAGGAGTTGCGACAACTTACTCGGGCCTTCGGCTTGTTGTTGCAGTCAATCATAGAAACAACGGAAAAACAGGGGCTGAAAAGAATATACTTGAAGAAGCACGACAGAGGAATAACGAGTTTCTTCAAGAACCTGGAGACGGCGGTATTCCATTCCGAAGCCGCCAGGGATGTGCAGGCAAGGTTGCTTCGGACTCGGAGCAAGCTGTTTACGTTTGTCGAGCACGATGGAGTATCATGGAACAACAATTGTGCCGAACATGCCGTGAAGCGATTTGCCTATTACCGGGAAGTTGTGGGAGCGTCGATGAAGGAGCCAGGGCTCACCGACTACTTAGTACTGCTCAGCCTCTACCAGACGTGTCGCTATAAGGGCGTGAGCTTCCTGAAGTTCCTGTTGTCGCAGGAGCGGGACATCGATTTATTCTGTGCTGGAAAGCGGAGAAAACCTGAACTGGAGGTTCAAGTGTACCCAAGGGGAGTGTCTCCTCCACATTGGGTGCGGCGCAACAGGGGCAAGAACGGAGCGCCTTTACACGTGGACGACAATGCACGGGAGGTCAACCAGGAGATTGCCGAGAAGTCTGAGCCGATTTTCTACAAGCACGGATAGTTCGTCGTCTTTGCCATCGAAAGCCTGATGTTTTCACTCGACCTCATCACCCACACCGCCACCCACGTCAAGACCGTACTCTCGGGTGAAGGGAGCGGCCATGACTGGTGGCACGTTTACCGAGTCTGGAAGACAGCCCAGCGGATCGGTCAGGTCGAGAAAGCCGATCTGTTGGTTGTGGAACTGGCCGCCCTACTCCACGACATTGCCGACTGGAAGCTGCACGATGGCGATTTATCGGTCGGTCCAAGGATGGCGAAGGATTGGCTGGATTCCCTGGACTTGGACCCCAGCATCGTCGATCAAGTCTGTCAGATCATCGCCAACATCTCGTTCAAGGGGGCAGCCGTCGAGCAGCCCACGCTCACCCTGGAAGGGCAGGTCGTTCAAGACGCCGACCGCCTGGATGCGATGGGGGCCGTTGGCATTGCCCGAGCATTTGCCTACGGCGGAGCCAAGGGACAGGCGATTTACGATCCGGCGGTCGAGCCCACCGAACATCGCACCGCCGAGGCATACCTGAAGGGCAGCACCACCATCAACCACTTCTACGAGAAGCTGCTGTTGCTGAAGGACCGCATGAACACGGCAACCGGCAGGGCGATGGCCGAAGAGCGGCACCGGTTCATGGAGGATTACCTGCGGCGGTTTCTTGAGGAGTGGGGAATCAGCGGAGTACGTCTACGTCTCGATTGACGAAGCGGGCGAACTGCACTCCACCGAAACAGGCCACTCATCTGCCGCCGTCTGCTCAGCATCCGAAGAATCCCGCCAAGAAAACGAAGAAGCTCGCACCCGAGAGGCGGGCTTCTCCTTGCAGATTGTTTCGAGGGAGGGGCGGTACGCCGACCCCGGTCACCTGCTGCCCATGTTTTATAAGGAGCTAACGGTGGAACCCGGTGTATCGGCCCTTCCATCTTGGCTGGCCAACCAAGCGCAGTCTATCACAACGTCGCAAAGTCCGCAAGCGTTTAACACGCCGTTCTGTTGGAATTCGGGCAGGAAGGCGAGGCTGCCGGCGAGACGGGAGGGGGGACAACCTTGCTGAGGCCGACACGGAAGGCTATCATTTTGCGTGTCATTCTGGCCTTGATCCCAGCCCAGAAGACCGAATCGTGAGGGTGGCGACGATGAATGTAAACGACATCCAGCGGGCGATCCAGGACAACGAAGGTGACGGGTGGCTGTTCTGCGACATCCATCACCGGGACACCATTGCCTACCGGATACTGGGGCTCGACCTGGAGAGATTCACTACAAGGAGATGGTACTACTTCATCCCAAAGACAGGAATGCCGACGAAGTTGGTGCATCGGGTCGAACAGGGACGACTCGACATCTTGCCCGGCAGCACCGTAATGTATGTCGGCTGGCGAGAACTGCATGAGAAACTCCGGTGCCTGCTCGATGGCAGTCAGCGAATCTTCATGCAATACTCACCCATGAACAACATCCCGATGGTCTCCTGTGTTGATGCGGGCACGGTGGAACTGATCCGGTCCCTCGGCAAGGATGTCCTCTCTTCTGCCGAGTTGGTGCAGTTCTTCGAGGCCAAGGTGGATGACGCAGGTGCAGCATCCCATCGGGCCGCTGGGGTGAAGGTCCAGAGAATCAAGGATGCCGCTTTCCAACTCATCATCAGTTCCATTAAGTCAAACCGCCGCATCACAGAGTACGACGTGCAGCAATTCATTCTGGCCGAGTTCGACCGGGAGAACCTGACCTGCGATGGATCACCTCCGATGGTCGGGGTCAACCAGCATGCCGCAGACCCGCATTTCGAGGTTTCGCCCACCGACAGCACGGTCATCAAGGAAAACGACCGGCTGCTTATCGACCTGTGGGCGAGGGAGAACTCGCCGGAAGGCATCTACTATGACATTACGTGGTGCGGCTTCATGGGCAGGAAGCCCGATACGGAGTACCAACAGCTATTCGACATTGTGGTAACGGCCAGAAACCGCACTAAACAATTCATCGCCCAGCGGATCGCCAGCAGACAGCCAGTTTATGGCTGGGAAGCCGATGACGTGTGTCGCAACTACATCACCGAGCGTGGGTACGGAGATTTCTTTCTGCATCGCACGGGCCATTCGATTCACCGAAGCGTGCATGGCAACGGAGCGAATCTCGACAACCTGGAAACCAAAGACGAACGGCAAATCATCTGGGGCAGTTGCTTCTCGATTGAGCCGGGAATCTACAAAGAGGGGTTTGGCGTGCGATCTGAGATCGACGTCATGATCGACAGCCAGGGGAATGTCTCCGTGGCCGGACCAGAACAGAGCAAGCTGATCCTGCTGGAATAGGGGCACCGGCTGGCAGGTACAGGAGCCCGTCAAGCAGCTATCGGTGAAGGGCCAACGAAATCGGAGGACCACTTGCGAGGGCGTGCCTGGCTCCTGGCCTGCCCAATTTCCGTTGGCAATTCCGCCGTATCCTTGGCGAGTTGTTTTAGTTCAACGCCTTCTTGAGCGGACGGTCTTCCCCAACCGCTTCCCCATGACGATACTGCTCCAGCAATTCATGGGACCGCTGAGCCAGAATGAGTCGAACTGTCAGTGGGCGCTGAAAACCAGCCATCTATGGGCGCTTGAAAACCAGCCATCCTGAGAGAGAGGGGATTCGCTGGTAGGATTTCCAGTTTTTCGACGACTGGAGGGTCCTACATGGCGAACATGGGAGAGGTTGCCGAGGGTTTCGTGGAGGACCTTGCCGTCTCGGCGAAAGGACCGCCGCAGCAAGTAGGTCTTGTAGACCTTGCCGTTGTAGCGGCGAATGATTGTGGCTACATGAATCGAACCATGTCGCGATGGCATGCCATGAATATGCGATATTGATAAAAGAGTGTCAATACCACGTTCGCCATTTTACTGGCTACAACTTGCAGCTCACAAATGCCCGAAGACCTTGTCGTGCAAGCAGATACCTGCAAAACTATGGGTTGAACTTCGGCTTAAATCAAAGGAAGTTGCGAAAGTTCAAGTGCCATTCCCGTATCTGACACTTTTTCAATGCTTATCTGACACGCTATCTGACAGAAGGCATGATTCGCAAGTCCTTATGGGTGTTGACTTTTGAACGTAAGTCCAGTGATAAAGGCCACTTAGAAACGGCTTCTAAGTGGCCTTTAGTGGAGGCGGCGGGAATCGGTCCTGGGAAGAGTTGTGATTGCCGGAGTATCGGCGTAAACCCAGTGATAATCAAGAATTGGGGCTTAACCCTGGTGTCACGTGGTTGAGACTGTTTCGGCAGAATTCAGAAACTCCAACGCCGGTAAATCAGAAATCCAGAAACGGCTCTAAGCCTATCGGCTCGTCTCGCTGCCTGGGGGGCCTGGATTACGGATCGTGCGTCCCGGCTTCCACCACATCATCTTTCAACCGTCGGTTCTTGGCGTGCTTCGTCCGAGGCTTGGCGTGCTCGGGCGATACGGCTTCGGCCAGCCGTTTCATGCCTCTCGCACCACTCCCATAACCGCCCGAGGCATTGCTCTCCTTCGGCCCTAGTATGTCTCGCCCTCCGCCCTGAATCCTGCCCCCCTTCCCCGACTGATGTCTTCTCCCTGACCACAACAGGAGAAGAATCATGTTCGCCCTAACCGGCTGGTGGGAACTCTGCGGCGGCCACGTCACGCTTGGGAGCATCGTCGCCTACTTCATCGCCCGTGCCGTCTACGAGGACACCCGCAGCTTCTGGGGAGCCGTCATCCTCTATTACACGATCTGCCTGATTTTCTGGATCATCTGCGACTGGATTTGGGGACCGTACCCGCTCCCTTCCACCCACGAACTCCCCCGCTACTGAGGTGCAGCCATGAGCAACGAATTCATGGAGACGTTGGACGGGGCTACCCGGTTGGTGAGAGGGATCGCCACCTTCGTCGTTATTGCCGTCTGGATCGTGATGACGGCCGGTCCGTACATCATCTACCGGAACGTCGCCGATTTCCTGACGTGTGCCATCACCAGGGACCGGGTGTGGATCGTTGAGGAAAACCACGCCATCTTCGCCGGGATGATACCAAGCCCCTTCCCCATGATCGACGGCCACGAGAAGAACTGCCCGATTCAGCGATACTACGCCTGCGTCAGGTCGGTCAGGGAGGCCGAGGACTGGCTGCTGGACCACGGCTACAAGAAGACCACGATCTACACGGAGCACCTTCCCGAGAGCGACACGCAGAAGGAGTTCTTCATCCGGCACGTGCCAGGGACGAAAGCCTACTCGGTCGTTGCGCTGATGATCGACTACGGGGATTACGACATCCGCCTGGTGCCGTATCACTACGCTCGTGGCAAGTCGCCGGTCGACTTCTCCCGCTTCCAAGAGGTAGATTGGAGCGAGACGGGGGGCTGGAACAACCCGCTGCCCATGCCGTGGATCTCGACGGACGGCTATGGTTCGCACACCTTTGGCGGCCGCACCCCGTATTCCAATCACGAGGAAGTGGGGCAATACGATTGGGATCGCTACGTGGAGGCGGTCACGGGCAAAGCTCCATCTCGTGATTGACCATGAAGAAGAGAACCGGCCCGTAGTGGCGGCCTACGGCCGGATGACCACCCTTTTGTTCCACAGGGATTCCCGATTATCTGATGGAGTTCGGGTTTTGCCACAGACCCGACGCTGATCGGGGTTCCCATCGCCACTGGTCAAACCTGAAACAACTTAGTCGACAAGAAACCCCAGTCCGCCAAGCACAATGGCCGACTCCTGCGACACCGCAAACCCATCCTTTGGGCACCAAATCGTCCAAAAAACCACCCGCCAGAGTTAGAAAAGGTGGCAAGGAATCGTTTTCCCGAGCGACGGGCATATTGACATGCGATGTGGGCAGATCATATTAGATGTCATAAATATCGCTTTGCCCTGGTGGTCGAGAACCGACCGGAGGCAGCGTTGCACTTCGATCACCGCTTCTGATTCGTGTCAGGGTGGGTCGCTGTGCGGTTCTTGTAGTGGCTCGCATGTTGTGGGCTACTTCCCTATTTTTTTGTGCGGTGGGATTGTCGTGTCGTTTTGGTGTCGGAGGTTGGAGGAGGTGAGGGATGAGAAGGATGGTCGTAGGTGCGTTGGGGTTTCCTTCTCGTCGAGAACGATTGGGCTGTCGTCACAGGATGGGCCTGGTCGCAAGGCTTGGCGTGTTGATCCTCCTGGCAGCGGCATGCCCGGCGAGCGCCCAGACACTTACCACGCTGCTCTCGTTTAGCGGCACCAACGGCGCACATCCATGGGGTGATCTGACGCTAAACGGCTCAACCCTATATGGGATGACCTGGGGAGGCGGTGCCAATGGCTACGGCACGGTTTTCAGCATCCCCGTCAGCGGCGGCACCCCCACGACCCTGCTCTCGTTTGACGGCACCAACGGCGCATACCCCGAATATGGTGGTTTGACGCTCAGCGGCCCCACCCTCTATGGGACGACATCTAGTGGCGGAAACGGCTGTGGCAACATTTTCAGCATCAACACGGACGGCAGTGGCTTCCAAAATATGTTCTCATTTGGTGGTAGCAGTAATGGCTCATCTCCCAATGGTAGTTTGACGGTCGGCGGCGGCACGCTCTTTGGAATGACAACGAGCGGCGGAAGCAACGGCTACGGCACGGTTTTCAGCATCCCCGTCAGCGGTGGCACCCCCACGACCCTGCTCTCGTTTGACGGCACCAACGGCAGCGTTCCCACCGGCAGTTTGACTCTCAGCGGCGGCACGCTCTTTGGAATGACAACGAGCGGCGGAAGCAACGACTACGGCACGGTTTTCAGCATCCCCGTCAGCGGCGGCACCCCCACGACCCTGCTCTCGTTCAACGGCACCAACGGCAAATATCCCTTTGGCAGTCTGACGTTAAGCGGTTCAACCCTTTATGGGATGACCGAATGCAGCGGCGATAACGGCTTCGGAAACATTTTTAGCATCAACACGGACGGCAGTGGCTTCCACAACCTGCTCTCGTTTAGTGGCACTGACGGGTTGCATCCCACTGGTAATTTGACGCTCGGCGGGTCAACTCTCTATGGGATGACCTGTGGAGGCGGTGCCAATGGCTACGGCACGGTTTTCAGCATCAACATGGACGGTAGCGACTACAAAACTTTGCTTGCCTTCAACGGCACCAGCGGGGCAAATCCCTTCGGCAGTTTGACACTCAGCGGTCCAAGTCTCTATGGGATGACCGAATGGGGCGGTATTAACAACGACGGCACGGTTTTCGCCCTCAACATTGCACCTGCCAGGGTCGGCCTGAGCAACGTGTCCAATGCCACGATCATCAGAGGGGGAACAGCTGCGCTAGGCACGACGGTGGGTAATTCGCCCAGTTCTGGATACAACCTGAACTACACGCTCACGGCAGCCGTCCAAAGCGGCGTTGCTACACTGGGATCGCCCACGCCCGGTTCTGACAGTCTTGCTCCTGGTGCGAACGATTCCTGCACTGTCTCAGCTACTTCCACCAATCTTGGCGTCAACACGATCTCTTTCACCGCAAGCGATCCGAATGCATCCAATGGTTCCCAGACCACTACGGCAACCCTCACCGTCCTCGACCACTCCAACGCCTCCCTGTCGTCCAGTGCAACCCTGACAACCCAAACGATCAACTTCGGTAACGTGTTGCGAGGGGCGACCGTTTCCAGCCAGAGTTTCACGATTTACAACCTCGCGCCGAACACGTCGGCGGGCAACACGGCCAACCTTCAACTGACCGGCTTCACGGCGACCGGCGACTCGGCTCTCAGCACAAACCTCTCGACGTTCAACGGCTTGCTGCCGACCACGGGCAACACCTACACAGCCTCGCTCAACACCGCCAATTACACCACGACGGGAATCACGACCATCACCATGTCGGCTTCCCAACTGGCCGACGATAGCACTTTGTCGGGTGCGGGCAGCAACAACAACGGGGCCATCACCCTCACGCTGCAAGGCAATGTGGGCAATGCCACCGCCGACAAGAGCAATTCGCAAAACACCTTCGGCACGGCCTTGACTGCCGGAGTGGCCGCCAACGCCGGTTACGCCAACTTGGCTTCCAAGGTCACTACCACGAGCGGCAGCGGCGGCTACGGCATGATTGGCAGCGAGGCGACCATTCTGGCGGGCACTAACACGAGCGGCTCGGCCCAGACGGTCACGATGCAGTGGCGGACGCAGACGCTAGCGGAGCGAGCGAGCCCGGCGCTCGTTAGCGACGTGGTGAGCCTCAGCGGAATGGCACTGGACGGCACCAGCCAGACCAGTCCCTTCGTGTTGCAGATGACCTACAATCCGGCCTTGCTGCCGCTTGGCTCGGACAGTGAGGGGTTGTGGGCGGCCGACAAGAGGATTTATCTGGCGTGGCTCGACCCTGGCGACGGCAAATGGGAGAACGCTGTCGCCGGCAACGTCGGCACCAACCTGGGCGTTTTTCAACTCGGGGCTTGGGTTCCCGGCGACATGACACTGGGCGACTATGGGGTGAATACGGCCAACCACACGGTCTGGGCCGTCCTAGATCACAACAGTGACTTCGCAGTTGTGCCTGAGCCTGCCACCTTCGCACTGCTCGGTGTCGGTGTTGTTGCTCTTGTCGGCTACGGTTGGCGACGGCGGCGGAAGCGTTCTTTATCACTTGCTGACGAGCCAACCCTTTCCAGCGATGACGAAACAGATTTGCAAGCGGACGGCCCAGCCATTCTGTCCCTGCCGTCTCGCTGGACAGAGGCGAAACGAAGAGCAGCATAATCACAGTTGACGGGCGTTCCGATTGCGTTCCAGGGCGAGAACGTTCGCAGGCAGCGAGGAGGTGTGAGATGAAGAGGTGGGTCGCAGGTGCGTTGGGATTGCGCTCTTGTCGAGAAAGGTTGCGTCTTCGTCACAGAATGAGTTTAGTCGCAAGGTTTGTCGCATTGATCCTCCTGGCAGCGGCGTCAGGCCCGGCGAGCGCCCAGACTCTTACTATTCTGCACTCATTTGGCGGCGGCAACAGCGACGGCTCATATCCCCAAGGCAGTCTAACGCTCAGCGGCTCGACCCTTTATGGGATGACCTCTGGGGGCGGTGCCAACGGCGATGGCACGGTTTTCAGCATCCCCGTGAGTGGGGGCACCCTCACGACCTTGCTTGACTTCAACGGTCCCAACGGCGCATATCCAACGGGTAGTTTGATACTTAGCGGCTCGACCCTATATGGAATGACCGGGGGAGGCGGAAACGGCGGCTACGGCACCATCTTCTCCGAACCGGTCACGGGCGGCACCCCGACCACCTTGTTCTCGTTTGATTACAGCAGTGGCTCGCAGCCCTTCGGCAGTTTGATACTAAGCGGCTCGACCTTGTATGGGACGACCCACCAGGGCGGGCTCTACGGCTACGGCACCATCTTCTCCGAACCGGTCACGGGCGGCACCCCGACCGTCCTGTGTTCGTTTAGTGGCAGCGGCCAAGGTCCCTACGGTAGTTTGATACTTAGCGGCTCGACCTTGTATGGGATGACAGAGGGAGGCGGAACGAACGGCACATACGGCACCATCTTCTCCGAACCGGTCACGGGCGGCACGCCGACCACCCTGTTCTCGTTTCCGCTTAACGGCGCCGCCGGTGCAGACCCGCATGGCAGTTTGATACTCAGCGGCTCGACCTTGTATGGGATGACCTCCCTCAACGGAGCAAACGGCTCCGGCACCATCTTCTCCGAACCGGTCACGGGCGGCACGCCGACCACCTTGTTCTCGTTTTCGGCCAACGGCGTCAACGGCGCAGAGCCCGCTGGTAGTTTGATACTCAGCGGCTCGACCCTTTATGGAATGACCGAGTTCGGCGGGGCAAACACAGACGGCACCATCTTCGCTGAATCGGTTGCGGGCGGCACGCCGACCACTCTGGTTTCGTTTACCGGCGACGACGGCTCATATCCCGGCGCTGCTCCCATGGGCGATTTGACACTCAGCGGCTCAACCCTATATGGGATGACCCAGTATGGCGGTGCCAACGGCGACGGCACCGTTTTCGCCTTGACGCTTCCGACACCCGAACCTTCCACTTTCGCCCTTCTCGCTGCTGGTGCCATCAGCCTCGTCGGTTACGGATGGCGACGGAGACGGGTAGCGAAAAGAACTGCCCAACCAGAACCACAAGATGACTCTCCGGCAACCCTGGCCTTCCCTTCACAGTCATCCCATCACTCGGCACGGCGGGCGGCTTGATCTTCATGTCCTATTCCATCCCAGGGCGAGCAATCGCCCGCAGTTTCAGTGGAGCGTGAGATGAGAGGGTTAGATGTAGGTGGGTTTGGATTGTGTTCTTGTCGAGAACGATTGGGCTGTCGTCACAGAATGCGTCTGGTGACAAGTCTTGGCGCACTGATTCTCCTGGCAACGGTGTCGGGCCCGGCCAACTCCCAGACGCTTACGACCTTGGGCTCGTTCAACGGCAGCAATGGTATGTGGCCCACTGGCAGTTTGACGCTCAGCACAGACGGCTCAACCTTCTACGGGACGACCAGCGAGGGCGGCGGCGGCAATAGCTACGGCACGGTTTTCAGCGTCCCGGTGGGCGGCGGCACGCCCACGGCCTTGGGCTCGTTCAACGGCAGCAATGGTGTTATCCCCGAAGGCAGCTTGACGCTCATCGGCTCAACCCTCTACGGGACGACCTATGAGGGCGGCGCCAGCGGCGGCGGCACGGTTTTCAGCGTCCCCGTGGGCGGCGGCACGCCCACGGCCTTGGGCTCGTTCAACGGCAGCAGTGGCGGCTGCCCCAAAGGCAGTTTGACGCTGATCGGCTCAACCCTCTATGGGACGGCCTACGCTGGCGGCGCCAGCAATGACGGCACGGTTTTCGGCATCCCCGTGGGCGGCGGCACGCCCACCGCCTTGGGCTCGTTCAACGGCAGCAACGGTGTCGCTCCCTGTGGCAGTTTGACGCTCAGCGCTGACGGCTCAACCCTCTACGGGACGGCCGAAGGGGGTGGTGCCAGCGGCTACGGCACGGTTTTCAGCATCCCCGTGGGCGGCGGCACGCCCACGGCCTTGGGCTCGTTCAACGGCAAAGGCAATGGTGCTTATCCCGGTGGCGGCTTGACGCTTATCGGCTCAACTCTCTATGGGACGACCGAAGAGGCCGGCGGCGGCGGCTACGGCACGGTTTTCAGCATCCCCGTGAGCGGGGGCACGCCTACCGCCTTGGGCTCGTTCAACAGCAGTGATGGTGCTTACCCCTGTGGCGGCTTGACGCTCAGCGCTGACGGCTCAACCTTCTACGGGACGGCCTGTTATCGTGGCGCCAACCTCGACGGAGCGGTCTTCAGCATCCCCGTGGGCGGCGGCACGCCCACGGCCTTGACCTCGTTCAACGGCAGCGACGGCGTCTGCCCCATGGGCGATTTGGCTCTCAGCGCTGACGGCTCAACCCTCTACGGGACGACCGAATACGGCGGCGACACCAACTCGGGAACGGTCTTCGCCCTGACGCTTCCGACACCCGAACCCTCCACCTTCGCACTGCTCGGTGTCGGTGCCATCGGCCTCGTCGCCTACGGATGGCGACGGCGGGCAGCGAGAAGAACTGCCCAACCAGAACCACAAGACGACGATCCGGCAACCCTGTCCTTCCCTTCACAGTCGCCCCGTCACTCGGCACGACGGGCAGCATAATCTCATCTCTCCCATCCGACATTATTATCGGCAGCGGCCGTCATTACTAACACTGTCCTGACCGTGGGTCTGCCATTCTTCCATCTCGACAGGATCAACTTCACTTCCCCACCCTCGGCCCACGCTTATGCGGCCATCGCATTGACCGAATGTCAATATCATCGCCATCGGTCGTGAAGATAGACCGTCGCTCGCTTCGTTGAAGCAGGCGGAACGGCTGCGTTGGTTCTCCCGGTGCCGCCTCCTGGATAGCACGCCTGTGCCCACCTTCATCGAAATAGACGGTCAGCTTCCGGCTGAACACCAGCCAAGTCTTCTGGTGGAATTCCTCCGCAAGTCCTGCGGCGTGCTTCTCCATTTCGTAGGGTGTCGTGACGCCTTCGGGAAAATAGTGAGCCATGTAGTAGCCTGGCAGCATCTCGGCGATCAAGTGCGGCCTGACAGGTTGGTTGGCCCACTCGTTCCAGCGTTGGACAAACTCCCGGCGGTCTTCTTCCACCAGCCTTTGGATCGTCGCCTTGTGGACGCCCAATGCAGCGGCAAGCTGTCGGAAGAAACGGGAGTCAATGTCACCGGTCTGCTCGAAGCGGACGATCTTGTTCGCCGCACCGACGAGACTTCGGTAGCCGAGGAGTCGGGCGACTTGTCCGGGATGCAGCCCCAAGGCGATCCGCTGCTGCCAGAAATGGTTGGAGAGGTTCGTAGCCATCAGAGGAAGCAATCCGTTTCACTTCGGCCCATGCTGCTCGGGCTCGTTCAGGGGCCGCATTTCCATGCTGCTCGTGAAGACGAACTTTCGGTTGCTGCCGCCGAGGCACATATAGGGGCTGTTGCACTGGCCGGGGGCCGCTTCCTGAACCTGTTTTTTCACCCCGTCCTCGCCGAAAAAAATGGTCAGGTGTCGGCTCAGGACTAGCCACACCTTCATGTGGCGGTCCTTCGCAAACTCGGCGGCGTACCGCTCCATCGCCTCGGGCGTTCTCACGCCCTCGGCGATTTCGTGCTCGAAGAAAACACCGGGGATCGCCCGAAAGATCAGGTGCGGCTCTATCGGTGCGTCGGCCCACTTGTTCCATCGCTGGATGAAGTCCTGGCGGTCTTCATCAATCAGTCGTTGGATTGTGCCGTCGTCGATGCCCATGACAGCAGCCAACTTCCGGAACACCTCGGCCAGGATGTCACCCCGCTCCTCGAACATCACGATCTTGTCCGCTGTCCCGAAGATGCTTTTGTAGCCCATGAGCCGGGCCACGTCGCCATGGCGGAGGCCAAGTTGCAGCCGTCGCCGTCGGAAGTACGTCGAGAGATTGGTTGCCATGATGTATATCTAGCCCGGAACACTACGAATTCTCTCTGAATCGTCGCCTGATTTCATCGGGCAAGAGTTGCTCCATCGGCACGTCGGGGATCTCGTCGCTCTGCTTCCGAAGCGTCGGCTGGTTGTTCGGGGTGGACATCCTATCGTACTGCCTGGCGAATAACCAGTGGCCGTCATGAAAAAGAAAGCGGCCGTAGAGGCGGCCTACAGGCGGGGGGACCACCCTTGTTTTCCGCAGGGATTCCCGATTATTTAATCGAGGTCGGAAAATGTTACAAGTTGCGGCGAGGATTCTCCTTCTCGCACTCCCTCCATACGCCCTTCAGTTCTCGCCATCTCGGCCGCCGCATCTCTTCGCAGAATCCTTGGATGAAACCTTGGACGAATGCGTAACCCCGCCAGAGGCCGAGCAGGACTACGATGCCAACTAGGACGTACATGACCTTACTCCCATACCGCTCCGATAAACCGCTCGCACGGTATTAGCAAGACATCAGTCGGCCTTCGGCGCCTGCTCGGCAGCAAGTTGCCGCAGGATCGACACCTTCTGGAACAGCACGGCAAACAGGTAGTGGGGCATCAAGTGGGTGTAGTTGCCGTATAGACACGGATGATCGAGGTAATCTCGGATCAGCGTGAAGTGGTTGTTTGCAAGTGATCCCAGAACATGCAGCAAAGCATTGTTTATGACGTGTTCGAAGACTGGCTTTGCATTCTTCCAGGTACTAAGATCGAGGGCCTTCTTTGCGAATGCTGGATCGGCATCAGCGACAAAAGGCAAAGTCATGCACAAGGGGTTCCAAAGGTGGCCATCCATGGCGTCGAAGGTCAAGAACCACTTCTCAATCTCTGATATGGCAGCCCAAAACTCCTCTTCGGTAACCTCGCCCACCTTCCCCAAGCAAGGCGGTCGGAAGCCATCCCGCAGGGCAATTGTCATATCGCAGAATAGTCCAATTTTCCATCGGATGTTGTTGTCCGACAGGGAATAGGCAGGGGCTGCTTCCTGAAACATGAAGTCCTTGAATTCCCCTGCGTTAAGCGGCGCAAGGCTATCACCGGGAAGCGGAAGTGACTCACTGAGCTTGGTCACGGCCTCGTACCAAGGAAGGAGCTGGTTCGATTCTTCGATCTTCAGGGCCGTAATGCTGTGCGGGGTGTCATGGGGATGCGGGCCGAGGAACACCGGCAGGCATTCGTCCCGAAACATCACGAGTTCCGCCTGGACCTTGGCAATCTCGTGTCCGAGTGGATAAGGTGTGTTGGGCATTGGTCGGCTTTCAGCGGTTCAATATCTCAGCGGCACGGGATCAGGTGCGCTGTTGTAGGACATCAGTCGGTTTCACCGCCGGAACGCCCGGTAATTGATGGCTTCGCAGGTATGGGAGGGGCCAATCCGCTCGGAGCTGTCCAGATTCGCAATGGTCCGGGCAATGGCGATGATGCGAGTGCGGGCATCGGGGTCGATGCCAAATTCAACGCAGGCGCACTTGAGCAGGTTGGCCGAATGCTCGTCCAGTGCCAGGTTGGTGTGGTCAGACATGCGGGCGATCTGGGCCTTCATTTCGGTCAGCGTTGTCCCCGGTCGCCCATTGAGTTCCCGTTGCGGCGGCTGGACCACCTCGATTGTAATGTCGGCGACTGGCCACGCAGCCCGGCACCGTTCGATTTTGGCAGTTGAACAGTTGCAGGCCCGAATCGGGCTACCGTTATAACCACACGGGCAAGGCCGGGCCTCGAAGGTGTTGCCCAGCCCGAGTTCCAGGGCCACTGCCCGGACCATCGTCTTGCCACAATTGGGCGGGCCGATGAAGAGGATGGAGTGGTTCCCGGCGGCGGCGACCACCAAGGCCCGCTTCGCCATCTCGTTGCCACAAATGATGGTGGCGGCGTCATGGCCGTTGGTGGCGATCTTCGCCCGGCGAGCGATCTCGTTGGCGGCCTGGCGGTGCAGAAGGGCGAGATTGCTGTCGGTAAGGGTAAGGAAGTTCATGGGTTGGTCCCTGGGGTGTTCTTCTTTCAAGACATCAGTCACCGGTCGAAATGGACGGTCAGGTCGTGATTCGACCTGAGCTTCCCCCGAAACAACACCGCCAGGTCCCCTTGCCGCTCGACTCGGAATGCACCTTGCCGCACGAAGCCGAGGAACGCCCGCATCCGCCGCTCCCAGCCGTCCCCCGTCAACCAACTTCGAGCAATGTCAAAGGCAGGGGATGGCCCTTTGATGCCATTGCAGAAGTCCAGATACCAAGGGATGTCGTCCCAGACTTCGATTACCATGTGTGCCAGCACCGAAGCTGAGGCATTGGGAACGACACCATCCACGATGAAG
>JBEKTY010000210.1:0-11596 GCA_049515555.1 Thermoguttaceae bacterium
GGCCCAACTGCTCGACGAGGCCCCCGTGCACCACGTGCAGGAATCCCATGGCGATGAGCACCAACTCGGCGGGCAGGGTGAAGTCGGTGCCGGGCAGCTCCTGCATCTGCCAGCCCTTGGGGCCGGGGAGCCAGTTGACCTCGGCGCCCAGAAGCTCGCCGACACGGTGGGGCCCGCGGAGCTCCTTGGTGAGCACGCTCCAGCGGCGCTGGCAGCCTTCCTCGTGCGAGGAGGAGGTGCGCATGATTCGCGGCCATTGGGGCCAGGGGGTTTCGGCGTTCTGGCCTTCGGGCGGGCGGGGGAGGATTTCCAGTTGCGTTACCGAGAGCGCGCCCTGCCGGATCGAGGTGCCCACGCAGTCGCTGCCCGTGTCGCCGCCGCCGATGACGATCACGTGCTTGCCCTTGGCCGTGAGGCGCGGCTGGCGGCCGTTGCCCGGCGAGTCGCCGGCGGTGCGGCGGTTCTGCTGCGTGAGGAAGTCCATGGCGAAGTGCACGCCTTCGAGGTCCACGCCGGGCACGCCCAGCGGCCGGGGCACGCCGGCCCCCAGGCACAGGCACACCGCGTCGAAGCGCTGGCCGAGCTCGTCGCCCCGCAGGTCCTTGCCCAGCTCGACGCCCGGCTCGAACTTCACCCCTTCCGAGGCCATCTGTTCCAGGCGGCGGTCCAGCACGTGCTTCTCGAGTTTGAAGTCGGGGATGCCGTAGCGCAGCAGTCCGCCCAGCCGGTCGTCTTTTTCCAGGAGCACGGTGTCGTGGCCGGCGCGGTTGAGCTGCTGGGCGGCGGCCAGTCCGGCCGGTCCCGAGCCGGCCACGGCCACCCGCTTGCCGGTCCGCAGGGCCGGGCGGAGCGGCACGACCCAGCCCTCCTGAAAGGCCCGCTCGACGATCTGCAGCTCGATCTGCTTGATGGTCACCGGCTGGGCGTTGATGGCCAGGGTGCAGGCCGTTTCGCAGGGGGCGGGGCACACGCGGCCGGTGATCTCCGGAAAATTGTTGGTCGAGTGCAGGTTCTCGGCGGCCTCCCGCCAGCGGTCGCGGTACACCAGGTCGTTGAACTCGGGGATGCGGTTCTTCACCGGGCAGCCGGCGGCGTGGCAGAAGGGGATGCCGCAGTCCATGCACCGCGCCGCCTGCTCGTTGAGCACGCGGGCCACCAGCGGGCGGTCGATCTCGTACCAATCCTTGATCCGCTCGGCGACCGGCCGGTGGGGAATATCCGCCCGCTCGAACTGCTTGAACCCGCTGGGATTGGCCATTACCGGAAGACCTCCTCCGTCGCGGGCGTCGATTCGCCTTTGACCTGTTCCCGCTCGCGTTGGCGGGCCAGGGCCTGGCGGTAGTCGATGGGCACCACCTTGACGAACCGCCCGGCCAGCTCGTGCCAGCGCTGCAAGAGCATCTGGCCCTGGCGGCTGCGGGTCCAATGGCAGTGGCGGCGGATCAGCTCCTCCAGGAGCTCCAGGTCCTCGCGGTGGTGCACGGCCTCCAGGTCGACCATTTCCAGGTTGCACAAGGTATCGAACAGTTGGTGCTCGTCGAAGACGTAGGCCACGCCGCCGCTCATGCCGGCGGCGAAGTTGCGGCCGGTGCGGCCCAGGACGACCACCGTGCCGCCGGTCATGTACTCGCAGCCGTGATCGCCGACGCCCTCGACGACGGCCACCGCGCCGCTGTTGCGGACGGCGAAGCGCTCGCCGGTCAGGCCGTTGATGAAGACCTCGCCGGCGGTCGCGCCGTACAGCAAGGTATTGCCGGCGATCACGTTTTCCTTGGGATCGAAGGGCGAGCCGGGCGGGGTCTGGACCACGATCCGGCCGCCGGAGAGGCCTTTGCCCAGATAATCGTTGGCGTCGCCGACGAGCTTGAGCGTGAGGCCGGGGGCCAGGAAGGCCCCGAAGCTCTGGCCCGCCGAGCCGCTGAAGTGGATCTCGATCGTGCCCTCCGGCAGCCCGCCGCCGCCGTGATGCTTGACGACGTGGTTGCTGAGGATCGCGCCCACGGTGCGATGCACGTTGCGGATGGGCATCTCGAGGCTGACGGGAGTGCCTTTTTCCACGGCCGGGCCCAGTCGCTTGAGGATCTCCCAGTCCAGGTGGCCGGCCAGCACGTGGCTCGCCGGCCGCGTGCGGCGCAGCGGGCAGCCGCGCGGGTCGGGCGCGGCCAGCAGGGCCGAGAAGTCCAGTCCCTTGGCCTTCCAATGCTCGATGGCCCCCCGGCAGGCCAGGTGCTCGACGCGGCCCACCATGTCGTCGAAGCGCCGGAAGCCCAGGCCGGCCATGATCCGCCTTACGTCTTCGGCCACGAAGGTCAGGAAGCGGACCACGCAGTCGGCCTTGCCGGCGAAGCGCTTCCGCAGGTCGGGGTCCTGGGTGGCGATGCCCGTGGGGCACATGCCCAGGTGGCATTTGCGCATCAGGATGCAGCCCAGCGTAACCAGCGCCGAGGTACCGAAGCCGAAGCGCTCGGCCCCCAGCAGGGCGCCCACCACCACGTCGCGTCCGGTCCGCATCTGGCCGTCGACCTGCACCAGGATACGGTCGCGCAGGCCGTTCAGGACGAGCGTCTGCTGCGTCTCGGCCAGGCCCAGCTCCCAGGGGCTGCCGGCGTGCT
Organism: Thermoguttaceae bacterium; assembly: GCA_049515555.1. GTDB lineage: Bacteria > Planctomycetota > Planctomycetia > Pirellulales > Thermoguttaceae > JBEKTY01. The sequence goes on from JBEKTY010000210.1 coordinate 2,613, forward strand.
TGATCGACGACAGCGGGCTGGCCCCCGTGCCGCCGTCGTGGCCGCTGACGAGCACTTCGTCGGCGTGGCCCTTGGCCACTCCCGCCGCCACGGTGCCCACGCCCACCTCCGAAACCAGCTTCACCGAAACCAGCACGCCCGGATTGGCGCATTTCAGGTCGTAGATCAACTGGGCCAGGTCTTCGATGGAATAGATGTCGTGATGCGGCGGGGGCGAGATCAGCGACACGCCCGGCGTCGAGTGCCGCAGCCGGGCGATCTCGTCGGTCACCTTGTGGCCGGGCAACTGGCCGCCTTCGCCCGGCTTGGCGCCCTGGGCCATCTTGATCTGGAGCACGCGGGCGTGGGCCAGGTACTCGATCGTTACGCCGAAGCGGGCGCTGGCCACCTGCTTGATGGCCGAGTTGAGCGAGTCGCCGTTGGGCAGGGGCCGGAAGCGGGCCGGGTCTTCGCCGCCCTCGCCCGTATTGGACATGCCGCCCAGCCGGTTCATGGCCAGGGCCAGCGTCTCGTGGGCCTCGCGGCTGATCGAGCCGTGCGACATGGCCCCCGTGTTGAAGCGCTTGACGATCTCGCCGGCCGGCTCGACCTCCTCCAGCGGCACCGGCTGGCCCGGCAGCAGCTCGAACAGCCCGCGCAGCGTGCACAACTCGCGGGCCTGCTCGTTCACGGCCTGGGCAAACTCCTGGTAAAGCTGGGGGTTGTTCTGGAGCACCGCCTGATGGAGCTTGGTGACCGTGGTGGGGTTCCACAGGTGTGCCTCGCCGTCGAGGCGGAGTTGGTACTCGCCGCCGAACTCCAGCTCCAGCCCGCCCGGCTCGCGGCGGCCGAAGGCGGCGGAGTGCCGCGCCAGGGCCTCGCGGGCAATCACGTCCAGGCCCACGCCCCCGATCCGCGAGGCGGTGCCGGTGAAATACCGCTCGACCAGGTCGTGGGCCAGCCCCACCGCCTCGAACTGCTGCCCCGAATGATAGCTCCGCAGCGTCGAGATGCCCATCTTGGCCATGGTCTTCAGCAAGCCCTTCTTCACCGCCGTGATGTACTGGTCGATCAACTGGTCGATCGAGGCGTCGGCCGGCAGGTCGCCGTCGGCGTGCAGCTTGTGGATGCCCTCGAAGGCCATGTAGGGATTGACGGCGTTGGCGCCGTAGCCCGCCAGGAGGCAGAAGTGCATCACCTCGCGGGGCTCGCCGCTTTCGACCACGATGCCCGCCGCGCCGCGGAGCCGCCGGGCCAACAGGCCGTGGTGCACCGCCGCGGTGGCCAGCAGGCTGGGGATGGCCGCCTTCCGCGGCGACAACTCGCGATCGCTGAGGATCAGCAAGGCGGCGCCCTGCCGGATGGCCCGCTCGGCCGACTCGATCAGCTCGGCCAGGGCGTCGCGCAGGTGCTCGCCGGCGTCCTCCGCGCCGGCCGGAAACAGCGCCGGCAGCACGACCACCTGGAAATCGCTGCGCCTGACCGCCCGCAACCGCTCCAACTCCTCGTTGCTGAGGATGGGGTGCGGCAGCTTGAGCTGGCGGCAGTGCTCCGGCGTCTCGTCCAGCAGGTTCCGCTGCCGGCCGGTAAAGGCCATCAGCGACATCACCAGCCCTTCGCGCAGCGGATCGATGGGCGGATTGGTCACCTGGGCGAACAACTGCTTGAAATAGGCGAACAGGAGCTTGGGCCGCGCGGAGAGCACGGCCAGCGGCGTGTCGGTGCCCATCGAGCCCACCGGCTCCTGGCCGTGGGCGGCCATGGGCCCCACGATCAGCGACAGCTCTTCGCGGGTATAGCCGAAGGCCCGCAGCCGCTGGGCCAGCGTGCGGGGGTCGATCTCGGCCGGCTTGGCGAACTGGAACAGGCCCCGCAGCTCGATGCGGTTCTCCTGCAGCCAGCGGCGATAGGGTTTCTGCCGGGCGATGCGGCCCTTGATCTCGCTGTCTACGACCAGCCGCCCCTCTTCTGTATCTACGAGGAACATGCGGCCCGGCTGCAGCCGGCCCTTACGCTCGATCCGCTCGGGCGGGAACTCGATCACCCCCACCTCGCTGGCCAGCACCACCAGGCCCTCGGTGGTTATCACGTAGCGGCTGGGCCGCAGGCCGTTGCGGTCCAGCGTGCCGCCCACCAGCCGGCCGTCGGTGAACAGCATGGCGGCCGGGCCGTCCCACGGCTCCAGGATCGCCGCGTGGTACTCGTAGAAGGCCCGCTTGTCGGTCGAAATGTGGTAGCTCGGCCCGAAGGCCTCGGGAATCATCATCATCAGGGCATGCGGGGCCGAGCGCCCGGCCCGCACCAGCAACTCCATGCAATTATCGAAACAGGCCGAATCGCTGCCGCCGGGCTCCAAGATCGGGAACAGCTCCGACAGGTCGTCGCCCAGCGCCGGGCAGGCCATCGTCTGCTCGTAGCCTTGCAGGCGGTGCATGTTCCCGCGCAGCGTGTTGATCTCGCCGTTATGGGCGATCATGCGGAAGGGCTGCGCCAGCCGCCAGCTCGGAAAGGTGTTGGTGCTGTATCGCTGGTGGACCACCGCCAGGGCCGTCGTCAGCCGCGGATCGGCCAGGTCCGGATAATAGGCGAACAACTGCGGGGCCAGGAACATCCCCTTGTAGCAGATCGTGCGGCAGGACATGGACGGAACGTAGAAGTCGTCGACGCTGATGCCCAGGTCGATGCGGGCCCGGCGCTCGGCCTTCTTGCGGGCCAGGTAAAGCTGCCGCTCCAGGGCTTCCTCCTCGATGCCCGCCGCCCCCACGAAGACCTGGCGGATGACGGGCTGAGAGGCGCGGGCAATTGCGCCCAGCGTGCTGTCGTCGCAGGGCACGTCCCGCCAACCGAGCAGCGTGAGCCCCTGGTGGGCGATCGCCGCGGCCAGCAGCTCCTCGCACTGGCGCCGAAGCTGGCCGTCGCGGGGCAGAAAGACCGCCGCCACGCCGTATCGCCGCGGCCCGGGCAGGTCGAAGCCCAGCCGCGGGGCCTCGGCGGCGAAGAACTCGTGGGGGATCTGCATCAGGATGCCCGCCCCGTCGCCGGTCGATTCGTCGGCCCCCACCGCCCCCCGATGCTGCAGGTTCAACAGCACCTGGCGGGCATACTCGACGATCTGGTGGCTTCTCGCCCCCGAAATGTTCACGACCGCGCCGATCCCGCAGGCGTCGTGTTCCCACCGCGGGTCGTACAGCCCTTGTGCCTGTGGTGCGCGAGTAAGCATGCTGCAACTTCTAATGGTCTAATGTATCCGGCACACTCCGTGTGCCGCTGCCGCCCGCCGGCACGAGTTCGGCGCGGGTCTCCCGACCCCAACGTCGGTGAGACCGAAGGTCTCCGCACGCTCGGGAGACCTTCAAATCGGCGGTGTGGCTCGGTCGGAGACCGGCCACAACGCGGAAAAATTCACAACCTCTCCGGGTGCCGCACTCCGTGTGCCGCTGCTGGCCGGCGGCACACGGAGTGTGCCGGATACAATTGTCTGCCCACAACTTGGGCAATCTTATTCCTCCATACGGCGGAGTCAATGGCACAACGCCATATCTTCATCGTAACATTAGGCAGTCTTATGTCAATGAAATGACAAAATTAGCGGCACTTCATTAGAGGACACGGTTGGCTTGGACCGGAAGCGGTTGCGCCTTTCCTGGCAGTTCGAGGAGGCTACCCGGCAGCTACACGATGTTCAGGCCTGGGTTGCACCATGCCCCACCCCCTGCCCATCCCGGCATGGGACCGGGCATCCGCACTTTGCAAGAGTCCGGTATAATCTGTAGCAGTCCAAGGAGAAATGCTATGCGACACCTCTTAGCCGGCTTTGTCTGGCTTCTGACCATGGCGTGGGCGATTCCGGCGTTGGCTGCCGAAAAATCCTCCGGAGATTGGAAATACTTGTTCGACGGCCGGACGCTCCAGGTGGCCGAAGGGGAGGGCGTTTTTCGGGCCGTTGACGGGCGGATCGAGGCCGCCGGCCCCGGCGGCCGGCTGGTGCTGGGCAGCGACCTGGAGCGGGCCGCGCTGCGAAGCCGCCTGGACAGCGGCGGCTTTCTGCTGGAGATGGAAGTGCTGACCGAGCCCGGCGCCGACTGCGGACTCGTCATCCCCATGCCGGCCATACCAGACGCCGTCGAGGTTCGCATCAACAACGGCGGCGCCAGCCCGGCCAGGAAGCCCGAGGACCTTGCCAGGACCGGCAGTCTCACGGGCTTGCGCAACCAGTTCAAGTCGATTGTCGGCGACGGCGAGTGGTTCAAACTGGGCGTGGCGGTGCACGGCCCGCGGAGGAAGAGCTTCTGCCGCCCGCTGGGTTCGGGCGCTCTGGGCTACTTCGTGATATCGTGCGCCTGGCGGGTGCAGGTCATGGTCAACGGCATCCTGGTCGCCGATTACAGCGAGCCGGCCCAGCGGCGCGACAAGCCCGCGGCCGTATCCCGGCCCATCCCCGGCGGCATCCTCGCTATCGACACTCATGCCCGTCATGCGAAGGCCGTGTTCCGGGGCATCCGCCTGTGCGACCGGTTGCCCGCCGCGGAAGAACCGCTGTTGCTGCTCGACGATTCCAACGACCAGATCACCGCGCTCGAGGCCGCGGGGTTCCCACTGGTCGACTTCCACATTCATCTGAAGGGCGGGCTGACGGTCGAGCAGGCCCTGGCCCAAAGCCGCAGCAAGGGCATCTTCTACGGCATCGCCGCCAACTGCGGCCTGAAATTCCCGATTACCGACGACCGCGGCATCGACGAGTACCTCAAGAAGATGGCGGGCCAGCCGTGCTTCGTGGGCATGCAGGCCGAGGGCCGCGAGTGGCCCACGCTGTTCTCCCGGCAGGCGATTGCCAAGTTCGATTACGTGTTCAGCGACGCGATGACGATTGTCGATCATCGCGGCCGCCGGGCCCGGCTGTGGATCACCGAGGAAGTGGATATCCCCGACACGCAGGCCTTCATGGAGCTGCTGGTCCGCACGATCGAGGACATCTTGAAGCATGAGCCGATCGACATTTACGCCAACCCCACCTACCTGCCCGCCGTGATTGCCAAGGATTACGACGCCTTGTGGACGCCGGAGCGGGTGCGGCGGGTGATTCGGGCCGTGGCCGCGTCGGGCGTGGCCGTCGAGATCAGCAACAGCCTGCGGCTGCCCAAGCCGGACTTCATTCGCCAGGCAAAGCTCTCGGGGATCAAGTTCACTTTCGGCACCAACAACAGTAACCCCAACCTGGGCCGCGACGAGTACGCCCTGGAAATGATCCGCCAGTGCGGCCTGACCTGGCAGGACATGTGGCTGCCCAAGCGGCCGAAGGGGACAGCATCGAAGGGGACAGTCCCAGTTTCGTCGGACGAAACTCGGGACAGTCCCCACGAAAATTGGGACAGTCCCCGTGAACCCCAGCCAAAGTCGGCGCATGGACGCTGACGCGGGCCGAGAAGACGGGCTTCGGCCGCTGGCGCCGGCCGAATTGGAGGGCCTGCTGCGGCAAATCGAGCCGGCGGCTCGGCTGGTCCCGCCCCGGCTGTTGCGGCGGGTGGTGCGGCGGGATGCCGGCCTGGGCGGGTTCGGCTTCCGCGCCCCGCAGGCCAAGAGCTACGTCATCGAGCGGCAGCCGCTCCTGGAAATCGCCGACCGCCAGGAGTTGGGTTTCGGCCCCCACGAGCCGCTGCCCGATACAATCCTTCTGCTGGAGCGGCCGGGCTTCGAGGAGCTGGCCGCCGCGCCCGGCCGCGACATCCTGCTCCACGTGTGGCGACGGCTGTTCCACGCGCGGATTCAACTGGCTCTCCGGCAGCGGATCGCCGCCGGCCGGCTCACGGCCGACCAGCTCGGGCAGCGGATCGGGCGGCTGGGCGGCGTCGTGTTCGAGGAGATCCGCAGCGTCTTGCGGCAGGAGCGGTTCCTGTTGCCGCCCTACGACGACGCCGGCGTGTACGTCGAGTTCGCGGCGGTTTATCTCGAGTTCCGCCGGTTCGTCCCGACCCTGCTTTGCAGCTACTTTCCGGCGATCGAGCGCCCCGAGGAGGTGGACCGGCTGCTGGCCGAGGACGTCGATGCGGACGATATCTTCCTGGCCACCTGGCTGCCCGGTGCGCCCGATCCGGCCGGGGCCGGCGGCGAGCGGGACGGAAAAAGGGGACAGGCACCATTTGCCGGAACGGCCCGGAGGGTGCTTCGCACAAATGGTGCCTGTCCCCTTTTTCCCATCAGCAGTGCCGAACACACGGTTGGACAAGCCAACCGTGGCACCCTTCAATTCACCGGCGGCCGAGCGTCAGATTTGGGCCCGGACGAGACGCCCGTTACAGCCAGCCCCTCAGCGAGCAAGTATGTGGGCTGGATGGCCCGGGCGGAACGGGCGGCCGCGGTGGGGAACCTGGCCGGGGCCGCCGTGCGGCGGGCGCGGGCCCTGGTCCGCGCGCCGCACGATCGCACCGCCCTGGCCGCCGCCGCGCTGCGGAACGACATCCACCGCCTGGTGGCCCGGCTGCAAAACGCCCTGGAGCTGAGCGAGCAGGACTGCGGAGCGTGGCAAGAGACGCTCCTGGCCCTGGCCCACCAGGCGCCCCGCGGTCTGTGGACGGTCGAGGCCCGCTTGCTCTACGACCTGCAGAAAGTGTGCGTCGATCACGAGCGGGCCATTTATGCGGTGGACCCCATCGAATGGCTCCTCTGGCTCGGCCGGCGGCCGCTCAAGCGGCCGCTGGGCAGCCAGCGGGAAGTGCTGATGGCGAAGCACCTGGCCACGGCCCAAGGGCGGCTGGCGGCGGTCTGCATTGCGGATCGGCTGCGACGGCAGTTGTCCGGGTTGTTGCGCGCCGCGCGCGAGCAGGCCGAGGCCCGGCTCCGCCGCCATTTCGGCCCGCGAATCGCCCAAATCATCGACCAGGTCGGCCTCCAGCCGCAAAATCTGCCCGAGCGGGTGGCCAAGCAGAAACTCGTGCAGGAATTGCTGGACCGCATCACCGAGCGCGGACTGCTGACGCTGGGCGACCTGCGCGACGCCCTGTCGCGGAACCACCTGAAGCAGCCGGATTGCGGCGGACTGCGGGATTTCCTCCGCGGCGACGCGCTGCTGCGGGCCGACCGCCGGCTGGCCGTCGCCCTGGACGGCGTCTACCACCGCGGCGAGATCTACTTGCTGGCCATCCAGCGTTTCAGCCTGGCGGCCTTCGGTACCCGTTGGGGCCGCTGGCTGACCCTGAACCTGGCCATTCCCTTCGGCGGGGCGTACGTGATCCTGGCCGCCGTGGATCATTTCGTCCACCTGATTACGGGGCTGGAGCCGGCCCTGGCGCCCACGCTCCTCGAACCCGGCAGCTATGCGCCGAACCTGCTCCTGGGCCTGTTCCTGCTGGGACTGATACGCGGGCCGGGCTTCCGGCGGTGGGTGTGGCGGGCCGTGCGGGCGGCGGGCCGGGCCGCCCGATTCCTCCTGATAGACTGCGTAGGGCGGCTCCTCGAACTCCCCTGGCTACAGCGGATCCTGCACAGCCGCTGGACACGGCTGGCCCTGGCGTGGCTCGTCAAGCCGGCCCTGCCGACGCTCATTTACTGGCGGCTGCTCCCGCCCCCAAGCGCTTTGCGGCAGGGCTCCGGCGCGCTGGCCATGGTGTTCCTGGCGTCGGCCCTGATCCTGAACTCCCGGCTGGGCCGTAATCTGGAAGAACTGCTGGTCGACCGCGTCGTCGAGGGCTGGCACCGCTTCGGTGTGCGGTTTTTCTCCGGACTGTTCTGGTTCGTGGTGGACTTGTTCCGCCTCCTGCTGGAAACGATCGAGCGGCTGCTGTACGGCGTCGACGAATGGCTGCGATTCCGGGCCGGCCAGGGCCGCGCGGTGCTGGTGGCCAAGGCCGCCCTGGGCACCGCCTGGTTCTTCGTGGCCTATACGGTCCGCTTCTGCGTCAATCTGCTGCTCGAGCCGCAGTTCAACCCCATCAAGCACGTGCCGGTGGTCACCGTGTCGCACAAGTGCATCGCCCCGCTGTCCAAGGTGGTGTTCGAGGCCCTGCTGGCCCACGGCCTGCGCCGTACCGCCGCCACGGCGACGACGTTTGTGATCATCTTCGGCACGCCAGGCATCTTCGGCTTTCTGGTCTGGGAATTGAAGGAGAACTGGCGGCTGTTCGCGGCCAATCGGCCCTCGGGGCTGGGGCCCGCGCCGATCGGGCAACATGGCGAGACCATGCCGCGGCTCGTGCGGCCGGGGTTTCATTCGGGCACGATCCCCAAGCGGCTGGCCCGGCTGCGCCGCGCCGAGCGGCAGGCCCTGGCCGGCGGCGATTGGCGCCGCGTGCGCAAACATCGCGATGCCCTGGGCCGCGTTGAGTTGGCACTGCGACGTTATGCCCAGCGGGAACTGGTCGAGCTGCTGGCCGAGAGCCGCCGCTGGGAGGGGCCGCCGCCGGTGGTCGGCGAGATCCGCTTGGCTACCAACCGCGTCCGCATCGCCCTGCGCCTGGCCGGCCCGGCCGAGGGCCGGTTGTGGATCGCCTTCGAGATCGAGTCGGGCTGGCTGCTGGGCGACGTCGCCAGCGGTGATGTGGGTGGCGACAGGTCGCATCCATGCGAAGCACCCGCCGGGCCGCTCCGCGGCACGTGGGACCTGTCAGCCTCGTCGCGGCAGGCGTTGCGCCTGGCCCTTACCGGCCTGTGCAAGACGGCCGGGGTTGAGTTGTTGCGGGCGCAGTTGGCCGACGAGGACGGAACACGTAACGGGCGCGTCTTGCCGGAACGGCCCTCCGAGCTGGCCTTGTCGGGCCAAGAGGGGCTGCCGCTGCCGCCCGGTATGCAGCATGTGTTCGCCCAAGTGCCCATCCCCTGGGCCGATTGGGTCGCGGCGTGGGAAGAAGACTCAATGTAGCACGCCACACTCCGTGTGCCGTCCGCGGTTTACGGCAGAATGTATCCGGCACACTCCGTGTGCCGTTTTGGAATCGGCACACGGAGTGTGCCGGATACATTGAAACGCCTATCCTTCCAGTTCCTTCGAGCGAATCACGATCAACTTCTTGATC
>JBEKTY010000211.1:0-11514 GCA_049515555.1 Thermoguttaceae bacterium
ACCTGATGGTGGGGCTCGCTTCGCTCGACCCACCCTACAAGTTTCCGGCGTTATCCGCCGGTGCCGTCTGCCGCCAGGCGGCCGGCGTGCAACCGCAGGCGGCGGGTAGCCTGTGCGGCGGCCTCGGCCTGATGCGTCACCAGCAGCACGGCCCCGCCCTGGCGCGAGAAATCGACGAGGAACTCGATCACCAACTGCGCGCTTTCCGCGTCGAGGTTGCCCGTCGGCTCGTCGCACAACAGCAAGGAGGGCTGAGGCAAGAGGGCCCGGGCCAGGGCCGTCCGCTGCTGCTCGCCCGTGCTCAGCTCGGCGGGCACATGCCGGGCCCGACCGGCCAGCCCCAGCCGATCCAATAGCTCCATCGCCCGGCGGGGCGCGTCGGCCAGCCGACGGGCCAACGTCGGGGCCAGCACGTTGTCCAACACGCTCAGGTAGCCGATCAGGTGGAACTGTTGGAAGACGAAGCCCACGTGCTGAGCCCGCCAGCGGGCCCGGCCTTCCGCCGACAGGGCGTAAACGCTACGGCCTTGGAAGGCGACCGTGCCGCCACTGGGCGCCAGCAGTCCGCCGGCCAGCAGCAAGAGCGTGGTCTTGCCGCTGCCGCTGGGGCCTTCGATTGTGGCCAACTGGCCAGCTTCGATCGTCAGCGATACGGCGTCCAAGGCGGTCACCGCCGCGGCGCCGCGGCCGCCCGGGCCGGGATAACGCTTCGATACCTGTTCGAGCTCGAGCATAAGGTTCTCTTCACGCCGCGGTGGGTGTTTTCCTGGGGCAATGCAGTCCTTCACGCAGCACTTGGCGTCTTAATGATCTCGGCCGGGTCGCGGCCGCTGGCCCAGCGGGCGGGCAGCCACGCGGCCAGGGCCGAGAAGAAGGGCGTTAGCACGACGAGCAGGACCAAGAGCAGCGGATCGAAGCGCGGGCCCAGCCCCGGGCCGCCCGAGCCATACTGCTCGCCGAACCAGCTTCCCAGCCAGCCGGCGGCGAAGCCCAGGGCCGCCCCGGCCAATCCGACCAGTGCGGCGCGGGCCAGGAGCAGGGTCAGGATGCGGCCCCCCGGCACACCCAGTGCGCGGAGGATGCCGATCTCGCCGCCGCGACTGCGGGCGTTGCCCAGCGCCAGCAATCCCACCCACAGCCCGCAGGCCCCGAGCACGGCCGGCAGCAGCAGGGCGAACAGCCGCTGGCGCTGCCGGGCCTGGGCCGCCCGGTCCCGCTCCTGCCGCTCCACCGCCTCCTGGGCCTCGACGGCCGCCCGGCCCCGGGCCTCGGCCCGCGCCAAGGCCTGGCTGCTGAACTCGATCACCTGCGTGTCCGGCAGTATTTTGGCGATCTCGCCGCGAATCTCGCCCAGGCGGTCGGCCGTGCAGGTGCACTCCAGGGCCTGGATGACGTTGATCTCGTGCTCCTTGCCGAGCATCTTCTGCGCCTCGGCCAGATAAATCCACAACGTGATGTCTTCCTGGTTGCCGCGCTGCGGCTGAAGCGCGGAGACCACCAGCGGCTGGCCCCGCACCACGATCCGATCGCCGACGGCCAGGCCCAGGCTGCGGTGCAGCTCGTAACCCACGGCCACGTGGCCCGGCGGAACCGGCTCGCGCAGGGCCGCCCGCCGCCCCTTCGACGACAGGCCCACCTCGCCCCGCGTCCCGATAAGCTGGACCGTCCGCCGCTGTTCCGGCCACTCGATCTTCTGCTGCAAAATCGGCAGCACGTGATTGATCGAGATCACCCGGGCGTCGATCAGTCGCTTGGCATAGGCTTCGGGCATGAGTTTCGTGGCGTAATCGTCGGCGTAGAAGTCGTCCAGCTTCTGGTCTTTCGGGAGGATGAGCACGTTGAAGCCCAGGCCGAGCATGATCTTGCGGTAATCGTCCTCCAGGGCGGCCATCTTCTGCTTCAGATCAGCCTGCTGTTGGGCGGCGAGCTGTTCGGTCCGCAGGTCGTAGCGGCCGACCAGCGACAGCGCCGTGGCCACGCAGGCCGCCGCCACGCCCACGGCCAGCATGCTCCACAGGAAATTGCCCTTCCGATAGCCGATCTCGCGCAGAACAAGATGCCAGGTGCTCATGGTCGTTGTGCCGTTCAGAGTGAAGCCCGGGCGGTCATCCCCAGGAAGAACGCCGTCCCTATTATTTTGGGCGCAGTTGCGGCGGTTGGCAAGCCGGGTACCTTCGGTAACCCTTTACGCGAAAGAAACGGCAGCTACCCACCAGGCGTGACAGGGTGGCCGCGGTTTATCTTATCCGTTTCGACGAGCTGGTGGGGCTCGCTTCGCTCGACCCACCCTACTTTACCCCGGCCGGCCCTACTGCACCGCGGCCTCGTACCACACGGTCTTGTGCTGGGGGCCGAGCGTGAGCAAGGTCTTGCCCGCGCGGCTTGCCGTGGGAACCGCCGCGCGGCGGTTGCCCGATTCATCGAGCGGATAGAACCGCACTCGCTCGGGCGGCACGCTGAGGATGATTTCGGCCGGCACGCCCTCGCAGAGGACCGGCTCGGCGCCCCAGTGGTTCCCCAGGGTAACGGTGTCGCCGCCGAGCGGCTTCAGGCATGCCCCTTCGTTCTGCGCCACGCCGGTGGCGGCGATGAGGATTCGCCCGGGGAGGTCGAAGCCCTGGCCGTCGACGGCGACCATCGACAGCGTGGCCCAATCCAGCCGGGTACGTCCGATCGCAAGCTTGACGTTGCCCAGGTCGAACGACCGGCCGCCGACGAAACCGGTGAAGAGCTTGGTCCGCGGGGTGTCGGCCAGGAAGTATCCGCGGCCGGCGCGGCTGGTGTCCCACCGAAGCTGGCCGGTATCGGAGACGAAAGAGGTCTTGTCCTTGGGCAAGGCGGGCTGGGGCTTGGCGACGGCCGAAGGGGACAGTCCCATTTTCGTCGGACGAAAATTGGGACAGTCCCCAGGACGAAAATTGGGACGGTCCCCGGGCCCGCCGAGGTCTAGTGCGATCGCGTGCAGCAGGGCGTAACGATCATCGACGCCGAACTCGCCCGTGTGCAGCCGCCAGGCGTTAAGCGTTTCCTGGAGGTTGCGGCGTTCGGCCTGGCGGGTCAGGGGGGCCAGGAGGGTTGTTTTCGCGGGGGCCACGTCGCCGCGGAGGAACAGCGCCGCGCAGGCCGGCATGTGCACCAACCGCGGCGTGACGCTCTGGATGTCGAAGAAGCCGGTGATGCGGCGGGGCTCGTAGTCGGCGCCGCCGCAGTAGTCGAAGCTGTAGACGGCGTCCCACGACTGGAAGGCGGCATAGGCGGCGATCATCGGAAAGCCCTCGGCCGCGTACTGATTGGGCTCGGGATGGTTGTACTCGCTGACGGTGAAGGGCCGGCCCGCCACGCGGCGGGCGGCCAGCCCGGCGATAGTGCCGCCGGGCTGGTTCACCAGGGCCACGTTGCGGACGGTCCAGTTGGCGGGGTCCCAGGAGCGGCCGGGGAAATGCGGATGCTCCCAGTAGGAATGGGCGTCGAGGTAATCCAGCCCGGCCTGCACGTGCGGCGGGCTCCAGCCCAGTTGCGTGCCGGCCACCATGGCCTGCACCTTCAGCTCGTCCTTGAGGAAGCGGTACATGCCCCACCAGTAGTCGCGCTCGGTGTCCCATATGAAATCGACGAAATCGTTCCGCGCCTCGGGGGTCAGGCCCAGCTCGGCGTGGCGCAGGACGGGCACGGAGCGGTCCTCGATGCGCTGATCCTTGGTCAACCCGGCGACCCCGCCGGGGCGGAGCGAAACGGCGGCCAGCTCGAACGTGCCCGGCTGAAAACCGCCCAGCGTGATCCGCGCTTGGCTGTCGTCGCAATCGGCCACGAAGGTGCGGCGGACCGGCTTCCACGCCGGGCCAACGCTCACCTGGGCATCGAACCCCAGCCGCTCCCAGGGGTCGTGGGCCATCATGCAGTTGACGCTGATCTTCCGCGGTTGATCGCTGCGGGCCTGGAAACTGAGGGTGTAGACGGCGCCCTTGGTCACGGCAAAATGCTGCTGCGTAAGCTGCGGATGCCAGGACACGCTGCCCAGCCGCTCGACGACCAGACGCAGAAAGCGCCGCTGCAGCCCGCCCTCGACGATCGACCACTGGGCCTTGGTCTGGTCGTCGCGTTCCAAATACCAGGGGCCGGGCAGCGGCCGGGAGAAATCGCCGCCGGTGAGCAGCTCCTTGCCCAGCGGCTCCTGGCGGGCGTTCCAGGCCCGGACCAGGGCGGCCGTGTCGCCGTACTTCCGTTGCAGCCAGCGGTTCCACGCCCGGCGGAACGTCGTGGCGTAGGGCTCGCCCAGGTCGTCCAATTGGTTCCACCCCCACTGGGCGAAGAGGGCGTTCTCGTTGTTGATCTCGACGAAGGCCACGGCCGGCTCGGCCGCGTAGGCCGTCTTCGTGTACGGGTTGACGTGGGTCAGCAGATCGCGCGCGTATTTCTTCTGCAGCTCGATCATCCGCGGCTCGAAATTGTCCAGACCCTTGTCGTACTCCGGCCGCTGCGCTCGGGCGGTGAAGCCCTCGGCCTCGTCGAACCACCTTGAAACGTGCAAGTTAAGGTTGGTGTATATGCCGTGCAGCTTGAGTTGGTAGATGAGGTAATCCAAGCGCTCCAGTTTGCGGGGGTCGATGACGGTCTTGTTGGGACTGGCGCCCCAGATCGAGAAATTGTCCATGTGGTGCGTTCGCACGCAGTTTATGCCCAGCCGGGCCAGGCGTGCGGCCAGCCGCTGGGCCTGCCGGGGCGTGGGAAAGCTGGCCTCGAAGCAGAGGTTCGTGGCCCAGAAGCGGATGGGCTGGGCGGCCCCCGCCGGGCCCACCACCAGCCGGCCCTCTTGGGCCCGCACAAAGCCCTGCCCGCCGGCCGGCAGCCAATCCGATACGTTCGTTATGTTGTGCGGCGAATCGTAGGTCACCAGGAACGGGAACAGCGGCTCGTCGGCCGCCCATACCAGCGGCGGCAACGCCAGCAACACGACTGCCGACAGGAAAGCGGGGCGAGACATGCGATGCTCCTCAAGAAAACGAAAGAGCCTGCACATTGGAGGCAGGCTCCTTCGCCACACGTGTCTTTAGGGAGAGGCGATACGCCGACCTCGGTCACCTGCTGCCCATGTTTAACAACGAGCCAACGGTGGAACCCGGTGTATCGGCCCTTCCTTATCGGCTAGCCAACCACCTGTAGTCTATCACAACTCTGCGAGTTGTGCAACGTTTTTGACCTGCCGCGGCTCCGGAATTCCAGGACTCAAGAGAGGTAACTGTTCACGGCATGAAAGTAGCAGGCACACTCCGTGTGCCGTCCTCTAGAGCGGACAAAGGGACGGCGGGCGGCACACGGAGTGTGGCGTGCTACTTTGGGGCGGGGGCGTGAACGGTTACCCCGTCACGCCGCTTTGGCAGCCGGCGGCTCGACCGGGCTATAGCGTGCCAGGTATTCGGCAATACTCAGGTCGGCAACGATCCGTCCCCGATCCATTATGAGGACCCGCTGCGCCAAGCGGATGGTCGAGGGGCGATGGGTAACGAGAATCGTAGTCCGTCCGGCGAGAAACTCTTTCAGCGAATCCTGGACCAGCTCCTCGCTGTGCTGGTCGATCTGGCTGGTGGCCTCGTCGAGGACCAGGATGCGGGGGTCGGCGAGGATCGCCCGGGCCAGGGCCACTCGCTGCCGCTGGCCGCCGGACAGGGCGGTGCCCCGGTCGCCGACCTGCGTTTGGTACCCCTCGGCCAGGACGGAAATGTAGTCGTCGACGCGGGCCAGTTTGGCGGCGTGGAGGACCTCGGCCGCGGCGGCACGCGGCGCGGCGTAGGCGATGTTCTCCCACACCGTGCCGCGGAACAGCAAGGGGTCCTGCGTGACCATGGCCATCTGCCGGCGGAGCTTCTTGGGGTTCAGCTCGCGGAGCGACACGCCGTCCAGCAGGACCGCCCCCTGTTGCGGGTCGTAGAAGCGGGCCAGCAGGTTCAGGGCCGTGGTCTTTCCGCAGCCGTTCTCGCCGACCAGGGCCACCGTCTGCCCGAAAGGAATCTCGAGGCTCACGCCGTCGAGCACCCACCGATCGCCGCCGTAGGCGAAGCGGACGTTGTCGAAGCGAATGCTGCGGCAATGCCGGGGGACGGGCTGCGGGTGGGGCGGGGCCATGATCTCCGGCCGGGTCTCGAACAGGGCGAACAGCCCCTTGCAGGCCGCGGCGGCCCGCACCAAAACGGTATAAATGTCGCCCATCTTCCGTGCCGGGTCCGCCACCCCCGCCAGCATCGCGTAAAACATGAACAGGGCGCCGGCCGACAGCGGCCGGGAGCAGAAGCGGATGCCCCACAGGTGCGTCTGCTGGTTCAGTACCAGATGCGCACCCACGACGATCGCCAGCACGATGGTGACGATGCCGGTCAGCTCAGTGACGGGCTTGATCACGGCGTCGTAGAAGCTGATGCGCATGCCCATGACGTACAGGGCGCGGGCATCCTTCTTGAAGCGCTGGCGCTCGGTCCGCTCGCGGTTGTAGATCCGCACGGTCTTGATGCCGTTGAGCGTTTCCAGGATGGTCTCCAGCAGCGTGCCGATTCCGCGACATTCGCCCAGCGCTGCGCGCTTGGTGCAGCCGGCCAGGTAATGCACCAGCAGCCCGCCCAGGGGGGCAACGATCAGCGACAGCAGGAGGAGCTGCCAGGAGATGGCGGCCGCGGCCACCAGGCAGGCCAGCATCTTCAGCGGCTCGCGGACGCTCGTGCCGTACAGGGTTTGCAGACCGTCGCCCACCAGGCTCGTATTGTGGATGATCTGTGCGATCAGCGACGAGGTGCCGTGCGCATCGAGCGTCTTCTGGTCCATTTCCAGCGCCGAGTGATAGAACTCCCGCCGCAGGTCCATGATCGTGCGGTCCGCCACGCGGCACACCAGCACCGCGTTGGCCACCAGACAGAGCCCTTTCAGGATGGTGGCCACGATCAACAGCAGCATGACCACCAGCAGGGCGCCGAAGGGGGTGGCGGGCATGTGCCCGCAGAGCCGGGGCTCCGCCCACTGATAGAGGGCCAGTGTTTTTTCTTCGTCTTTCTGGCGCGAGCGGAGGGTCTGGAGTTGCGTTTGCAGGGCCGGCGTTTGGGCCTCGGCGGCGTGGGCCGCCTGCTGCTCCGCCTGCTGAATCTCCCGCCGCACTTGCTCCATCGCCGCCTGGTTCTGCTTGATCTGATCGGCGAACCAGGACTGGATGGTGTGGCCCTGCAAGACGACTTCCACGAACGGATAGACGGCGGTGATGCTGGCCCCCCACAGCACGCCGATCAGCAGGGCGTTGAGCACCGAGGCCAGCAGGCTCCACTTGTAACGAAGGGATTTCTTGATCGCGCGCCAGAAGTCGGCCATCCTTGGCTCCCGTTGCTGGTCTTGATGGTTCAACCGGCGTCGAAGGTTGGTTTCCGTGCCCGGGTCTGCCGCCTGCGGGCAGAGACGTTCAAGCCACCGCCCGCCGGTAGCGGCCTTGCGTACCCTCCAAGATCTCGTCGTACTGGACCAGGTACTCGGCGGCAGCCTTGTCCCAGGAGAAGTGCCTGGCGCGGGCGATCAAGCGCGCGGGGTAATTCGCCGCGGCCGCGTAGGCGGCCATGCCCTCGCAAAACACCCGCACCATGGGCTCCGGCTCGAACGAGCGGAAGTAGAAAGCCATCGGACCGGCGACTTCCGGCAGGCTGGTGGCCGCGGATAGAAACACCGGTTTGCCGAACTGCATGGCCTCGATCACCGGAAGGCCAAAACCTTCGGTCAGCGAGGGGAACAGAAAGGCCGTGCAGTTCTTGTACAGCCAGTATCGCGTGGCGTCGTTGACCACTCCCGGCAGGACCACCCGGCCGGCAACCCCCGCCTCGGCCGCATATCTTCGGATCTGGGCGGCGTAAGGCGTGCGGTCGTTCCCCGCAATGATCAATCGATACTGCTGCAAGGGCCCCAGCAGATGGATCAACACGTGGAAGTTCTTCTTGGGACTGATGTCGCCGATGGCGAACAGGAATGGCCCGCCGTCTACGAAGGGGGGCCGCTTGGCATCGGGATAATCTTCCGCGATCAGGCCGTTGTAGATCACGCGCAAGGGCTTGCCGCGCAGGTCGAGGTAGTTGCGGATCTCCTTGGCCACGAAATTCGAGATCGTGGTGACCGCCTGCGCGCGGTCGATCACGTTCTGCACCCGCCGCAGGTTTCGTTCCCAGGCCGAGGGCGGCTTCTCCCGCAGGAAGTTAAGGTCGTGGATCGTCAGCAGCAACGGCACCCGCTCGTCCAGCGGAAGAAAGCGGGTGTACTGCGTCGTGGCATGCCACAACGCGTAGCGCGGCACGGGGGGCAGCAGGCCCCGGATCCAGGGACGATAGCTCTGCTGATAGCGCTCCTTCATCCAGGGATAGGCGCCCATGCCGGGAAGGCCCAGTTTCGCCAGCAGCCGGCGGTTTCGAAAGGGGAGCAGGAACTCGGGCGAGATTGCCGACTTCGGTGCGCGGGCCAAGGCGCGTCCCAGGTGCAGCGAGAATTGGCCCAGCCCGCAGTGCAGGCATCTCAGTCGCGTCATATCGATCATGACTCGCTGAACGTGGCCGTTGCGACTCTCGATCGGCATTATTGAGTCCTGCACTGATTACCGAACGGATATCCACCGGCACAAAAAACGTCGCCTTCCGCGGCGTGCGGGCTACCCTTGTCGAGCCGGTATGTTGTGCCGCTTCCGCGTGTGTGCCACTTCCAGGTGTGTGCCGTTTCCGGGTGCGCGGTGCGGAGTTTAACGAATCACCCTTTTCCCGCAAATAGCAAATATTGGACCTGAGACGGCGTGTGCGGTGGGCGACACCCACTTTGCGGGTAGTTGGCTCCAGACATCCGATTCTATCCAATTTCCGCCGTCTGCAACCGAGTTTACCCATCCTCAGCCGCCAGCGGTTCAGCGATAGCCTGCTTGCTCGCCCGCCCAGATCGGGTTATACTGCCCACGTCCCGGACCGATACCAGGTGCGAAACGCGAACGATTGTCGTAAGTCGTTTACCCGCTTACACTTGGGAATAGTGTGGAGCGTGCCCGATGAACCGATCGAGATGCTGTTTGTCGATGGCGATCGTGGCACTTGCCGGTCTGGGGATTTTCGCCACCCGGGTCTGCCCGGCCGTGGCCGCCAAGC
Source organism: Thermoguttaceae bacterium (assembly GCA_049515555.1). Taxonomy (GTDB): domain Bacteria; phylum Planctomycetota; class Planctomycetia; order Pirellulales; family Thermoguttaceae; genus JBEKTY01. The sequence goes on from JBEKTY010000211.1 coordinate 9,138, forward strand.
CGATGGCCGGCCCCAGGCTGGCCCCCGATCAATTGCGAGCGGTGAATAAGCTGCTCAGCGAGTACCGTGCGGCGAGCAGCGATCTGGATCGCCGCGAGGCGATTTGCAAGGAGGTGCTCGAGCTGGGACCGGCGGCGGTTCCCCTCATGTTGGCGACCATCGAGAAGGACCTGCGCCCCCGGTTGCGGCGCTACAGCGGCAGGTTCCAGCAGCAGGCGGCGCTGGCCGCCAAGAAGAAGGTGCGGAATATCGATCCTGCGGAGGTCGTGCGTCTGCGGGGGCAAGTGCTGGAGATCCAGCGGCGGGGCGAGGGCTTCACCAAGGAAGCCATCGTCCGCGACGGCGACCCAGCCATGGCGCGACTGGAAGCGATGTTCGTCAACGATCGAGGAGAGATCCTGGCCCAGTCGGCCGACCTGCAGGCCGAGCGTAAGAAGCTGGCACGATTGGGAAAGCTTTGGGAGCAATGCCAAGCGCGGTTGCCCCCGCCGCCGGTGGCCGAAGGCGAGGAGCCGCCGAAGCCGCCCGATTTCGAGGAGTATCTCGAGGGCGAAGAGCGGCTCGCCGCCGCGCTGGCCATGCCCATGGATCCCCGGCTGCGTGCCGTCCTGGCCGTGAATGCCCGACTGGCCGAGAAGATCGACCCCGAGGAAGCCCGAGCCATCCTCGCCTGCAACCTGATGCGGAACCTGCTGGGCCTGTCGGCGCTGCTGGTGGACCTGAAACTGTGCGACGCCGCCCGCGATCACTCGCAGGACATGGAGCGCTTGAACTTCTTCGCCCATGATTCGCCGGTGGCAGGCAAGAAGACGCCCTGGGAGCGTGCCAAGCGGTTCGGCACGACCGCCAGCGCCGAGAACATCGCCAAGGGCTACCGCGACGGCAAGGCGGCCAACGACGGCTGGTTCCACAGTCCCGGCCATCACAAGAACATGCTGGCGCCGGACCACACCCGCATCGGCATCGGCCGCAGCGGGGCCTACTACACGGAAGAGTTCGGCCGCTGAGAAATAAAAGGTGTCAGGAACCGTTATTGAGAGGTGGAGGGACATTCTGTAGAATCGCGGCCTGGGGCGAAACAATGGTTCCTGACACGTCTTCCACCACGTTTTCCACACTGCAGCGTAAATGCGAATGAAATGTCAGCGGGAGCCGGAGTGGCGGAATGGCAGACGCGCTGGACTCAAAATCCAGTGATCTTCGGATCATGAGGGTTCAAGTCCCTCCTCCGGTACTTCAAGTGGGAAAAGGACTTGCGGTTATTTCCGTAGGTCCTTTTTCGTTCCCAAAAACCGAAAGTGCTACAACGAGTGCTACATTCTTCATTCCGGGGCCTCCGGCTTTTGCTCGTCGTTCTTCCCCTCGTCACCTTCCAGCCGAACCTTACGGGCATTGGCCGCCGCCCGTAGAGCCGGCTTGGTGTTGATGTAGTTCTCGGTGGTGGCCACCGTGGCGTGTCCCAGGAAGTCCTTCACCACCACCGTGAGAACCCCGGGCGATGGTCAGTTGCCGGCAGGAAGTGTCGTGGACGCTATCCATGTGCAAGGGAACCTCCGGATCACCGGCGGCGACCGCGCCCTGTTCTTGTTCCGCACGTCCTACGAAGGCACGGTCACGATCCGTGGCCCGGCCGCCTCACGGGAAGGTATCGTCGGTTTCCTCACACGGCTGGCGACCCAATCGAAGCCGACCTTGCGGGTCCGCGATAATCGCTCCGTGGTGATGAGCGACTTCTACAACGAGCAGAGCGACCAGCACATGGTCTTCGAGGGCGTCCCAGGTCAGCCCGAGAGAAGCGTGACGATCCAAGGCCCCAAGATGCACATGTTCACCCAGGAGCCGGTGATCGACATCCATGACTATGCGGGGCGGATCTACTACGGACATCTATGCCCTGGGGAACCCGACACGGCGGGCGGCCGTTTTCTGCGAACAAGCGTATTTGATCGCATCGAAAGTCTCCTGGGGCAGCACGGTTTAGCCTTCCAGGTGCTGCGGCACGAGCCGGTCTACAGCAGCGCGGAGCCCGGCCGTGTTCGCTTGGCCGCCGAGAGGGTAGAATGGGCCGCATTCTCGATCCCCGAAAAGGACTCGGAGCATGGCTTAGGGGGTCAGGTTCATCGTCTAGTTCGTTTCGCACCTTGACCAGCTCGTCGCGTATCTTGTCGATGCTGAAGACACGGCCGTTCTCGTGCTACACAATCAGGGCTTTCCAGTAACCCGGACACAGGTTGAAGCCGTAGTATCTGTTATTGCTGGACTTTTGCAAACTTAGGCTAGTCGTATCTTAGCGAACACATGGTCAAGGTCCGTTCCGTGCTCTTGGACTTGTTGGACAACCCAGGTAAGGGTGGCGCGGAGCGTCTCGTTCAGCATC
>JBEKTY010000212.1:0-11498 GCA_049515555.1 Thermoguttaceae bacterium
CTGGGCCCTGGCCGGCCGGCGGCACGGGCTATTGGGTCCCAAGCGGAAAGTCCAAGCCCGACCCCGGTTTGGAAACGACCCGGCGTGATTCGCGCGCCCCCTCAACTCACAACTTGATGTAGTGCATTTGAACCAATTTGACGGCGAGTTTACATAGTTCGAGCATCTCGGGCGTGTAACGGCAGCCGATGTCCCCGCCGTCAGAGGCGCGATGGCGGCAGGGGCTCGTAGGCATCAGGCGAAAATCCAGATTCTTGGGATCGCGAAACTGCGGGTCCATTCGGAAGCAGTTCACGCCGCCACCTGGCATGGAATCCGCCAGGAAGTCGCAGTTCGCGATCCGCTTCGCGGGATTGACAATATCCTTCGCAATGGAGTCCAGGAGCTCAACCGACCCGGCGCCAATCTCGATTGTTGATACCATGCAGAATTGGAACCTCGCAACAGTGGTGAAGTTGAAACCCGTTTTGCCTGACACAATGCAGTTGTTGAAAACCACAGGGGCCCCATGCCCATACGCGTTCGCAATAATGAGACATCCATCAAACGTGGCCCCACCGTTTCCCCTCTCCCTCTCAATAAGCAGACCGTTCCCGCGTACAGTAGGCATGAACACAAGCGTTGATCGTAGCGATACGGGCGCCGGCCTGATAGAAACGCAGCAGGGATTGTCGCCACCCGGAGCATTGTGCAGCAAAATGAGTCTCTCGAGTCTCGTCTCCTCGGCATCGATTGCCACCAAAGTGCCAATGCTCGCGGAGCCCCCCGCCGACATGACCACCGGCCAGCAGCCCTTCCTGCCACGGATGTTGAGCGATTTCTTCTCCCCAGGGATCGTCAGCATCTCTCTGTAGGGGCCGTTATCCTGGATCTCGATCAGCGCGCCGGGCTTGGCGGCGTCGATCGCTTCCTGGATGCCCTTGAAGTCACCCTTGCCGTCGAGGCGGACCACCAGTCGCACGAGTCCGGCGACCGCTATTTCCAACTCGCTCAGCGAAGGCGTACGATCGCGGTCGATCACAGGCTTCGTGCCCGGATAGTCGCGCTTGAGCTGCTCCACGAGGGCCTTCACATCGTGCAACTCCTTCTTGTTGAAGTACTGTACTGCCTGTGCGTACAACTCCTCGGCCTCGGCCTCGGTGATGAGGCGTTTTGCCAACGCGCGGCCGGCATCAACGGCCCGCTTGTGAGACGCGAACCAGGGGATCCCGCTGTACTTCTCTTCCACGCGCGCCAGGGCGGCGTCGGCTTCGCTGGGTTGCTTCTCGTCGAGCAGTCGCGATGCCGCTCGGAAGGCGGCATCGGCCAAGGGGGCCAGTTGAGCATCGATCTTGGCCCCCAGCGACCCGGCCTTCTCAAAACAGCGCTCCGCGAAGGGCACGTCATGGCAGACCAGAGCCAGCAGTCCGGCCGCCAGCCAATCGTCGGCCTTGTCGCGATCGATGACCAGCCGCAAAAGCTCCTCGACTGGTTTGTGCGCCGCCTTTTGCGCCACCTTATCGCCGTATTCGGCCCACCGGTGGACCTCGGTTTGTTCACCGGCGAGCGTGGCCGTGATGCCGTCCTCGTCCGCCCCGGTCACCTCGCCGCCGGCGCCGCGCAGTGCGATCCGCCGTTTCTGGAGCCGCGGATCGGCCGCGGCGATCTTTCCGATCAAGCGCGTCTTGAAGGCGGCCAACCGCTTTACCTCCTCGCGGCGGGCCTCCAGTCGGACACCAAGCTCCGGCTTGTCGAAGCGGACCTTCGCCAAGGCCTCGGCAGCCCCGCGGAAATCCCAGGCTGCCAGCAGGTCCTCGGTCGGCTTCAAGGCTTCGTTGAATTGTGCATCGGCGGCCTCAAGCTCGCCGACGGCCCTCTTGAATGCCTCGCTAAGTTGAGGCAGCGTGTCAACCGGCGGCGGCTTCGCCGCGAAGATCGCCTCCCACTTGGGCGCAACGGCCTGCTCTTTCTCCGCTTCAAGCTTGCCGCTCCAAGCATATGCCTGGTATCCCGGCCGCTCGATTTGCAACTTGTGCTCGCCCGGCGGCAAAGGTACCTTGATCGGATCGCCGCCGGATGGAATGTTGTATGCCTTGCCGTCGATTTCCAGTTTTGCGCCCTGACGCTCGTCTTGCGGCAACGTCAGCAAGAGCCGGCCGTCGGCGGGCGGCGGGGGAGGGGCCGGGTTGGCGGGCGTTGGTGTTTCCGGGGGAGGAAAAGGCTTGACGGGCGTCGGCGGCTCCGCGGGAGCCGGCACATCCGGCTTGGCGATCGGTTCGCTGCCGCTGTGCGCTTTCGAGCGTCGTGAGTCGGACGGTTCCGTGGGCTTCACGGCCAGGGCGTTCTGCCGTTTGGCCAGTTCCGTTTTGCCACTGCGCGTGAGACCCCAAACGAGCACGGCCAATAGCACGAGCGAGACGGTCACGATGGCGCCAAAAGTCCACAGCAGCGCCGTCTTGGGCTTGCGCCCTGCCGGGCGCGGCTTGGGGGCCGGCTGCGGACCGCCCGCTTGCAACCAGCCGAAGAACCGCGTGACACTCGATGCCAGGCTCGGCTGGGTACCGGCAAGCGGGTCACTTGGCAGGGCCGGCGACGGCGTCCGTCGGGCGCGGTCCAAAAGGGCCGCCAGGTCGGCCGCCACGGCGAACGGCCCCAAGGCGTCGGCCACCTCGGCCGGGGTCTGAAAACGCCGCGCCGGGTCTTTGGCCAGCATCCGGTTGACCACCGTCGCCACCTTGGCCGGAACGTCGCTGCGGGATTTGCGCAGCGGGGGCGGCGGCTTCTCGATATGGCCCCGCATGACCTCATAGGCGGGCGTGTCCGGCGGGAAACTGAAAGGGGCATGACCGGCCAAGAGCTTGTAGAGTGCGCAACCCAGGCTGTAGATGTCGGCGCGGATATCGACGCTGCGGGTCTCGGATATCTGTTCCGGGGCCATGTAGTTGGGCGTGCCCAGGGCCTGGTTGGTGCCCGTCACCTCCTCCGCTTTCCGCCCTTCCAATCGCAGCTTGGCCAGGCCCAGGTCGAGGATCTTCACCTGCCGCTGCGCTGTGAGCATCAGGTTCGAGGGCTTGATGTCGCGATGCACCAGCCCGTGCTCGTGGGCGTATTGCAGCCCCAGGGCGGCCTGGCGAATCAATTCGCAGGCCTCGGCCACGGAGAGCGGTTGGCCGCGGCGGACCACCTGTTCCAGGTCCAGCCCATCCAGGAGCTCCATCACCAGGAAGCGCCTGCCATGGATCTCGCGAGCATCATGGGTGACGACGATATTGGGGTGCTCCAGGGCGCCGCTGGCCTGCATTTCGCGCTCGAAGCGGACGACGGCCTCGGCGTCGTCCTCGCGGGCCTTGGGGAGGATCTTGAGGGCCACGTCGCGATTGAGCTTGGTGTGGCGGGCCTTGTAGACAGCGCCCATGCCCCCTTCGCCCAGCTTCTGGAGCACCTTGTACTCGCCCAGTTGCCGCTCGAGCATGGGGTCAGGCGCGGGGGGTGGCGGGCGGGCGGCCGGCCGGTCCCCAACGCAGTCCTGCGTGGGCAGGATGTCGCCCGGCGGCGCGGGCTTCCGGGCCGGCGGCAAGGGGGGTGGTGGCGGCGCCGCGGCAACCAGTCTCCGCCGCAACTGCTCGTCATAGGCGGCCTTCTTTTCCGCCTTCAGCAGGCACAGCTTGGCCGCCGCCAGCTCGTTCAGCAGCCTTTGCGACAGCGCAGCACGCTTGCCCGACTGGAAGGTCCGCAGGTGGGCCATCTGCCGGTCGGCGGCGTTCTGGATCGCCGCCGGACTGCTTTCGAATAGTTTGAGACCCAACAGCCGGTAGTGGTGCGGAGGCTGTTCCTCGGGCGAGATTCCCAGCCATTGGTGGTAGGGATCGAATTCGGTCCGCGCGGCCGCGGGGGCCTGCTGCCGGTCGCCGGGCGAGGCGGCTGCCACCACAAAGTTGCCCCCGCAACGTTCGCAACGGACGGTGCGTCCCAGATGCGCCTGGGCGACCGTGTAGGACATGCCACATTGCGGGCAAACACTTGTGACCTGCACGAGGCTCTACTCCCGACGGCCCCAGTCTAGCAGGTCCACGGCAGGCTTGCCAGCCCCGCCCTCTACGTCCTCGACCTGCCATCGATCCCGGCCATCCTGTCGGCCTTGCCGCCTTCGACGGCCCCCAAGGCAACTTTCCGACCCTTGGGCATGTCGGTGAACTCCTCGGGAAACGTCTGGGTTGCCAACACCAGCCTTGGTCGGATCGTGGAGTACGACAATTATGGTCTGCCTTTGGAAGAGTTTGGCAGTCACGGCGGTGGCGATGGACAATTTAACGGACCCTGGGATGTGGCGGCGGGGCCAGCCCGTGCCATCCATCCATCAAACCACTGTTGACAGAACACTAGAGCGACTATGATTGAGGCGCGGTGGCGCCATCTTGTCGTGGCGGGAGCGGGTGCGCTATATCGTCAGGGCCCCAGTCATTGGAGGTAGTTCCCATGGAACCGAGCGCTCAAGAAACTGCGGCGGAAATCAGCCCGGCCGGAACCCAAGCCGTTGCCAAGGTGTTGGGTTCCAAGCCGATGTTCAGGCGCGGCCTATGCACGGCCCTACTGGCGGGCTGGGCCCTGGCGGGCTGTGGGCCGGCGCCGGCGGCCGAGAGCGGCGAGCCAGCCATCTTGCCCAGGATCGGCGTGGACCGCGGGATCTGCGTCCTCGTGGGCGACCAGCGGTGCTCCGTGGCGCGGGAGCTGGCCGGCCACAGCGAGCTTACCGTGTTGGTTCAGCTTGCCCGCGATGAGGATGTCCAAGCGGCGGCCCGCGCCGCCGACGAGGCCGGACTCTACGGGCGGCGGATCTTCGTGGCCCACGAGAGCGGGGCGCGGATCGGGCTGGCCGACAACGTCGCCGATTCCGTGGTCGTCCTGGCCGGCAGCCCGGACATCCCCCGCACCGAACTGCTCCGCGTGCTGCGGCCGGCGGGCAAGGCCCTGGTCGGACCGGACGAGTTTGTAAAGCCCTTTCCGGATGGGATCGACGAGTGGCGCCATCACTACCATGGCCCGGACAACAACACGCAATCGCGGGACCTGCTGGCGCGGGCCCCGTATCTGACGCAGTTCGTGGCCGATCCGCGGTTCGCGCCGGCGCCCCAGGCGACGGTCGCCGCGGCCGGCCGCGTGTTCATGGCCTTCGGCCACGTGGCCTGGCACCAGCGCGAGGAAGCCTGGACCGATACGCTGGTGGCCATCAACGGCTTCAACGGCACGATCCTCTGGCGGCGGCCGCTGACCTCGGGGATCATGGTCGATCGCAGCACGATGACCGCCACGCCCGAGAGCTTGTACGTGGGCGACGAGCGGTCGTGCAAGATCCTCGACGCGGCCACCGGCCGGGTCCGCGACGAGATCGCGCCCCCCGCCGCGCTGGCCGGCGGCACGTTCTGGAAATGGATGGCCCTGGAGGGCGGCGTGCTGTATGCCCTGCTGGGCCAGGACGAGTTCCGCGACGCCAAGGCGCAATGGCGGCGGACCGAGCACGGCTGGCCCTGGGACCGGATCTCCAAAGGCTACAACGACCCGCGCTACCGCTGGGGATTCGGCCAGACGCTGCTGGCCATCGATCCGGCCACGAAGAAAGTCCTCTGGCATCATGCGGAGAGCGTGGCCATCGACAGCCGCTCGTTGTGCATGGCCGGCGGCCGGCTGTTCTTCTGCTCCTTCGGCTCGTACCTGGCCTGCCTCGATACGGCCACCGGCCGCCAGCTCTGGCGCCGCACCGCCGACAAGGACCCCGACGTTCTCCAGGCCGTCGGCCCCTATCGCGCGGACTACAACTGGATCAACGGCTGGCAGAGCACGGCCTACGCCAAGTGTACGCCGCAGGCCTTGTACCTGCTCGGTCCGGAGCTGCGCTGGCTGACCGCACTGAGCGCCGAAGACGGCCGGTTCCTGTGGAAACATCCCGTGAAGGACCTGCAACTGGTGATTCGCGACGACGGCCTGTACCTGATCGGCTCGGAGGTCACCAAGAGCGAGACCAGGAAGCTCGATCCGCTCAGCGGCCGCGTGCTGGCGACTTATGAGACCTGCCGGCGGGCGTGCACCCGCGCCACCGGCACCGCCGACGGCATCCTGTTTCGCGCGGCGGAGGGCTCGGGCCGCTTCGACCTGCCCGGCGGGGCCATGCACTGGATCTCGGCCATGCGCCCCTCGTGCCAGGTGGGCGTTATCGTTTCCGACGGCCTGCTGTACTGGATCCCCTGGGCCTGCGATTGCGATTTGCAGCTTACCGGCGCCATCTGCTGCGGGCCGGCGGGCGATTTCAATTTCCAACAGCCGGCCGGCGCCGATCGCCTCGAAAAGCCGCCGGCCGGCGCCCCGCCGCTGGCAGAATTGCCGCAATCGCCGGCCGACTGGCCCACCTACCGGGCCGACAACGCCCGAAGCGCCCGCTCGCAGGCCACGATCCCCGACCAGGTGCGGTTGCTGTGGCGGCAGGCGGGCCGATCGCAACTCGAGATCACGGCCCCCGTGGTCGTCGGTGGCTTGGCGCTGGTCGGCGGTTGGGACGGCACCGTGCGGGCGGTGGATACGGCCGACGGCCGGCTGCGCTGGACGGCCTACGTGGGCGGCCAGGTGCGGTTCCCGCCCACCGTGGCCGCCGGCCGGGCCCTGGTCGGATCGGGCGACGGCTGGGTGTATGCCCTCGAGGCGGCCACCGGCCGGCGGCTGTGGCGATTCCGGGCGGCGCCCGCCGAACGCCGCATTCCCGTCTACGGCTTGCTGTTGTCCACCTGGCCGGTGGCCAGCGGCGTGCTGGTCGCCGACGGCGTGGCCTACTGCGCCGCCGGCATCAACGACTTCGACGGCACGCACGTCTACGCCCTGGACGCGGCCAGCGGGCGGCTTCGCTGGCAGAACAACACGGCTGGGCACCTGGATGCCTCGCCCCGCGGCGTGGCCTGCCAGGGAGAACTGCTGCTGGACGACAACCGGCTATACCTTGCCGGCGGGAACGCCGTTTCGCCCGGCGTGTTCCAGACGAGCGACGGCCGCTGCCTGAACGCCCCGCCCACCAGCCACGGCTCTGTGGCGGTCCGCGGCCGCGAGCTGACTTTGGCCGACGGGCAAGTCCGCGTCTCGGGCCAGCCCCTGTACGCCGACCCCGATCTGCCGGTGTACGACCAGTCGGCCCGCTGGCAGCCCGACGTGGTGAAAGCCGAGAACGCCGTGCTGAGTTGCATCGAGCGGCCGGGCCAGGCAGGGCGGGCCTGGGACCTCGTGGCACGCCGCACCGGCGACGCCGCGCCCCTCTGGTCCGTGCCCCTGCCGGCCGACCCCGTTCGCCGGGCCGTGGCCGTCGCCGCCGACGGCCGGATTATCGTGGCACTTCGCAACGGAGAGTTGCTAGGCATAGGACGATGAACTTGACCAGATTTACGAAAGGTTGCTGCCATGCACAATTTGTTTCTGTTGGCCGTTGCGGCGGGACTGGTTTCGGCCGGGGGGGCGGAATCGCCGCTGCCGGCCAAGGCCCGCATCCTGATCGTCACGGGCGTAGACACGGCCCACGACTGGAAGAAGACGGCGCCGGTGGTCCGCGCCAGCCTGGAGCGTGACCCGCGGATCGAGGCCCGAGTGGTCGAGGACCCCGAGTTTCTGGCCTCGCCCCGGCTGGCCGATTACGACGCCGTGCTTCTGGAGTTCATGAACCCCCAGCCGCTTAAGCATCAGGCGCAGGCCGAGGCCAACCTGTCGGCTTTCGTCCGGGGGGGCAAAGGGCTCGTCGTGCTGCACTTCGCCTGCGGCGCACTCAGCGACTGGCCCGAGTTCGCCAGCCTGGCCGGCAAGGTCTGGGACCGCAAGACCACCCACGATCCGCGCGGACCTTTCACGGTGAAGATCGTCAATCGCGAGCATCCCATTACCCGCGGAATGAAAGACTTCCAGGCCGACGACGAGCTGTATTTTTGCCTGGTCGGGGAGCGGCCGGTGGAGCTGCTGGCCGTCGCCCGCTCGAAGGTGAAGGGTACGGACCAGCCCATGGCCTTCGCCTTCGAGTATGGCAAGGGCCGGGTCTTCCACACCCCGCTGGGACACGACGGCAAGGCAATCCAAATGCCGGGCGTGGAAAAGTTGCTCCAGCGCGGCTGCCTGTGGGCCGCCGGCCGTGAGCCCTGATTAGGGGGTTGCCCCGGCAGCACTTGGCGCTATACTTCACCACGAGGAGCCGGGAGGTATCGCTGGGCGCCACTGCTGGCTTGTCCAGCAGTGTGGAACCATCACCGTGCGCAACACTGCTGGACAAGCCAGCAGTGGCACCCCCAAGATCGTAAAGCCCCATCTACGTGAAAGACTACACGAGCGCGGTTCCGCCGCCAACCGTACTTCACTTTGCGCTGGAAGTGATGTGAAAGCTGCCGAACTTTTCGTGCGCTGCCTGGAAAACGAGGGCGTGGAAGCAATCTTCGGCCTTCCGGGCGAGGAGAACATCGACCTGCTGGACGTCCTGCTGGACAGCAAGATCCGCTTCATCAGCGTGCGTCACGAGCAGGCGGCGGCTTTCATGGCCGACGTTTACGGCCGGGTGACCGGCCGGGCCGGCGTGTGCCTGGCCACGCTCGGCCCGGGGGCCACCAATCTGGTAACCGGCGTGGCCGACGCCAACATGGACCACGCCCCGCTGGTCGCTATCACCGGCCAGGCGCCGACCACCCAGATGCACAAGGAGAGCCACCAGCGGCTGGACCTGGTGAACCTGTTCCGGCCGATCTCGAAGTTCTGCACGCAGGTGATCGAGCCGGAGACGATCCCCGAGGTGGTCCGCAAGGCGTTCAAGATCGCGCAGGGCGAGAAGCCCGGCGTGAGTTATATCGACCTGCCCGAGAACGTGGCGAAGATGGAGGTGGCGGACCATGCGCCGCTGCCGGTGCGGCGGGCCTGGCCGCCGCTGCCCGCGATGGAGGCCGTGGGTCGGGCGGCCGAGCTCATCTCCAAGGCCAAGTATCCGCTGATCCTGGCCGGCAACGGGGTGATCCGGGCCCGGGCCAGCGAACAGCTCATCCGCTTCGGCGAAAAGCTGAACATCCCCGTGGTCAATACCTTCATGGCCAAGGGCGTAATCCCCTTCTCCCACTCGCTGTGGCTGGGCGCGGTGGGGCTGAAGGCCCGCGACTACGTCGCCTGCGGCTTCGATCGGGCCGACGTGATCATCTGCGTGGGCTACGATATGGTCGAGTACCACGCCAACCGCTTCCATGCCGAGACGGACCGGCCGATCGTGCACATCGACGCGGCCCCCGCCGAGGTGGACGAGCATTACATCCCGGCCGTCGAGGTGGTGGGCGAGATCGGGGCCGCCCTCGAGGCCATTGCCCAGCGCGCCCGGCGGCAAGCCCATTTCCCCGCCAGCCTGTGGCAGGCGATCATGGACGAGCTCTCCGAATACGCTTTCGACGAGAGCTTCCCCATCAAGCCGCAGCGGCTGGTGTGGGACTTGCAGCGGACGTTCGCCGCCCGCTCCACGGTGATCTGCGACGTGGGCGCGCACAAGATGTGGATGGCCCGCATGTATCAGCCCGAGCGCCCCAACACCTGCATCATCTCCAACGGCTTCGCGGCCATGGGGATCGCCCTGCCGGGGGCCATCGCCGCCAAGCTCGCCTTCCCCAACCGCACCGTGGCGGCCGTCACCGGCGACGCCGGGTTCATGATGAACTCCCAGGAGATCGAGACCGCGCTTAGGATCGGCACGCCCATCGTCATCGTGATCTGGAACGACTCCGGCTACGGCCTGATCGCCTGGCACCAGCTCAAGGAGTTCGGCCGGACCAGCGGCGTCGATTTCGGCAACCCCGACTTCGTCAAGTACGCTGAGAGCTTCGGGGCCAAGGGCTATCGCGTGGGGGCCGCCGACGAGCTGATGCCCATACTCAACGAGGCCGTCGCGTCGCAGACCGTGGCCGTGGTCGACGTGCCCGTGGATTACTCGGAAAACATGAAACTCACCGAGAAGCTGAGCAAGCTAGTCTGCCCGGTGTGACGGGGCAGAAGTCAGAAGCCAGGAGTCAGAAGCCAGAATATCAGGGTGGGACAAGCCCGAGCGCAGTCCCACCATGAACCCGTGATGATCTGAAATGGTGGGGCTCGCTGCGCTCGACCCACCCTACTGCTGCCCCCAAATCCCTAAATCCCCAAATCCCCAAATCCCTGCCACGTGACCGAGCATTTCGCACTAATGGTTCCGGGCGGGCGGCCGATGGCCGAGCCGGCGGTGGTCCGCGCGCCGCTGGACGGCGCGGCGATCGCTACGGTGGAACAAGTGGACCGCGGCGGGGTGGAGCAGGCCCTGGCCACGGCCCAGGCGCTGTTTTGCGACCGCGATGGATGGCTCAGCCCGGATCGCCGCATCGAGATCCTCCGCCAGACCGCCGAGCGCATGCGGCAGTGCCGCGACTGGCTGGCCCTCGAGGCGGCACGCGAGGGCGGCAAGCCGCTGGTGGATTCGCTGGTCGAGGCCGATCGGGCCGTGGATAGCATCCGCCTGTGCGCCGAGCACTTGCGGGTCTCTGCGGGCGCGGAGGTGCCCATGGGGCGGACCGCCGGGGCCGGCGGCCGGCTGGCCTTCACCCATCACGAGCCGATCGGCCCGGTGCTGGCCTTCAGCGCGTTCAATCATCCGCTGAACCTGATTGCGCACCAGGTGGGGCCGGCCATCGCCGCCGGCTGCCCGGTGATCGTCAAGCCCGCCAAGGCCACGCCCCTGTCGTGCCTGCGGCTGGTGCGGATCCTGCGGGAATGCGGGCTGCCGGAGGCCTGGTGCCAGCCGCTGGTGACCACCGGCGCCGAGCTGTCGCAGCAGATGGCGTCCGACCCGCGGATCGGCTTCTTCAGCTTCATCGGCAGCGGCAAGGTGGGCTGGATGCTGCGCTCGAGGCTGGCCCCGGGGGTGCGCTGCTCGCTGGAGCACGGCGGGGTGGCCCCGGTAATCGTAGCCGCCGACGCCGACCTGGACTACGCCCTTCCGCTGTTGGTCAAGGGCGGTTTCTATCATGCCGGCCAGGTGTGCGTGTCGGTGCAGCGGATCTTCGCCCAGCGGCCGATCGCTCGTGTGCTGGCCGAGCGACTGGCCCGCTCGGCCGAGCGGCTGAAGGTGGGCGACCCCACGCTCATGGAGACCGAGGTAGGCCCGCTCATCCGGCCGCAGGAGGTTGTGCGGGTGGATGAATGGGTGCAGGAGGCCGCTGGCGGCGGCGGCGCGCTGCTCTGCGGGGGCCGGGCCCTCTCGCCCACCTGCTACGCGCCCACGGTGCTCTTGGATCCGCCGGCCACCAGCCGCGTCATGACGCACGAGGTCTTCGGGCCGGTGGTTTGCGTGGCCGCCTTCGACGAGCTGGACGAGGCCATCGGCCGGGCCAACGGCCTGCCCTACGCCTTCCAGGCCGCCGTGTTCACGCGGGACTTGGATACCGCCTTGCGGGCTTCACGCCGCCTGAACGCCTCGGCCGTGATGATCAACGACCACACCGCCTTCCGCGTCG
>JBEKTY010000213.1:0-11460 GCA_049515555.1 Thermoguttaceae bacterium
ATTGAACATTAATACATTCGAGCACTTTGGATGGGACGAATGACCCAATGAAAGAATGTTCAATGTTCAATGACCAGCCCGACGGGCTTCCGGGTTCATTGAACATTGAACATTAATACATTTGGGCATTCACCGCAGCTTCTGGCAGGCGGCCACGGCCATCGCGTCGCAGCGCTCGTTCTCGGGATGGCCCTGGTGGCCGCGGACGTGGGTGAATCGCACCTGGTGCCTGGCCAGCAGGGCGTCTAACTGCCGCCACAAGTCTTCGTTCTTGATGGGCTTCAGGCGGTCGCCTTCGCGGCGTTGCCAGCCGTTGGCCTTCCACTTGGGCAGCCACTCGGAGAGGCCCTTGCCCACGTAGATGCTGTCGGTGACCAGCTCGACCCGGGTGGGCCGCCGCAGGGCCTCCAGGCCGCGAATGACGGCGGTCATCTCCATGCGGTTGTTGGTCGTCTGACGCTCGCCGCCCGAGCGGGCCAGTTCCTTGCCCGAGGCCCCGTGGCGGAGCAGAAAGCCCCAGCCGCCGGGGCCGGGATTGCCGCTGCACGCCCCGTCGGCAAACAGTTGCACTTCGGGCGGCGAGGTGCTGGCGGGCCGGGTCATGAAGAGCTTCCTCTGCGTGCTTACGGATGCCCGGTCCCCTCTCCCTTCGGGAGAGGGTTAGGGTGAGGGGATGTGGTAGATCCTGCCCCTCCAGTTTTCACAACCAACTCGCGTTTCCCCTCACCCCGGCCCTCTCCCGGAGGGAGAGGGGGACCGTTTGTACGGTGCTCACCCCAATTTGTTCAGGCCGCCGGCCTTGGCGATTCCTGGAGCGTCCAAGGCAGGCGGACCGTAAACGTGCTGCCCTTGCCCAGCTCGCTGGCCACCGAGACGGTGCCGCCCAGCAGCTTGCACAGCTCCTTGGTGATCGAAAGCCCCAGGCCGCTGCCGGAGTGCTCGCGGGTCATGGCGTCGCCGGTAGGCGCGGCGCCGCGGCCCTGGCGGAACTTCTCGAATATGATCTGCTGGTCCTCCTCGGCGATGCCCACCCCCGTATCGCTGACCTGCAGCAGCAGGCAATCGTCGCCGTCGCGGCGGAGGCTGACGGCCACGCGGCCCCCTTCGGGCGTGAACTTGATGGCGTTGGAGAGCAGGTTGTTGACGATCTGTTGCACCCGCGCCTGGTCCTGCCGCATGGGCGGCAGATCGGGCTCCAGGGCGGTCTCCAGGTCGATGTTCTTCTTTTCGGCCAGGGGCCGGGCCATGTCGCACTGCGCGGCCACCACCTGGGCGATGCGGAAATCGGCCAGCCGCACCTCCATCTTGCCGCTTTCCATCTTCGCCAGGTCGAGGATGTCGTTGATCATGTCCAGCAGCGCGCGGCCCGAGGTCTGGATGTTCTGCACGTAACGCTGCTGCTTGTCGTCCAGGGCGTCGGCCGAGGCCAGCACGTCGCTGAATCCCAGGATGCTGTTCAGCGGCGTGCGGAGCTCGTGGCTGATGGTGGCCAGGAAGTCGCTCTTCAACTGGTTCAGCTCGTAGAGCTGCATGTTGGCGCGGGCCAGCTCGTCCAGCTTGCCGTCCAGGTTGACGTTGGCCTGCCGCAGCTCGTTCTGGATGGTGACCAGGTGGCGGAGCATGCGGTTGAAGGCGATCGAGAGGTGCTCGAACTCGTCGCCGGTGTGGATCTCGGCCCGCAGGGCCAGGTTGCCGCGGCTGATGGCGTCGCTCACGTCGCGGAGGTGCCTGAGGGGCTTGACGATCACGTAGCGGACGATGGCGTAGGAGGTGACCATGGCCAGGAAGACGGCCGCAATGGCCGTGGCCCACAGCAGGGCCCAGTTCTTGTCCAGCTTCCGCTGCACCCGCTCGTTGGAAATCGTCACCTTGGCGATGGCCATGATATCGCCTTCGGCCAGCCGCGGCCCGGCGGCCGACGAGGGGCTGCCGGCGATCGACACGCCGGAGCCGTGGGCGTCGATGCCCGAGCCGCCCGGCGGCGGGGCGTGGCAGACCTCCAGGCATTTGTCCCGGGCCCGGATGGGCTCGAAATACTGGTACTCCTGGCCGCCCGGCAAGGAGTAGCCTTCGCCCTCGTCCCGGTCACGATTGGCCGGCGTCTCCGGCGGCGCGCGGAGGAACTTCTCGATCACCTTTTGCCCGCGCTCGTCGTGGGCGGCGTTCGCCTCGGCTTGCTCCGGCCGGATCAACTCCATCTTGTACTGCTGCTTGCTAAGGCTCTTGGCGATGAACGTGTCGAAGAGAATATCGGGGTTGGTCGTCGGCTCGTCGGGCGCGGGCGGGAGGTACGACGGACGCGAGATCCGGTCCGTCATACCCCCCAGATGCTTGGCGATCAGGAACTGGTCCACCAGCAATTGACACGTGTTGTCGTTCTGTTGGAAGACCAGCCGCGCCGTCCGGCTGCCGTACAGCCAGAAGCTGCTGGCAATGACCGTCAGCAGGCCGACGGCGAACAGGAACAGCAGTTTCAGCTCGAGCCGGGTCTCGCCAAAGACGCGCTTGATGGAGCGGTAGGACATGATGTGCAATATTGTAAAGCCGCGCGTCCAGCGGTGGAAGGCGGAAGGGGAGGGATTGGGGATTAGGGATTTGGGGGGTGAGGGGCGAGGGGCGAGGGGCGAGGGATGAGGCGCCCCGTCAAGACAAGTTGATCAGCTTTGGTGGCACGTCCCTGAGCGCAGCGAAGGGCGTGGCGGGCCTGGAAACCACGCCCTTCGCTGCGCTCAGGACGTGCCACCCTAGAAAGATTTGCAAGTTATTCTGACGTGGCCCCCTAATCCCCAATCCCCAATCCCTAATCCCCAAATCCCTAAATCCCCAAACCCCAAATCCCTAAATCCCTAAATCCCTCTTATAGAGCCCATGCGTGCCGATGTACTGTTCCACGGCGCGGGGGGTATAGTAGCGGATGCTCCGGCCCGCGCCCGCCCGCCGGCGGATATCGGTGGCATGGATGCCGATCTCGGGCATTTCCACCTGGTGCTCGCGCATCTGGTCGATCCGCGGGGGCGGCGCCAGGCCGGCCAGGCAGCCGAAATCCGGGGCCGGCTCGCCCGAGCGGCAGGCCACCACCGGCAGGGCCAACCGGCAGATGCGCGCCGGATCGTGCCAGTGGGGCAGATCGCGGAGCATGTCGGCCCCCAGCAGGAAGAACAGCTCCCGAGCCGTGTCGGCCTCGTGGAACCGGGCCAGCGTGTCGGCGGTGTAATTTATGCCGCCGCGGTCGGTTTCGTAACGGCACACCGAAAACGCCGCGTGGCCGGCGACGGCCAGTTCCAGCATTTCCAGCCGGGCCGGGGCCGGCGTAAGCTCTGCCCGCTGCTTGTGCGGTGGGACGGCGGCGGGCAAGAACCACACCTCGTCCAGCCGGCATTGCTCGCGGCAGCATTCGGCCAGCAGCAGGTGGCCGTAGTGCACCGGGTCGAAGGTTCCGCCGAAAATGCCCAATCGCATGAGCGTGCCGCCGGCTTGAAACGCCGGGAGATAGGAGTTAGAAGTTAGGAGTTAGAAGTTAGGAGTTAGGAGTTAGGAGTTAGAAGCTAGGAGTTAGAAGGAAGCCCGGCGGGTAGCACTGGCTGGAAACCAGTGTTACGCGATGCGAAACGCTTTACAACAGTCACTACACTGTATTCACCTGCCATCGGCAACGCAATCCGCTGCCACAACCAGCCACCAGCCACCAGCCACTAGCCACCAGCCACCAGCCACCCACGTATCCATGTCCGAGCGGCAACGCAATCTGTTCGAGACCGATCCGGACCCCTGGGAAGCCGACGACGAGGACGACCAGTCGGAGCAACTGGTGGCCACGGTGGTGCTTCCCTCCGGTCCGGCGCAGGAGTTCGATTACCTTGTGCCGGAGGCGTTGCGGGGGCGGGTCGAGCCGGGCCGTCGAGTGCGGGCGCCGCTGGGGCGGGGCAACCGCCAGGTCATAGGTTACTGTGTGCGGCTGGAATCCCGGCCGCCGGCCGGCCGGCCGCTCAAGTCTCTGGCCGAGGCCATCGACGAGCGAAGCCTGCTCTCGCCCGCCATGCTCGGGTTGACCCGCTGGATTGCCGACTATTATCTGGCCCCGTGGGGTCAGGTGTTGGAAACGGTGCTGCCCGCCGGGGTTCGTCTCCAGGCGGGAACGCGGCTGGTCACGCTGTTAAGCCTGGCGGCGAAGGGGGCCCAACGGCTGGCCGCCGGCGACCTGCCCGAGAAGCAGCTTGCCGTGCTGCGGGTGCTGGCCGGGTCGGGGGAGCCCATCGCGCCCGGCGAGCTGGCCCGTGCGGCCCGATGCAGCCTGGCCCCCATCGGCGTGCTGCGTCGTGGGGGGCTGATTTCGGCCCGCGCCGGCCGCCTGCCGCAGCGGCCGCCCGCCCCGCTCGCCGCCCCCGCCGAGAGCAACCTCGTGCTCAATCCCGATCAGCAGCAGGCCCTGCGGGCCATCGTCGACGCCCTGCGGGGGCACAGCCACCGCACGATCCTCGTCCACGGCGTCACCGGCAGCGGCAAGACGGAGGTTTACATCCAGGCCATCCAGGAGGTTGTGCGCTGCAGCCGGCAGGCGATCGTGCTGGTGCCGGAGATCAGCCTGACGCCGCAGACCGTCGAGCGTTTCCGGTCGCGATTCGGCGGGGTGGCCGTGTTGCACAGTCATTTGACCGACGCCGAGCGGCATGGGCAGTGGCAGTTGATTGCCGGGGGCGAGGTTTCGGTGGTGGTGGGGGCCCGCAGCGCCGTGTTCGCGCCCGTGCCGCGGTTGGGACTGATCGTGCTGGACGAGGAGCATGAGACGTCGTTCAAGCAAGAGACGGCGCCGCGCTATCATGCGCGGGAAGTGGCGTTGGCCCGGGCCACGGCCGAGCAGGTGCCGCTGGTGCTGGGCTCGGCCACGCCTTCGCTGGAGAGCTGGGATCGTGCCCGGCGGGGCCGCTACACATTGGTCGAGATGCCGCGGCGGGTCCTGGGCCGGCCGTTGCCGCAGGTGGGCACGATCGATCTGCGGACCGAAGGCGGCCGGGGCGGGCCACACGCCGCCATCAGCCGCCCGCTCCACCGGGCCATGACCGCCGCCCTGGAGGCCGGCGGACAGGTGATCCTGCTGCTGAATCGCCGCGGCTACGCCACGCACATACAGTGTCCGGGCTGTGGGCGGGTGGTCCGCTGCCCCGACTGCGACATCGCCCTGACCCATCATCGCAGCGGGGAGGTGGCCGTGTGCCATTATTGCGACTACCGGGTGCCGGCCCCCACCCGCTGCCCGGGCTGCGGCTTCGCGGACATCCGCTACGGCGGCCTGGGCACGCAGCGGCTGGAGGCCGAGGTGCGGGCCCGATTCCCGCACGTCGCCTGCCTGCGCATGGATACCGACGCCATGCGGGCTCGGGGGGCCCACGAGCGGGCCCTGGCCCAGTTCCGCTCGGGCAAGGCCCGAATCCTGCTGGGTACCCAGATGATCGCCAAGGGGCTGGATTTTCCCGACGTGACGCTGGTGGGCGTGATCCAGGCCGACACGGCCCTGCACCTGCCCGACTTCCGCGCCGCGGAGCGGACGTTCCATCTGCTGACGCAGGTGGCGGGCCGCACCGGCCGGGGCGAGCGGGGCGGCCGGGTGCTCATTCAGACCTTCGATCCCGACCATCCGGCGATTGCCGCGGCGGTGCGGCACGATTTCGCGGCCTTCGCGGCCCAGGAGCTGCCGCTGCGCGAAATGCTGCACTATCCGCCGTTCGGGGCCATGATCCGGGTGGTGGTTCGCTCGCCCGACGAGGCGGCGGCCGCTGCGTTCGCCCGCCGGCTGGCCGAGCGGGTCCGCGCGGCCCTGGAGCGTCTGGGCGCCGTGGCCCGCGTGCTCGGCCCCGCCCCCGCCCCCTTCCCCCGCCTGCGCGGTAAATACCGCTTCCACGTTCAGCTCCAAGGGCCCGACGGCGATCAGCTTCGCGCCGCTATGCGTTCGGCCCAGGAGGAAGTCCAGCCGCCGGCCGAGGTGCAGTGGATGATCGACGTCGATCCGCTGGATATGCTGTGAGGAGGGATTTAGGGATTTGGGGATTTGGGGATTTAGGGATCAGGGGCCACGGTATGGCGACGAGTAATTATCGGCAGCTACAAGTGTGGCAAAACGGGATGGAGATCGTCCGGCGGGTTTATCGCCTGACTCGGACGTTTCCAAGAGAGGAAGCGTTCGGACTATCATCCCAGTTGCAGCGGGCCTCGGTCTCGATCCCGGCCAACATCGCAGAAGGGCACACGCGCGGAACCACAAGGGAGTTCGTACGATACGTCGTCGTGGCGCACGGATCGTTGGCGGAATTGGAAACTTTGTTGGCGGTGGCTGAGGATCTGCGTTACGTTGACGCGGCGACCATCGGTGGTTTGACGGAGCTCTGTGACACGACTGGTAGGATGTTGGGCGGCCTGCGGCGGAAACTGGCCAGCAAGATCGCTACGCAACGGAAGCGATGAGGTGAAGTAACGGGGAGGGGCTCCCCCAACGCTAAATCCCCAAATCCCCAAATCCCCAAATCCCTAAATCCCCCTCCCCCCGACCGCCATGACCTGTGACAAGGTCCGCAGGTACAGCACCCCTCCGGCGACGGCCGGCGTGCTCTGGCTGGGCTCGCCCAGGCTCATGCGGCCGAGCAACTGATAGCGGTCGGCGGCCGCCAGCACCACGACTTCGCCCTCGCGGGAAATCGCATACAGGCGGTCGCGTACCCGGATCGGCGAGCCGAAGAACCGGCCGCCCACCCGTTGGCTCCACAGGCGTTTGCCGCTGGTGGCCTCCAGGCAGGTGACCACGCCCTGGTCGGACCAGAGGAAGAGCAGGTTCCCGCGGGCCACGGGCGTAACCACGTAGGGCAGCTTGCCCTCGACCTCGTAAGCCACGGCGGGGGGCACGTTGCGGAGCGGGTCGCCGGGCCGGACGGCCAGCAGTTGCCGGCCGCCGCCGCCCTCTCCGGCGGCGGCCACGATCAGGCCCGAGGCCAGCATAGGCGAGCCCACCGTGCGGTGCTTCAGCACCTTCAGCTCCCAGTTGACCGCGCCGCTCAGCGGATCGAGGCTGCTGAAGCCGTGGGCCGTGCTGGTCAGAATGAGCTGGGGCCGGCCGTGGTCGGGCCGGTAGACGATGGGCGTCGAGTAGGCGGCGATCTTGCTCTCGCGCGGGGCCGTCCAGCGGGTCTTGCCCGTGGCACACTCGACCGCCACGACCGAGCTCGGACCGTCCTGGTCGTTGGGTACGATCAACAGGTCATCCAGCAGGATCGGCGACGCCCCGAAGCCGTGCTGCGCTACGAACCCCGCCAGCTCGCGCCGCCAGACCGGCTGGCCGTCGATGCGGTCGAGCGCTACGAGCGTGTACTCCTCGGGCGTGGTGCAGGCCAGATAGATCCGCTCGCGGTCCACGACGGGCGTCGAGCTGGCGAAGCTGTTCATATCGTTCATTGGGTGGGGCTTCGAGGGGAACGTCCGCTGCCAGACCGTCGTCCCGTCGGAGGCATCCAGGCAGCAGACGATGCGCGTGGCATCGGCCGCTCGGGCGGCCGTAACGTACACCCGGTCGCCCCACACGACCGGCGAGGAATGTCCGCTGCCGGGCAGCTTGACCCGCCATTTGTAATCTTGGTTGGTCCAGGTGGCGGGGATGCCCGCCGTCTCGCACTCGCCCGAGCCGTTGGGACCGCGGAACCGCGTCCACTCCTGACCGCCGGCCGGCCGGCCCGCCGAGCCGGCCAGCTCGAGAGCCAGAATACCGGCGAGAAGCCTTGAGGCAAGGAACCGATAGAAGATCATCGGATCGGTGTGGAGGTAAACTGGGGAGTTTATTCTTGCGCGGTCGCTCGATGCCGATTGTACACCGCCGGGGTTGGCCGGGAAAGAGGCCACCCGTGGGGGGCGGCGTGGGCCGATCTTGTTTCGATCCGCGTTTCGCGATAGGATGAATTGGTTAGGGCGAGTTGCGCGGCATCGGCCGGAGTTGTGCTCCGCAACCGAGTCTTCAGCGGGGGCGGTGGGGGTTCCATCGGCCCGTTTCCCGGTTTACTGGACCAGCCATCGGTTGAGGTTTATCGAATGATGCACTTGCGACATGGATCGTGGGGCCGGATCGTTGCCGGCGGGGTTTTGCTGGCGGTGCTGTTTGCCGGTGGCGTGCCGCCCGCTAGGGCCGACCTCGCCGCCCCCACCTCAGACGACCACCGGGTCACCCTGGCCGTGGCGGCCCTGCTGCAGCAGCAGCACCTGTTGCGCCACCCCTTGGACCGGGAGATCTCCGAGCGGTGCTTCAAGACCTTTCTGCAAACGCTCGACCCGATGAAGGTCTACTTCTACCAGTCGGACGTGGACCACTTTACGAAGTACAAGGACGACCTGGCCAACGAGGTGCAGCAAGGCGACATCCGCTTCGCCTACATGGTGTTCAACACGTTTCTGGCCCGGGTGGACGAGCGGGTGAAGATGATCGACGCCATTCTGGCCGCGCCGCAAGACTTCGCGGTCGACGAGGATCTGGTGGTCGACAAGGACAAGGCCACCTATGCCACGACCCCGGAGGAGGCCCAGGACCGCTGGCGGAAGCGGATCAAGTACGACCTGCTGGTCCTGAAAGCGGAGAAGGCCGACGGCAAGCCGGACACCGTCGGCAAGACGCCCCAGCAGCGGCTGACCCAGCGCTATCACAGCTTCGCCAAACGGATGCACCAGACGCACGCCGAGGACCTGCTGGAGATGTACCTCACGTCGCTGACCACGGCCTTCGATCCGCACACCACGTACATGTCGCCCTCCACGGTCGAGGACTTCACGATCATGATGCGCTTGAAGCTGGAGGGCATCGGGGCCTCGCTGCAGAACTCCGACGGCTACACGGTGGTGAAGAAGATCATTCCCGGCGGGGCCGCCGACAAACAGGGCCAACTGAAGGTCGAAGACAAGATCATCGGCGTGGGCGAGGGCCCCGCGGGCGAGATCGTCGACGTGGTCGATATGCCCCTGCGCGACGTGGTGAAGATGATCCGCGGCAAGCCGGGCACGATCGTCCGGCTGCAAGTGATCGCCGAGAAGGCCCCCCAGCCGCGGACCATCCAGATCACGCGGGCCACGATCGAGCTGGAGGACAGTGCGGCCCGGGGCAAGGTCTTCGAGGTCGGCCGCCGCGCCGACGGCAAGCCCTACAAGCTGGGCGTGATCGACCTGCCCAGCTTCTACATGGACATGGAGGGGGCCAAGCACGGCCTGGCCGATTTCCGCAGCACGACCCGCGACGTCCGCCGCATTCTGGGCGATTTCAACGCCCAGGGCGTCGACGCCGTCGTGCTCGATCTACGCCGCAACGGCGGCGGCTCCCTGACCGAGGCCATCAACCTGACCGGCCTGTTCCTCGACGAGGGGCCGGTGGTCCAGGTCAAGGACGCCGACGGCCGGGTAACGCCCTACAACGACCTGGAGCCGGGCATGGCCTGGTCCGGCCCGCTGGTCGTGCTGGTCAGCAAGTTCAGCGCCAGCGCCAGCGAGATCCTGGCCGGCGCCATCCAGGACTACGGCCGCGGCCTGATCGTGGGCGATCACGCCACCCACGGCAAGGGCACCGTCCAGAGCCTGCTCAACCTGGGCCAGGAGTTGATCCGCTTCAACTCGCCGAAGATGGGCGAGCTGAAGATCACCATGCAACAGTTCTACCGGCCCGCCGGCGACAGCACCCAGCGGCGGGGCGTGGTGTCCGACATCGAGCTGCCCTCGCTGACGACCCACCTGGACGTGGGCGAGGCCGACCTGGACTACCCGCTGCCCTTCGACCGCGTGGCCGCCCAGCCCTTCAAACGCTTCGACTTCGTCGGCCCGGCGGTGGTCGACCAGCTCCGGCGGCTGTCGGCCGTGCGCTGCGCGGCCTCGGAAAAATTCCAGAAGATCGTGCGGAACATCGCCCGCTACGAGCAGCAGAAGGCGAAAAAGGCCGTCACCCTCAACGAGGCCAAGTTCCTCAAGGAACGCGCCGACCTGAACGCCGACAAGGAGGAAGAAAAGACCCTTGAGAAGCTCAACGAGAGCCCCTCGGGAATCGAGCGCGATTTCTACCTCGACGAAGTCTTTAACGTGGCCATCGATCTGCTGAACCGCGGCCAGGTGGCAAAGGCGAATTGAGGGATTTAGGGATTTGGGGATTTGGGGATTTGGGCCGACAAGCCGGTGGCTGAGCGCTCATAAGAAAACAAGCTGGCCAATTGGGTGGCACGCCCTGAGCGCAGCGAAGGGCGTGGCGGGGAGCGCAAATCACGCCCTTCGCTGCGCTCAGGGACGTGCCAGACTTGGTGCAATTTGAACAGGGTTATTGTCTTACAGTCCCTAACAGCCGCCAGCTAGTGGCCCGACCGACGTGAAATGACGGGTGCCACGGTTGGCTTGCCCAACCGTGTTCTCGGCACTGCTGGACAAGCCAGCAGTGGCACCCAACGTGCCAACCGAGGACGGTCGGGGCACTAGGGATGATTCATCCCTCATCCTTCGCCCCTCATCCCTCATTCCTCGCTGGCCGAGAAGCGCAGCAGTACGCTGTCGGCCTCGGTGGCCGCTGTGGCGAGTTTTAGTTCCAGCCGCACGCCGTAAGGCAAGAGCTGGGCCGCCTTAACACGGCAGGCCGGGCCCGAAACCTGCTCGAAGACCAACTCGGGCACCTTGGCAAAGGGCGGGCAGAAGGCCACGTGCAGATTGCCCGTTCGCTGCCCCGGGGCCACCGGCATCCGCAGCCAGCCGGCCAGACGTTGCCCGCCGGCGGCAGAGCGGCTGAGCATGAGCTGCTGCAAGACGTCGGACTGCGGCTGGTCCTGGCCCTGGTTGGACGAGGCCCACGGGGGTTCCGCCGGTTGGCCGGCCGCTGGTGCGGCCGGCGGCGGCGCCCCGGCTGAATCCGCCCAGGTCCCCAGTCCATCGCCCACAAGCGGCAAAGGGGAATCCCGCCCGTTCTCCTGATCTCCTGTTCTCCTGATCTCCTGCTCTCCTGTTCCCCTGTTCCCCTGTTCCCCTGCTCTACGCCGCGTGCGGCGCCAGGCCCAACATTCCTCGCCGGCCAGGATGCTCCAGAAGACGCCCAGCGCCACGTGGTTAGTCCCGCCCAGCGTGACGCCGGCCGCCAATACCACCAGCGACGCGGAGATCAGCGATCCTAGGAGCAGCCTGCCGGCGCGTGAGCCCCGGCGGCGGTCGCGGGCGGCGTGCACCGTGGCCGCCGCGGCGGCCATCAACACGCCGGCGGCCAGCAGCCCCGCCGGACCCAAGGGCTGCTCCAGCGCCCCCGCCAGCCGCCGCGCGCCGACCAGCAGGGCCGCCAGGCCCAGCAGGGCCGTCAAGACCCCGGCCAACCAGTCGGCCAGCTCGGCGGGCCGCAGGGCCGGCCGGTTCGTGGCGGCGTAGAGATTCCAGTGAGATTCTGCGGTCATTGCCGTGAGGGGATGAGGGGTTGAGGGGATGAGGGGT
>JBEKTY010000214.1:0-11440 GCA_049515555.1 Thermoguttaceae bacterium
AGGTGTCCGAGGAAGCAAAGGCGAGCGTCCGGCTGTTGCGACATACCGTCCTACCCAAGTGGAACTACACCATTCGCCACCACAACCCAAACGGCTAAGTTATTTCTTAACAGCTTCTAAGACGCACAGATCGACGGCCGGTGTCGCGAGGTAGGCGGAGAGCAGATGGGGCACCGCGCAAGCGGCCAATGCCACGTTGAACAGCAACATACCCAACAAAGAGAACATCGCCCAACCGTGTTCCCATTGCCAGCGGCGCGTGAGCGTCATGGGGAGCATGAAACTGCCTTGCAGGAATCCGGCCGCCAACACGAGTCCCAGACCAATGGCAAGCTGCTGCGTCACGGCTTCGATCCTTTCTGTTCCTTGCTGGCTATATGTTCGCGTCCACGCCGAGCACGGAGCCAGGACGCCTGGGCGCGCCTCACAACACCTGCCCCGGCGCGAAGGCCTGTGCCGCTTGCAGCACCTTGGATAAATGCGTATCGACCTCCGCGCGGCGGCAGTAGGACTCGATCGTCTCACGGCGCTGGGTGGAGAGCGAGGCCGCCGTGACGCCCAGCGCAATGGATTCCAGGACCGGTCGGCTTTCGCTGAGTCCCACCGCGAGCCCAGCGTTGAAGGCATCGCCCGCACCCACGCTATCGACCACTTGCAGCGGCAGGGCGGGCACCAACTGCACGCCCGCGGGAGAGGCCCACAGGACGCCTTTCTCGCCGCGCGTGAGCATAACGTGCTCGACACCCAAGGCCAGCAATCTCTGAGTCGCCTCGTAGTCGGAAATCGGATCATCGGGCCGCAGCCCCAGGCACACGCGGCTCTCGCGCTCGTTGGGTGTCAGCGCAAACACGTTGTTCAGGTCGTGCCCGCGCAGGTCCGCGGCCGGCGCTGGGTTGAGGATGAACTTCCGGCCGACGGCCTTTGCCGCGCGGGCAGCGGCCAGCGCGGTTTCCAAGGGTATCTCCAGAGGCGACAGCGTGACCTCGGCCCGACGGATTTCCTCGGTGTGCGTCTGGATGTCGACGGGCAGGAAGTCGCCGTTGGCACCCATGTCGATGACGATCAGGTTCGTACCCCGCGCGCTGAACACGATGAAGCCCACGGCGGTCGGCAGCGTGTCGGAGCGCAACACGGCATGTCGTTTCACGCCTTCGCGCTGGAGCAGTCGGAGAAACTCATCGCCGAAGGCGTCTCGCCCAATCTTCCCGAGGAAGGTTGTGTCCGCCCCGAGCCGAGCCGCACAGGCCGCCATGTTGGATCCCTTGCCGCCGTGCGTAGTGTGGTAATTGCGTCCGACGACCGTCTCGCCTTCCAGCGGGATGCGGTCCACGTCCATCACCAGTGCTACAATGTAACTGCCGACAACAGTGATTTCACTCATTGCCGCACCTGACGAGTCGTTTTTGGCAATGCACCGTGAATCGCATGGGGTGTCTGAGTTTCTCGCCTTTTTCGCCAAGAGACGCGGGTTGCGAGTATATTGCATAGGTAACCATTTTGCCAATCTATCAAGGGCCACCGATGCCGTCCAGCACGGCCGCTTTCTTTGCCGGTGTCAAGACCTTCAGAAGGCGCTGCCGGCTCTGCACATTGTTTGCTAGAGCAAGAGGCGAATCACGGGCGCCGTCTATAAGAAGGCCGTAACCAAGCCGCTGCCGGCCGCCGCTGAGCCGGGTCGTTCGCCTTCGTGTCGACATCTCATACGTATCCCCTTCCATCAAACCACCCATTTCTCGGAGCGACGGCAGGCCACCGAACCTGCGGCGGTCACCCCATCCTCCGCGCGCAAGCGGGACGACCGGCGTCAAAAAGTCGGAAAACCTCCTGTTTTTCTTGACTGGCAGGCAATTTGACACTCCCGCCTGCCTTTTCAGCCGAAGGACAAGTAATTCATGGGCATTGGGACGGCTTACACGGGGCCGGGTCGCAGTTTACGGCCACGGGGCTCTTGAGTATGGTTGCCCACTGGCCCCGGCGGTGGCGATGGTGTAACCTGATGGGAACAATATCGACGGTGAAACGCCTCGTCACGGGGACGAGAGCATTTCTCGTCCGGTCTTCCAATCGGAGGTAATACAATGAAGCGACTCTTGGCTGCCACACTCGTTCTGGTAATCGTTGGACCGGCTGCCCTTGCCCGCGCCGACGACAAGCCCAACCCGACCGGCACTTGGAAGTGGACGGTAACGTACAACAATCAATCCCGCGAGGCGACCTTGAAACTGAAATTGGACGGAGACAAGCTCAGCGGGGCCATGGTCGGACGTAACAATACGGAGACCGCGATCTCGGACGCCACCTACAAGGACGGCGAAGTTTCGTTCAAGGTCGTCCGCGAGCGGAATGGGGTGAAAATGACCTCGACCTACAAAGGAAAGGTGAGCGGCGACACCATCACCGGAAAGATTTCCACCGAGCGAGACGGCAACACGAACACCCGCGATTGGGAAGCCAAGCGGGCCAAGGATTAGCGCGTTCTCCAATCGCATCACGTTTTTTGGCCGGGACATTTGGAACCGCGTCGGGCTTGCCCGACGCGGTTGTTCGTTGGCTGACT
Source organism: Thermoguttaceae bacterium (assembly GCA_049515555.1). GTDB lineage: Bacteria > Planctomycetota > Planctomycetia > Pirellulales > Thermoguttaceae > JBEKTY01. Next base: position 2,558 of record JBEKTY010000214.1, read on the forward strand.
TCACCAAGGCAGAAGACCATGCGACTGTCTGGAATAAGCGCAGTGTCCCGCACTCAGAAAGTCCCTGCGGCGTCTGCCAACTTGACTTCTGCCCCGCCGTCAACTAACCTCCTGGCTGGTGTCCAGTTTCTCTATCAGGAGTCAGGTCATGAAAAAGAGCGAAATGAAGCGTCGTGAATTTCTTAAGGGAGCGGCGGCTGCGGCCGCCGTTGCAACCGTTGTGCCCCGTTGCGCCGTGGCCCGCAGCGGCGAGAATCCGCCCAGCGAAAAGCTGAACATTGCCGGGATCGGCATCGGCGGGATGGGCGGGGGGGACATCGACGCCGTCGCGGGCGGCAACAACATCGTCGCGCTGTGCGACGTGGACATGAACTACGCGCGCGGCACCTTCGGCCGCCATCCCAAGGCGAAGCAGTTCCAAGACTTTCGCAAGATGCTTGACGCGATGGACAAGCAGATCGACGCCGTGGTGGTGGGCACGCCGGACCACAACCACGCGGTCACATCCATCGCCGCGATGAGGCACGGCAAGCATGTGTACTGCGAGAAGCCGCTGGCCCACTCGGTGTATGAGTGCCGTCAGATGGCCAAAGTGGCCAAGGAGCAGAACGTCGTCACACAGATGGGCAACCAGGGTCACTCCTTCGAGTCCTGCCGCCTGCTGGTCGAGTGGGTCCGCGACGGGGCCATCGGCAAAGTCCACACCATCCACTGCGGCTGCGCGGCCGTCAATTCGGCCGTGGGCGCCCTCGGTCAGCTCAAGCAGAAGCACAAGGTGCCCGACACTCTAAACTGGGACCTGTGGCTGGGCCCGGCACCGCAGCGCGACTACTGCCCGGCGTTTCTGCCCTACCAGTGGCGCGGCTGGGTGCCGTTTGGCAACGGCACGGTGGGCGACTGGGTGTGCCATGTGGTCGACCCGGTGTTCTGGGCCTTGGACCTCGGCGCCCCGAAGACTATCGTTTCCGACGTAAAGGACTACGACCCCAAGACGCAGGCCGAGGCCTTTCCGCCGGGCGAGAAGATCATTGTCGAGTTCCCGGCCAAGGGCGACCGTGGCCCGATCACCATGTACTGGTACAGCGGCACGGTCCACATTCCGCGCCCCGCCGATCTGGAGCAGGGCCGCAACCCGGTCGACACCGGCGCGGTGGTGCTGGGCGACAAGGGTACGATCATGTACGGCTCGCACGGAGCGGGCGGCGTGCGGATCATCCCCGAAAGCAAGATGCAAGCCTACAAGCGGCCGGCCCAAAAGCTCCCCCAGGCCCCCGAGCACCACCAGGACTGGCTGCAAGCCATTCGCAAGGGAAAGAAGGCTGGGTCCGATTTCTCCTACGGCGGCCCGCTCACGGAAATCGCCATGCTGGGGGTGATCGCCAGCAAAATGCCCGGCACCAAGCTCGAGTGGGACGGCGAGGCCATGCGATTCACCAACTCCCCCGCGGCCAACGCGTTGGTCAACCCGCCGTATCGGACGGGATGGACGCTGTAGCAGCGAATCGACGATTGCGGCGGCCACTGAAAATGGACGCTAATGCGACCCGCTCCGATACCGCCTGACCCCCTCAAGGAAGAGCACTTCGTTGTCGCTGCGGAAGCGAATCCCTGGGCGCATCGGTAGCGACAAACCAGCGCGCGATGGGAAATGCGATGCTATTCCCCACGGCTGGCCGTATACCGTCGCGGGTGGCGCTATGAGCGTCGCATTCATGGTCATTGCCATGCGGGGATTCGTATCATGCGCGATGGTCCAACGCTGGTGCCAACACTCGACGCCCACGCCAGCCATCAACCTCATCACTCGGTCACAGTTTCCCCGGTGCGGATTGGAGACGCACAATCTGTCGGGCGACCGCCTCGTGGGTCGCGTTGAGTTGCCCCAGCGACGCGGCCTTCTCCGGATCGACCACACCGAAGCCGTCGATCGAAAACCGCGTGCCGCTGTCGTAGACTGTCCAGTCGTCAGCGATCGCGTCGGAAATGCCTTTGATCAGGGCCTCGGCTTTGGCAACCTCCGCGGCGGCGTTGCCCGCCTTCTTCGCCTCCGCGATCAGTCTCTCCAATCGCAAGAGATACTTCAAGTCGTCGATCCCCTCGCGGCTCCGCTCGCAATCCAGGGTGGGGTAGACAGTGGCGCCTTCGACGCGCACGACCGAGCCGTGCTCGTTCTTGCCCAGGTTGTAATACCACTCGACCTTCCCCCGGACGCCGTACTTGGTCATCTTCCAGAAAAACAAGCCGAAGGGAAATCGGCCGGTGCCGGCGTTGACGAACCAGGGGATGGCCGCCGTCTTGCCCTGCAGCTCCTCCAGGAACTTGCGGTTCAGCAGGTGGCGGCCCTTATTGTGGTTGTCGATACCGCTCCAGCCGTTGTTGAAGGTCGCCACGTTCAGCCACGGCGCCATGGCCATGACCTCCTGGTATCCATTCATGTCGCTCGTGGCGGCGATCTCGGGTAGTTCCTCCCAGGTGAGCCGCGCCAGCTTGCCGGCGATCTTCACTCCCTCGACGCCGCGGTTGGTCATCTCGTCGCCGATGCTCATCACGGTCGGCACACCGTGCCGCTTGACCTCCCCGCCGAGCGCCCGCATGACCTTGATGTACTTCTGCTGGAAGCGGCGGCTGTCCACGTTGCCGTAGCCGGCCAACGTGCTCAGCTCCAGCTCCATGGGGGTGGCGAAATAGAACACGGCCGGGTAGCCGGCCTGCTTGTACGCCTCGATGAACTCGCCCTTGTGAGTCCCTGTTTTACAACACCTCTTGGAATCGCGCAAGTCTATTTAGCAGAAGGGGCGTTGTGTGGAAGCCTCCGATCCCTCCTTGAGCAGGCGGCTCTTCGAGTTGCGTCCCGCAGGGGCAGAAGGAGTCGGGCATGGCGTCCGCTTCGTCAATCACGCCTCGCTGAAGGATGACTTCCCAAGACCTTCGTCTCTTTGCCTTTGTCGAAGATCGCATCGGACGTGATGCCGACGATCCGTGGTCCGCTGATGAGAGTCGCCGTACACGCTGAGCAATTGACGGCGTAGCCGTACTTGCTGTTCTGAACGGCGCAGTTCTCAAACAGCGGGGCCAGGATGCTTCTGCCGTTGCTCTGGCCGGTGACGAGGGTCACGCAGAATCCGGCAGGGTTCTTGTTGTCATAGTCGAATAGCGCCTCGCACCCACGCCGATCCACCACGTTGTCTCGATACTCGGAGCCGTACAGACAGGTGGCGTAGGAGCCGGAGGCCGCCAGAGTATCTTCGCCACGCTCCCCCATCCAGGTGTTCTTGAAGCGTGCCGATGCCCCGGAGACCCCACAGCCTCGAACCTTGGTGAAGTAGGTCATCATCGCCGACCGATCCTGGCCGAGCGTGTTGGGGTTGCCCCAATAGCCGCCGTAGTTGATCACGCCCATCGTATTGACGCCGATGTTGCCCGATGCCACGCAGTCGTAGGCACAGTGGTAGAATTGCACCGTGGGGCCGCAGCAGTCCGTGACAGTATTGTTCTCCAGCACGACCCCGGTGTGCATCCGCACCACGGCGATCTTGCTCGTCCCATCCGGCGGGATGTCCCACGCTGGGGCGACGGTCAGTTGATGTATCTTAGGTTTCCCGTCTTGATCGAGGTGCTGGCGAACCCGCCGCAACTGGCCCAACCCTCGCCCCTTGATGACCACCGCCTGCCACTCCAAGTTCCAGCCAATCGATCCCGACTTGGCCACCGAGTCTTCTCGGAACTCGACCGTGCTCCCCGTAGCCTTGAGGACATCCCCGATTATGTAGAATCCGGGGGAGTCCAAGGCGAAGGCTTCGCCGTCATTCCCCGGCACGTAGTTCATGTTGCGGCAGGTGTTGCCAGCGATGTACTCGTTCCACACGTTGTAGCCGCACCACGACTCGGTGAAAAGGCCGTGGAGGCTTGAGGTGATCCCTGGAACGAAGTGGCCGATCATCACGTTGTTCTCAAAGATCATCCGGTCCGACGAGAAGCTCACCTGCTCGTTGGCGAACTCGAACGTGTTGTCCCGACAGACGAGGTTTCGCTTGATGCCGTGGCTCCACGCCGGGGAACTCGCTTTCCAATGGTTCTTGGCAATCAGCACCGGGCCAGCCCCATTGATGTACATCCCTGCCCACTTCGTGGAGATGAAGGGGATGTCGATCCGGTTGCCGTAGAGGAAGATACGGCTGGCCGAGAGCCGCCGCAGGTCCATCGGCCACGCACTGTCGCCAAGATTGAACAACCGCACCCGGACGTCAGGATTCAGGCCAGGATCGAACTCAATACCGAGATGGGCAAATCCGATCAGACCTTGAGTGTGCCCGAGGCCGACGCTCTGGAACACCATGTACTCGGTGCCATCAAGTCGGGGGCTGTTCAAGGTGAACTGCAAGACGCTCTTGGCGTTGTCTTCGCCCTTCAGGACAACGCCCTTGTCCAACCGAAGACCGGTAAACCGGTATGTCCCCTTGGGGATGAATACGACACCACCGCCCATCTTCGTCGCATGCTCGAGGGCTGACTGGATGGTGGCCGTATCGTCGGTCTTCCCATCCCCCTTGGCACCGAATTGGGTCTTGACGTTGACGACGTTCTTCCAGTTGAAGTCGTTGGCCCAGGCCACGCCGAGTTCTCGGGGCAGTGCGTCCTCCGGGGCGGCGACGATGGTCAGTCGGGCATCCTTCCCTTCCTCGTCTATCAGTCGCACGAATTCCCGGCCCAGGCCAGCCGAGTTGGTGCGAACCTCCACGTAGTATGAGCCGAGAGGGAGGTCTTGAGGCACTACGAACCCCGTGCAGTAGGGCGTGACCCGATCCGGGGCCACCATCCGGGCCACCCTTCCATCGGCTCCCAACAGACGCACCTCGGTCTTGCTGATGCCGTGATACTCGGCGGCGTCAAGATTGCGACCTATCAACTGGAGTCGCATTCTTGGGTAGGCCGTTTCTTCAGAAAGCCAACGGGGAGTGGGCCCGTTCAGGCAAATCGACTTCGACGCCCACGTCTTCCCTCCGTCGTTGGAAACCCGTAGCGTGTAGACGCCGGGGGCACTCTCGGGCATCACGAAACGGGCGAATTGGCCAGCGGCATCCTGTTGAACCGGCTTCACGACCGTCCCTGTTTCGGCAACCCGCACTTGGAGGTCTCCGGTCAGGTCTTCGCCGTACAAGGAAACGATGCCGCCCGGCGCAACGCCCTCCGAGACCCGAAAGACCACAGGGGAGGGCTGTGAGGCCAGTACGCTGCTTCCGTCGCTCACCATCGCCACGAAAGCGATGGCCAGGACCATTCCGACCCACCCGTCAACTTTGGAGCAGTAGACCTTCTGCACTTGGTTGTTCTCCCAATACTAAATAGACTTGCGCAATTCCAAGAGGTGTTGTAAAACAGGGACTCACAAACACTTACGTCGTTGGACGCGACACAGCAAGTGAAAGGAGTCCCTAATGAACCTTCGAGTCCAAGTACAACAGACATGGCAACAATTGTCAAGCCGCGAACGCCGAATTCTTCGCTCCTACGCCAAGGGCGCAGCCGATGCTGGGCTGCGGGTATCCACCTGATCCTCGACAACTATTGCACGGCACGGAACGACCTGCCCGAAGAAGCCGTCCACGCATTGGTGCGCGACACGGGCAAGCAGATCGAAGATGAATCGCCCGAGCCCTGGCTTTGGCATCGGCGAAAGGTGTGCGTTGTGGACGGCTCGACGATCACCATGCCCGACACGCCGGCCAATCAAGCGGCCTATCCGCAACAGAAATCGCAGAAGCCCGGCTGCGGCTTTCCCATCGCCCGAATCCTCGTGATCTTTTCGCTCTCGGTGGGCAGCGTATTGGAGGCGGCGATCGGCAAGTACAAGGGAAAGCGGACGGGCGAGAACAGCTTGTTTCGCGGGCTCTACCCGACGCTTGCCGAAGGCGACGTGGTGCTGGCGGATCGCTATTTCAGCGGTTGGTTCGACATTGTTCTGATGCAGCAACGCGGCGTCGATATGGTGATCCGCAAGCATCAGCTCCGGCGAACGGATTTTCGCACGGGCAAACGATTGGGGAAGGAAGATCATCTGGTTGTCTGGCCCCGGCCGCAACGGCCGAAATGGATGTCGATCGAGCGGTATGCCACGCTGTCCGAGGATTTGACGCTGCGAGAAGTCCGCATTCGCGTTGCTCAAAAAGGCATGCGCACGCGGTCGCTGGTGGTGGTGACGACGCTGTTGGACGCGGAGCAGTATCCCACCGGCGAGATCGCCTTGTTGTACCGGCGTCGTTGGCAAGCGGAGCTGCACTTGAGAAGCATCAAGATCGTCTTGCAAATGGACCACCTGCGGTGCAAGACGCCGGAGCGCGTACGCAACGAATTCTACATGCACCTGACCGGTTACAATCTGATTCGCGGCGTGATGGCGGCGGCAGCTCGACAGGCCGGCAGGTGTCCATGGGAGATCAGCTTCAAGGGGACGCTGCAAACGCTCAGCCAGTTTCTCCCCCTGCTTCTGGCCGGCGCCACAACCGAGGCTTGGTGCAAGGCGTTGTTGACGGCCGTGGCCGCGCATATTGTCGGCGATCGGCCGGACCGCTTCGAGCCGCGGCGCGTGAAACGTCGCCCCAAACACTACCCGCGATTGCAGAAACACCGCCGCCTCTACACAAGCCGAGACGAGCACAGTCGTTAGCAAAGTTCAAGTGCCATTCGGCTGATTCATGTGAGTTTCCTTAACCGATACTACGCGGATACATTGCGTCTGAAGTCGATCCAGACTCAGAATACCAACCAGTCTATTACGTCCCGGCCGCCGTGTCGAACACCTGACCGGGCGAACCCGAGGTGGTAACTATTCCGAGAGGCTTTTCCACGTCTCGCGTTCCAGGAAACTCCCTTCGCTATTCTCCTCCATTCGCCGGAACATCCCGGGCGTGACCGACAACCGTAGGTGACCTGCAAGATGTAACTGTCCGCCTCGCTTGGAGGCCGGATGACCATGCCGTGGTATCGCATGGACCTATTATGTACGAATGCAAAACAACGGACAAGGGATTCGCCCATGCACTCGACAAGCCGTTGTCCACGAATAAGTTGTGGTGCAACCGGGACGGCCGCACCACACAACTGTGAAGCTATTCTTTGACAGCTACCAAGTCATGAGAACCTTGCCCCCCTCGGCCGTTTTGCCTAGAATGACGGCGAAGCGTCAATCGCCTTTTTCGAATGCAGACCATCGCACCGGGCCCCATCGCACAGGAGGGATTTCACGTGTTCGACAACGACTCCCGGATTTCTCGACGAACGTTTGTCTATCAGACGGGACTATTGGCGGGCGGAGCGATGCTGGGGGCCGGGGCCGCCGGCGCGCTGGCCGCCGAAGGCCCGGCAGCTTCCGGCGAGTTGCTCCGCCGCGTGCTGGGCAAGACGCAGGTCTCCTTGACCGCTCTGACACTGGGCACCGCCCCCTGCGGCTTTGCCAAGCCGTATTCGCCGCAGAACGTCGCGGATTGCGTCAACGCAGCCATCGACCTGGGTATCAACGCCATCGACACGGCCCCTGCCTACGACGTCGCCGAAGAGGGCGTCGGCCTGGGCCTCGGAAAACGCCGCAAGGAGGTCTTCCTCTCTACAAAAGTCATGGCCGACACCATCGCGGCTGCCGAAAAGTCGTTCAGCAAGTCGTTGCGCATGCTCAAGACTGATTACGTCGACCTCGTCTATTTCCATCATCTGGGCGACCGCAAGGTGGACGTCGCCATGAACCCGGACGGGGTTTTCACGTGGCTCTTAAAGCAGAAGCAGGCGGGCAAGGCCCGGTTTGTCGGCGTCTCTGGGCACAACCGGCCCCGCCGCTTCGCCAGGTTCCTCGATTCCGGCGCGGTCGACGTGTTGCTGACGATCGTCAATTTCGTCGATCGACACACCTACAACTTCGAGAGAGACGTCCTGCCGGTCGCGCGGAAAAACGGCGTCGGGATCGTTGCGATGAAGGTGTTCGGCGGCTCCCGCGGGTCGAACTACGCCGATCCCAATTGCCCTCCTCAACTCGCCACGAAACACCTGAAACTGGCGGTGCGCTATACATTGGGCATACCCGGCGTGACCACGCTGAATATCGGCGTTCACAACGTCGGGCAGCTCCGGAAGAACGTCGAGATGGTGCGCGGCTACAAACCGCTTTCGCCGGACGAAGAGTCCCAATGCACCGTCCTGGGCAGGCAACTGTCGGCCGAGTGGAGCACACATTTCGGCCCCCTGGTGCGGGCGAGATACTCCTCCGATGGCCTGGCATAGTTGACGGCTAAGTTGTGGTGCAGCCGGACGGCCGTACCACAAGACTCCGAATTTGTTCCTGGACAGCCGCTAAGAGGAACTCCGACGCCAGCACGATTCGACGCCGACAACTCCCATCCCCGTGCCGAGCTCGACCTATGCGCTCTCCACTACCTGACCCGAATCATCGGCAAGATCGAGGTAGATTCCGCCCTCATGGTAGGCTAGGCGGATGAACATCGGATAGCACGGCCCTTTCTGGACGGCCTGTGCCCCCAGCCGTCATGACGATCCACACGGCAATAACGACGAAGGTAGCGATCCCTCTCACCAACCGGGCAGCCCCGTCCAATGCCTCCTGGAATTCGTTGCTCATGGCTGCACCTCAGTAGCGTGGGAGTTCGTGGGTCGAAGGGAGCGGGTACGGCCCCCAAACCCAGTCGCAGATGATCCAAAAGACAGGCAGATCGTGTAATAGAGGATGACGGCTCCCCAGAAGTTGCGGGTGTTCTCATAGACGGCACGGGCGATGAAGTAGGCGACGATGCTCCCGAGCGTGACGTGGCCGCCGCAGAGTTCCCACCAGCCGGTGAGGGCGAACATGATTCTTCTCCTGTTGTGGTCAGGGAGAAGACA
>JBEKTY010000215.1:0-11372 GCA_049515555.1 Thermoguttaceae bacterium
AAGGACGTACCTCTGGTGTTCCAGTTGTCGCGCTAGCGGCACGGCTGGGTAGCTATGTACGGAAAGGATAAACGCTGAAAGCATATAAGCGTGAAGCCCTCTCCAAGATCAGGTTTCGTAAGCGATTTATCGCGAGAGTCCCCTGGAAGACTACCAGGTCGATAGGCCGGATGTGGAAGCGCAGCAATGCGTGAAGCTAACCGGTACTAACGGACGAAAGCTTGGCCGCATGAATCGAACGCTCCTCGATGCCCGACGGCGCAGGCCGTCTGCCACTTGCATGATCCGGTTTTCGGTGTCCAGTTTTCAGTTTTCAGCCGTCGGTGGCTGGCCCGCTGAACACGGAACACTGAAAACTGAAAACCGAATTCCGGCCGCTGCCCGCCGACAGGCGGCGGCGGCCCCTTTCCGGTGACAATATCTGGAAGGCCACACCCGTTCCCATCCCGAACACGGTAGTTAAGCTTCTAGAGCCGATGGTAGTGCCAAAAGTGCGAGAGTAGGTGTTGCCGGATTTAAGCCAAAATCCCCCGGGGCCTTCAGGTCCCGGGGGATTTCGCTTTTGAAATGGTCTTGGGCAGCCCGCCCGCGGCGGCCTGCGCACTCAAGCGGGTTCGTGGCTACGGAACGTCTCCGCCGGCTTCAGGCCGGCTTGACGTTCTCGGCGCGCGGCCCCTTGGGACCGCGGCCTTCGGTGTAGGTCACGGCCTGACCCACGCGAAGCGTCTCGATGGTCGCATCTACCACGGCGCTGTGATGGAAGAACAGGTCTCCCTGCTCGCCCTGGATGAACCCGAAGCCCTTCTCGGGCATCACCTTCTTGATCGTACCCTGCGGCATACTGTCACTCCTTCAAAAGAAAGGCGGGGCCTCAGGGGCCCGCCGGATCGCTCGCCTCCTGCCCGATGGCAGGGCCGGTCTCGTTGGGGGCATCTGGGCCGTTGGCGGCATACTCCTTTTTCTTCCGGCGGCGTGCCCGTTTCTCCGCCGCCTTTTGCTTCTTTCCCGACTCGCGCTGCCGCTTGGCATAAGTGTTTCTGTCCCGCGCCATGCATCCTCCCGATGTAAGGGCTGGTGTTTCCGCCCCTTTTCTTGCGAAATTGCAACGAAAGCAGAGGCGGCCCAAGCCGCGCCGCTTGGCGTGGCGGCGCCGTGAGCGGCCGCCTTTGCTTCCCAATAGTTTCTGTCGCGGAAGGTCGGAAACTTGCAGGGCGGGTCGAGCGCAGAAAAGCCCCCCCGCCGGCTATTCGCGGATCTTGGTGGGGCTCTTCTGCGCTCGACCCACCGTGGTTTTCCCGCCGTCGTTTTCCGCAACGCAAACTCAATAGCGTCCGCCGCGGCGTCCGCCGCCGCCGCCGCCACCACCACCGTAGCCGCCGCCGCGGCCACCGCGTCCGCCGCCGCCAGCCCCGCCGCCCCCGCGCTCCTCGCGCGGCCGGGCCTCGTTGACGGTCAAGGCGCGGCCGTCATGCTCCTTGCCGTTGAGCCCTTGAATGGCCGCCTGGGCCTCCTGGTCGCTCCCCATTTCGACGAATGCAAAACCCTTGCTGCGACCCGTGTCGCGATCCTCGATCACCTGGGCGCTCTGCACCGTGCCGAACGTGGCGAACATCGTCTCCAGCTCCGAGCTGGTCACACCGTAGCCCAGGTTCCCAACATACAACTTCTTACCCAAGACTCGATCTCCTTCAACAAGAATGGTGGCCCGCGCCTCGCGCCGGCCCGAAAAAAAGGAAAGATCACGCTTGATCTTCCCCGGATAACCTATTTCAGGTGAGCCTCTCGATGATGGCGCGATCCGTTACGGGGTCTTTCTTAGGCATGACCGACTCCCTAACAAGGTGGTTCCGCACGGAAAAAAACCGCTTGAAAGGGAGCCTGCCGCGTCAGACTGAGGTAAGTCAGGCGGATGGGGTAGAAAGCCCTTCTGCCGGCATTCTACCCCGGGTCGCGCGCGAATGCAAGGGGTATATTTCCAGAAATTAGCATCGCATATTTTGTGCGCAATCATGCTACCATATCATTGACATAAAATCCATAAAGCATGATAGGCATAGGTCATGTACCATTGGCATTGCAATTTGCCGATCGACGACGTATAATGCATTGGTTACGATCATTCATCCCCTCAAACAAGGCAGAACGCATAATGTCCCGTCCCACAGTGCAACAGTTCATCGAAACCTGGGAGAAGTCCGAGAGCGTCAGCCAGGTGGCGGAGAGGACGAAGCTGCGGAAATCCACGGTGCAAGCCAAGGCGACCCAGTTGCGGAAACTGGGGATCCCGCTGAAGAAGTTCCATGGGGCGCGGAACCGCATCAACATCGAGGAGGCGCTGGACGTGCTGGCGAAGCTCCGGGGCACCTCGGTGGCCGCGCTGAAGAAGGAAGCCGCTCAGTCGCGGGGGACGCGGCGCCGGCGGGCGCGGAAATAATCCGCCCGACAGTCAGCCGCGCGGGTGCCACTGCCGGCTCATCCAGCAGTGTTTAGGGACCGCCGAAGCAATAAATGTACTCATCTCGCTGGAGCGAGATGGGCATTCATCTCGCCCCAGCGAGATGAGTACGTTGGCGAACACGACAATAATTGATTCGCCGGTCCTCAGCCCCCCAAGGCGTCCTTCAACTGCCGTAGCTCCTCAGTCATCCGCTCCTGTTGGTCCGTCATGTCGTCCAGCCGGCTTTGCAACTGAGCGAGCTGAGTGCGGAGTTCCTCGACCTGTCGGCCCAGACTTTCCGCGCCATGCGGGCTTGCTCCCCGCGGGGCGGCGGGCGGCGGCGGGGCCGTTGTGGCCGAAGGCGGCCCAACACCGGCGCCCAGTTCATCGCTTACGCCCCCGGCAACCACCCGCTGCTGAAACTGGGCCTTCAGGTGCTCCAGCTCCTGGGGCGGATAGAGGGCGTGGGAGACCACGTGTCCGCGCCCCTCGGCGGTGAGCGACAGCACCAGGGCCTTGCTCCGCAGGGCGGCGAGAATCACCCGCAGCGCCGCCAGATCGGCGATGGGGTCCATCCGCGAAGCCCGGCCGCGAAGATCCCCTTCGGTTTGTGCCCCGCGCAACAGGAGCTCGATCATCACCGATAGTTCCAGCTTGTCGCAGCCCAGCCATTCGTAGAGGTAATGGCGGAACTTGGTGACGCGGCCGTATCCTTCGACCATCCCCACCGCCCCCAGCTCGCGCAAGCGGTCGAGCGACTCCTGCACGTCGTCCGGCTCCAACTGCATCAGTGGGGCGCGGTTGCTCTTCTGATTGCAAGCGGTGGTAATGGCGTTGAGCGACATGGGATAGATGTCGGGGGTGGTCTTCGCCTTTTCGGCCAGCACGCCCAGCACGCGGCGGTCGATCGGCCGCAGCGGCCGCCAACCGGGAGCCGCTTGTGCCGCCGGCTGCGGCCCGTTGTCCTCGCTCATCGGGTCAGTCTCCCGGGGTCTGGTGATTGCCAAGTCCGTACGGGATTGTAACAGATCGCCGGCCGCCGGGCATCCCTTTATACGCCGCGCGGCTTGAAATGACGCGAACCGTAACAATAGGGAAGCGGTCGTGACATTTCTGGCCGCTAGAAGCATGCGCTTGACCGGCCGCAGCGGGCTCCCTTTCCCTCGCCCTCATTATGGTGAATAATCGTTTACGTCACGATTGAAATCGGAGGCAGTCAAACTGATCGACTCTAGCACTTACGGGAGGAACTCATGGCAAACGATCCGGCAAATCGCATCAGCAGGCAGCAGTTCCTGAAGATCGTGGCAGGCGGTGCGCTGGGCGCCGCGCTGCCACGCACCGCCGGCGCCCAGCCGCCGGGCCCGGCCACGCACGTCTATAAGACCGTGGGCGAGTGCCAGATCAAGGCCGACGTTCATCAGCCGGCCCGCGGCGTGGGCAAGCCGGCCGTGATGTGGATCCACGGCGGGGCCCTGATCGTGGGCTCCCGCAAATGGCCCGACGCCCGCCTTTATGCCGAACTGTTCAAACGCGGATTCGTCATCGTTTCGATCGACTACCGCCTGGCGCCGGAGACGAAACTGCCGGGCATTATCGAAGACGTGCAGGACGCCTGGCGGTGGGTGCGGCAGGAGGGGCCCAAACGATTCGGCATCGATCCGGAGCGGATCGCGACGGCCGGCGGGTCGGCCGGCGGCTACCTGACCTTGATGACCGGGTTCTGCCTGGAGCCCCGCCCGCGGGCCCTGGTTTCGTACTTCGGTTACGGAGACATCACCACTCCCTGGTACTCCCAGCCTGACGAGTTCTACCGCCGCCAGCCCTTGGTACCGAAGGACGAGGCGTATCGCTCGGTGGGCAGCCGCGCACTGTCGGAGCCACCCGTCTCGAATCAGCGCGGGCGGTTCTATCTGTACTGTCGCCAACAGGGCATCTGGCCCAACGAAGTGGCGGGACACGACCCGCACACCGAGCCCCAATGGTTCGACCCGTATTGCCCCCTTCGCAACGTGACGGCCCAGTATCCGCCCACGTTCCTGGTCCATGGGACCGCGGACACCGACGTCCCCTACGCCGAATCGAAGAACATGGCCGCCAAGCTGGCGGAGTCGGGCGTCGGGCACGAGTTCATTACGGTTGCCGGGGCCGGTCACGGCCTGTCGGGCGCCAAGCCGGAGCGGGTGACCGAGATCGCCCAGCAGGCCGCCGAGTATATCAAGACGCATACCAGTTAGATACGGCGAGAGAATCGCCCGCTTGGTTGTTGACGCGAATCAACTACCCTGGTAGTATTTGCGGCGTGGCGTTCATGCGGCGGGCCGCCGCTCTTGATCTACTTGGGAATCCTGCGGAGTTCCAGCGAGAGCATCATCCAGGTCCAGCCGTTCAGGAGCATTTCGAGTCCCACCAGCAAACCGATGACCCAGAGGGCGCTTACGGGCAGGTGCCGATAGATGACAAGCCCGGCCAGAAAGGTCATTGTGCCGTTCAACAGGGCCCAGCCCCATTGCGGGAACCGGATCAAGAGAGCAGCCAGGATCCGAAATGCTCCCATTACCATGAACGATATGGCGACGAAGATGGTGACCATCAGAATGGAGACTAACGGTCGCTCGGTAACGACGAAGCCAGCCGCCAGGTACAGGATTCCGACGAGCAAGTGAACGAGGATGCCGCTCCACTTGCCGATCCAGAACGAGCCGATGATCGTGGCGACTCCGGCAATCATCAGGACCACAGCCAGCACGTTGATCGCCGCGACGGAGGTGATTATGGGGAACACTAAGGCCGTCGTGCCGCAGACGACCAGAAGAATCCCCAGCAGCAGCATCCAACACCAGCTTGAACGCAGGTGTTGGAGTTCGTGCCCTACTCGCCGCTCACTTGCGGTCGCCACCGCAACGACCTCGACCGCGTCGTCTCTTCCGCTACTCATGACATTCACCCTTTACGTAGAAGGTTGTAAGAAGAACTCCCGCCCTTTCACCCATGATCAACTGGACTCGAATCTGACACCAAATGGGACAGCAAATCATACGACAGGCGGGCCGGGAAACAAGTCATTTGCCGTAAGTGCATAACACATGGGGAGTTACGGAAATCCGCAGCTCCCCAAGAGCATAACCGTTCACAGGTCGCGCCAAGGTAGCAGGCACACTCCGTGTGCCGTCCGCTGAAGTGGAATAGGGTGTGGCGGACGGCACACGGAGTGTGCCTGCTACGTTCCGTTTCAATGCCGTTGGACAGTTACCGGTCGGCGGAGCAGTTTGACCATACGCGCCATGCGGCAACCTACTGCACGAGCTTTTCCAGGAATTCCTCGAACGACTTCACTTCACTCATGTCCTCGAACAGTACCGGACAGGAAGAGCGGGTCTTCTGACGGATCGACTCGCCATAGGCCCGGTCGGCGGCCAACCGCACGGCCAGATCGACATACGCCTGGGCGGAGCCCACGATGCAGTCGGTCCAGCCCATCTTTCGATACAAGGCTGCGGTAATGCGACCCCGGAGATAGGGACTGGGCCAGGTGACAATGGGGGTGCCGACGGCCAGTGCTTCGTAGCTGGTGTTGCCGCCGCCGAAGGGGAAGGGGTCCAAGGCCACGTCGGCCAGGGCGAGCAACCGCAGAAAGTCCTGGTTCGGCTGTGCCGCCAGGAATCGGACCCGTGAGGCATCGTCGCCCAGCGTTCTGGCAAGCCGGCGTTTCAGCCGCGTCGTCCAGTTAGCCACCCGCCCTTCCAGCAAGACGATCTGGCCCTGGCGGTCCTGTCGCAAAATGCCTGCCAGGATTGGGTCGAACTCCGGATGGAGCTTGAAGAGCGTCTGTGGGCAGACATAGAGGTTGCGGTCGGCCGGGAGGCCGAAGAACTCCCGCCCGCGCGTCGGGCCCGACAGCTCCGGCCGCTCGTAGTAGGTCCCGAGATTCGGCAAGCGCACCAGCCGCTCGGCATAGTGCGAGTCGGCCTCAGCCGTCTCCAGAAGCTGGCTGGACAGGAAGTAATCGATGGCCGGGCTGCCCGTCGTGTCGGGATGGCCCCAGGTAACGCACTGGACCGGCGCCATGCGGGAGAAGGCCAGGGTATAGGTCAGGGCGTCCATGCCGACGTCGGCGAACACGAGGACATCGAGGTCCAACTGGGCAATCTGCCGCCGCGCCGCCTCGACCTCGCGCGTCACGGCCAGGAAACGATCGGCGACCTGGGCGAAGATCCGCGTTTTCTCATCAGCACGCAGGCCGGCATAGATCACGGTCACTTCGAATCGATCGCGGGCCAGGTGTCGGATGCGGCCCAGGTTCAAGCGACCGATGGTGTGGTCGCGGAAGTAGGCCGACAGGAATCCGACCTTCAACCGCCGGCCGCGGCTCGGGGCACCGGGTTCGCACAAGTCCAGGCCCTGAGGAATGCGGCCCAGCAGGCACGCCACGTCGCGGTCGTTGAGCCCCTGGTACGCCAGGAAGAAGGGCGTGGGCAACAGCGAGCGGGTCGTATCGATGCGCACGCCCTCGTCGGCCAACTGCCGTACGCCCGCCGTGAAATGCTCACGCCATCGGCCGATGTCTGCGGTCGAGTCGTACACGACCGGCAGAACGGTGGCCGCCAAGAGGCGGTTCATGGGCGCCGGCGCGAGGTGCTGGGCCTGTTCATAGTGCCGAAGGGCCTCCTCGGGCTCGCCGTAGTTGTAGGACAGGTAGCCCAGGTTCTGGTGGGCCGCCACGAAGCCGGGCTGCACCTGGACGGCCCGGCGGTAGCTCGCCATCGCGGCATCCTGGTCGCCGAGTTCCTGATACAGGTTGCCCAAATCGTTGAGCAGGTCGGCCCGGCCGGGGGCCGCTTCTGCGGCGAGCTTCAGCCGCTGGAGCGTCTCGATCCATCGCCCCTGGCGACGCAGCAACGAGGCTTCGACGGCCAATTGCTGCGCCCGGAGGTGTGCCGCGGGCTGAAGCGAGGGGGCCAAAGTTGGCGGTGAAACCGACGCGCTGCCGGTCGCGACTTTCGGGGACGCCTTGCCTTCCGGCGGCACCAGCCAGACATCCGGGCGATCGTCGTCCTCGGCCGACGGGCCGGAGAATACCGGGTTGCGGCAGCCTGGCAGCACGCAGACGGCGAAGACCTCCTCCACGCCCGTGTGGAACTGTAGCCAGGCTACAGCCCGGCCGGACAGCAGATCGACCACCGCCACTCCGCAGCGCAGCTCGTCGCGTCGCTCGGCAATCGGAATCCCACCGAAGATCGCCGTCTCGCGGACTCGCGACAGGCCCACAAATGCGAACTGGCCGCAGAAGGCCATGCCGCGCGTGTAGCCGGGGAACCGTTCAACGCTCTCCACGTGGCCGCTGGCCGGGTCGATCTGCACCAGCCGGCCGTTGCCCGAATCCAGCGCCCAGAGCCGCCCTTCATACCAACGGGGCGAGTGCGGCATGCACAGGCCGCGGACCACGGTCTCGCCGCTGGGCACGTCGATCACGCAACCACTGGTGGCCTTCTGGGGGCGCCAGCCGGCCGGCTCGTTCGACTCGCTGTGGGCCGTGACAAACCGCGGCCGGCCGTCCTGCAGCGCCATGCCGTTGAGATGACAGCGGTCCTGTCCCGCCAGTTCGGTAATAAAGGGCGGCCGCCAGCGGGGCACGAAACTGTAAGACTCGTCCAGGGTACACAGGCAGGAAAAGAGCGTGTTGACCAGCCACAGGCCGTCGGCGCCCCAGGCCAGCTCATGGCCGTGCACGTTGCCGCTGACCAGCGACGCCAGCGTCAGCCAGCAGGCATCATAGGTTCCGCGCGGCTCGATGCCGGCCGCCACGTCGCGGGCCGGGTGTAAGAGGTAGACCTGGCGGCGGGCGCCCACCGCAATGCGTTGGGGCCCCACGGCAACGCCCATGACCCGATCGAAGTTGTGGAAGGCGAAGTTCAACTGGCCTCGGTGAACCCCCACCACCGCCAACTTTCCGGCCTGGTAGGTCGACACCAGCAAGGCCACGTTGAGGTGTTCCAGAATCGAGGGGAAGTCGCGCGAGTACTCGAACCGTACCTCACGCCGCACTGGCCTCTTCTCGTCCGGAATCGTCGATGCGTCTGGCGTCTGCACGTGCTTCTCCTGACGTGAAGCTCTTGCTCCGCTCCTCGCGGTGTGACCAGAACTAGGCTACCATCCCCGTCGTTAAGGCGTCAAGGACCTCAGAACCGGCGGCTTCTACGCACTGCCAGTGCGCAGAAGCGGGGCTGCCTTCCTCTCGCAACCATAACGGAGGTAATGAGATAGTTATAGATAGTGGGCCAATGTCTCAGAACCCGCGTCAGCCCGCGGACGGCTGCCAGGTTGGTCATCAAGGGTATTATGCAGCGTAGGGCAGATAGGATCAACTTATGAAATCTAATTCTGGGGGGGTTGACATCGCGTAACGAGATACTACTCTAGAGCCTGCTTTCACGTTTTCCTCCAGGCCACCCGTCTGTCAACGATCCAAAAGAGCCGAAGCCTTCCACAGCAGGAGAACTACGATGATGCGGTCCCACCGGAATCAGCCGTCGGCATTGAAGGGGAAGTTCTCGAACGTGCGTCGTGCACGGCAGGGCCTCGACGGTCGGCGACTGCAATTCGAGCCGCTGGAAAGTCGTCATCTCTTGTCGGTGGGGGCGCAACTCTTGGCCGATATCAACCTGGCGCCGCCGAGAATCAATTGGGAGAATTCCGTCCAGGTAGGCAATCTCACTTACTTCACGACATTCTCTGCGACCGGGGACGCGGGGCTCTGGAAAACCAATGGCACTTCCTCCGGCACCGTCCTGGTCAAGGACATCCCGTACGGCAGCAAAGGAAACTCGTACGGCCCGCCCAACAGAAACGCTCCCTCGGATCTGACGAACGTCGGCGGGACGCTGTTCTTCGCGGCCTACGACGGCGCCAACGGCGATGATCTGTGGAAGAGCGACGGGACCGCCGCCGGCACCGTTGTGGTCAAGGACTTCCAATCCGGCGGCGCATCCCCGTACTCGCAGTCCTGGGATCTGACGAACGTCGGCGGGGCGCTCTTCTTCGCGGCCAACGACGGCACCCACGGCAATGAACTCTGGAAGAGCGACGGGACCGCCGCCGGCACCGCCATGGTCGCGGACATCCAACCGGGCAGCACAGGCTCGTACCCCACTGAGTTGACGAACGTCGGCGGGACGCTCTGCTTCACGGCCAACGACGGTACCCACGGCTATGAACTATGGAGGAGCGACGGGACCGCCGCCGGCACCGTGCTGGTCGCGGACATCCAACCCGGCAGTGCAGGCTCGTCTCCCTCGTATCTGACGAACGTCGGCGGGACGCTCTTCTTCACGGCCAACGACGGCACCGCCGGCACTGAACTCTGGAAGAGCGACGGGACCACCGCGGGCACCGTTTTGCTCAAGGACATCCAACCCGGCAGTGCAGGCTCGTCTCCCTCGTATTTGACGAACGTCGGCGGAACGCTCTTCTTCACGGCCAACGACGGCACCGCCGGCACTGAACTGTGGAAGAGCGACGGGACCACCGCCGGCACCGTGCTGGTCAAGGACATCGACCCCGGCAGCGCAGGCTCGCACCCCTCGTATTTGACGGACGTCGGCGGAACGCTCTTCTTCTCGGCCAACGACGGCACCCACGGCTATGAACTGTGGAAGAGCGACGGGACCACCGCCGGCACCGTTTTGGTCAAGGAAATCCAACCCGGCGGCGCATCCTCGTACTCGCAGTCCTGGGATCTGACGAACGTCGGCGGGACGCTCTTCTTCACGGCCAACGACGGCACCCACGGCTATGAGCTGTGGAAGAGCGACGGGACCGCCGCCGGCACCGTTTTGGTCAAGGACATCGACCCCGGCAGCGCAAGCTCGCACCCCTGGGCTCTGACGAACGTCGGCGGAACGCTCTTCTTCATGGCCAACGGCGGGGAACTGTGGAAGAGCAACGGGACCGCCGCCGGCACCGTCTTGGTCACGGGTATGTTAACCGGCAGCGCAGGCTCGTACCCCTGGGGTTTGACGAACGTCAGCGGGACGCTCTTCTTCTCGGCCAACGACGGTACCCACGGCTATGAACTGTGGAAGAGCAACGGGACCGCCGCCGGCACCGTCTTGGTCAAGGACATCCAACCCGGCATCGCAGGCTCGTATCCCTGGGCCCTGACGAACGTCGGCGGGACGCTCTTCTTCACGGCCAACGACGGGGAACTATGGAAGAGCAACGGGACCGCCGCCGGCACCGTCTTGGTCAAGGACATCTCAGCCGGCAGCGCATACTCGTACTCGTCTCCCTCGTATCTGACGAACGTCGGCGGGACGCTCTTCTTCACGGCTAACGACGGCACCCACGGCACTGAACTCTGGAAGAGCGACGGGACGGCCGCCGGCACCGCCTTGGTCGCGGACATCCAACCCGGCAGTGCAGGCTCGTCTCCCTCGTATTTGACGAACGTCGGCGGGACGCTCTTCTTCACGGCCAACGACGGCACCCACGGCACTGAACTGTGGAAGAGCGACGGGACGGCCGCCGGCACCGCCTTGGTCGCGGACATCCAACCCGGCAGCGCAAGCTCGTCTCCCTCGGATCTGACGAACGTCGACGGAACGCTCTTTTTCTCGGCCAACGACGGCACCCACGGCTATGAACTCTGGAAGAGCGACGGGACCGCCGCCGGCACCGCCTTGGTCGCGGACATCCAACCCGGCAGCGCAAGCTCGTTCTCGTATCTCTCGGAGTTGACGAACGTCGGCGGGACGCTCTTCTTCGCGGCCAACGACGGCACCCACGGCTATGAACTGTGGAAGAGCGACGGGACCACCGCCGGCACCATCCTAGTCGCGGACATCCAACCCGGCAGCGGAAGCTCGGGTCCTTCGGAACTGACGAACGTCGGCGGAACGCTCTTCTTCACGGCCAACGACGGCACCCACGGCTATGA
>JBEKTY010000216.1:0-11351 GCA_049515555.1 Thermoguttaceae bacterium
GAGTTCCATTTGCGTCAATGGGTTTCCCCATCGTCAACACGCCTTTCCCTCGTAACTGCGGTGCAACATTTCACCTTCACTTCATCAGCACGTGGAATTCTGCTCCATCCCGAAGGATGGCCGGGAACTACCCCCGTATCCCAGGCATTACCCTGGGCCTTGGCTTGGTCCACTATCCTTTGCTGCCCGCCACACACCGGTTGTCCCTCCTTGTATAGTCGGGGCGGTCGGCACCTCCGTCACGGCGGGCCGTGGCAGAGCGGCGGACAGCATGTCCCAGTTCCGATGGCACCACACGCGGCCAAGACGGACCCTGCTTCAAAGACCGGCGGGCTTGTCGTTCACCGTGGACGACCCACATGGAAGGTCCCACCACCCGCGAGCTTGCGCCCCCTCGTGTCAACAGCGCTACGAGGTTACTTTTGACGGTCCCACGCAGTTTGCTTTCGCTGATCCGCTTCGCCTTCCGACACCGGGTGCCGAATCGCTGTTACTCGGCTGTCCCAGTCTTTTAGCGGGCTTCCCACCTTGCGGCAGGCCACTTGTCGGACACTCTGGTGAAGAGAGGTTCGGACGCGGTTGGGAGCCGTGCCCGACAGTAATACCATCAGCTTCGTGAGCTATTTCTCCTTTGCAAGTAAGGGGTTGGGGTCCCAAAGGACTTTGATAGCTATCTGGTCGCAACACTATATAATGCCACAAAAGAGGGGTGTTATTTAGATGACGACCGAGGGTCCATGTTCTTCTGATCGCCGAAGGGCACCATTGGCCCATTTTCAAAAGGGTAGAACGGTCGTGCATGCCTAGTCTCAGGACGGAAGAAGCGGCTCAATCGCCTGAAAGGGACGTCGGATATGCGTCGATAACATCAGAGCCAGTAATCGGTTTTGGTTCGGTTGATTTGTTTGGCCCTACGGGTTGCGTTCCTGATGATAATGCTCCAAGAACTGGGCCACCTCTTCGCGAATCGTGGTAATCTTCAGGTCTGCCTCGAGCTCCGCGACGCGCTGTTCGAGAGCGATACAACGTTGTTCGGAGGGCGCGGACGAGGCTGATGGCCACCCCCGTGGACGCGGCTCCAGTCGTTCCAGGGCGGCCTCGAGCACTTCGGTGCGTCAAGGGCCCGTGACGTGGATTCGGGCGGCGTGGATCTCGTCGACGGCGTGGCTTTGGTAGGCGACGCGGCCGCCGACGCGATAGAGGCCCGGCTTGGTGTCCGCCGGGACGGTCGCACGGACGACCACGCGATGGAACTTGCCCGGCTCGGCGACGAATGCCGTGCCCGGCGACTCCGCTCGCCATCCCATGGGAAGACGCGGCTCCAGAACGCCCTCAATCGAATGCCGGTAGTAGTCCCACACGGTCAGTTCCAGTTCGAACGACTCGCCCGGCTTGCGGGCGATTTCAAGGCGGAACTTCTCGTCGATCTGGGAGTGAACGTCCTTGGGCCGAGGAACGATGCTACGGATCTTGGCAATTTCACCCGGTTCGCCCGGGTAGACGTTGACGGCCACGCCGGGCCACGCGGGATTCTCGGACTTGGCCAGCGCGATGGTTGCTCCGGCGGCCAGCGCGACGGCCGCGTCGAGTCGCCCGTGCTGGTCGGCGGCGGCTCGGGCCAGCCGTTCGGTCCAATTCAGGGCCTGCCGCGCCTCGCACAGGTAACCGTCGGGACCTTCGCGCCCGACCACGGCCTTGCGGGCGTCGGCCGCCGTGAACCGACCGGCATCTGCAGGCCCTTCGCCGCACAGCGAAGCCAGCTTGCCGGCCGCAACGAGATGGAAAAGCCGATTCATCGCCGCCAGGTTGGTTGCCGCATTGCGGGCCGCCGAGGCGACGGCTGGCGACAACTCGGTGGCGCCGCCGAGTTCGAGCGCGCGAAGCCGGCGGCGGAGTTCACCGCGGGCAACGGACAGCGTCCACGCATTGCGCGGCAAAATGACGTACGCAACGCGTTCAGAAAGCGCCATCGGCAGCTTGTCGGCGACGGCCTTGACCGTGCGCTTGCGGCCAAACAGGTCGACGAGCGTCGCGCGGGCAACCCCGGCGTCCAGGGCAACCGACTTCTCGCCCTTGACGGTCCAGACGGCCAGGATCATCTGATCCCCCTTGGCGAACAGCGGGGCGCAGGCCGCCGGCCCGAAATCGGCCGAACCGACATATTCCGCACCTTCCAGAAGCCCGGTCATCGTCGCATAGGCACAGTAGGCGGGCCATGGCGTCATGTCCGACTCGCGCAGCAGCATCGTCGGGTCTTCACCCACCGACTGCGCGAACCACGCGATCTGGTCCATGCCGGCCGGGATCTGGGATAGATAGGTGCGTGCTACGGCCCGGGCGCCGGTCTCGGGCGTCTTGATCGCGGCACCCCACCAGCCTTCCTCGGTGTTCCAGACGCGGCGGCCCGGGAAGCTCCGGTCGCGCAGGGCCAGAAGGCGGCGGACCGTCGGCACTTTTCCCTCGGGCGACTCGGGAGCGACGATGTTGTCCCATTGCAGCGTCGTGTTGCCGGGGTAGTGGATTGTGATCGCGTCGGCGAAACGATTCGCGCCCCACTCGGCGAACTGCTCCATCATGTTGGTTGTACCCGCGTCCCCGTCGGCAGCGTACATCGCATCCCTGTCACGGGCCTTGATGATGCACCACATGTGCTTGCTCACCAGGCCGTAGAACTCGCGGCCAAACGGCCCCGGCGCGAACCAGAAGCAGTTCGGCTCGTTCCAAAAATGCCACTCGGGCACCGCATAGCCCTTGTCGCGGAAGCGATCGACCAGGTCGAGCGCATGCCGGTAGAAGGCGTCGAACGAGTAGATGCGGCCGATCGGCCCCCCGGCGTTGTCCAGGTACGGTTCCGCGTTGCCCAGGACGGCGCTCAAGGAAACGCCCCAGCGGCGGGCATAGCGGTAATAGCCTGTGTGCCGGCTCTGATCGACCTGCACGGCCTCGGGCAGATCGGGGAACGGATCAACGACGCCCTGCCGCGGTTCGTCCCAGCCGCCCAGTCCCACGCGATCGAACTTCGAGCCGGCCAGGCCGCTGAGATACATGTTGTTTCCCCAGTTCACGGAGAACGGCGAATCGGGGTTCAGCGCCAATGGGCGGCCGGCGATCCGCGCCAACTGGGTGTCGAACTCGGCCACGAGGCGGTCGGCTTGCCACACCGTGAATCGAGCCGCGTAATGGCCCTTCTCTGACGCTGCAACCACAAGCGGCAGGGTCTGCTCGGCCGAGGCGCGGGCCAGGCAAGTCTGACTGCCGCGGGTTCGATGCCCGTCGACATCGGTCAGCGTCCAATCGATTCGCAGCGGCGAGTCCTTCTCGTCGAGATTCTGCGAGTAGAGTTGCAAGATTGCCGGTGAGTCGTCGAGGAAGACATTGCCCGGCACGTAAGGCGCCAAGCTCACGCGAAGCCGCTCGGGCAGGAACGAGCCGTCGGCCGCGTAATGCAGCAACACAAAGGGCGGTAGGGGCGCCCCATGTTCGGGGTGCGGGCGGTATGCCATCAGGAAGACGTCGCCGTGCGGACCCGGGATGATGGTTCGCAGGCCGCGGCTGAAGCCTGCGGCGCCGGCCGGCGCGTGCGACTCGGTAGGCGAGACGTTCAGTACGCGGCTGCCGTTGCCGACCTGGGGACCTTGGGCCGTGAACGGCAGCAGGTCGCCATCGGCGTTGAATCGCCAGATTTGCGTGCCGTTCCAGCCCCAGAGCGTCCCGTCGGTCGCGGCGACGACGGAACGCGGCCGCGCATATTGGTTTTCACCTATGAGCACGGTTCGCCGGATCGCGCCGGTTGCGGCGTCGATCCGCACCAGCGGCGCGTCCTCGCCGACAACCCAGAGCGTTCCGGAACGGCCGACGGCGATCGACTGCGGACGGACCGGTTTCGGAAGCTTGAGTGTTCGCAAGTGCTTTCCCGTCGTGCTGAAAACGAAGATCTGCGCGTCGGGCTCCGTGCGGCTGAGATACATGTTGTCGCCCGAGTCGATCGTCATGCCGCCGAAACGCGAGGCGACGCCGGGGTGCTCGAGCAAGTCGGCCCGGGCAAATCGCTGCGCAGCGCCCGAAGCGGCTATCTCGACGGGATCCTTCCCGTTGGGGTCGATCTTGCCGCCCAGCGCGTGGCGCGAGCCCGCCGGGGCCAAGGCTTGCAGGACCGGATCGATTTCGGGGAAGGGGACCGGCATGCCCGTAGGACCGAAGCGATAGATGGCGGTCGCGTTGAGGAAATAGGCATTGCCGCGGCTGTCGACGGCCGTGTCGTAGATCTCGGCCGGCGCGGCTCCGGCACCCGGCGCGTCGTGCGGAAACGTCTCTTCAAGGGCCCAGAGAGCCGAGTAGCGCCGCCCGCGCCAGTTCGGCCAGTCGGCCGCCAGGAACTTGCCGTCGCGAAGCACGAGGCCGCCGCCCAGCCAGGTGGGCAGCTCACGGCTGGCGAGGACCGGCCCGCGCTCGTGACGAAAGTTCGCCGCCAGCGCGTCTTGTCCGGCCCGCACCGTGACGCGAAACAGCGACAAGGGTTCCTCCTCGGTAAGCTTCCGGGGATCGAACGGCGCATCGGGTTTCGGCCGGTAGGCGGCTTCGAGCGGGTAGAGGATACGCGTCTCCGTAACCGGCTTGCCGAACTCATTGAGACCGTCCCAAGCGATCGACTGCGGGCCGGCCGCCAAGCCGCCCATGCGGATCGTTCGCACGACGTACGGCTCGCCAAGGTATTCGTATTGCCACTGGTCGGCCTTCCAGCCGCGGGTCAGGTGCCGAGCGATCTCAACGCGCACTTCGGCCTGTGCAGCCAGCGAGAAGGAAATGGTCACCGCCGACCGGGCCTCGTAGACGAGCCCCTGCCTGCGGATCGGCTGTTCGACGCGAAGCCCGGAGAGGATCGAATTGCTGACCGTCGCCGGTTCCGCGCCCGCGGCAAAGCAATCGCTGCCGAGCAACCGGAAGGCGATCGTCATCAACACCAGCAGGATAACGTATTGCTTCATAGCAAATATTCCACGTTAACCCAACCCGAGATTTCCCAAATAAGGCCCGCTCGGATACGCTCCGAGCGGAAACCGTCTCACCATATTAACAATCCGCGCCGCCGTCTTCCAGTCGGCACGCCGACTCCTCGTTCGGGGTCGTAAACTTCTCTTTCCCGCATCTTTCCATTTAGGGGCCAGGCAAGAGCCTGAGTACTGGGTGGCAGGCGAGGCGCCTGCACCAAAAGGATCTATTTGTCCCCCTTAGACGTGCCCGTAAAGATCCGCACGTCATCGAACTGCAGCAGGCACCAGGCATCGCCCATGAAGGAGAATGCCGTGCTCAAACCATTCCTTACCGATTACACGACCGAGCAAGAAGAACTTCCGGTCCGGATACCAAAGCACCGGTGTGCCGTTGCGGACGGTAAAACTGGAGTAGATCGCGAGATCCAGCCGTCCCTTCGTGCCCGGCTTACCGAGGCTGACGCCGTCGTGGTCCATGAAGAACTTCGGCTCGTCGAACCAAACCGGCTGTTCGGCGCCCGGCTGAAATCGGCCGGGCACGAGATCGATCGGGCGGCGGTGAAAGCCCGTATCGGTGGGGCCGTAGTTCTTGTAGTGGCCATCGTGGTTGTGGATGAAAAGTGCGTAACGGCCGCTTTGCGCCTCGTTGCCGCCGACGTCATACATCGGGCAGGGCGAGAGCGGATGCAGCAGGGGTTTGCCGCCGTCCCTGCGCAGCAGGCGGCGTGGCGGCGTCCAGGCTTCGCCGAGGTCGCTGCTCACGCTCCAGAACGGGCTGCCCGACGCAGTGCGCATCACACAGAACAGCCGTCCGTCTGGCAATTTCACGATCGTCGGCTCCTGACATGCGCTGACTTCCGGATGATCTGGTAGCGGCACGGCAAGCGCCCTTTCGTTCGCGGCAAACCAACCGATCTTCAAGCCCTGCGGCTCCGGGTTGTCGTCCACGTTCTCGAAGCGCATGAACTCGACGCGAGAGTCTGCGGAGATCCACGACTTGGTCGCCGGCTTTCTCACCGCGAAGCTGGTCCATCGCGTGAAGCCGGCAAAGTACTTGCCGCCCTTGCCGAGCCGCAGTGGTTTCTGCCAGCACAGCATGTTGGGTGGCATGGCCGTGTCTGGGTTGTCGTTGATGCTGCGCGCGACGGGAACGTTCTGTGCTTTCGACCACGTCGCGCCGTTGTCGTCGCTGTAGATGCCGTGCAGCCATCCGGTGTGATGGAAGAATGAATCGTATTTGCCGATATGCTGGCTGTAGAGCACATAGATACGGCCCTTGCTGCTGACCAACGGATAGCCCCAACTCGCAATGTGGCCCTCGCCCGCCTTCTTCGGTCCCGCGATGATGCGCGGCTTCGACCATGTCTTGCCCTCGTCGGCGCTGCGGGAGAACGTGATGTGCTGGTCAGGCTGCGCCTCGGCGGAGCTTTGCGTCCACACCGCCATCAGTGAGCCATCCGGCCCGTCGAACACGAGGAAGTGCTCGTTGCCTGTGTCGTTCACGCCCGCGTCGGTGACCTCTGGCACGAAGACGACATAATCTGGTTTGGTGGTGCGGATCTGTTTTGCAATGCGCGCCTTGAGGTCGGCAGACGAGGCGATGCTGTCGCTACTGGTCTTTGCCGGGACCGTAGCCTGGAACTGAGCGATCGCACCGGACGCTGCCGCGGCCAGAACGAGTTCGAGGAGGTGCTTCATGGTAATGTTTCCAACAACCGGACTATCAGCCGCTCCCATTGGTATAGCCGCTACCCATCCTTTCTACCAGGGCCACAGCTTGGGCGACAATCGCCGGGGGACATGCCGGACGGTCGTTGCCCTGGGCCGTGCGACGATATGCACCACCGTCTCCCTGCTGCTTCCAGGAAGGCACTGGCGTCTCGTTCGAGCTTGCAGACCATCTCCGTCGAAACGGACAATCCGAAGAGATCGAACGCCCTGTTGACTTTGCCGATTTGTCTGCTCAAATCGAAGGTACCTCTGTGTGTGGTCCGCGGCAAGTGGCCACCTCGCACGTCGTTCAGAACTTTGCACCTGGAAACGGCCGACATCGTCCAATTCACAGAAACCAGCGCCAAATTAAACCTATGCCTGGCACCACCTATAAGCACACGATGATTCACAGCACGCTTGCGGTCCTGATCGGTCTGATCGCCTTCTGCCTGCCAGGATCAGCCGCTGACTGCGCAACGGTCAAATCCACCGCAGCCGACGAAGAAGTGGCGGTCAATCCAGGCCTGAAGCCCGCCAAGCCCATCGTCATGACCAAGGAACAGTTGGGCCAAGGCGTGCCCAACTGGGTGAAGGACACTCTGCCGGACTGGATTGAGCCGTACGTGGGCCGCAAGGGCCTACCCGCTCCGTGGTGTAAAGACCCGGGCATTCTGGCGACCGGCGTGGGAAGTTTCGACCGGTGGCAAGCCAACCGGTTCATCGTGTATCGGCCCGAAACGGCGCGGTTCGTTTACAGAAGCTACACTCCGCTGAAGGTCAAATACCGGAGCGGCACCTGCCCGTCCATCGAAGCCGCCGCGGCCCGGCAAACGCGGGACTGCAAGAGCGACACCGAGAGACTGGTGTCGCTGCTCACCGGGGCCATGTCCGCCTGCCGCCATCCCACCGTGCCGCCCAAGGGGCCGGCGGTTCGGGCCGATCGCAATCTTAGCGAGGAGGATCTTTACAGGAGCGGCTGCGCGTGGTGCAACGAGCAGGCGCGAGTGTTCATCCGTATGTGCCAGGTTTGCGGTTTGCCGGGGCGGATCGTCCATCTCTTCTACTCGGATAAGTCGACCGGCCACACCATCGCAGAGATTTTTGCCGACGGACGCTGGATCATGGCGGACGCCAGCTACCTGGTCGTTTTTCCGGGACCGGACGGCAAGCTGATGTCCGCCGCTGAATGTCACGAGAAGAATAACCACGCCATCATTTCAGCGGTCTATCACCAGCGATTGGAGGCGGTGGCCAAAATGAGCGACGCGGAACTGGGCATGAGCGCGCCAGAAGCAGCCAAGTTCCGCAAAGAGTCTGGGAGGATGGCCGATTACGTCTCGAGCCTGGATGGTTTTGCCGTGATCAACAACCCATTGCCCAGCGAGCGAACCGAGAGGTAGTTGCCATTCTGCGAACCGTTGCCGTTCCTGCCGTTGGGGACCGACCAAGTGCACGTTGCTCATCATCTTCTTCTGACGTCGATCTGCATTCCCAATCGTTGACATGGCGATTCGGCTCGCTGCCGGTAATCCCCCCGTGCCGCGTCGACAAACAGCGGTTTCGCGATTCGGCTGTGCCTGTCCTGCGCGGACTCCGCCTGGTAGCGGCCGAACTCTGAGGGGAGGTAGGACCGGCGTCCGCCCCAATCAATGAGCCCGTTCTGCCAAGTCTGCATCGCCTCCGACCAATTCTTCACCCCCTTGCCCAAATGGATCAGAGGTTTCCCGATCGTCTGCCAGTAAGCATTGTCATCGAGAATCAGTTTGCGGTCGTCGGCGGGATCAAGGATCAAGCAGATCGCCGGGCCATAGCTCTCGCAAAAGATGTTGTGGCGGATATAGACCTGTCCAGGCTGCGTATGGGGGTCAATCATCCAGACCCACACATGGTAGCCCACCGGCTGCGGGTAAGGGTCGGACCGGCGTGGCGGGGCTTCCCCTTGCATGCTGAAGCCGCCGCCGGCGTTGACGCAGGTGTTGTGTTCAAAATAGACCTCCCGTGACGGCTCGCGGCACTCGTAGGCCGCCAGGCCACAGTCAATGAACAGGTTGTTGCGGAAATAGATTCGCTCCGGGATGTTCCGCGACTGGCCCCCCTGGTGCGTCACGCCCGAGTCGTAGATGTTGTCGAAAAGACAACCATCGACCGTGATGTCGCTGGCGCCATCCCAGAACTCGATCGCGTTGCCGAAGCGAATCCGGCGCTCCCGATGCCACACGGCGCCGCCAATGAAACGGAATTCGCAATTGCGAATGATGATCTGCCGCGCGTCGGACTCCTGGTAGCCATGCACGCCAGAGTTCCGGAAGCTCAGGTTTTCCAGGACGATGTGTCGCTGGCCGCCGACAAGCTTCCGCCGGCCCCAAAGCACACACTCGATGCCGCCATAGGCCCGGCCGGGGTTGATCGGCGAGTAGAGATAGAGATGGTCACCTCGTTGCTGCTTGCCAAGACCGGTGTAGTGCCACTCCCCGGGACGCCGCAAGTCCTTGATCAGCCATCGCAAATTGCCGCAGTATTCACCGCCGTTGAATACCAGGTTACAGACCTCGCTGGGAATCGTCTCCGTGTATCGCCAGACGGATGGCCGCTCCTCGACCCATTTCTCCGGAGCGCCCACCGGCACGGACCCCAGAAACGCGGGCTTTGCACCGTCGCCGTACGCGCCGTAGACGATCGGCGCTCCTTCCGCGCCGTTGCGAGTATGCAGCACATCGCGGATAACGCTGCCGCATTTGAAAAGCACGCGGTCGCCGCCACCGAATTCACGCGCGGCATACGTCTTGAACGGCCGGGACGCCGTCAAGCCGTCATTGGTGTCGTCGCCCGCCCCCGGGTCGATGTGATAGGTTTTTCCGCGCACAGGCACTAGCGGAACGGCCGTTGCACGGCGCGCGATTCCGACGCTCGCGCACGTTACTGCGGCTCCCATCCCCTGGACAAACTGCCGTCGGCTGAGTGGCGTCTCCATCGCAGCCTCCTTTTGCTGACAACTCCCAATTGCAGTGAGTCTACGAACAACCGAGACTCGCCTGATCGCTCATCTTACGAAAGTACACCCGTGTCTAGCACCCCATCACGATCGCCGACCTACATCCCAACGAGATCGCCAAACAGTTGACCGGGCAGCCATATACCTCATGCTCGGCGCTCACCACGTATCAGAATTGACTACAGTTGGAAATCGATGTCCGGTGTATTCGTCCAGCGATTCTTTGACCTAACTGTGTCGGTCGCAAGCTTTTGTGCGGTTTGCACTTGTGGTATCCTCGAAGAGATGAGAACAAGAGCTTTGCTTGGAGGCCGCCATGTCCCGCAAGACCACCCCAGCGGCCATCCCTTTGCCCAAGAACTGGACCGGGCACGTCAAGTCGGCAATGCTCCACGTCATCGCATTGGCCCAGTACGCCCTCACATACAGCCGCGGATGGGCAGCCGACTCCATCAATACCCGTGTACGCCAAGCGGCCGAGATCGACCAACTCCGGCAAGAAGTACTTCTGCAGAGGGAAGAAAACCGCATTAAGGATACCCGGATGGCCTTGATCGATCCGCGACACAGGCCACACTACCCTCCCCCCGAGCGTTTGTCGATCCTCGAACTCCGCGCTGCCCGGGACTGGTCCCTTGAGCAAACCGCTCGAACCTTCCTCGTCACCGGCCCCACCATTGCCTCTTGGGTCCGTTGCCTCGACGAAGAGGGGCCGGACGCTTTGGTGCAAATACTGTCGCCGGTGAACAAGTTCCCCGAGATGGTCACTTCCGTCGTCCAACGGCTGAAGGTGCTTTGCTCGAGTATGGGTAAGGCACAGATCGCCCAAACCCTGGCACGGGCGGGGCTGCACTTGGGAGTGAGTACCGTAGGCCGAAGGCTCAAAGCGAAAGCGGGGCCGGTACCCCAGCCGGTTCCAGAACCTGAGCCGACGCCGGACGAAAAGCCGGCCGGTCGGGTGGTGACCGCCAAGAGGCCCGATCATGTCTGGCACGTGGACCTTACGCTGGTGCCAACCACGGGCGGCTTCTGGGTCCCATGGTTGCCCAACGCCCTGACCCAGTGCTGGCCTTTCTGTTGGTGGGTGGCCCTGGTAGTCGATCATTTCTCTCGCCGGGCCATGGGGTACACCGTCTTTGACAAGCAACCCACCTCCTTGGCAATCCGCAGCTTCCTGGGCCGCCTGATGAGCAACTGTCGCGTGAAGCCGAAGTACATCATCTGCGACCAAGGCGAGCAGTTCGCCTGCCCAAAGTTCGAGCCCTGGTGCCAGGGGCATGGGATCACGCCGCGGTTTGGGGCGGTGGGCGAACACGGGAGTATCGCGATGATCGAAAGGGCGATTCGCACGATCAAGGGGATTGCCTGTGGATTGTGGATGATTCCGCTGCGACGCGCGCACTTTCGTCACGAACTTCAGTATATCTTGGAATGGTATAATGAGCATCGGTCCCACACGGCTTTGGGTGGTCGGACACCGAATGAAGTCTACTTCCATCGTTTTCCTGCCCACCGGCGGCCGCGATTGGAACCGCGGCCTCGGTGGCCGCGTGGCTCACCGTGTGCCCGGCCCTGGGCCTTGGTGAAGGGCAAACCGGGAGTGGAGTTGGAATTGGAGGTCACGTACTATGCGGGGCGTCAGCACCTGCCGATCG
>JBEKTY010000217.1:0-11259 GCA_049515555.1 Thermoguttaceae bacterium
CCTCGGCACCGACAGCGGTGGATTCGCTTGCGCTCTGGGTCTGCCATGACCATCTCCCCATCCGTGGAAGCGGAACAGGCAGATTATACCAATGGCTAAGTTATTTCTTAACAGCAACTAAGTGTTCAACGCAGCGAGCGTGAGCGTGCCAGTCCCGGCCTTGGTGAGACTATACCCCTTGCCGAGGTCGCTGATGCCGCCGCCCACGGTTAGGGCGCCGCTGCCGCCCGTGGTCAGGGTGCAACTGCCGCCGAGGGTCACCGTGTCGGCGTCGAGATCGAGGGCATTGGTGCCGCCGAAGGCGAAGGAACCGTTCCAGTTCAGGTTGCCGGTACTCAGGATGACGCCGGCGGCGGTGGCATCTATCGTGCCGCCGTCGATCGTCAAGGCCCCGCTGCCCAGGGCGACGTTGCTGTTGATGTTCAGCGTGCCACTGCTGAGGGTGGTGCCACCCTGGTAGGTGTTTGTCGCAGTGAGCGTGAGTGTGCCGGCGCCGCTCTTAATCAGGCCCCCGCTGCCGGAGAGACTGCCCGAAATGCGGCTTGCGCCCGAGCCGGCCGCGGTGAGGGTGTAGCCGCCGTCGGCGACCTTGCCGGCGTTCAGCGTGCCGCCGTTGTTGAGCCAGGTTTGGGCGCCGCCGAGGGCGACCGGTGCGCTGAGCGTGAGATTTGCGCCGGCGGCGTCCATTTCGATGCCCATCCCGCTCACACCCTTGAGCGTCAAGGGGTCGGCGCCGGCGTCCGCGCCGATGGTCACGTTCTGGCCCAGCCCCGGGGCCTCCCAAATCTCGCCCACGCTGAGGCTGCCGGCGTTGATCGTGGGCTGGTTGGCGTAGGCGGTGGCGGCATTGAACTCGGCGCTGTCGCCCGAGCCTGGCAGCGCCGTGCCGCCCCAGTTTGCCGTATTGTTCCAGGCGGTGGAGGTCCCGCCGCTCCAAGCGATGGCCGCTGCCTGGGCCCCAGGCGAAGCGACGAGCAGCACCGCCACCGCCCAGGCTGCCGCCGCCGCGGGCCGGAAGATCAAAACCCTCGTGCTCGGCATGGTTCACCTACTGCGGGAGCGTATCGGGGGCAATGCCTTCGGCGCGGGTTGTCAGGTACCGCAGCGTCGGCCCGTCGATGTCCGAGCTGAGGAATCGGACGCTGCCGTCGGCGAAGGTCGAATTGCAGCCGGCGGGATGGAATCCGAAGGGCTCATCGTTCAGACCGCAGTTATTGGTCGACCAGGGGCAGTCAGGCGGTCCGCCGACGGGGTATGCGTTCTGGTTGATGTATTTCAGGTACGTTGGGTTGGCGTTGGGGGGGCCGGAGATGCCGCTCCCGCCGGCGTCGGGATCGGCCCAGCGATTGACCGCCCGCAGACCCCCGCTCCCGGCGCAGTCGTTGGGATCGCCGCTGCCGCCGCTACAGACCGGGTCGGAGTACTTGGACAACGTATGATAGCCCACGGTCGGATAGGTGCGCCCCGTGTCCTCGATGAACATGATGGTGCAACTCGTGCCGTCGGTAATCGCCGCCAGCGGGGCGGCCGGCTCGGTCAAAGCACCGTCCATGCGGGTCATCTTGTTGCGCAAACCCGTGGCCGGATCGATGTCCGTGTACACCGTAGCGAAGTAATCCAGTTGGCCGTAACCGTACGGATCCGGGTTGGACGCCGCCAGCGGGTTGCTCGGGCAGACATAGCTGGGAATCGCATGCTGGGCCACCGCCTGGTTGGCCGGAAAGGTCGTGTCGCGGTACGAGTAATCCAAGTTCATCTGGTTGAAGAGCAGCGATTGTTCCATGTACGGCAGCAGCCGCGTGAAGACCGACTGCGCCGGTTTCATGCTCGCATGCGCCGCATCGCCGGGGAAATAGGTGGCCGGCGGAACCTGCGTGTAGTCGGTCGCCTCGCCGCTGCCGGGGCAGACCCTCTGGGCCGACTCGTAGGAGTGGACCGCCAGCCCGAACTGCTTCATGTTGCCGGCGCAAGAGGTCCGGCGGGCCGTCTCCCGCGCGCTCTGCACCGCCGGCAGCAGCAAGCCGGCCAGAATGCCGATGATGGCCGTGACCACCAAGAGCTCGACGAGCGTGAAGCCGCGGCGGCTGCCGCTCGTCGTCCACGACCGCCCGACTTCTTGCACCGTCCTCATCTTTCGTGCCTCCTTCGAAGCCCTAAAAAACGGGGGTCAGCACGCTCTCGCGGGAAACGTGCTGACCCCGCTTCATCCCCCTTCTTGCCGAACGAGAATGGGGAGCATTGCTTTGTCGGGCCGGGCCCCTGGTTACTGCGGGATCGTAACGGGGGGAATGCCTTCCGCACGGGTCGTCAGGAAGCGCAGCGTCGGCCCGTCGATGTCCGAGCTGAGGAATCGGACGCTGCCGTCGGCGAAGACCGAATTGCAGCCGGCGGGATGGAATCCGAAGGGCTCATCGTTCAGACCGCAGTTATTGGTCGACCAGGGGCATGAGCTCGGCCCGCCGACGGGGTAGGCGTTCTGGTTGACGTACTTCAAGTACCCTGGGTTGGCGGCGTTGGGCGGGCCGGAAATGCCGCTCCCGCCGGCGTCGGGATCGGCCCAGCGATTGACCGCCCGCAGACCCTGGGTCCCGGCACAGTCGCTGGAGTCGGCGGTGCCGTTGGTGCAAGCCGGGTCGGTGTATCTGGACAACGTGTGATACCCCAGCGTCGGGTAGGTACGCCCCGAGTCCTCGATGAACATGATGGTGGAACTGGTGCCGTCAGTGCACGCCGACAGCGGGGCGGGCGGCTCAGTCAAACAACCGTCCATGCGGGTCGCCTTGTTACGCACACCCGTGACCGGATCGATGTCCGTGTACATCGAAGCGAAGTAATCCAGTTGGCCGTAACCGTACGGATCCGGATTGGAAGCCACGACCGGATTGCTCGGGCAGACATAACTGGGAATCGAGTAGCTGGCTGCCGTCTGGTTGGCCGGATAGGTCGAGTCGCGGTACGAGTAATCCAAGTCAAACTGGTTGTAGAGCACCGACTGTTCCATGTACGGGAGGATCCGCGTGAAAACCGACTGCGCCGGTTTTTGGGTCGCATGCGCCGCATCGCCGGGGAAATAGGTGGCCGGCGGAGTCTGCGTGTAGTCGGTCGCCTCGCCGCTGCTGGGAAGAATCTTCTTGGCCGACTCGTAGGAGAGGGTCGCCAGCCCGAACTGCTTCATGTTGCCGCCGCAAGAGGTCCGGCGGGCCGTCTCCCGCGCGCTCTGCACCGCCGGCAGCAGCAGGCCGGCCAGAATGCCGATGATGGCCGTGACCACCAACATCTCGACGAGCGTGAAGCCGCGGCTGCGGCGGCTCGTCATCCACAACTTCCTGACTGCATTCACCGTTCTCATTTCTCGCACCTCCTTAAAAAAACTGGTTCGCACCCTTCACGATCCACAATGGTCGCGACATCCCAGGATTCTCCACATCCATGTTGCGGTTTGACGTGCGGCGGATGGTTTCTCGGTTATCTTTTTGCTAGCACTCCGTTTCAGCCGTAGGGTGGGTCGAGCGCGAGCGAGCCCCACCAACATCCGTGAAGAACTGACGGTGGGGCTCGCTCGGGCTCGACCCATCGTTTTAGCGGCAGGCACTATTTCTTGGCGGTTTGGCGGAGGACGTTGACCGAAACGGTCTCATTCTGCCCGTCGTTGCCCGCAATTTTCACCGTGTACGTGCCCACGCGGGCGGTTGCGGGGGCGGCGATGACCACCTTGTCGCCCTCGCTGCGGACGGTCAGACCGGAGTTCTTTTGCGCCGTGGCGCCCTCGGCCTTGCCCGACACCACCTTCACCGTTTTTTCGGCCCCCGGCGTCAGGTTGATCGTTTCTACGTCGATATCCAGCGGCACGAAGCCCTCTCTCGAATGGCCGCCCTTGCCGCAACCCGGGGCGGCTGCCAGCAAGAGCAGCACACCCAGCCCGCACACCCATGTCTTGTAAGTCATCACTACTTTCCTTTCTTCTTAGAATAGAAACCGTTGTTCTCGATGGGACGCTTGCCGCCAGCCGCGCCGGGCCCGATTTTCCACTCGATCGCCGGCAAATTAAGGTGATCGCTCTGGGCGCAGACGACCGCTTCGCACCGGCCGGCGGAGCAATCAAGCCGTCATTTTCAGCCGGCGATATGAGGATTCGGTGTGCCCAAGAATTCTTTTCCGTTAGAAAGCGGCGTTGAATCGGTTACGCCGCGGCACACGCCGGAGGGCCGATCTGGGCAGGCCCGAATTGGACGGCACAGACCCTGATCGTAACCTTGCCAAATGCTAGCTGCGTTTGGCAAGGTTACGATCAAGGCCGAGGGCACGGCTTCTCAGTTTCCCTAAATTCACCATCTTATCGTTCCCGTTTTGTCCTCAGCAAACTTTGCCGAATCGGTACAGTTTGCCAACTCGGCTGCCGATTCTTGGAACACGATGCGGTGCGACCGATGCGGACAATCTGCGCCGGCTTTTCCCTCCTTGGAGAAAGGGAAATTCCTCTGTCCCGGCTGTGCTCAACAGATGGGCACTGCGCCGGCGGTGGCCCCGTCGCCCGGGCCCGACCCGGCCGCCGCCGCGTTGCCGCTACCGGCTTACGACGGCTGGGAATTGGACGAGGAGTTGAAGCACCTGGGCCGGCTTTTGGGCCGTACGATGGACCACGATGCGGCCGAGCAGGCCGCTTCGGGACCACAGCGGATGCGGGTCGACGCCGCGGGCCGGGTTCCACCGCCCTGGCACCGCCGCAAGGGGCGCTTAAAGCGACAGGCACGCTCTACGCCCGGCATCCTGCGGGCCGCCGGACGCCGCAGGGGATCCGTCCCGCTTGGCGTCTCGGGACCCCAGCCAGCCCGAGGCAGTCGACTCCTGGCCGCAATTACCTGGATCGCCCTGTCGCTGGGGACCATGGCCTTCGCCTGCGGCGGCGCCTTGCTGGCTTGGTCGATCATCGCCGATAGGCCCGAGCTCCGGCCGCTGGCCACGCCGGTGGCCCTGGCCGGCCAGATCGCCGCCGTGATCGGCTTGATCCTGCAACTGGACCGGCTGTGGCGCGACAACCGTAACGCGGCCGGCCGCCTGGAGGCCGTGGATCAGCAGCTTCACGAGCTGAAGACCAGCGCAGCGTTGGGCAAGCGGCTCGACTCGCCCGCCGCTGCCGCCCACCAGCGGCGGCGGCTCACCACCCGCCCGCGCCGATCCCCGGGGCAAAGGCCATAACACCGATCCCCACCCCGGGACCGAAGAGCAGCCCCGCCGGCGCGAAGATCGCCCCCGGATAAGAGTATCCGCCGTAGCCGTAGCCATAGGGCCCATACCCCGCCGAGTACGGCGAATAATAATACGGAGAATAGCCGCCGTACCCGCCCCAGGGCGAGCCCAGCGAGTAATACGGTCCCCACGGCCCGTAGCTCATCAGATAAAGCGGATACGAGGCAGCGCCGTACGGCGAGTATCCGTACGGCGAGTATCCGTAGCCGCCATAACCGTAGGGATTGTAAGCCAGCGGATGATAGCCGTAACCGTACGGCAGTCCGTAGCCGTACGGCCATGCGTAACGCCGGCTCGACTGCGTCGTCGAGCCGCCGGAGGCCGAAGCCGAGGATGTAG
Organism: Thermoguttaceae bacterium; assembly: GCA_049515555.1. Lineage (GTDB taxonomy): Bacteria > Planctomycetota > Planctomycetia > Pirellulales > Thermoguttaceae > JBEKTY01. The sequence continues at coordinate 5,587 of JBEKTY010000217.1, forward strand.
AACCATACTGCGGGGTCAGGACCGGCGCCACGGCGCGCGTGGGGTGCAGAGCGGCCGGAGTTGGCGGCACCCGGGCCGCCGCCGTCGATCGCGGCGTGACCACGGCCCGCGGCGGCACCGGCTGTGCGGCCGGCTTCGCCACCGGTTCCGGCTGACCGGCCCACGCCAGCGGGCCGATCGGCCGTTTGACATCTGCGGCTACCGCCGAGGCGACGGCGGCCGCCGCCAGAAGCACGAGCATCCCCACCAGTACCAAGCAACGTTTCATGGCCCACCCCCTCTCAATATTTCCTTCGCTAACCGGAGCCGATCTTATTCTATTATACTCGTCAGGACGATAACAGGCGCAGTCGAATTTCGTCCAGGCACTGCTGTTTTCCGACCCGCCATTGGCGGAGCGTATCGCGATCGCGGATGGTTACGGTGCCGTCGGCCATCGTCTGGCCGTCGACGGTAATGCAGAATGGGGTGCCCACCTCGTCCTGGCGGCGATAGCGGCGGCCGACGGCCCCCTTCTCGTCATAGAACACCGTAAGGTGCGGCTTCAACGCGGCGTAGATTTCCTTAGCCACCTCGGGCATGCCGTCTTTCTTGACCAGCGGGAAGACGGCCGCCTTGATAGGGGCCAGCCGCGGGTGCAGTTTCAGAAACACCCGCTTGGTCGGCTTGCCGTGTTCGTCGGGCACCTCGTCTTCGTTGTAGGCCTCGCACAGGAAGGCCAGGGTCGCCCGATCGGCCCCCGCCGAAGGCTCGATCACGTGCGGCACGTAGCGCTGTTGGGTCAGATCGTCGAAGTAGCTCAGGTCCTTGCCGCTGCCGCGGTGGCGGGGCTTGCCTTCGGCATCCTGCTGGACGACCAGTTGCTCGCCGCTGCGGACGAGTTTGCCTTCCATGTGGCTGCGCAGGTCGAAATCGCCGCGATGGGCCACGCCTTCCAGCTCGCCGAACTCGCCCGGCGCGAGGAATGGAAACGCATATTCGATGTCCGCCGTGCCCACCGAATAATGGCTCAACTCGTCGGCCGAGTGGTCGCGGAGCCGCAGCCGCTGGCCCGCCAGGCCCAGGCTCAAGTACCACTGGTAGCGCCGGTCGCGCCAATACTGATACCACTGCCGCGACGTGTCGGCGTGGCAGAAGAACTCGATCTCCATCTGCTCGAACTCGCGGGAGCGAAAGGTGAAGTTCCGCGGCGTGATCTCATTGCGGAAGCTCTTGCCGATCTGGGCCACGCCGAAGGGGATCCGCACCCGCGTGCTATCCAGCACGTTCTTGAAGTTGACGAAGATTCCCTGGGCCGTTTCCGGGCGCAGGAAGGCGGCGTCTTCTTCGCCGCCCAGCGCGCCCACCACCGTTTTGAACATCAGGTTGAATTCTCGCGGCGGGGTGAGCGTGCCGGGGGTCTTGGCGTCGGGCCCCAGCACGGCGGCAAGATCGGCGACCGTGGTGAGCGAGAGCAGCTCCCCCTCCCAGTGCAGCTCGTCGGCGTTTTTGGCCCGCAGGTTGAACCACCGCAATGCCTTCTGCCGCGTGTCATCGAGGGCCGCCTGGCCCACGGCCTCGGTGGCCACGAACACCCGCTGCCCCTTGGCCTCCACCCACCGGCCCTGGACCTGGTCGAAGCGATAGCGCCGCTTGGACTCGCGGCAATCGACCATTGAATCGTGGAACAGGTCGTAATGGCCCGAGCACTTCCAGACCTGCGGGTGCATGATGATTGCGCAATCCAGGCCGGTCATTTCATAGGCCGCGGGTGCCCCGGGCGGGACCTCCAGCTCGTTATGCCCGGTGACCATGTCCCGCCACCAGGCCTCGCGGACGTTCCGCTTCAACTCGACGCCCATCGGGCCGTAGTCCCAGAACCCTTGCAGCCCGCCGTAGATCTCGCTGGACTGGAACAAGAATCCGCGCCGCTTGCACAGGGCGACCAACGCTTCCATTTCCATAGTGATTTTTCCAGAGTAAGGTCCCCTCTCCCTCCGGGAGAGGGCAGGGTGAGGGCCTTCACGGGCCGACGCCCCCCTGCCATCTCCCGAACGGTGACAAGGACGAACTTGTAACCATCTTATCGCCCTTGGGCCAAGCCGCAAGCGGCTGGCAGGGTCGCGACCCTACGTCGCGCCCCAGACTGAGTCTATAATTAACGGCTCCGTCCCGGCCCGGCGGCTGTTAGCCGTCGGCTAATCCCCAACCCCCAACCCCTAATCCCCATGAGCGCCGACGCCAAATCTCCGGAGCGGGTTCGCCGCATGTTCGGCCAGATCGCCCGGCGCTACGATCTGCTGAACCACCTGCTTTCGCTGGGGATCGACGTCCGCTGGCGGCGGCGGACGGTGCGGCTGGTGCCGCCGGCCGACGATCCGGCGCCGATCCTGGACGTCTGCACGGGGACGGCGGACCTGGCCCTGGCCTACGGGCGGGCCCGGCCCGCCGGGCGGATCGTGGGCACCGACTTCTGCCGGCCCATGCTGGCCCTGGCCCGCGATAAGTGCCGCCGCGCGGCCCACGGCGGCCGGATCGCCCTGGTCGAGGCCGACGCCCTGCAATTGCCCTTTCCGGACGACACGTTCCAGATCGTGTGCGTGGCCTTCGGGCTGCGAAATCTGAGCGACACGGAGCGGGGCCTCGTCGAAATGACGCGGGTCTGCCGCCCCGGCGGCCGCGTGGCCGTCCTGGAATTCTCGATGCCCCGCCGCCCGCTCCTGGCGGCCGTCTATGCCTGGTATTTCCACCGCCTGCTGCCGCGGATCGGCCAGACGCTGGCACGCAATCGCTCGGCGGCTTACAATTATCTTCCGGCCAGCGTGAGCCGGTTTCCCCAGGCCGGGGCGCTGGCCGAGCGGATGCGGGCCGCCGGACTGGCCGAGGTCGGCTTCCGGGGGCTCACCGCCGGCGTGGTTACGCTGTACGTGGGCCGCAAACCGCAGATGCAAAGGGGGTTGAGGGGATAAGGGGATCAGGGGATAAGGGAGTAGTCGGCGGCTAACAGCCGCCGGACGCTGAAACCACGGAGGACAACCAGACGTAACGCCCCCAACCCCTCAACCCCTCAACCCCTCAACCCCTCAACCCCTCAACCCCTCAACCCCTCAACCCCTCAACCCCTAAATCCCTAAATCCCCAAATCCCTAAATCCCTTTCAAGGACCGGACACGGATGTCCACTGCTTTGACGACGCTGCTGGAGCGCGACCTTCGCCCGCGGATCATGCTCGTGGGCGACGTGATGTTGGATCGTTACGTGTGGGGCAACGTCGAGCGGATCAGCCCCGAGGCCCCCATTCCCATTCTGCGAACCGGCCGGCAGGAACACCGCTTGGGCGGGGCCGGCAGCGTGGCCTCGATGCTCGCCGCCCTGGGGGCCGAAACCATCCTCGCCGCCGTGGTCGGCGACGACGACGAGGGCCGCGTGGTCCGCCAACTGCTCGATAACATCGACGTCAACAGCCGCCTGGTGCTCCCGGTCGCCGGCCGCCCGACGACCCTCAAGGAGCGCCTCCTGGGATGCGCCCAGCAGCGCGATCCGCACCAGATGATCCGCGTCGACCGCGAAACCGACGACCCAATCGCCGCCGAAACGCTGGACCTGCTCCTGGCCGGCATCGCCCGCTCGCTCGACGAGATCGACCTGGTGCTGGTGAGCGACTACAACAAGGGCGTGTGCCGGGGCGAAATGTTCCCCCGCCTGGTGAAACTGGCCCGGGCGGCGGGCGTGCCCGTCGTGGCCGACCCGGTCAAGGACGCCGATTATCATCGCTACGCGGGCTGTGCCTGGATTACGCCCAACCGGGCCGAGGCGGGGCGGGCCCTGGGTACCCGCATCACCGCCCCGCAGGAAGCCCTCGACGCCGCCCGCCGATTGCTCGATTTCGGACTGGATGCCGTGCTGGTCACGCTCGACCGCGACGGCATGGCCTGGGCCGACCGCTCCGGCCAGGCCCGCCTGTTCCCCGCCCGGCCGCGGCAGGTGTGCGATATCACCGGCGCCGGCGACATGGTGCTGGCCGTGCTGGGCTACCTGCTGGCCGCCGGCTCGGACCCCGCCGCGGCCATCGAGGCCGCCAACGTCGCCGGCGGGCTGGAGGTCGAGCGGCTGGGCGTGGTGCCGCTGGCCCGCCGCGAAATCCTGGCCGAGCTGGCACACGGCGGCCAGCCCGGCGCCAAGATCCTCTCCCTCGAGCGGCTCGATGCCACGTTGCGCCAGCTACGCCTGGCCGGCCAGCGAATCGTCATGACCAACGGCTGCTTCGACTTGCTCCATCCCGGGCACGTCGCCTCGCTACAAGAAGCCCGCCAACAGGGCGACTGCCTGCTGGTGGCCGTCAATAGCGACCGGGGCGTCCGCCAGATCAAGGGGCCGGGCCGGCCCATCGTCGACCAGCAAGGCCGCGCCGAAATGCTGGCCGCGTTGGCCTGCGTCGATTACGTAGTCATCTTCGACGACCCCAGCGTCGCCTCACTGGTGGCCCAGGTGCTCCCCGACGTGCTGGTCAAAGCCGACCAGTACAGCCTCCCAGAGGTCGTGGGCCACAAGTCGGTGCTGCAAAGCGGCGGGCAAGTCGTCTCCGTGCCCACCCGGCCACAGTATTCCACCACGGCGCTGATCGAGAAGATCCGCAAAGTCCCGCTCCGCAAGCGCAGCGCCGCGTGATCGGGCTTTCGATGTGAGGACCGGCGAATCAATTAGTGTCGCGCCCTCTGACGTATTCCTCTCGCTCCGCGAGAGGGCTCAACAGACACACAATATCATCTCTTCCGGCCTCACGCGGAGCGTGAGGAATACGATAGTAACTGATTCCCGGCCATGAGCCTCCGGCCACCCGGGGCGGTGTGGGCCTTCAGAACAATTGCAGTTCCGTTGTTCTCGCCCCAGCGCGGTGCGGCGCGGAAAACCCCGCAACGCCAAACTGCTTCAGCCGCACTGCCTGCTTCGGAAAGCGCGCCACGATCTCCAGTTCGCCGCCCAACGCCTTGACAATCTTGCGCAGCGTCGAGACTTGGATGTCGGACTGCTTCTCCAGCTTCGAAAGGCTGGGCTGCCTTATCCCCAGCGTTGCGGCCAACTCCCGCTGGCTCTTGCCCGCCAGGCGGCGGATCTCGCTCAGCAACAGGTCTGCCAGCAGTTCCCGCGTGGGGCGGGCCGCCCGCCGACGCGTACGCTCGCTCGTCGTCCGCCGCACCAGCTCGTCGAATGACTTGGCCATTCTGTTTTGCCTATGCTGGAATGATAACCTATAGGCGAGCGTCAGGAATCGTGAAACTGTCCCGGACAAAGGAACTTGATTCGCACACCACAGTTTGCCAGCGGTTTTCGGTGGTCCCACCAATCTTGGTCAACCGCATTCAATACCTCGGGATCGCTCGTGCTTCCAAGTGCGACTGCCACGAACTTCCTGTCCTTCGAGTGAAAGCCACGAAGAGCGGGATCGGTTGGGAACTCAACGTAGTCATCCCCGCCGCTTCCCCGGGGATGAATCTCAACCCGCTCGCACAGGCCAGCGTTCGCCTGGTTTTACCAAACCCACTTTAAGAGAACATTTCCAAATCCGGGTTGGCCAGGGCGATTGCGCCATACTGGGTAATCTGGTATGAATGGGGCATTGCGATTCGCGGTATCTGCCGGAGGGTTTCCGGGGCGCGAGTTGCGGCAGATCAGGAAGGTCGCCATGCCCAAGAA
>JBEKTY010000218.1:0-11219 GCA_049515555.1 Thermoguttaceae bacterium
GAGAGGGCAAACACACTATTCTCTCTAATGGTGAAAAACGCCTGGCGATTCCCCGGCACAATCCCATCAACTCTTTCACTATGGGCGGAATAGCACGCGTCGCGGGGCTGACGCCGGAAGAGTTCCTGAAGCTGTTATAGCCCTTACTCGAAGGTCTTCAGTACCGGCGGCAGGTCGCGGGTCAGCTCGGGCGGGCGGCTGCGGCCGGCCTTGGAATAGTCGAACGGCTTGAAGCCGATCTGCCCGGCCGGCGAGTCTTCCTGGAGGTGGAAATCGGCCTGCTGGGGTGAGACGAACTTCGGATCGGCCACCAGCGAATGTTCATCCTGGCCCCGCTTCTGCCGCCACTGGTCCAGCGTCAGTCCGCCGGGGAAGCGGATCGCCTTGCCCGAGGCGTCCCAGTACAGATTGTGATCGAGCTGGAATTTGTCGTCGTTCCAGTTGCTGCCCAGAAGCGGGCTGCCGTTGTCCCAATACACGATGTTCCGCTCGAAGAAGAACGACAGGTGCGGCTCGCTGCGTGTTCGCTGGAGCTGCTGCTCGGCGCCGAAGGCGAAGATGTTGTTCCGGAAGCGGTTCTCCTTGCCGTAGTGCTGGTGGAAGCCGCCGGTCTTCGTGCGGTAGACGAGGTTGTTCTCCATGACGATGCCGCTGGAGCCCTCGTCGGTATACAGCCCCCAGCCGCCGTAGCTGAACGACTGCACGTCGTGGAAGCAGTTGTCGTGCACGCGGGTGCCGGGCGAGGGGCCCAGCGTGTAAATGCCGCCCATGTCTGAAAGCACGTGCTGGCCCAGGGTGTGCACGTGGTTGAAGCCGATGTCGTTGTTGCGGGCGAGGCTGGGCCCGTAGCCCCACACCCAGCCCACGGAGATGCCCGTGTAGTAGAAGTCGAAGATGTCGTTGTGCTCGACGACGTTGTCCGGGCTGTGGCCGATCCAGACGCCGACGGCGGCCGAGTGCAGCCGGCCCCCGTGGGCGATCAGGCACTGCCGGACGACGTGGTGCGCAACCGGGTCGGCAGGCTCGGCGATGGGCCAGCCGGGCTGCCCGGCCGGGCCGGCGGTGTGCCCGATCTTCACGCCCCCGCCGCCGAGGTCCACCATTTCGCAGCCCTCGACCGTGTTGTCGCGGCAACCCTGGCCGAAGGCCATGGCATAGCCGCCCACGTGGCGGACGGCGCAGTCTTCGAGCACCACGTGCCGCGCGGCGACGGCCGAGATCGCGGCGTCCAGGTTGATCTCGGCCTGGGGGAAGCTCTGGCCCCGCTCGCTCAGCGTCCAATTGGCGTGCGCAAACGACAGGCCGCGGAGCTCGACGTGCTCGACCCATCGCCGCCCGGGCGCGTCGCCGGCAAAGGTCACCAGCCGCTCCAGCCGCGGGGCGACGAGCACGGTTTGCTCCGGCCGCTCGCCGGGCAGGGGCACGTAGGTCAACTGCCCGCTGGGCCGATCGAGGTACCATTGGCCCGGCTCGCCCAGGGCCTCGCGAACGTTCTCGACCAGGAAGCGGTAGCCCTTGGGAAAGGCCGCCCAGCGGCTCAGGCCGCTGGTGGTGCCGACGAACCGGACGGCGTGCGCCGCCGGGTCGATCTGGGCAATCCGCATTCGCGAGGCGGTCCACTCGTGGAAGGCCAGCACTTCCACGTCGTGCAGGTTGGCCCAGTCGGCCCGCAGCTCGTCGCCCGAATAGCCGAAGCCGTCGAAACCCTGCTTCTGCCCTTGCGGGCTGGGGGGCAGCTCGGCGGCGACGTGGTAGTAGCCGTGGCGGGGCAAGCGCGGCCGCGGCCGCCGCTGATCGTTCACGAACAACTGGGCGAACGACCATTTCCCGCTCCGCACCTCGGCGATCGTCGTCCGCCAGCGGCCGTCGGCCTGGACGGTCAAGCCTTCGAGCTTCACGCCGCCGCTCACGAGCGGCCGCTCCTGGCCGTAGGCCTGGTAGACAATCGGGGCCCGCTGGGTGCCGGAATCATCGGGTCCGAACTCCAGCGGCCGGGCCAGGAAATACGTTCCCCCGCGGATGGCCACGACGATCGGCCGCTGCCGGTCCGCTTCGGCCCGCTTCAGTTCTCGCACGAGCTGCCGGGCCCGGTCGAGGGTTGCCAAGGGGCCGTCGGTCTGTGTTGGATTGGGTCGGGAAAGCCGGCCCGACCAGGCGTCGTTGCCATGTGTCGAGACGTACAGGTCGGCCTGGGGCTCGGCCGCGGCCAGCGGCCCGCCACAGGGCAGCACCGCCCAGAGCAGCACCGCCGACACCGCCGCCGGCCCCGCCAGACGGTTGGTCACAGCGAGTAACATTCGCCCGAGCAATTTCATCGTTAAGCCCATACGATCCTCTGAAAGTTTGTAGGGTGGGTCGAGTTTGTAGGGTGGGTCGAGCGGAGCGAGCCCCACCATTTTCGACGGACGACGGACGGGAGTGCTTCCGTCCGTCGTCCGTCGCCCGTCCTCCGTCGTGATTCCGGTGGGGCTTTTCTGCGCTCGACCCACCCTACCGTCTGTCACCTTCGGCCGCAGTGCCGACTGCCCGCAGTATAGCAAGGCGGCAGTCCGATGCAACCGTGCGACACAACCGCCCGTTGGCAAACCTGTTTCCTCCTGCTATACACGGGGGGATTTGCTTTTGGGGCTCGCTAATGGCAACTCGATCACTTTGGGTGGCACGCCCTGAGGGAAGAAGGGCGTGGCGAGGCGCGAAAACCCACGCCCTTCGCGGGGCTCAGGGACGTGCCACCGTCCGCCGTACCCTTATCCGCTTTAGCGAACGGCACACGGCGTGTGGCGTGCTACTTTCCACCGCTACGCCTCGAAGCCTGCCGAGCGGCCGTAGAGTTTTTCGCGCGTGGCCCACAGGCCGGCCGAGGGCGTGGGAATGAAGAATACCCGCTCGCCGTCGGGCACGTCGTTCCAGCCCGGTGTCATGCGGTCGGGCGGGTATTTGGTCAGCGTCTGGGCCAGATCGGCATAGGCGAAATGAACGCTTTCGATCTCCTGCCTCGACAAGCCGGCCGGGGCATAGGTGATCGTAAACCGCCCTTCGGAGGAGCCGTGGATCAGGTGCGCGGCGGCATGGGCCAAGTCCCGCAGTTGCGGGTCGCTGCGGTAGGCCGCCATGGCCCGGGGCGTGCCGCAATAGCCGTACTTGCGGATCAGGGCGTCCACCTCCGGCTGCTCGCCGAAGCGCACCAGCCCCGGGGCAATGACCACCAGCTCGCCTCCGTCGGCCAAGGCCATCCGCGTGCGGTACACCGCCTTGTTGGCCACCCAGGTGCTGAAGAACTCGTCGCCCTGCATCACACATACGATCTTGCGGATGGGCTCGTCCAGAATGGTGATGTTCTCGCGGCGCGACTGCCGGGCCGCTGCGAGGTATGTTTCCAGGTCGTCGCCCACGTACAGGCCGGTGGGCAGCAGTTGCCCCTGCGGATTGCGGGCCAGGACGATCTGTACGTAGAGGTCGGGCAGCCGCCCGAGATAATCTTCTTCTGCCTTGTTGAAGCAGGCCCGGATGGGCGTGACCAGCGTGCCCAGGTTGTTCTCGATGCCGCAGCAGGCGGCGGCCATGTGGGCGGCACAGATCGTCTCCTTGCCGCCCAGGCCGATGAAGTAATTCTTATTGTGGTTGGCGAAGCCCAGCACTTCGTGCGGCACGACGTGCCCGACGTGGATGATCAAGTCCCAAGGCTCCTCCACGATTTTGCGGCTGAGCGCGATGGGAATCGACCAGTCGGCGGCCCCGCCGGTGGCCTGGCGGACGAAGTCGGCGGGCACTTCCCCCACCGCCACGCAACCGCCGCGCCAATCGTGGGCATGGATCCGCTCCTCGGGAATAGCGCCGAACATGCGGCGGTTCTCTTCCGGCGTATGCGGCACGTGCTGCCCGAGCGTGGGGATTACGTGCACCTCGGCCTTGTCGGCCAGCAGGTGATAGAGCAACTCGGTCAGGCGGCCGGCCCCGCTGTGGGCCCGCGTGATGTCGGGCGGCAGCAGCAGCACCCGCCGCGGCCGGTCGCAAATCCGCCGCCGCGCCTCGGCCACCGTCTGCCGCATCAGGGCCTCGAGCCGCGGGCTCGAAATCCCGTCCGATTTCTCAAAGAACCAAGGCATGTGGACCTCCAACTATGGGGATTGTGGAAGCCGTTCACGGGGACCGTCCCAGTCTTCGCGCCCGTAGATTACTATTACGGCGTCGGCGCTCAGAGAGATATGCTATCCGGGGCGCGGAGCAATGGCTAGCCGCCGGCCGCCTCACGGCCGTGGCCGCCAACATGTTCTCCCTTGCCCCGGCCGCCCCGCGGGCCTGGCTGCGAACCCGCCCGCAATGATTCAGCGGCCCTTTCTGGAACGCCGCCGCCGTTGGGCTTCGATCACCCGCATGATCTTATCGACCGTTCGCGGGCTGGCCGTATGCTTGCCGGTCTCGATCCTCGACAGCGTTTCCTGACGGACGCCGGCCAAGTCGGCCAACCGCTGTTGGCTTAGGCCCACGCCCGTGCGGTCCCGAATCAGGTCTCGGGCCAGCGAGATTCGCGCGTACTGGAGTGCGGGAAATCGCCCGTGCTTGTCGGGCTTGGGCAGCGGGGGCAATTCCTCATCCTCGACGGCCAGCGCCTCGCCGGCGCCGCGGCACAGCCGGTCATACTCGGTTTCCGGCAGCAAGACGAACCGCTTGCCCTCGACTTCGATCCTCTGCAATCCAATCATGCTTGCGCCCTCGCTAATCGTAGAAACGGCCACGATGCCCCATCCGTTCAATAATCACTTCGTCGCCTCGCACGCGGAACTGGAGGCGGTAGTCGCCCGTGCGGATCCGGTAACGCCCGGCGAGTTTACCCCGTAGCGGCTTGGCCCCGCTGACCTCGGGCCAGCGCCCCAACCGCTCGATTATCGCGGTCACCCTCGACTTGATCCTCTCGGGCAGTCTCCCGAGTTGTTCGGCGGCTTCGCGTCGCAGGGTTACGCTGGCCATGATGTAATTATGACATTTCCTAAGAACGGGTCAAGCCGCATCCGGCGATGTCGTCGCTCGCGCTCCTCGACCGCCGGCTAATCGCTTGCATCCCGGGATGACCGGCGGGCGATTCCGGCCGTTACGCCGCGAGCTTGCGGTTCATCATTCTTCCTCGGGCGGCTGCTGGAGCAGTTTGGCGAGGTACTGCGCGGTGACGCCGGGGCTGCGGGCGACCATTTCCGGGGTGCCCTTGGCCACCAGCCGGCCGCCCTCGTCGGCGGCGCCGGGGCCCAGGTCGATGATGTAATCGGCCGCTTTCATCAGTTGCAGGTTGTGCTCGACCACGACCAGCGAGTGGCCCACGGAAAGCAGGGCGTCGAAACAGTCGAGCAACTGCACCACGTCGGCCGGGTGCAGGCCGGTGGTGGGCTCGTCGAGCAGGAACAGGCAGCGGCCGCGGCGGGCGGCCGACATGTAGCCCGCCAGTTTCAGCCGCTGCGCCTCGCCGCCGGAGAGCGTGTTGGCCGGCTGGCCCAGCCGCACGTAATCCAGCCCCACGTCGATGAGCCGCTTCAGGCGGGCCTGCACCTTGGGCCGCCCGCGAAAGAAGGTGAACGCCTCGCGGACCGTCATGTCCAGCACTTCGGCGATATTGCGGCCGCGGTAGGTCACGTCCAGGATCTCGTCGCGGTAGCGGGCGCCGTGGCACTGGCCGCACTTCATGTACACGTCGGCCAGGAACTGCATGTCGATCTGCAAGTAACCTTCGCCCTGGCACGTGCTGCACCGCCCGCCGTCGACGTTGAAGCTGAACTGGCCGGCGTCGTAGTTCCGCGTGCGGGCCTCGATCGTGTCGGCGAACACGTTGCGGATCTCGTCGAAGACCTTGAGGTACGTGACCGGGTTGCTCCGCGGCGAGCGGCCCACCGGGCTCTGATCGACGAGGATCACGTCGTCGATCTGCCCGTCGCCGAACACGTCGTCGTAGGGATAGGGCTTGGGGGCCGGCTTGCGTAGGCGGCCGCACAGGGCCGGGTACAGCGTGCCCTCGACCAGCGTGCTCTTGCCGGAGCCGCTGACGCCGGTCACCAGGCACAGCAGGCCGAGGGGGAACTCGACGGTCAGCCGCTCGAGGTTGTTGCCCCGCGCGCCGGCCAGGCGGATCCAGCCGTGGCTGGGCTCGCGGCGGCGGCCGGCGGCCAGCGCCCCGCGGCGGCCGGCCAGGTAATCGCCCGTCAGGCTGTCGGGCGCGGCCTCCATTTCGGCCGGGGTGCCCTGGAAGACGATCCGGCCGCCGCGCTCGCCGGCCCCGGGACCGATCTCGATCAACTGATCTGCCGCCCGCAGGATCGCCTCCTCGTGCTCGACCACGACCACCGTATTGGCCCGGCTGCGGAGCTTGCCGATGGCCTCGATGAGCCGCGTTACGTCGCGCGGATGCAGCCCGGTCGAGGGCTCGTCCAGCACGTACAGCATGTTGACCAGGCTCGAGCCCAGGGCCGCGGTAAGGGCCACGCGCCGGCCCTCGCCGCCGCTGAGGGTGCGGATCGTGCGATCCAGCGTGAGGTAGCCCAGGCCGACCGTCTCCAGGTAGTCCAGGCGGGCCCGCACCTGCTCGAGCATGGTGCGGCCCACGCGGCGCTCCCAGTCGGGCAGCTCGAGGCCGCGGAAGAACTCCGCCGCCCGGGCCACCTTCAGGGCCGAGATTTCGGCGATGTTGCGGCCGCCGATGCGGGCATCCAGGGCCTCCGGCCGAAGCCGGCTGCCGCCGCAGGCCGGGCAGGGCCGATAGCTCCGCCAACGGCTCAACAACACCCGAATGTGCATCTTGTACTTCCGCCGCTCGAGCCAGGCGAAAAAACCGTCCAGCCCGCCGAACTCCCGCTCCGGCACGCCGTGCAGGATCAACCCCCGCTCTGCCTCGTTAAGCTCGCTGAACGGCACGTCGACCGGCAGGCCGTAGTCGTCGGCCAGGGCCAGCAGCTCTTCCAGCTCGTGGGTGTAGGCCGGGGTGTTCCAAGGGGCAATGGCCCCCTCGCGGATCGACTTCCGCGCATCCGGCACCACCAGGTCCATGTCGATCCCGATGACGTTGCCGAAGCCTTCGCACTCGGGACATGCGCCCAGGGGACTGTTGAAGCTGTATAACCGGGGCTCAGGCAGCGGATACTCGGTGCCGCAATCGGCGCACGCCATTTGGCCGCTGAAGCCCAGGCGTCGCCAGCGGCGGCCGTCGATTGTCACGGGCTTGCCCCGCTCGCCGAGCACTGGCTGCTGTGGCGACTGTCCCGATTCTTGTCCGCCTCCTCCGTTGTGGCCGGTCTCCGACCGAGCCACACCGCCGACCGAAGGTCTCCCTGGCCCCGGAGACCTTCGGTCCGGCCGCGGCGGGGTCGGGAGACCCGCGCCGAACGGGGCTGACTGCTGGTCGTCATACGCGCCGCCGGATTCCTCGACGAAGGCGTAGCACTTGTCCCGGCCCTTGGCGAAGGCGGTCTCCAGCGAATCGCGCAGTCGCTCCGGGCTCGCCCCGCCGCCGACGAGCCGATCGACCACGACGTAGGTACCGGGCTCCGGCTCCTCGGGAGCGGCTCCGGGGCCCGGCGCACCTGTAGGCGAGCGCTCCATACCGCATGCTGGTGCCCCGACCGACCTGGAATGACGGGTGCCACGGTTGGCTTGCCCAACCGTGTTTTCAGCACTGCTGGACAAGCCAGCAGTGGCACCCAACGTGTCGACCGAGGACGGTCGAAGTACTGCGTGCTCGGCGTCCGCGGCGGCGAGCACTGCGTCCAGTTCCACGACCCGGCCGGCGGCGATCATGCGGACGAAGCCTTCTTCGCGCAGCGCGGCGGCCGCGGCTCCCAGCCCGCCGGCTTCCAGGTTCTCCAGGGCGAAGGCCAGCAGATACCGCGTGCCGGCGGGAAGGGCGGCCAGGGTTTCGGCCACGCTCTGGGGCGTATCGCGGCGAACCTCGCTCCGGCAGCGGCGGCAGAAGACGTGGCCGATCTTGGCCACCAGCAACCGCAGGTAATCGGTCACTTCCGTGGCGGTGCCGACGGTGGCGCGGCTCGAGCGGCCGGTGGTTCGGCCCGTCACGGCAATGGCCGGCGGAAGGCCGTCGATCCGCTCGGCCTCCGGTTTCTCCAGCCGCTCGAGGAACTGCCGCGTGTAGGCCGAGAAACTCTCGATGTAACGGCGCTGCCCCTCGGCATACAAGGTATCGATGGCCAGGCTGCTCTTGCCGCTGCCGCTTACGCCGCACAGCACGATCAACTGCTGGCGCGGGATGTCCAGGTCCACCGATTTCAGGTTATGGACATTCACCCCCCGCAGCGCAATGTGACCGCCACCCGCCATCGTACTCCCCCGAGCGACTCGATTACACAACAGCGAACCGCTCATTATAGCGTCAGGGATAGTAGCCGGGCAGGTCCTGGGCCTCGGGCAAGTGACTGATCTTGAGCGCCGCCTCGACGGCGCGATCGAAATCGCCGGGCGCCGACCCGATCGTGATCCGGCTGCGGAAGTACTTGGCCCATTTGAATTCGGCAAACGACGCATTGGTCTTCCGGTATCCCCCGCGCTTCCGCACCGCCCACGCCAGGGCCCGGTACGGATCGTCGCTCAACTCGGTGACTTTCCGCGGCAGCCGATCGGGCTCGAGCGGGCCGCGCCCCTCGTTGTCGTAAAGGTAGACCCAGCCGTGCTGCCGCATGTTCTTCCAGAACTCGGCGGGGCTCAAGTCGCGCCAATTGGCCTCGATGCGCGCCTCGAAATGGTCCGTCACCCGGTGTCTGACGAGCGCCAACGCGAGATGGTGGCCGTCGATCAGGTAGGGCACTCCGCCGGGGCCCACGACCAACAGCGGCAAATGCTCTTCCATGTACTTCTTGAACTTCTTGGGACTCTTGCCGACGATGTTCTGGGCACGCTCCTCGACCTCGCGGTAGCCGACGGCGAACTGCGTCGGCCGGAGCGCTTCGATGGCCACAACGCACCGACTCTTGGCCGGCAGGCTCGGATCGAAGGGCGGCGTATCGGCAGCCCGCGCCAACGCGAAACATGCCAGCCAAACAAGGACCGGGCCGACGGCGACTTTGCGGCGCAGCATGGGAGTGCTCCTCACGACCCTGGACCGCAACCATGAAATCGAGCGATCACGACAGCGATCACGATCACAATGAACAAGCCCCAATGACCCTTGAGAGCTGACCATTCTCCACCACTTCCGATTGGTCGTGATCCACTCTCCGATGGTGCTATGGCAGGCCCCGGTTTCCCTTCCACAGCCCCCCTTATAGCCGGAATCGTAGGCGTTGCCAAGTCGGAGCCCCGATGGCGACCTGGTTTGAATTTTATGAAAATCGGGCGCCGGTTGGCCGCGGATTGGGTAAAATGGGATGTTTGCCCGGAAAATGGTTGAACAATTCCTCAATTTCGATTATTAGATATAAGTTAGGCGGGAAGGCAGACAGACAGGACCGGCGCTGCGCACGGCGTCGTCCTGCGGCGCTATGCGTGGGGTTCGGTGTTCTACCCCAGCGTCCTCGAGGGGCTCGCTGGGACGAGACACGGGCTACCTTGATGATGGTGGTAAACGGCATGGAACGAATCTCGACGCCTTGGCGACTGCGGTGGCATCGGTTCCGATACACAACGCTGCCCCTGCTGGGGCTCGTTAGTTTCACGGTGTTGACTTTACTGTTGTGGACCCGGCAGGGCGAGATGCCGCACGCGATCGGCGAGGTCGAGGCGATCCGCGTCGACGTGGCGTCGCCGCTTAGCGGGATCCTGATGCCCCTACCGCAAGGGCCGTGGTCGCTGTACGAAACAGTCGAGCCGAACCAGGTCTTGGCCCAGTTGGACGATCGGCCGTTGCAGGCCCAGTTGGCGACCCTGGTGCAGGAACTGGCCCGGCTGCGAAAAGAACTCGACGCGCTGGGGGCGAAGTTGGCGGTCAGCGAAGCGGACCGCGGGCTGAACTACATGGCCGACGCGGTGCGGCTGCGCGTCGAGCTGGAACAGCGCGGCCTGGTCGTGCTGGAGCGGGGGGCGGAGGTGGCGGTCAATCGGCTCGAGGCCCAGCGGAGGAGCGTGTACTTCGACTGCCTTAAGCCGCTGTACGACAAGAAGATCGTTTCCGAGATCGAATTGAACAACGCGCGCATGCTCCGCGACGAGGCCGTGAAACGCCTGGCCGAGAACAGCAAGGTGCTGGGCGAGGCGGAGACTCAGAAGAAGGGCGCTCTGGCGCGATTGGAGCAATTGCCCAAGTTCCTGCCGGCCGACGTGGCCAAGGAGCTGGCCCCCATCGCCGCGGCAATCCTGGTGCAGCAGGCGCGGATCCGCGAAGTGGAAGTCGACATCAGCCGGCTGACGATCCGCGCCCCGATCCGCGGAATGATCTCGGCGATCCATCATTGGCCGCAATCGGCCGTTCGGGCGGACGACCCGATCATAACCCTGGCCGCGGACCAGGGTCGCTATCTGGTCAGCTTCATCCGGCAGGAGCAGCACGTAAATCCGAAGGTGGGCATGGACGTGGACGTGCGAAAGCGGGCGGCCATCAGCCCGACCGTGCGTACGGTCGTCGAACAAGTCGGCCCGCAGGTCGAGTTGATTCCCGTACATCTGTGCCGCGACCCCAAAATGCCCGAGTGGGGCCTGCCCGTCCGCATTACCCTGCCCAAAGATTTTGCCGGTCGTCCGGGCGAGTTGTTCGAGGTCACGTTCAAGACCCGGTCGAAGGGCAACGGCTAGTTGAGGAGTTAGGAGTTAGGAGTTAGAATAAGACGAGGCGGCTTAAAGCCGGCGCGATCATCGGCTTTCGTTTTGCGGCATAAAGCCGCACCTTGTGCCTGCCATTCTAACTCCTATGGCTTCGTCCTGAAAATACAAGATTGCCCGGTATTTTCGCACGGCGGCACGAATCTTAGGAACCTCCGTGCGCACCCATTCTTGACGCTCTTCTTCCGTCAGCTCAAAGTACTCTCGTTCCGGCTTCTGATAGGTGAGTCCTGCTTCGTGCAATCGCCGCAGCACAGTCTTCTTAGACACCAGGATTCCCAACTCCGATTGAAACACCTGATTCAACCTCCGCGTCGTCCAAAAGTCGGTCTCGAAACCGTAGTTCGACGCGGGGGCCAATACAATGCTCTTCAGAGTGTCTTGGTCCAACGCCTGAAGCTTTCGAGGACGCCCGCTCACAGGCCTCCTTTCCAGCCCCGAATACCCGTCTCCGTGATACCGAGTTAGCCAGCGATGAA
>JBEKTY010000219.1:0-10798 GCA_049515555.1 Thermoguttaceae bacterium
CCGTCCACGCTGACTACGCTGCGGATCGCCGAGAACAATACCGGCGCCGTCATGCTGCAGGCCGATGTCAAGGAGGCCGGCGGTGGCACTTGCTCACTCGCCTGTCGCTTAACCGCCGGCCAGATGATTGTCGAGATTCGGCCCGAGGCGGGCGTGGCGGGCCTATCGGTCTCCGGCGACATACGCCACGTGGTCGCAGCCGACTTCTTCGGCGACGACATGGTCTTTCCCGGCGATCTGCCCTGGCGGCCTGGGCTGCGATTGCCGGTCGAGAATCTCTTCCTCGGCCTGTTGGACCAGGGCCAAGCCCAGGTGATGTGCGTATGGCAGCCGGGCGGTCAGAGGGCGTTGGCGGCGCTCGGCGGTGGGCCCGGCCAGCCGGCGACCATCGCGGACTGCTTCATCGAAGCCGTCAAGGGCAAGACGATATGGGTGGCGCTGCTGGAAGGGCCAGACCTGTGGCACGAGCAGGCGGTTTCGGTTGCGGATGCCAGTGCCCTAAAGAAGCTCGACTGGCGGCCGCCCTTTCCGGCCAAATGGCGGGCCGACCTGCTCGGCCCCGGCGGCACGGCAGCCTCATCGTATCTCCCCGATTCCGCCGACGCCGATGTTCGCTCCGCGCCCGCCGAAGACCAAATCCCCAAATCCCTAAATCCCCAAATCCCTAAATCCCCAAATCCCTCACCGCGCCTCCTGATCTACGCCATGGATCGCAACCAGGCCACGCCGCTGACGACCTTCTGCCCGATCGACGTCGTGCGGAACACGCTGGGCGTCGGGCCGTGCCAGTACATTCTGCAAACCGAGGGGCTGGCCACGGACAGCAACCCCACGCCCGACGGCGTAATGACCTGGATCGAGAAGCAGTTCCGGCAGAAGAAGGAGAAGCGTGCCGCCGGCGAGATCGACGAGCAGTTGCAGCAGATGGTAGCCCACCTGGGTCGCGCCCAGGACAGGATCCAGCAATACGGCCGGCTGGCCCGCCGCATCGCCGAGTGGTGCCGGGCCATGGCCGGAGATGCGCACGACGCGCCGGGCATCGAGGCTGTGGGGCGGCTGGCAGAGAAATTGGAACAGACCGCGGGCCCGAGGATCGGCAATAGTGGGCTCGTTCCGCGGGCCGCCCGCGTGGCCGTCGGGCTGCGCGGCCTGGTGGGCAAGCCCGACGCCCTGGCCAGCTTCCAGCGGCTGGCCGCCGAGGCCCGCCTCATCGGCGCCAACCAGGACCGAACGTTGGCCAACTGCCGCATGGCCGTCCGCTGGCTGAAGCAATCGGCCACGATGGCCGCCGAAGATGATCCGCGCCTGAAACCCTGGGCCGCCCGCGTCGTAGAACTGATCGACCCCGTACTGCAAGGCAAGTGAAGAGAAGAATGAAGGTTAAAGTATGTAGGGTGGGTCGAGCGAAGCGAGCCCCACCATTTTCGACGGACGACGGACGACGGACGACGGGCTCGCGCGATTCCGTCCGTCGCCCGTCGCCCGTCGTCCGTCGTGGTTCCGGTGGGGCTCGCCCTTCGGGCTCGACCCACCCTACCAAATGGACATTGAACTTCTGCCGATTTCTCGTCTTGCCGCTTCTCCTGGCGGGCGGGTGCGGGCGGCCGGCGGGGATCGAGTCGGCCGACTCCGTTGCGCCTCAGAAGCCGACCACCATTCTCACCAAGAGCGGGATCGAAATGGTCTTCATCCCCGCCGGCGAGTTCCTGATGGGCGACGAGGGTGGCGACGACGACGAGAAGCCCGTGCACCGCGTGCGGCTGAGCGCCTTTGCGATGGATATCTCGGAGGTGACCCAGGAGGCGTTCAAGGCCATGCTGGGCCGCAACCCGGCCAAGTGGCCCGGGCCCGGCAAACCGGTCGAGCGGATAAGCTGGTTTTCCGCCATTCAATATTGTAATATGCGGTCTACCCGCGAAGGCTTCAAGCCGTGCTATGATCTGAAGACCATGAAATGCGATTTTACGGCCGACGGCTATCACCTGCCGACTGAGGCCCAGTGGGAGTATGCCTGCCGCGCGGGCACTGCCGGCCGCTGGTCGTTCGGCGACGACGCGAGCGAGTTGGGCAAGTATGCCTGGTTCAAGGGCAACGCCGCCAAGACCACCCACGCCGTGAAACAGAAGCGTCCGAATCCCTGGGGTTTATTCGACATGCACGGCGGCGTGGCCGAATGGTGCAACGACTTCTACGCCGAGCACTACGATGCCGGCCAACCGCAGCAGGACCCGCAGGGACCGGCCTCGGGCCAGCAGCGGGTGCTCCGCGGGGGCAGTTGGGCCAGCGACGAAGATGCCTGCCGCTCGGCCGCCCGGAACAAGGAATCGCCCGGGCTGGCCGACGTGTGCTTCGGCTACGAAGCCTACGGATTCCGTTGCGTCCGCCAGGCCCAGCCGGCAGACAAGCACGCGAAAGAACCGCAAAACAACCGGTCCCCCTCTCCCTCCGGGAGAGGGCCGGGGTGAGGGGAAGCTGCGTTGGTGACGAGAACCGCAGAGGCAGCAACATACCGGATTCCCCTCACCCTAACCATCTCCCGGAGGGAGAGGGGACCGACCAATCCGCGAATTGCAACCGTGCAGATCAAACAAAGCAGAAGTAACGAACCCACCAGGAGCCCTGCCATGCCCCGCATCTTCCGCCGACTGGCCGTAGTGAGTGTCGTTTGTTGTGCTGTTGCGGTTCTGGCCGCGGTGGCCCAGGCGGCGGCCAAGGGCCGTGCGCCGGAGAACCTCTTCGGCAACGCCAGCTTTGAGCTGGGGCGGGACCTGTGGCAGTTGGACCGCGACGGCCAGACCGCCGCGGGCTTCGCCGTGGACGATCGCGACGCGGCCGCCGGCCGGCGAAGCGCACTGTTGACGATCGACAAGGCGACCGGCTGGGGCGTCCAGTTCGGACAGACCATCGAGGCCCCCGCGGTGGGAAAGACCTACACCTTCGCCGTAATGGCCCGCAGCGCCAAGCAGCCCGTGGCGGTGGCCCTGGAGATCGAGCGCCACGGCTCGCCGTACGATCGGGCGGTATGTCAGAAATTCACCATTAAGCCCGGCGCCTGGACCGAGTTGCGTGCGACTTTCAAGATCGAAAAATCGTATCCCGAAGGCTGGTTCGCCTACGTGAGCTGCAAGCAGTCGGGGGCCGAGTTCCGGCTGGACATGTTCCGGCTTTACGAAGGGCCGTACGTGGCCTACGAGAACGTCGCCCGGCAGGAGGCGGCGGCCGCGGGCGTCAGCCTGCTGGACACCGGCGCAGAAGGCGGGCCGATGCCGGCCGACTTCAAGAAAGCGGGCTGGAGCAAGGTGCCCGAAGACGACACGGGCCACCGCTTCAACGGCGATGCGGTGCTGATGAACGACCGGCTGGCCCTGGTATTGCGGCGGGGCGCCATGGGGGCCGAGCTTTACGGCCGAGGCCCGGACGGGCAGGTGTTGCGGGCCACGTTGATTCCGGTGGGTGCGGGCGGTCGAGCGGCCGGCAAGCTGAAGGGGGTCTACGTGATCGAGAACAATCCCGGCCAGGTGGTGGTGGACGCCGACTTCGGCCTGGGCAACTTACCGAGCCTGCGGTTCGAGTTGGCCATGGGCCAGCCGTTCGTGAAGACCGAGAGCCGGGGTGTGGCCACCGCCTTGAGCGTCGAGGCCCCCTGCCGCTTCCTCGTCCTGCCCGACTTCTTCGCCGACGACATCGTGGTCGATGCCGACGAGCTGCCGGTGGCCCGGGCCGAGCTGCCCAGCGAGAACTTCCTCGTACACCTGCTGCCCGGCCAGGATGCCCTGGTAATGAGCGTGGCCAGCCGGCGGGAGCGCGACGCGCGGATCGAGTTGGCCGCCGGGGCGCCGGGGGCCGCGGCGGGCGGCGGCCTGATCCGCCGCAGCCAGATGGACTACGGTCCCGGCGGGAAGATCTGGGTGGCCGCGCTCGAAGGGCACAACATCTGGCACCAGCGCGACGTCCGCCGCGAGGACACCGGCCAGGTTCTGCGGTTGGAGTGGACCGCCCCCTGGCCCGCGCAATGGCGCGTCGATTGGCGATTGGCCGGCGGCCTGACGGCCAGTTGGGAGATGATCGCGCAACTGCGCAGCGGGCAGTTCGAGAAGTCGGGCTGGTTCGGCGGGGCCCAGCAAGTGCCCGCCAACCGCCAGCGCTGGACCACCGTGTTGGGCTCGTTTCGCTATCCCTGCTGGCTCGACTTGGGCCGCCGTGGCTATCTTCAGCCGCTGGCCAAGCCGGAGCGCTTCCAGGGCCCGGCCGTGATCTACCCCATTTCTCGCGTGCGGGAGACGCCCCTGGACGAGTTCGCCCTGGTCGACGTGGTGCGGGCCACGCTGGGCGTCGGCCCCTGCGAGTACATCCTCGACGTCGAGGGCCAGGGCACGGCCTCTAAAGGCCGCGCCACCTGCGCTACCCGCGACCTGCTGGGCGCCATCTACGCCGCCAAACAGCAGAAGGCCAAGCGGGCCGAGATCGAGCAGGCCCTCACCGCCGTCGTGATCTTCGTCAAGCACATCCGCGGGCGGATCGAGCAGTACGTCCAGTTCGGCCACGACACGCTCGCCTATCTGGAAGCACAAGAGGCGGGCCATCCGGAACTGGCCGACTTCCTGGCCCAGATGGCGACCCATGCCCGGGCGATCGACGCCGCCGTGGCCAAACGCAGGGCGCTGATTAAGACCCCGCAGTACGTGGTCGATCTAACCGAGCAGTTCCGCAGTAAGCTGCTGGATTACGAAGGCGACGACGCCCTGAAGCAGTGCACGGCGATCACGCATGCCATCGTCGACGTGGGCGGCAACCAGGACGAGCTGGTGGGCGAGTGCCGCAATGCGGTCAAGGTGCTGCGGCAGCGGGCCGGGTTGGCCATGGCCACCAACCCCCGCGCAGCAGAGGTCGCCCGCGAAATCCGCGATCGCACCCAGAAGGCCCTCCGCAACGCGACCTCCTACGAAGCCCCGCGGCATTAGGCGGCGTATCCGGCACACTCCGTGTGCCGATTGTCTGGCAGCGGCACACGGAGTGTGCCGGATACATTAGAGGTCTCGACGTGCTCTTCCACACCTGGCCGTTCCTGATCTTCATGCTCATCGTGCTGCCGGTGTTCTATGCGCTGCGCGGCACGCGGTTGTGGATCCCCTGGCTGCTGGCCGCCTCCTATTTCTTCTACGGCTGGTGGAACCCCTATTATCTGTCACTGGTCGTCTACTCGACGGCGCTGGACTACCTGCTGGTGACGTTGATGGACCACTGTGGGCCGGTCGGCCAGCCCCGCGCCGGGCCCATCGACGCAGTGCTTCGCCTGGCCCTGGTGCTGTCGCTGGGGCTGGCCCTGGCCCTGGCGGGCGTGGCCTGGCTGGGACCGCCCACGCTGCGGCCCGCCGCCCTGGCCCTGGCCGGGCTGGTGCTGCTGATGGCCGTCGGGGCGGGCTTCGGCAGCCGCCGCATCTGGCTCCTGGTAAGCCTGGTGAACAACCTGGCCCTGCTGCTGTTCTTCAAGTATGCCCGCTTCGTCGTTGAGAACCTGAACAGTCTGGTGGGCTGGCTGGGCCTGCCGCTGCACCTGGCCGACCCCTCGACGCTCATGCCCTACGGCTTCAGCTACGTGCTGCCGGTGGGAATTTCCTTCTTCACCTTCCAGTCGATGAGCTACACGATCGACTTCTACCTGGGGAAGGTGGCCCGCGAGCGGAACTTCCTGCGCTTCGCCACGTTCGTGTGCTTTTTTCCGCAGCTCATGGCGGGTCCGATCGAGCGGGCCAAGCACCTGTTGCCGCAGTTTCAGCGGGCCCCGCCCGCGCGGCTGGAAAATATTACCGACGGCCTGTCGCTGTTCCTGGTGGGCCTGTTCAAGAAGCTGGCCCTGGCCAATTACCTGTCGCTGTACGTGGAGCGGGTGTACGAGAATCCGGCGCAGGCCGAGGCGTCGGCCCTGGTGCTGGCCACGTTCGCCTTCGCCTGGCAGATCTTTTTCGATTTCAGCGGCTACACCGACATGGCCCGCGGCCTGGCCCGCATGATGGGCTTCCATTTGATCCTGAACTTCAACAATCCCTACATGGCCACCGGGCTGGGCGAGTTCTGGTCGCGCTGGCACATCAGCCTCTCGACCTGGTTCCGCGATTACGTGTACATCCCGCTGGGCGGCAACCGCCACGGCACGTGGGGCACCTACCGCAACCTGTTCATCACCTTCCTGGTTTCCGGCGTGTGGCACGGGGCCAACTGGACCTTCGCCATCTGGGGCATGCTGCACGCCTTCGGCGTCATGCTCACCCGGGAGCTGGAGCGGTCGGCCTTCTACCGCCAGCGCGTGCCGGCGATATTCAAGCAGGGCTGGGTCTTCGCCTACGTCTGTTTCACCTGGATCTTTTTCCGCGCCGCCTCGCTGGGCGACGCCCTCACGGTGATCCGGCGGATCGGCCAGGCGGCCTGGGGCAGCCCGCAGATCCCCGCCCTCATGCTGCTGCTGGTCGCCGCGGTGTGGCTGTACGAGTTCATTTACGAGTCGCGGTTGCGTGGGCTGCTGCGCGCCGGGCCGGTGCGCGTGAGCCTGGCCGCGGCCATGCTGCTTTACCTGTGCCTGTGCTCCTCCGGCGGCGGAACCTTTATTTACTTCCAATTCTGATCGACGCCCGGTCCCCTCTCCCTCCGGGAGAGGGTTAGGGTGAAGGCAAATGGCGAGCATGTCCCCTCTCCCTCCGGGAGAGGGTTAGGGTGAGGGGAAGTGGGCGAGGATCATTCTCATGGCAAAAAAAGGACTGGGTTGCCTGATCTTGTTCGCCCTGCCCTTCGCCGCCGTCGGCGTCGGGGCGGGGGCGTGGATGGGCTGGGCGGTCGTCGCGCATCTGAAAATGCGGGGCTGGCAGGAGGTCCCGGCCCAGATCGTCCGCACGGACCTTAAAGCCCACAGAGGAAAGAGCACGACCTATGAAGTCACGGCCGAGTATGCGTACCAGTACGGGGGCCGGCCATACACGGGCAGGCGCGTCAGCCTCTACGGCGGGTCGGACAACGTCGGATCGTTTCATCAGGATGCATATAGCCAGTTGAGCCAGTACCAGAAATCGGGCCGGCCCTTCCGCTGCTACGTCGATCCCCAGCGGCCCGCCGACGCCATCCTGTACCGCGACCTGCGCTGGCAGATGATCCTCTTCCAGTCGATCTTCGCGGTTGCCTTCGGCGGAGTGGGCTTCGGCCTTTTGGCCGGCAGCCTTTGGGGCTATCGCAAGGCGCGGGCCGAAGGGGCGCTGGCCGCTGCCCATCCCCAGGAGCCTTGGCTGCACAAGCAAGAGTGGGCCGGCGGCAACGTGGTCTCGTCCAACCGCACGGGCATGCTGTGCGCACTGGCGGTTGCCGCGTTCTGGAACGTGATCTCCGCCCCGCTGTGGTTCACGCTGCCCGGCGAAATCGTGGGCAAACACAATTGGCTGGCACTGCTGGGAGCGATCTTTCCCGCCGTGGGCCTGGCGCTGGTCGCCTGGGCAATATGCGCAGTGCTGCGGTGGCGCAAATTCGGCCAATCGACGTTCCAGATGGCGGCCGTGCCCGGCGTCATCGGCGGACAACTCGCCGGCGTGGTCCGCACCTCGGCCAAGGTCCTGCCGGAAGACGGGTTTCAGCTCACCTTGGCCTGCATCCAAAAGGTGACCGGTAGCAGCGGCAAGAGCCGCAGCACCAGCGAGAATGTCCTTTGGGAAGACGACCAGGTAGTGCTGCGCGATCTGCTGCAACAGGATCCCGACCACACGGCGATCCCCGTTCTTTTCGCCATACCTTATGAATGCCGGCCCACCGACGAGACGCAATCAGATAATCAAACCATCTGGCGGCTGAAGGTCAAAGCCAAGGTGCCGGGCGTGGACTACGGCGCCGCGTTCGACGTGCCCGTCTTCAAAACCGCCCAGAGCGACCCCCATTTCGCCGCCGATCCCAAGCTGATGGCCGAGTATACAGCCCCGGCGAACCCCGAACGCGAACTTCGCGACGCGCACGTTGTGCGCGGGCCGTCGCCCAGCGGTGAAGGCTATGAATTCATCTTCCCCATGGGCCGGAACCTGGGCACTTCGCTGGGGTTCTTGGCCTTCTTGCTCGTCTGGTCCGGCGTCATCGGGCTGATGATTCACTTGGGGGCGCCCATGTTTTTGCCTATCGTGTTCGGCCTGTTCGACGTCCTGATCTTGTTCTTGGCTGTGGACATGTGGTTTTATAAAAGCGCCGTGGACGTGTCGCCACGGGGCCTGACCGTAACGGGCGGGCTGTTTGGTTGGGGCACGCCGCAGTGGGTTGACGCATCCGACGTCGCCAAGATCGAGCCCGTCAAAGGCATGCAATCGGGCCAGAGCCTTTACTACGATATCGTCGTCACGCGCCACAGCGGCAAGAAGATTACCGCCGCAAAGAGACTGGCCCCCCATCACCTGGCCAAGGCCATAGCCGACCAGATCACGCAAGCTATGGTCAAACAGTAAGCCGCAAATTATGAGGAACATGCCCTTGTCGCCGATCCCGTCAATGAAACCGTCACCTTCAGACGCCGCGGCCGGGCAGCCGATGCTGAGTGTCAACGAAGTGCGGCTGGGGCTGAGAGCCTGGCTCGTCGTGCTGGCCATCGTGGTGGGCTGCGCGGTAGCCGTCCCCGCGGTGTGGAAGCGGGCCGAGCGTTTCCAGATCGGCCCCGATTTCCGCATCCCCTACGCGCTCAGCACCGACTATTGGCTCTACCAGCGGCGGCTGGAGGAGATTACCGACCCCCGGGCCGTGGCCGTACTGGGCGACTCGGTGGTTTGGGGGCAGTACGTCCGCCGCGGCGGCACGCTCACGCATTTCCTCGATCAGGAGGCCGGCCGGCCGAAGGGGACAGTCCCATTTTCGTCGGACGAAAATTGGGACAGTCCCCATAGACGGTTACCGGAGCGTTTCCTCAACTGCGGCGTCAACGGCCTGTTCCCGCTGGCCATGGAAGGACTGGTCGATTACTATGCCCGCTCGCTGCGGGACCGCAAGGTGCTGCTGCATTACAACGTCCTGTGGATGAGCAGTCCGCAGGCCGACCTGAGCGTGAAGAAGGAGAAGGAGTTCAACCATCCGCGGCTGGTGCCGCAGTTCGTTCCGCGGATTCCCTGCTACCGCGCCGACAGCAACGAGCGGCTAAGCGCGGTAATCGAGCGCCACGTAGGCTTGTTCGCCTGGGTGAACCACCTGGACGGCCTATGCTTCGACCAGCGGAGCATCCCCGGCTGGACGCTGGCGGAGGACGGCAGCGAGCCGCCGCGTCGGCCCAACGCCTGGCGCAACCCGCTCAAGCAAATCACCTGGTCGGTGCCCGAGGAAGCGGCCGACGACCCGGAGCGCGGCCCGGGCAGTGCCCTGCACCGCCCCTGGCGCGAAGGCTATGCCCCGGCCCGCTTCGACTGGGTGGGCCTCGACGCGTCGCTGCAATGGCAGGCCTTCCAGCGCGTGGTGGGCCGGCTGCGCAGCCGCGGCTGCGACGTGCTGGTCCTGCTGGGTCCCTTCAACGAGCACATGGTGGCCGAGGAGCAGCGGCCCGTGTTCCGCCGGTTGCGCGACGATATCGCCGCCTGGCTGGCCGACAACGGCGTGGCCCACGTGGTGCCGGAAACCCTGCCCAGCGACCTGTACGCCGATGCCAGCCATCCGCTGACCGAGGGCTACGCCCTGCTGGCCCGGCGGATCTACGGCGACCCCGCCTTCCAACAGTGGCTCGCCGGGAATTGAGATGGCAGTTCAGGCGTCCCCGTGCCTGACCTATGACTTTGTGTTGTTTGTGCCCTTTGTGGTTCATTCTTGATTCTCAATCAACCACAAAGAGCACAAAGGACACGAAGCAGGTTCTTGGCGGATCTGGTGGGGCTCGCTGCACTCGACTCACCTTACAAGCTGCTGTCAACATCGGACAATGGGTGCGGCCGCGTTCTCGGCAGGGATTGCCTGTGCCTTTTCAAGTGCTCAACCCCGGCATCGCCAATTTGGGTCAGGTCGAGACACAATTCCTCCAAATGTGTCAGCCCTTCCAGGTGCCGCAGGCCGGCGTCGGTGATCTTGGTCCCGGCGAGGCCGAGGTAACTGAGCCGGGGCATTGACTTGAGACGCTCAAGCTCGGCGTCGCCGATATTTGTGTAGCGGAGGTCCAATCCGTTGCCTTCAGTCAAGGCCGTTATTTGCTCCAATCCGGCACCCACCGCGCGGTTGCCCCTAAGGTCCAGGTTCCGCAGTCGCGGGAGCTCTCTGAGGCGTGTGAGGCCGGCTACAGTAACTCCGGGGCCGCAGCGCAGCCGCGTGAGCCGATCAAACTGCTTGAGGTAGTCAAAGTCGGCGTCGGATCTGAGATCGGCTTCTACGACGCTTGTGAAGAAGTCGTCACCGAGCAGCCTCCGCAGCCACAGCGGACCCGGCGCCTTACGGTTCGCCCATCGAGTGCCGTAAAAGCCGGACTCTTTGACGAGGGCGTCTTCGTAATACCACGCCGAGCCCCCCGACTTCTCGATGGCCGTCACGGCGTCCCGCTGCCGCCGCGCGCTACGCATCCGCACGAAGCCCCAGAGGGATAACGGGGTCGGGAATCGTTGTTGGTAGAATCGGCAGTGATAAAGGCTCCCGACCCGTTCATCGCGCGCGTTTATCGCGCCTAATGACAAACGACGGCCTGACTCCACGCTCCCGCAAACTGTAAACGCCCCGTCCGGCCTTGTGCCGGCGCCCGCGCTGATTGACGACTACCAGCGCCGCCCCCCGACAATACTCGTCTTCCGGTGGCGCGGTGCCCGGCCCGCCGGGCCGGGCACCG
>JBEKTY010000220.1:0-10732 GCA_049515555.1 Thermoguttaceae bacterium
ATTGCGTTTGGCTTCGTACCAATCCGCGAGCTTCAAGAGCGCGAAGACGGACAATACCGGAAGGCCTGGCGAAAGGCCAGTGCAGTCCGGTTTGCGGGTATTCTGTTGGTTCCTTCTGGGGCGATAAAACCCATTTCGACCGCTTTCTTCAAGCGTACGCGGTTTGCAAGGCTGCCAGCGAAGCACGTCGCCGAGGCCACCAATGCACGGAGCAAACCTTGGCCGATGGTTCCGTGAAACTCACCATCCAGGTCGCGGGAGGTGTCGCTTGAGTCGAACCATCGAGATCATCGTGAACGCCCAGGGCGAAACCACAGTCCAGACCCATGGTTTTGCCGGACAGTCGTGCCGGGATGCCAGCAAGTTCATCGAGCAGGCCCTCGGTCAGCGTGTCGGCGAGACCCTCACCGCCGAGTTCCATCAGGCCGTGGGTGCCCAGCAGACCCAGCAGCAGCGGTCCTGACCGCCTGCGCTGCCACCGGCCGCACCGCGCCAATAGGGCCGTGCTGCCGGATTGAACCTGCCAAGCCCTGCCGAAAGGCGCGGAGCGACGGCCGCTTCGGGAAGAAGAACACGTGCGAGCGGTAGCAGCAGTCCGACGCCCCGAACCCCTCCAGAGGCACCGCCGCCCCGCGGACCCGCTTGAGGGCATCCGCCCATTGGCACTCCCGGTGGGCGTTATCGACCGTGTACCACACCTCGTCGAGCGTGGCCACGGCGGTCAGGTAGTCGATGTGCCACCGGCGTTTCTTCTCCCCTTTGGCATGCCGCCCGACCCGTTTTGCCAACCCGCCCGGCCCAAGAGCGCTACCGACGTAAACGTAGCAGCCGGGCTGCACCACCAGCCTGCCCAGAGAGCCGACCGCAATTTACAGGCGACTGGAAACTCCCAGCACCAGGGCATAAGTGCCCGGCAACGACGGCAGGCAGGCGAGCGGCTCTGGGGACACGTCTTTTCCGATCATCCACACCATCCTACTGCGAGGTCGCGTCCATGTCACTTTCCAAGCACCTGGCCGAGTATGTCTCGGCCTGTTTCACCGGCTTGTGGGTCCAATCCCACGAGCATGACGATGCGTTGGCCGAGATCGCCCAGATGTGCCGTGAGCAGAAGTGGAGGCTGGCAACCTGGGACATCGAACGGGGCTTGCAACTCCCCAGCCAAGGGAACGGCCAGGCCGCCGAAGCCAGCGGCAACGATCCGTTGGCCGCCATCCGCTCGGTCAACGCCCTGGCGTCGGCCGATAGTTCGGCCATCCTGGTGCTCGTGAACTTCCACCGCTTCCTGCAATCGGCGGAGATCATCCAGGCCCTGGCCCAGCAGATCAGCACAGGCAAGGCCAACCGGGCCTTCGTCGTCATCCTCTCAGCCGTCGTGCAGGTGCCAGTGGAGCTGGAGAAGCTCATGGTCATCGTGGAGCATGAACTTCCCGGTCGCGAGCAGCTTGCCGAGATCGCCCGCAGCATCGCCACCGAGGAGGGCGAGTTGCCCGAGGGGGATGCCCTCCAAACTGTGCTGGACGCCGCCGCCGGACTGACCCGCTACGAAGCCGAGGGCGCCTTTTCGCTCTCCCTCGTTCGTCACTCCGCCATTCGGCACGAGGCCATCTGGGAGTTGAAGCAGGGCATGCTAAAGAAAAGCGGCCTGCTTCAGTTGCACCGGGGCGGCGAGCGGTTCGCCGACCTCGGGGGCCTGGAGAATCTCAAGGGCTTTTGCCTGCGGGCCATGCGGCGGCAGGGCCATCGTGATCCGCGAAAGCGGCCCCGCGGAGCCCTATTATTGGGGGTTCCTGGCACGGGGAAGTCCGCCTACTCGAAGGCCCTTGGGGCCGAGACGGGCCGCCCCACGCTCATCATGGACGTGGGGGCCCTGATGGGTTCCCTCGTTGGTTCGACCGAGGCCAACATCCGCCAGGCCCTGCGGATCGCCGACGCCATGGCCCCGTGCATCCTGATGATTGACGAGGTGGAAAAGGCCCTCTCGGGCGTGGCCTCCAGCGGCAGCACGGACAGCGGCGTCAGCGCCCGCCTTTTCGGTACGTTTCTCACCTGGCTCAACGACCATGAGAGCGACGTGTTCACGATCTGTACCTGCAACGACATCAGCAAGTTGCCGCCGGAGTTCTCAAGGGCGGAGCGATTTGATGGCATATTCTTCCTGGACTTGCCCAGCGTCCAGCAGAAGCGGGCGATCTGGAAGCTGTACGTTGACATGTTCGAGTCGGACCCACAGCAGCCCAAGCCCGTCGATACGCAGTGGACCGGCGCAGAAATTCGGGCCTGCTGCCGTCTGGCGGCTTTGCTGGACGTGCCCTTGGTCGAGGCCGCCAAGAACGTGGTGCCCGTGGCTACGACGGCCGCCGAGTCGGTCCAGCGGCTGCGAAACTGGGCCAGCGGGCGGTGCCTCAATGCCGATGCGCCGGGCGGTGTCTACACGGCCAATTCCAACAGCGGCGCCGTGGTGAAGCCCGGCCGTAAGGTCCGCCGCGACCCGTCGAACAACTGATTCCGCCGGTGATCGTCGCAAGGGGCGGGGCGGTTGCGCCTCGCCCCTTGCCGTTCCCGGCGACTGGAGGTCCATAATGCACATCGTTCTTCATACCCACAGTAGCAATCCCGACTACAACGGCGACTGTGATTACGCCGTGGTGGAGTTGACGCCGGCCCTGCTGGAACAGATCCGGCGGCGGGTCGAGTTGGCCCGCGAGGTCCGCCGGCAGGACGACGACCTCTACGAGCTGTACTTCTGGGGTAGCAACGCCCAGTTCTACAACCACTGCCTGATCGAAGCCTGCGAAAAGGCTATCACGGCGACCGCCACAGGCGCGGACGCCGACCAGGCGGTCCGGGATTGGGTGACCGACCTGGACTGCGGCGAACATGCCGTGCTGCCGCCCGGCGTGGACCTGGAGGTCCTCGAATCCGAGCGCACGGAATGTAATCAGGCGGTGATCCGGTGCAGCCCTGCGGGGCACACGTTGCAGTTCGAGGTGGCCTGGACCACGATCCCCAAACACTCCGACGTGAACGTCACAACGAGCGAACTGACGTTGACGGCCCTGGAGACGTATTTCCGCAAGCACCACGAGGCGACAGAATGAAAACGGCTGTTATCGGTAATTGGGTTGTGGACGGTTCCACCACCCTTCACGGCTACGACGACGATCTGGTCTACATGCGGGTCCGGGCCGATACCGGCGATTCCGAGCTACAGCGGGTTGTGGCCCTGGTAGGGGTATGGGACCTGGAGGGCGAGCGCTACGCCCACATGATCGCCGCCGTCCCGAAGCTGTTGGCCGCTTGCCAGGCGGTCGTGGATCGCTGGGAGCACGGCGACCTGGCGGAGGCGGCGCGGATGTGCGGTGAGGCCGTGGAAGCGGCCGTCAGCCTGGAGAGGGGGAAATGAGCATGACCATGCAGAGTGAACCGCGAAAAGCCACCACTCGAACCATCCGCTTGCCATGCTACGGGATCACGATCCACCTCAGCCGGGAAAACATCCCCCAGGGGCCGGCCTCCGGCACGATTGCCAGCGACCTCAAGCAGCCCGGCGGCACGGCTGCGGCCCTTATCTACAACGCGGCGGCTGACGGCATCGAGGCCCTGATCCTTGCGCACACCTGCGCGGGCGTCGACGTCGAGTCGCCGACGTACCTCGAAGGCATCGAAACGGCGGTTGAGGCGATCGCCAACCACCTGTCCTGAGGAGACCGAAAATGCCGACAAGAATACGGCAGATTGAATACTACCGGCTCTGGCCGGGCAACGGCGGCGACAGCGGGACGTGGGACACCGACTTCGTGGCGATCCCGGCCGAAACGCCCGACGAACGAATCGAAGGGGCCGTCCAGAAGGCCGTGGCGAAGATCAGGTGGCGGGACGAAGCTCCACTCCTGACGGGCGTCTACTGCGTGCCGGACCCGGAGGAGGAAGACGACACTGCGCCGGACCCCGGGAACGCCGAGACCGGCGTGGACCAGGAATACGGGGATGAAGATCACTGCCCCGCGGCACCGCGTGGCGCCCATAGCCCCGACTGGTCCACGGTTTCACTCGGTACGGGCGCTGACCGGGGCGGCCCGCGAGTGCCAGGCTACGTTGGCCTTCCTGCCCGGGGCCGGCGAGGCGAAGATCGTCTCGCTCTACCTTCAGTTACGCTTCCGTTACCTTTCCGTCAGTTGCAGCCGGGCCAACCAGGTAACAGTTTAGGTAACAGTGGGCCCAAATCGCCAAAATCACCCGACCAAGAAACGACGTAAGCCCTTGGAAACCAAGGGCTTACCAAGTGCCCCCTGAAGGACTCGAACCTTCGACTTTCTGATTAAGAGTCAGACGCTCTACCAACTGAGCTAAGAGGGCGGCAAGGCTCCGTAGGGGAAAGAGTTAATTTTACCGCTGTCGGCGGGGATTGCAAGGGATCGTCATTCGTGCCCGCCGCCATCGGGGATGTCCATGCCGAGCTGCCGCATCTTGCGGTAGAGATTCGAGCGGTGCAGGCCCAGGCGTTGGGCTGCCCGGCTCATGTTGCCGCCGGCGGCCTCGATCATGCGGCGGATGTAGTCTTTTTGGAAGCGGCAGGTGGCGTCGGTTAGCGGGCGGTCCAGATCGGCGGCCAGTGGGCTGCGGCCCCGCGTGGAGGGGACCAGGGTCAGGTCGTCGGCCTCGATCCGGTCTGTGCCTGAGAGGTAGGCCAGCCGCTCCATGAGGTTTCGCAGCTCGCGGACGTTGCCGGGCCAGGGATGTTCGAGGAGCCGCTTGCGGGCCGCGGGCGAGAGTTCGAGGCCTTTGCGGCGGGCCCGGTGCGAGAAATCATCCAAAAAGTGCTCGGCCAGCAGGAGGATGTCGGCCGGCCGATCCCGCAGCGGCGGCAGCTCGATGGTGACCACGTTCAGGCGGAAGTAGAGGTCTTCGCGAAAGCGTTTGTGGCGGACCATTTCGGCCAGGTCCTGGTTCGAGGCGGCCAGGATGCGGGCGTCGGTGTGGATCGGCGTCGAGCCGCCCACGCGGACGATCACCCGTTCCTCCAGTACCCGCAGCAGCTTGGCCTGGCCGGCGAGGCTCAGGTCGCCGATTTCGTCGAGGAACAGCGTGCCGCCGGCGGCCAGCTCGAAGCGGCCGGGGCGGGCCTCCCGGGCGTCGGTAAAGGCCCCTTTCTCGTGGCCGAACAGCTCGCTTTCGGCCAGGCTTTCGGGGATGGCCGCGCAGTTGACCGCGACGAACGGCTGATCGCGCCGCCGGCTGAAATAGTGGATCGATTGGGCCACCACTTCCTTGCCGCTGCCGTTGGGGCCCAGCACGAGCACGGCCAGGTCGGTATCGGCCACGCGGCGGATGATCGAGCGCAGGGCCTCGATGGGCGGGCTGCTGCCGATCAGCCGCACGCCTTCGGCCGCCTGCTCGGCGATCTGGCGGTTGGTGGCCAGCAGCCGCTGGCGGTCGCGGACGTTTTCCAGGGCTACGGCGGCGTGGGCGGCCAACTCGATCAGGGCCTCTTCATCGGCCTGGGTGAACGAGCCGCTCAGGCGGTTGATGATCTCGAAGGCCCCAAACAGTTCGCCGGAGTGGCCCCGCAGTGGAACACAGAGCAGCGTTCGCGTGCGGTAGCGGAGCTGGGCGTCGATGTGGTGGTCGATGGCCTGCGGCTCCAGCGCGGCGTCGACTCGGCGGGGCTGGCCGGTGCGGATCACCTCGCCCACCACGCCC
Source organism: Thermoguttaceae bacterium (assembly GCA_049515555.1). GTDB lineage: Bacteria > Planctomycetota > Planctomycetia > Pirellulales > Thermoguttaceae > JBEKTY01. The sequence continues at coordinate 5,704 of JBEKTY010000220.1, forward strand.
CGGTCGTCGGCAATCCGCAGCTCGCCCTCCTTGACGCCCAGCGCCGGCCGGCCCACCAGGCAGTGGTTGGGCCGGTCCCAGAGGAAAATACTGGCCCGGTCGGCCTGGAGCAAGCGGGTGGCGGCCTCGGCCATCTGCAGCAGCAGGGGCTCGATCTCGCGGGTCTGGTTCCATTGGCTGGTGATGTCCAGGATGGTTTCCAGTTGGCGGATGCGTCGGGCCTGCTGGCAGCCGGTGCGTGCGGCGGCCAGGGCCTCGCGCACCAGCGGCCCCAGCGGTTCGGCCAGCGCAAGCGTCGCGGCCGAGTCCACCGGGCTGGGCCAATGCAGCAGCAGCGACTGGACCGGCGCGGTCCGCAGGGCCAACGGGACGGCCGTCCATGCCCCCTGCGTGCGGGTCGTCTCGCGATCGAGCACGTCGGCCAGCAGCTCGACGGGCAGGGAGCGGGCCGCACCCGATTCGGCCGCGACGGTCCATCGGCCGGCCTCGGCCGAGACCACTGCGGCGTAATCCGGCCCCAGGGCAACCACGATGCGTGCCAAGGCCGATGTTAGCCATGCCCCGGCGTCATCAGTTTGGTTGGCCCCGGCGAGCAGTTCGGCGGCCAATTCCGCCCAATTCTGGGGGTTAGTGACGGGCGACGGCTGGGCCTCGGCACCATCGGGCGGCTTCTTCTGCAACATAATGCCTACCAATGGAGTGATGTTAAAGTGAGTTGTAGATGGTTGGCAATGTATCACTATAGTATATCTTACTCATTATGACAACACTTTCCCGCCGATGACCGTTTGCCCCTTGACCGGACAGACTAGGTCTGCTACCTTCCGAAGCTTTCCCCCTGTGTCGAGATAGGGAGTTTTTGACGGCCTGGGTTATCCTCTGTGCCTAGATGGGGAGTCTAAGACGGTGCCCTACGACAGCATTGTTTGCGTGAAGCAGGTCCCGGATACGGCCAACGTGACCGCCGAGGCGATGAAGGAAGACGGGACGGTCAACCGGGCCGCCCTGCCGACCATTTTCAACCCGGAGGATCTGCACGCTTTGGAGGCGGCCTTGGAGGTCCGCGACGGGCACGGCGGCACGGTCACGGCGATCAGCATGGGGCCGCCAAAGGCCGCCGACGTGCTGCGGGAATGCCTGTTCAGAGGGGCCGATCGGGCAATCCTGCTCACCGATCGTCGGGCCGCGGCCAGCGACACCCTGGCCACCAGCTATATCCTGAGCCGGGCGATCCGCACCATCGCCCGCTACGATATCGTGTTCTGCGGCCGGCAGGCGATCGACGGCGACACGGCCCAGGTTGGTCCGCAGTGCGCCGAGAAGCTCGGAATCCCGCAGATTACCTACCTGGAACGGTTCGTGGCCTTGCAGGGCGGCGTGGCCCGGGTGCGGCGCAACATGGGCCACGGTTGGGAGGTCGTCGAGGCCACCCTGCCGGTGCTGGCCACGGTGATCCAAACGGCCAACGAGCCGCGGCCGGCGGCGGCCCGGCGGGTGATGCGACTGAAGCGGGCCCGGGTGCCCGCCGAGGTTGCCATGGAAGTGAAAAACGCCCTGGGCGACGCTGCGGAGGAGCAACTGGCGGCCGAGACCACCCGCCGTGTGGAAGCCCTCCGCCGGCAGGGCTTGCTCATCGAGCAGTGGAACTTGGACGACATCGGCGCGGAATTGGATCGCTGCGGCCTAGCCGGCTCGCCCACCAAGGTGTTCCGCATCCAGGCCATCGTATTGACCAAGTCGGGCTACACCCGGGTTCCGGCCACCGAGGCGGGCGTCAGGCAGTTGGTCCACGAATTGGTGGTCGACCGGACTTTAGGCTGAGGTTTGCGGCGGGACCGGCCTCGCGTGAGCCCGCCCTACAACGAGGATTTTCGATGATCGAACCGAATCGTCAAGGCGAAGTCTGGGTCTTTGCCGAACAGGAAGACGGCTCGCTGCACGACGTGGCGCTGGAGTTGTGCGGCAAGGCGCGGGACCTGGCCGACCGCTTGGGAGTGCAGACCGGGGCGGTGCTGCCGGGCTCGAACGTCGGCCCCCTGGCCGACCGGCTGATCGCCCAGGGCATCGACACGGTGTACGTGACGGACGATCCGCGGTTGAGCCATTACCACACGGCGCCTTACGCCCGGGCGGTGACCACGCTGGTGACGAAGCACCGGCCGCAGATCGTGTTGTATGGCGCCACGGCGCTGGGCCGCGACCTGGCCCCGCGGATCGCCTCGACGCTGCGGGCCGGCATGACCGCCGACTGCACCGACCTGGACATCAGCGACGTCGAGGACCCGCGGACGAAGACCTTGCACAAGAACCTGCTGTTGCAGATTCGGCCGGCCTTCGGGGGGAACATCATCGCCACGATCGTCAATTACGATCACTGGCCGCAGATGGCCACGGTTCGCGAGGGGGTGATGGCGATGCGCCCACCCGATCCGGGCCGCCGCGGCCGGGTCGTCCACGAGCCGCTCCAGCCCACCGCCGCCGACCTGGCGGTGAAGCTCATCGAGCGGCACATCGAGCCCCGCCGGATCAACCTGAAGGGGGCGCGGGTCATCGTCGCCGGCGGCGGCGGGATCGGCAGCAAGGAGAACTTCAGCCTGCTGTACGACCTGGCGGGGGCCATCGGCGGGGCCGTCGGCGCCAGCCGGGCCGCCGTCGACAGCGGCTACATCGGCAAGGAACACCAGGTGGGGCAGACGGGCACCACGGTCCGCCCCGCCTTGTACATCGCCGTGGCCATCAGCGGCGCGGTGCAGCATCGGGCGGGCATGGAAGAATCGGCCAAGATCATCGCCATCAACAGCGACGGCGACGCCCCCATCTTCGGCGTGGCCCATTACGGCATCGTCGGCGATTACAAGCTGATCCTCCCCATCATGATAAAAGCCATCAAGGAGCGCGTGTAGGGAGTTTGGTTTTAGAAGGCACCGGCCGCTTGCGGCTTTGCAACGGAGATTCGGCGTGGCAAACTATTTTCTGGACAACGAAGACCTTCAGTTCCTGTTCGAGCACGTGGGCCTGGCCGAGCTTGCCCGCATCCAGGAGGATGATTTTGCGACCGTCGGCCAGGGGCCGGACGACTACGGTCCGCTGGACGCGGCCGACGCCGTGGACAACTACCGCCGCATCCTGGAGATCATCGGCGAGATCGCCGGCGACATGATCGCCCCCCATGCCGAGCAGGTCGACCGCGAGGGGAACACCCTGAACCCAGACGGCACGGTGACGCTGCACCCGCTGGTCGAGCAGAACCTCAAGCGGCTCGCCCAGGGCGACCTGATGGGCTTCACCCTGCCGCGGAAATACGGCGGCCTGAACTGCCCCAACGTGGTCTACACCATGGCCAACGAGATCGTCGCCCGCGCCGACTGCTCGCTGACCAACCTCTTCGGGCTGCAAGGCATCGCCGAGACGATCTACGCCTTCGCCAACGACCAGATCAAGGACGAGTACCTGCCGCGGTTCTCGGCGGGGGAAGTCACCGGCGCCATGGTGCTCACCGAGCCCGATGCCGGCAGCGACCTACAAGCCGTGCGGCTGCGGGCCTACCAGGACGCCGCGGGCAACTGGTTCCTCAGCGGCGTGAAACGCTTCATTACCAACGGCTGCGGCCACGTGCTGCTGGTGCTGGCCCGCAGTGAGCCCGAAATCAGCGACGGCCGCGGGCTGAGCCTGTTCGTTACCGAGCGCGGGCAGGGCGTGCGGGTGCGGCATCTCGAGGAGAAGCTGGGGATCCACGGCTCGCCCACCTGCGAGCTGGTGTTCGAGGCCACGCCGGCCCGGCTGATCGGCGAGCGGCAGCGGGGCCTCATCACCTACGTCATGGCGCTGATGAACGGGGCCCGGGTGGGCATCGCCGCGCAGTCGCTGGGTGTGGCCGAGGCCGCCTATCGACTGGCCCGAACCTACGCCCACACCCGCCAGCAGTTCGGCGGGCCCATCGAGCGGCTGCCGGCCGTCGCCGAGCTGGTCACCGACATGAAGATCGATCTGGAGGCCGCCCGGGCCCTGGCCTACGAGACCAGCCGCGTGTGCGACCTGGAGCACAACAACGCCCGCGTGCTGGAATGGGGCGGCCCCCTGCCGCCGGAGGAAGAGAAACGCCGCAAGCAACAGGCCCGCGCCTACAAACGCCTCAACGGCATGCTCACCCCCATGAGCAAATACTATTGTTCCGAGATGTCGGTCCGCGTGGCGCACAACGCGATCCAGGTGCTGGGCGGCTCGGGCTACATGAAAGACTACGCGGCGGAGCGCTACCTGCGCGATTCCCGCATTACCACGATCTACGAGGGCACCAGCCAGTTGCAGGTCGTGGCCGCGGTCCGCGGCGTGTCGTCCGGGGCACTCGACTCCTGGAGCGAGCCCTGGGAGCAAAAGCAATATGCCCAGCCCTTGCTGGAGGAGCTGAAGCAGAAGCTCCTCGACGGCCGGCGGCAGCTCTCCGAGGCCGTCCGCTTCGTCAAGGGCAAGGCCACGGCCTACCTGGACCTGTCGGGCCGGCGGCTGGTAGACTCGGCCATTGCGATTATCATCGGGCACCTGCTGCTGGGCCAGGGCGCGGCCAACGACCGCAAGCAGCGGGTCGCCCGCCGCTTCATCAACCGGGAAATGCCCGTCCTGGACATGAACTGCCGGCAGGCCCTGGCCGGCGACATGACGCCCCTCGAGGAATACGCGGTGCTGGCCGGCCCCGTGCCGGCGGCGGAATGAGTTGAAACTGTCAGGGCTGAGTTGCAATTGTCCCCTCTCCCTCCGGGAGAGGGTTAGGGTGAGGGAAAATCAGTGCGGACCGTGCTCCTCCGATCTCCGCGACCGACACAGGCGCCCCTCACCCCAGCCCTCTCCCGGAGGGTGGTCTGATTAAACGCCTAAGTTACTGTGGCCAATTGTGTTGCGCTTCGGAATTACTTGTACGTGGCGAGTCGCTTGGAGATTAGGGTAACCCCCAGGTTCTCGCGAGTCCATTGTTGCACGTCCTTGACCGACACCGTGGAGAATGCCCGTCGGATGGTTTCATCGGTCGCTTTCT
>JBEKTY010000221.1:0-10597 GCA_049515555.1 Thermoguttaceae bacterium
CATTGGGTCATTCGTCCCATCCAAAGTGCTCGAATGTATTAATGTTCAATGTTCAATGAACCCGGAAGCCCGTCGGGCTGGTCATTGAACATTGAACATTCTTTCATTGGGTCATTCGTCCCTGGGCATTACCAGCGTCCGGCTTTGCAGCCCGAGCTTGGCCAGCACCAGGTACAGCACGAAGCCCACGGCGATGGCCGCGGCGGGCGGGCAGGGCATCTGGAAATCGAGGTTCGCCAGGGCGGCGAAGAGGGTTTTCCAGGCCGGCAGGGCACGCTCGCCCGCCACTCCGAGCTGGTGCACCAGGCCGGCGAACAGGCTGTTCCAGGCCCCGACCACGAAGCCCACGGCCCACGAGATCCAACCCGCCAGGTTGAAGCCGGCCCGCGGACCGGGCCACTTCGAGCCCGCCAGCAGGTAGTCGGCCGTCATCGCGCCGCAGATCGGTCCGAACGATGCCCCGATGATGACGAACACCCCCGCGGCATTGCCGGCCTTGCCCGAGAGCACTAGCGCGATCGAGGCCGCGGTGCCGATGCCGCAGGAGATGAACGGATTGATCTTGGGCAGCGTGTTCCTGAAACTGGCGGCCGCGATCAGCGAGCTGAAACAGGCCGGCGGGAAGGCGGCTATCGCCAGCAGCAGCCAAAAGACCTTCGCCGTGTTAGCGCCCATGATGACGCTCATCAGCTCGGTGGGCTTGATCTCGCCGGGCGGGGCCTTCAGGCCGCTGCCGTAGGCGCCCGCCACGATCAGCAGGGCCAGGCAGCCGGTAAAGATCGTCGCGCCGGCCACCCCCACCAGGCCGCCGATCTGGACGTCCTTGGCGTTGCGATTGCTCGAGGCGATGTCGGCGCCGGCGGCCCCCGCCGTAGCGAAGAAGCCGACGATATTGGTAATGGCAAACAGGATCAGGTCCAGGCTGCTGGGCGCGAGGGTGGCAATGTCGGTGCAGAGCATCTCGGGCTTGAAGTTCCCCACGCCTCCGGCGACCTTGGCCACCAGCACCAGCAGGATCACCAACGGGATGAGCGGCAGGAAGGTGGCGACCCGGGCCACGTAGTGGATGCCTTTGAGGCCCACCAGTGCGGCCACCAGAGCCCAGATCACGCCGATCGTCAGGTGCCAGGTCGACATTTCGGGATAGCCCGCTACCCAGGCCAGGAGCTTGGCCGAGAAGTAAGCGTTGACCGCCAACCAGCCGAATTGCAAGACGCCCATGAAGAAGCCGGGCATAAGGAACCCGCCGAGCACGCCATAGGTCGAAGTGCCCACCACGGCCAGCGGCAGGCCCGTCTTCATGCCCATCATTGCCGGGGCCAGGTAGCTGGCGAAGTGGCAGATCAAGGCCGCGGCGACCACTCCCAGGATCGCGGTCCCGATTCCCTGGGCCAGGATGCCGCCCCAGCCCGGCGCCCCGCTGCTGGGCACGCTTTCCCAGAACACAAACCAGAGCATGATTCCGGCGTAGGTCTGCGCGGTGGTCTTGTACCACGCCGAGCGGCCGGCCTGTGGCACGGGCTTGGCCGCGGCCACGTAATTCGGTAGTGACGCCATGCGAATTCCCTTCTGCTCTAGAGCCGTAAGTTGGAAGCCGGTCTGCCGGCAGCGTACGCGGCTGCCCCCCCGCCGATCCGGACCACCGCACGGGGAATATAAACGAAAAGTATACAAATTTGTTACGCGCTGGGAAGTGGGCTCCCGTCGGATCGTCAACTCCTTCCTCGTGTCTCGTTGTTGGCGAACCTTCAGTTCCCCTTGTCGCTGGCCGGAGGGGAGGTTAAGATTCAGGGCTACAAATCGGCCCGCGCTGCCGCAAGATTAGGGGGTTCTAGTGTTTCCTGCTTGTTTGACCACCGCAGTGACGTTGTTTGCCCAGAACCCGCCGGCCCCCGAGGGGGGCGGTCCGGGGGGCGGCGGCCTGCTGGGCCTGCTCCCCTATCTGCTGGTCATGGGCCTGCTGTTCTACTGGCTCTTGATCCGCCCGCAGAAGCGGGAGCAGGCCCGCCGTCAGTCCATGCTGGCCGCGGTCAAGAAGAACGACCGCGTGCTGACCAGCGGCGGGATCTACGGCGTCGTGACCAACGTCCACCGCGAGGCCGATGAAATAACCGTCAAAGTGGACGAGGCCACCAACACCAAGCTGCGCATGACGCTCGGCTCGATTGCCCAGGTCCTGGGCGATGCGCCGGTGGATGGGGCCGATACCAAATCGCAATGACCAATAATGACCAATGACCAAATCCCAATGACTAATGACCAACGACAGCGGATGACTGATCGCGGGGAGTTTCTTAGTCATTGGTGCTTGGTCATTGGTCATTAAATCGTATTAGCCGCCCGAAGGAAATCGCTCGTCATGTCTTTGTTTTCTCATCCCGTGGCCTTGGTCGTGTGGACGATCCTCGCGCTGGTGGTGGTCTCGTCCATCTTGGGCGGCTACCTGGCCCGACGCCTGCGCATGGTCGATTACGGCTGGAAGTTCTCGTTGATCCTCTTCGCGATCCTGGCCAGCTCGCTGGTGGTGTACCGCGGTTGGCCGCCCAAGCTGGGCGTTGATTTGGCCGGCGGGTCGATCCTGGTCTATGAGGTCGATTCGGCTTACGCCCAGAACGTCGACATGGATAAGCTGGTCTCCTCGATCAGCGAGCGGGTGAACCCCGGCGGGCAGAAGGAAATCAGCGTCCGCAAGCTGGGCGCCGACAAGGTCCAGATCACCATGCCCGCCATCGGCCAGGGCGAATCGGCCGAGAAACAGCAAGCCGACAAGGAAGAGATCAAGCGCATCATCTACACCTCGGGGGCCTTGGAATTCCGCATTGTGGCCAACACGGTGGACAACCAGTCGCTGATCGAGCGGGCCATGAGCGAGCCCAACCTCGACCGGCTCAAGGATTCCAACGGCGAGTTGCTGGCCAAGTGGGTCCCCGTGGCCAAAGACGAGGAATCCTTCCTGCGCAGCGACAAGCGGCTGGCCACCCGTCTCAAGGGCGACCATGTGGAAGCCCTGGTGGTGATGGACCACTACAACGTCACCGGCGATTTCCTGCGGTCGGCGGCCAGCAGCGTCGACGAGAAAGGCGGTCTGGCCGTTAGTTTCCAGTTCAACTCCCTGGGCGGCTCGCTGTTTGCGGGCCTGACGGGCGAGAACGTGCCCACCGGCGGCTTCCAGCGGCACCTGGCCATCCTCCTGGACGAAGAACTGCGCTCCGCGCCCACCATCCGCACCATAATCTCCGATCGGGGCGAGATCACGGGCCACTTCAGCCAGCAGGAAGTCGATCGGCTGGTGCGGATCCTCAACGCCGGGGCCCTGCCCGCGGCACTGGTCAAAACCCCCGTCCACGACATGACCACCGGGCCCACCTTGGGCGGCGACACGATCCGCAAGAGCACCCACGCCATGATCGTCTCGGCCATCGCCGTGCCGCTGTTCATGTTCGTGTACTACCGCTTCGCCGGGGCGGTGGCCATCGTGGCCCTGGCCCTCAACATGCTGATCCTGGTGGCGATCATGATCCTGGTCAAGGCCCCCTTCACCCTGCCGGCCCTGGCCGGCCTGGCCCTGACCGTGGGCATGGACGTGGACAACAACGTGCTGATCTACGAGCGATTGCGGGAAGAGCTGCACCACGGGGCGGCCTTGCGAATGGCCATCCGCAACGCCTTCCAGCGGGCCGGCGTGGTCATCGTCGACGCCAATATCACCCACCTCATCGCCGCCACCGTGCTCTTCGTCGAGGGCACCGAGCAGGTCAAGGGCTTCGCCGTCACCTTCTGGCTGGGGGCCGTGCTCAGCATCTGGGCCACCATGTTCGTGGCCCGCGTGATCTTTGAAGTCGCCGAGCGCCGGCAGTGGATCACCAAGATCAAGATGATGCACATCATCGGCCACACGGAAATCGACTTCATGAGCTGGTTCCCCGCCTGCGCCACCTTCTCCGTGCTGATTACCGTGCTGGGGCTGGCCGTGGCCGTCTACCGCGGCGTGGGGCTGTTCGACATCGACTTCACCGGCGGCGTGTCAGTGCAGGCCCTGTTCACCGGGCCGCAGAGTATCGGCGACGTCCGCCGCAAGGTGGAAGACCTGCCCGACGTGGCCGTCAGCAACGTCCGCGTCGAGGGCGAGTCGGAGGACCGGCGCTTCCTCATCGACACCTCCGAAGCCGACTCGGAGAAAGTCAAAGAGGAGCTGAAGAAGATCTTCGGCCAGAGCCTGGTCTCCAACCACGTTACGCCGGGGGCGATGTCGGTGATTGCGGTGGCAAAGCCGCCCGAAAAACCGGCCGAGAAGCCGCCTGAAAAGCCGGCCGCAAAGCCGGCTGAGAAAACGCCCGAAAAAGCGCCAGCGAAACCGGCGGAGAAGGCACCTGAAAAACCGGCGGAGAAACCGGCCGCCAACGATAAGAAACAGTCGCGGGCCGATTTGCCGCCAGACACCGTGGTGGCCATGGCCGGCTCGGGCCCACTGCTTCTGGCGGCAGCCGCGCCCGCCGAGAAGACTGCGAAACCGCAAGCGGAGAACAAGCCGGCCGAGAAGACTGCGAAACCGCAAGCGGAAGACAAACCGGCCGAGAAGACTGCGAAACCGCAAGCGGACAACAAACCCGCCGAGAAAACTGCGAAACCGCAAGCGGAAGACAAGCCCGCCGAGAAGACCGAAAAAACCGCGGCGGGCGAGGAGGCCCCGGCCCCGGCCAGCAATCCGCTGGCCGGCGGCACGCGGACCACGCTGAAGTTCGACTTCAAGGTCGATCACCACACGATCCAAGACGCGGTCAAGAGAGCCATGGCCCGTCACGGTGTCAGCGCCGAGCAGACCCCGCTGGAGATCACGAATCCTCAATACCGGGAGGGGACCACGGGCGGCTACGACACCTGGACGCTCGAGGTCAAGCTGCCGTCGGAGAAGGCCCAGGCCGTGCTGGCGACGCTCCAGGACGAGATTCAGCGGATGCCGTATTTTCCCGACGTAGACGCTATCGGCGGGGCGGTGGCCGCCGATACCCGCTACTACGCCGTGATCGCGCTGGTCAGCAGTTGGGTGCTGATCATCCTTTATCTGTGGATCCGCTTTCAGGCGGTGGCTTTCGGCGTGGCCGCCGTGATCGCCCTGATCCACGACGTGCTGGTGATGCTCGGGGCGATCGCCTTCAGTTATTATGTGCCGCCCTGGCTGGGCAGCGTCACGCTCATCGAGCCCTTCAAGATCAACCTGCCGATCGTGGCCGCCTTCCTGACGATCATCGGCTACTCGGTCAACGACACGATCGTGGTCTTCGACCGGATCCGCGAGGTCCGCGGCAAGGATCCCCGCATGACCCGGCAGATGGTCAACGACAGCACGAACCAAACCCTCAGCCGCACCCTGCTCACCTCGTTCACGGTGCTGCTGGTGGTATGTATTTTGTACGTGGTGGGCGGGCAGGCGGTGCACGGGTTCGCCTTCGCCCTGATCATCGGCGTGATGACGGGGACCTACAGCTCGATCTACGTGGCCGCCCCCATCCTGTTGTGGATGATCCATCCCACCGAAATGAAGCAATCCACGGCCTTCGGCAACCGCTAGTATTTTCGGCGCTGCCGTGATATGATGAATCCGGTCGGGGGGTTCAGGCATCCATTTGGGCCGGCGTAGGGATGTCCAAGCCGAACGTCGATACTTTTCTTGAGCTTGCCGAGCGGAGCAACCTGGTCGAAAAGGACCAGCTTGACGCGGAGCTTGCCAAGCTGCGGGCCGGATGCGACCATTGGCCGGTCGATAGCCCCGATATCGTAGCAGACCATCTGGTCCAGGCCGGACTCATCACCCGCTGGCAGGCCGAGCGGCTGTTGGAGGGCCGCCATCGCGGTTTCTTCCTCAAGCATTACAAGCTGCTGGACCTCCTGGGCGCGGGTGGCATGAGCAGCGTGTACCTGGCCGAGCACGTGCTCATGCAGCGGCGGGTGGCGATCAAGGTCCTGCCCAAGGCCCGCGTCAGCGACACCTCGTACCTGGCCCGCTTTCATCGCGAGGCCCAGGCCGCGGCCGCCTTGGACCACCGCAACATCGTCCGCGCCTACGACGTCGACAACGAAGGCGACATCCACTACCTGGTCATGGAGTACGTCGAGGGCCGCGACCTGCAACAGATGGTCAAGCAGCAAGGGCCGCTCGAGTACGGCCCGGCCGTCGAGTACATCCGCCAGGCCGCCGAAGGACTGGCCCATGCCCACCAGGCCGGCCTCATCCACCGCGACGTAAAGCCGGCCAACCTGCTGGTCGACCGCAAGAACGTGGTCAAGGTGCTGGACCTGGGGCTGGCCCGCTTTACCGACGAGGGTCGGGCCTCGCTTACCGTTCAGTACGACGAGAACGTGCTGGGAACCGCCGACTACCTGGCCCCCGAGCAGGCCATCGACAGTCACGGCGTAGACGCCCGGGCCGACATCTACAGCCTGGGCTGTGCCTTGTATTACCTGTTGACCGGCCATCCGCCCTTTCCCGACGGGACGCTGCCGCAACGGCTCATGGCGCACCAGAAGCAGCCGCCGCCGAGCATCCGCCTCGACCGGCCCGACGCGCCGGCCGAGCTGATCGAGATCTGCGAGAAGATGATGGCCAAGAAGCCGCCCAACCGCTACCAGTCGGCGGCCGAGGTGGCCGAAGTTCTGGGCGCGTGGCTGGCCGCCAACGGTGGGGCCGGCGGCAGCGGGGCCGGCGGCAGCGGGGTGCCGTCGTCGGGCCAGACGGCCGGCCCTCGGGCGTCAGCCGCAGCCGCCGGCGATTCGGCCTTGCCGCTGGCCCGCCCCGTGCCGCGGCCGGCCCGCCGCCGCGACGGGCCCGAGCCCGGCCCGGCAGTCGTATCCCCCCAGCAGCCGGATACTACCACGACCGATACGGCGTGGAACCTTAATGGGCCGACGGTCAAAGGCGCCCCCACGGCCAAGCCCCGCCGACTGTCCGATAGCGGCGGTTTGTCCGACCCGAACCTGCGGGGAAAACCCCTCCCCGTCGCCAAGCCGCTCGACGGGTCGGCCTGGGACCCCGATCCCGATTTCGCCATTACCTCGCTAAGCGAGCTATTCGGCTCGTCCGGGCCGATCCGGTCGCCCAGCCAAGCCGGTGAGCCCCGGGCCGCCTCCCGACATGGCCGGCGGCAGAAGGGGCCGCCTAAATGGGTCTGGCTCGTCATTGCCGCCGGATTCTGCGTCGGACTCGTCCTGGTCGGTATCCTCGTGATATTCTTCTCGCACTGACGGCCGGGCCCGGTAGGCGGCCAATCAGCCTTCCGTCTTCCGCGTTCCCCCATTTGTCCCATTCCGCTAATTTACCCCCATCTGCCGGCCGGGATTCGCCTTGCCCGCGGGTGAGTTTTCCGGTTGCGTAAATTGATGCGAGTTTGCCGGTTAAGCGGACGATACATAATGCGAAGAGTTTTCCTTCGACTCTGCCTCTGTTTTCAGAAGGGACTGGCTGTGTACCGGCAACAGACCTCATTGGTTGTCCTGATATGGATGTTATTGACGGCTGCGGCCTTCGCGGCCGAGCCGTTGGCCCCGGGCGATGCCGTTGGACTGGCCGCGGACCAGCCCTCTCGATCGACATTGAAGGGGACAGTCCCAGTTTCGTCGGACAGAACTTGGGACAGTCCCCGATCGAGCCTGGCCGGCAAGTTGACATACAACTCGGCAGACAGCCACGGGATGGCGCCCTACCTGCTGCTGGATGGACAGGGTGTGGTGTGTGGCTACGCCAGACCGGGACCGGGAGTGGAACTGAAGCCGCTGGTGGGCCGCCGCGTGACGGTCGAGGGCAAGGTCCGGCTGCTTCCCGGCGGTGGGATGCCCCTGGTAGCGGTCGAAAAAGTATGGGGAGGCGATCCCGGTGCGGGATCGGCGCGCCGCGTGGCCGCCACGGCGGCCGAAAAGCGGCGGCCGGTCCGGCAGGCGGACTATCCCGAGGCGATCGACACGCCCTCGGTCGGTGGTTCTGCGGCCCAGGGACGGGGTGACAGCGGCGGGTCGTCGCAGTCTTCGGCCCCATACCCGCAACCCGAAATTATTCCGCCGGGTGCGGCGACCGGGCCCGACGAGGGCGGTTCTGCCGGTTGCGGCGGACCGGCCTGCGGCGTCGCCGGCGGCGATTGCCCGGCCTGCGGTCCCTGCGCCGATGGCTGCTGCTTGCCCTGCGGTCCCTGTGCTGGCAGCTTTTGCCTGCCCTGCGGCTGGCGGCCCAGCGGTATGTGGGTCGACGTGGACTACCTGCTGTGGTGGATGCGGGGCATGCACGTCCCGCCGCTGGTGACCAGCGGCCTGACGCCCCAGCAACCGGGAATCCTGGGGGATGCCAACACGTTCATCCTGTTCGGCGATGACGACATCGACAACCGGGCCCGAAGCGGCGGCCGCCTCCAGGCCGGAATGTGGCTCAATCCCTGCCAGACCGTCGGAATCGAGGCCGAGTACCTGGCCCTGGCCACCGACTCGACGCACTTCTACCTCTGGTCCGACGGCAATCCGATTGTTTCCCGGCCGATCATCGACGACGCGACCGGTCAGGAGACGGTCGAGCGGGTGGCGTTTCCGCGGGGCAATACCGGGAGCGTCGACGGCGCCGTCAGCGTAGACGCCTCGACGCAGTTCCAATCGGCAGCGCTGCGCATGCGATTGGCCTTGTGCCGGCAGGACTCCTGCTGGTCCGATCCCTGCTGCCCGGACTTGGCTTACCACGACGGCTACCGCTCCTACCTGCTGGCCGGCTACCGGTACATGCGCCTGGATGATCGGCTGGGGATCGCCGAGCAGTTGACATCGACCGACACCACGCTGGGGCCCGGTGCGTTCCTGATCCACGACCAATTCAACACGCTGAACCAGTTCAACGGGGCGGAACTGGGCCTGGAGTTCGAGCTCCGCCGCAACCGCTGGTCGTGGGACATCCTGCCGAAACTGGCCTTGGGCGGCAACCACGAGCTGATCGACATCAACGGCTTTGATCGCACCACCAACCCCACCACCGGCGGGCGGACGACGACCCAAGGCGGGCTGTTGACCGTGGCCGGGTCGAACATCGGCCGGTTCGGCAAGGAGGAGTTCTCCGTCGTCCCGTCGATCGAGACGAAGTTCGGTTTCCAGTTGACCCGCCATACGGAGTTGACGCTAGGCTACACCTTCTTGTACTGGAGCAACGTGGTCCGGGCCGGCGACCAGATCGACCTGCGCACTCCCCGGACGACGGAGTCCACCACCACCGGTCACCCCGTGGTACCCTACCAGCAGACTGGTTTCTGGACCCAGGGCCTGGATTTTGGCGTTGCTTTCCGGTGGTAGTGAATTTGCGGGCTCTTCCAGGCCGATGGGGAAGATAGGGTTTTCTCATCGGATAAGGAGGGTCGTATGTCGTCCAGTCGCTGGTCTGGTTCAACTTCGTGGTTCCGCAAAATGACGGGGGAGCGGCCCCCGCGACCGGCCCACCGCGGCCACAGCGCCACGCGGCGGCTGAGGCTGGAGCCCCTGGAATCTCGCAACCTGCTGTCGGCCACCGTGCTGCCCTCGATCAGCGGCGTCGCCTATCACGATCTGACCGGCAACGGACTAACGTCCGACGACCCCCGGCTGTCGGGCATCGTGATCAACCTGTTCAAGGACGGCGGCGACGGCAAGTTCGAGGGCCAGGCCGGCGGCGACGATCAGCTCGTCGCCACCGCCAGCACCGACTCGGGCGGCAACTACCGTTTCGACAATCTCCAGCCGGGACTCTATTTCGTTCAGGAAGCGGGCGCGCCGGGACTGGTCCCCGCCAGCGGCCAGTCCGTGCAGCAGGTGACTATTGGCAGCAGCGACACGGCCGGGGTTGCCAACACGTCGATCGACTCCTTCAGCAGCACGACCCAGTACGTCAGCGGCTCGCTGCACGCGGGCAAGACGGGCGGATCGGCGACGGCCGCTTCCGAGGCCCTGGGCGGCTACCGCGACCTCTACGTCCAGCTCACCTCGCCGGTCGGCTCCGTTTCGCTGGGGGCCAACGCCGACGTCCCGGGGGCCCTGGATTTCGCCTCGGGCTCCGCCAGCAACGGCCTCTACTGGGTCACCTGGGACGGGGCCGGCAATACGCCCCAAACCCTCAACCCCACCGGCCTGGGCCAGATCGATCTGACCGGCCAGGGCGCCAACACGGGCATCAGCCTCTCGGCGGGCGCCGATCACGACAACGCTTCCGCCCTGATCAAGGTCTACTCCGACGCCAACGATTGGTCCTTCGCCAGCGTCTCCATCCCCAACACCACCGACGGCACGGCCAACCAGTCGTTGTTCGTCCCCTGGTCCGCTTTCACCATCGGCGGCGGCACGGGAGCCAACTTCGCCAAGGTCGGCGCCGTGCAGTTGGACGTCAACGGGGTGAACGCCGTGGACGGCCAGATCGGACCGATTGCCGCCGCCGGACCGAAAGTCTTCAGCGCCAATTTCGCCAACGTCGCCCAGACCGACCTGGCGATCGTCAAGACCGCCGCGCCCGGCACGGCCGTGCCCGGCAACCAGTTGACCTACACCCTGACCACGACCAACAACGGGCCGTCGGGCGGCACCGGCGTCACGGTCAGCGACCCGCTGCCCG
>JBEKTY010000222.1:0-10870 GCA_049515555.1 Thermoguttaceae bacterium
GTCAATCCGCCCATTGATGGTCAGGATGCTGGTAGACTGCTTTCCTTTATGCCGTTTCTTCTTTCCCGTCGTGGCGCTGTTCGGAGGGGGGAAAAGCGGCTTCCGCCGCGTTGACCTTCATCTGGATCGCCTTTTCGTAGGCGACCTGACGAAAGCGATCCAAGGTATCCCTCGCTTTCTCCTCACTATCGCGAATCACCCGACCCTGCGGCGCGCTGTCCACCGCGTCGGCCACCTCCCGCAACGCACGCTCGAACTCCGCTCGCATCTGTTCCTCGTAGGCCTCCCGATCCAACCTGGGTAACGCCATCGCGATTTCCTCCTGCTTCGCATTGTGTTGAAACCAAGACGCTAACCCAGGTTATACATCCTCCCTATTATACATCCTCCCTATCTTTCGCGCCATAGATACTTGCCACACACATCCGGCCGGGCTGGACTATCCGCGGCTACCACGGTTGGGGCGCGCCGTGTAGGGGCTTGAAGCGGGACTTTGTAAAGCATTCATGGCGAGCGGGCGTACGGGGGGCAAAGATCGTTGACGCCCTCCTCCGTTTTTCGATCCCGGAGGGATGCCAGATATTAGCCGGTGGTTGAGGAGCGTTAGCGACGACACCACCGGTTTCGAACCCCCACAGGTGAATCGACCCCGGCAGGGGTCGAAGCGATGCCCTGCTGCGACCCCTACCGGGGTCGGCAATTCATGAATCCGCGGACCCCGGGTCGCGAAGCGCGACCACGGGGCTAATGGCTTGGAACCCGCTGGGTTCCCCCGTCGCCCCTATTATCCCCTTCGGTGCCAGAAAAATCCGCCGCACACCGAAGGAATTGACGCGGGTGTTACAAGGTAGGAGAATACGGGCGTGCGGAAACAGCCCGCTTGGGGCCCGAAATCGGGAACACAAAATGGCAGATCCGTGCAAATCGCCCGCCGTATTGGCAGGGCCAACGCCACTGCGGCCGCTTCCGCGGCGTACACAAATCGCTATTCTCGCCCTTATCTGGGAAGTCTGTTGGTTCGTGTCCGTTCTGTTCTTTTACACTCAATCGGGTGTCCTACCAAATGGCGCAGATGAGTGGTGGGGATACCCGTTGGTGTGTTCTGCGGTCGCTTTGCCCGCGTCATTCGGACGGGTCCTTCAGGGCTTGTTTTTCTGGTTGCCGGGTGTCCCCCCGGACATGCTTTGGACGCCCGGAGCAATTGCGTTTTGGCCGTGTTGCATCACATTCCTGGTCCTCGCACTAAGGACTGGAAAACGCAGGTACTTCGCGGTCTTGGGGGCGATGAGCCTGCCGGCTTCGATCTATTGGCACTTTATTAGTGTGGGCGCGAAGGGCGTATGAACTCAGGCAGTGCCAAATCCGTGACGCGGCCCGTGGTTCAGCTCGAACGCGCCGCGAGCGGAGCGGTCCCGTGGCCAGCCTGTGAGGCCGACGTCGTGCTGGCGTTTTCACCTGCCCGGGCGACTCCCGTTTTGCTCGTTGAGAATCGCACGTAGTCCCCGCCGAATGACATGCGCCGCGAAAAATCACCTTTCGGCAGGTCGCGGCCAGGGCTGGGCGAGCGGATTGTTTGGCTGCTGGTCGGCCTGATCGTGCTGCGGACGTGGGTGATCGAGGGCTTTCCGGTGCCCTGCCGCGTTACCGGCGGGTCGATGGCCTGCACGTTGTTGGGCGAGCACTGCCAGCTTACCTGTCCCGACTGCGGCTACCCGCTGGTCTGCCAGCTTGGCGACCCGGCAGACGACCGGCGTGCGGTATGTCCCAACTGCGGCTATGCGTTCGACGTGGCCGAAGCGCCCCTGGAGCTGGCGGGCGATCGCGTGCTAGTCGACCGCACGGCGTGGGTATTCGCGGAGCCGCGGCGCTGGGAGGTGGTCGCGTTTCGGCATCCTTCCGCGCGGGGCGGTTTGGCCGTGAAGCGGGTGGCCGGCCTGCCCGGCGAGTTGATCCAGGTTCGCGCGGGCGACGTGTACGTGGATGGGAAGATCCAGCGCAAGACGCTGCGGCAGCAGCGGGCCGTGCGGGTGCTGGTGTACGACGCGGATTTTCGGCCGCGGCTCGAGCCGGCGCCGCCGGCCCGCTGGTACGGCCGGACGGAGGCCAGCGGCTGGGAGCGGGTCGGGGGCCGGCTGGCCCACGATGCCGGGCCGGCCGACCGGCCCATCGATTGGTTGGTCTATGGGCACTGGCGCCGAGGCGGCCGCCCGGGCGAAGTTGTTGCCACGCCCATCACCGACGTGTGCGGCTACAATCAGGACCGGCCGCGGCGCGAGGAAGCCGTGCGGCCGGTGCGTGACGTGATGCTCTCGTTCCGCATCGCCGACACGCTCGGCCGCGGATTGCTGTGGCTCTGGGCCACCGACGGCTGGGAGCAGTTCGCCGTCCGGGTGGATCCGCAGGGCGGGTCGTATACGGTTCTGCACAGTGTCGCGGCTCGCCAAGGGAAGGGCCAGGGTAAGGGGACAGTCCCATTTTCGTCGGACGAAAATCGGGACAGTCCCCAGGTTATTGCCGCGGGCAAACTCCCGTCGGCATTGAATGGCATGACGCTGGAGGTGTCGCTCTTCGACCAGCAGTTTCTGCTGGCCATGAACGGCCGGCCGGTGGCCGTGTGGCCCTACGATCGGCCGGACGGTGCGCCGCCCCCCCCTGCCGAGCCCCTGGCAATTGGATCGCAAGGGCTGGGAGTCGTGCTCCAGAGCCTCCGGGTCTGGCGGGACGTGTACTATGCCTCGCCGCTGGACGAGGTTGCCGCGGCCAATCTCGAGAAGGGATTCCGGCTGGGCGGCGATGAGTATTTTGTCCTGGGCGACAACAGCCCGATCTCGGAGGACAGCCGCACGTGGCCGGAAGCCCGGACGGTGGCGGCGAACATGCTGATCGGCCGGCCCATCCTGGTCATTTTTCCCGTCGGTGAATTTGCCTGGGGCGGGCAGCATATTCAAGTTCCCGAGCTAGGGCAAATCCGGTATATTCGTTAGTATGTCTAAACGAAAAGCATCTGAGGGTCGGTCGGGCCGGGCGGTTGCGGAGGGCCGGCGGGGTTCGCGCGAGCCGGCGGGCGTGCGGCCGGGCGGGGCACAGGCCGGGCCCTTCGGGGGGTTCTTCTCGCAGGCGGCAATCCGCGAGACGGTCGAGTCGATCCTGGTGGCCTTCGTGCTGGCCTTCCTGTTTCGCACGTTCGAGGCCGAGGCCTTCGTCATACCCACCGGCTCGATGGCCCCCACGCTGATGGGCCGGAACAAGGACCTGTGTTGCCCCAAGTGCGGCTACGAGTACCAGGTGAGCGCCAGCCAGGAGATCGATCCCGCCGGGAACCCGCGGCCGGTGCACGTCGATTGCGGAACCTGCCCGATGTGCCGCTATACGGCGGACATCGGCCTGCGGAACGTGGAGCACAAGAGTTACCCCTCCTACAATGGGGACCGCATCCTCGTCGCCAAGTTCCCCTATCAGTTCCAGGAGCCGCAGCGCTGGGACGTGATAGTTTTCAAGTATCCGGGCGACGCGACCACGAACTACATCAAGCGGCTGGTGGGTCTGCCGGGCGAGACGATTCGCGTGCGTTACGGCGATCTTTGGGTCCGCAAGGGTGACGCCGGGCCGTTTACCATTGCCCGCAAGCCGCCGGCGAAACTGCTGGCGATGCTCCAGCCGGTGTATAACAACGACTTGGCGCCGAGGATCACGAACGTCTTGGGCTGGCCGGCCCGCTGGCGGCCCGAGCCGCCGGCGGGCAATGGTGCGACGACCTGGAGCGCCTCGGCCGACGGGGCTTCGTTCTCCACCGAGGGCAGCCCGCGGGCCGAGAGCTGGTTGCGATACCGGCATCTGGTGCCCTCTTATCGCCAGTGGCAAGAGATGCTGAGCCGGGGGGCCCTGCGGCTGGGCGACTGGGTGAGGCCGCAGTTGATTTCCGATTTCCAGGCGTATAACACGGGTCCGAGAGATGGCCAACAGCCCCGGCCCGGGCCGCCCGACGACGCCAGCCTGGGCCTGCACTGGGTAGGCGACCTGGCGGTGCGGTTCGCGCTCCAGTTGCAGTCCGGATCGGGGAGCGTGATCGTCGAGTTGATCAAGGGTGGGCGGCAGTTCCAATGCCGCATCGACGCGGCCACGGGGCGGGCCACGCTGGGCATCGTCGGCCCCGATGCGGCGGATTTCCACCCCGCGGCCGTAACGGCCCTCCGCGGCCCCGGCAAACACAGGCTGCTGCTGGCCAACATCGACGAGCAGTTGCGGCTGTGGGTCGACGGCCGGCTGGTCGAGTTCGATGCCCCCACGAGCTATGACTCGCTGGGCCTGCGGACGCACATTCCCACGCAGGCCGACCTGAGCCCGGCGGGCATCGCCACATACGAGGCGGCCGCGACCATCTCGCACCTCGAGTTGCTGCGCGACGTGTACTACATCGCCGCCGACCGACAGGCCGCCGCGCTGTGCGACTTTCACGGCCCGCGGCCGGAACTGGCCGATCCGGGCACCTGGCCGGCCGGCTTCGCCGATGAGAACATGAACGACGTGGAGTTCTCCTTGGCGCCCGCCGATCGCAGGCATCCGGACAAGGATCAGTTTTTCGTCCTGGGCGACAACAGCGCCCAGAGCAAGGATGGCCGTCTGTGGGACCAGGAGCACTGGGTCTCGCGCGAGCTGTTGATCGGCAAGGCACTGTTCATTTATTGGCCCCACTCGTGGGACGAGATACCGTATACGGGAATTCCCTTCCCGTTCTTCCCGAATTTCGGGCGGATGCACCTGGTACGGTAAAGGGGAGTGTTCGGTGTTCAGTGTTCAGTTAGCGGAACTGAACACTGAAAACCGAACACTGAACACTGGCTGGTCATTGCCCGAAGGAGCGGACCGATGCTGGAAGCCCACGGACTGGTGAAAATCTACGGGAGCCGGCGCGTCGTCGACGGGGTGGACTTCGAGGTCCACCCGGGCGAGGTGGTGGGACTGCTGGGGCCCAACGGGGCCGGCAAGACCACCTCCTTCCGCATGACCTGTGGCATGATCGAGCCCAATGCCGGCAAGGTCGTTCTCAACGGGATCGACATTACCCGCTGGCCCATGTACCGCCGCGCCCGCGACGGCGGCATGGGCTATCTGGCCCAGGAGTCCAGCGTCTTTCGCAAGCTGACGGTGGAGAAGAACCTGCTGGGCGTGATGGAAATGCTGGGCTTCGACCGCAAGACCCGCAACCGCCGCTGCGAGGAGCTGCTGGAGCAGTTCGACATCAAGCGGCTGAGAAAGTCCTGGGGCATGTCGCTCTCCGGCGGCGAGCGGCGGCGGCTGGAAATCGCCCGGGCACTGGTCTCCAACCCAAAGCTCATCCTGCTGGACGAGCCCTTCACCGGCATCGACCCCGTGACGATCGCCAGCATTCAGAAGATTATCCGCGGGCTGCGGACCGACGGGATCGCCATCCTGGTCACCGATCACCAGGTCCGCGAGACCTTGGAAATCACCGACCGCAGCTACGTGATTGAATCGGGCAAGGTGCTCTGCCAGGGCCCGCCGGAGGTGGTACTCAGCAACCCGGAGGCCCGAAGGCACTATTTCGGCGAGAACATGCACCTGGGCCACGCCGGGGCGGCGAGTCCACATCTGGCGGGCCAGCCGCGGCGGGTAGAGCCGCAACGGGGGTAGGAGCTAGGAGTTAGAAGTTAGGAGTTAGAAGGGAGAAGGAAGGTCGGCCGCTCCGCCATTCTAGCTCCTAACTTCTAACTCCTTTCCGAAAACCGATCTGGACACGGGCGTGAAAAACGGTAATCTACCGCACCTCTTCCATCTTCAAGGGCCTGTGCGGTTCCCTGAAGGCTGGCGCGGTTCGTCGAAGCAGCGCACGCGGAAAGGAGTTTGCCGCATGCCACGGGGCCTGTTGCTGATTATGGCCATACTGGCCGCCGGCGGCTGCGCGTGCCAAGCTCAGCCGGGCGTCGATCCGTTCCTGGGCCGGACGACGGTCCTGCCGCCGGGCACCGGCTCGATCCCGCCGCGGCCCTGCGATCCCTACTACCAACCGCCGGCGCTTCAGCCACAACCGCTTCAGTCACAACCACTTCAGTCGCAGCCGTTCCAGTCGCAGCCAATCCAGTCGTCACCTTTGCAGCCGCAATCGGGGCAGCCGGCCGGCGGCGTATCACCGTTGCAGCCGATGGCCCCGGCGCAACCGGGCATTTCCCCACCCAGCGGCTACTCGGCGCCTAGGTCCACCGCCACCGGAGTCTCCGACCGTGGGATGCAGACGAGCGGCGGGGGCTGTTGGGGGGCGATGCCTCAGCAGTGGTGCGGGCCCACGATGGCCGCCGGCGCGGCGCCGACCACCGCCCCGGCGTGTGCCGATCCGTGCGTCGATTCGCCTGCTGTTCCGACCTTGGCGTCGCGCGGGAGCATCATTCAGATCCCCGCCTCTGCCAGAGGCACGCCGGGGTGCGACATTACCGACCTGCCGCCGGCCGGCAGCGCTGCGGCCCCCCCCGCAGAGCGGTAGCCGCAGGATTGATCGTTGGGCCCCCCTCGATTGCGCCTTATAATTGATGGAGCGGGCTTCGACTGGTACTCCGTCAATCTTCGATTGACGGGTGCCACGGTTGGCTGGCCCAACCGTGTTTCCGCACTGCTGGTCAAGCCAGCAGTGGCACCCAACCCGTCAAAGGAAGTTTGACGGACCACTAGCCTTCCATCGCGCGGGCGCGGCGTGAATAGCCTTATCGACATCATTGAGGCACCTCTGGCGACGGCTTCGGGCAGCGCCAACCGCTGGCGGATTGCGCGTTGGGCGACGCTGGTGCCCAAGATCAATGCCCTCGAGCCGGAGTTGCTCAAGCTCAACGACCAGCAGCTTCGCAAGCGGAGCCTGTCGCTGCAGTACCGGGCCAAGAGCGGCGAGCCGCTTTCGCGGCTGCTGGTGGAAGGGTTCGCCCTGGTGCGCGAGGCCGGCCGCCGGACCATCGCCATGCGGCACTTCGACGTGCAGCTTCTGGGCGGCATCGCCATGTTCTACAAGTCGATCGTCGAGATGCAGACCGGCGAGGGCAAGACGCTGGCCGCCACGCTGCCCTTGTACCTGAACGCCCTGGTGGGCCGGGGCTGCCATCTGGCCACGGTCAACGACTACCTCGCCCGCCGCGACGCCGAGTGGATGGGTCCGATCTACCAGGCCCTGGGCCTGACGGTGGGCGTGGTCGAGACGCAGATGTCGCAGGACGCGCGGCGCAAGGCGTACCATTGCGACATTACCTACGGGACGGCCAAGGAATTCGGGTTCGACTTTCTCCGCGACCGCCTGCTCCTGCGCCGCGTGGCCGAGGGGCAGGGCGACCTGTTGGGCGGCATGCTGGGGCAGCGCAGCGAATCGAGCGAGAAGCCGGTGCAAGGCGCGGCCTACTTCTGCGTGGTCGACGAGGCCGACAGCATCCTCATCGACGAGGCGCGGACGCCGCTGATCATCAGCGCCCTGCCGACCGAGGAGGAGAAGCTGGAAGCCGAGTGCCACAAGTGGAGCGCCTCGGTGGCCGAGGAGTTCGTCGACGAAGACGACTACGACTTCGATCACGAGAAGAAGACCGTCGAGCTGACCCGCGAGGGCCGGCAGAAGGCCCGCCTGCTGCCCAAGCCCGAGGCCCTGGACACGGTGGGCATGGTCAACATCTACCGTTACATCGAGCGGTCGGTACTGGTGCTGCGGGAATACAAGCTCGACCGGCAATACGTGGTCCGCGAGGGCGAGGTGGTGATCGTGGACGAGTTCACCGGGCGGCTCTCCGAGGGCCGCAAGTGGCGCGACGGCCTGCACCAGGCGGTCGAGGCCAAGCAGGGCGTGGAGGTGACGATCGACACGGGCCAGGCCGCCCGCGTGACCGTCCAGGATTACTTCCTGCGCTACGAGCGGCTCGCCGGCATGACCGGCACGGCCATGGACTCGGCCCGCGAGCTGCGGAAAATCTATCGCTGCCACGTATTGCCCATTCCCACCAACAAGCCGGCCATCCGGCAGCGGCTGCGGACGCTGGTCTTCGGCACGGAGCAGGCCAAGTGGGAGGCCGTGGTCGAAGAGGTGTGCGGGCTGCACGAGCAAGGCCGGCCCGTGCTGATTGGCACCCGCTCGATCGACAAATCGGAGCGTCTGTCGCGGATGCTGGTCGAGCGGGGCGTGGCGCACCAGGTGCTCAACGCCAATCACATCGCCGCCGAGGCGGGCATCATCGCCCAGGCCGGGCAGCAGGGGAACGTCACCGTCTCGACCAACATGGCCGGCCGCGGCACCGACATCCGGCTGGGCGAGGGCATCGCCAAGCTGGGCGGCCTGCACGTCATCCTCACCGAGATGCACGACGCGGCCCGCATCGACCGCCAGCTCATCGGCCGCTGCGGCCGGCAGGGCGACCCCGGCACCTTCCGCCAGTACATCGCCCTGGACGACGACCTGCTGCTGGCCGGCCTGGGCCCGAAAAGAGCCGACAAGCTCATGGATCGCGGCGAGCGCGGCGGCGGTCCCTTCGATTACCTCAGCCCGCTCTACTTCAAGGCCCAGCGGAAGATCGAGCGGCGGCATTTCCGCCAACGGCGGGCCCTGATGTACTTCGAGAAAGAACGCAAGAAGATGCAGCGCCAGATGGGACAGGATCCCTACCTGGACACGGCGGGCGGGTAGTGTGAGGAGTTAGAAGTTAGGAGTTAGGAGTTAGAATTACGGAGCGACACGTCCCCCCGTGGCGGCCATGTCTCTTGAGTCCGAGCTTCTGCTACAATTTCCGAGCGACAGATTGCCCCACGGTGCCCTCCATTCTAACTCCTAACTCCTAACTCCTGTGTCCCGAAATCCCTTTTCCCGCCGCCACGTCATCGGACTCATCGCGCTGGTGCTGCTGGCCATCGGGCTGGGGGGCTGGCTGTTGGATGATCCGCAATACAAGGGCATCGAGGGCGTCGGCTGGCGGGCCGGCGCCCTGATGGCCGTCTGGTGGCTGGCCTACAAGGATCTCCGCCGCCTGCCGGCCTGGCTGTGGGCCGCCATTCCCGTCGCGATCGTCATCCTGGTGAAATGGCCGCAGAGATCCCTAGTGCTGATCCCGGTGGTGGTGCTGGCCCTGGCACTGTTCAAGCCGCTGTTCGGCGGCGGCCGCCGCCCGCGCTGAGGGGGGCCGCTCCGACAGCCGAGGCCAGTCTCTTTCATAAACCGGTCCTCGGAATGGGTTTTCGCGACGCTGATTCCGGAGATGGGAAAGCGCGGCGGATTCGGCTATCGGGTCGCGCACAACTCGGGGCGATGGAACGGCCTTCGGAAAGCGAATGATTATTGACATTGCGCATCGAGCCGCTACATTGAGAAGAATCGCGATACAGTTGGCCGGGAGGAGATTCTGGCTAGAACGTGAGAGTCGCGTCACCTGAGTTGGAATCGTGACTTGGCGTAGAACTCGAACCGTGGGCGCTACGATATGATAATCACGCAGAGCGACATCGACGAGTTTGTTTCCACGTACAATGACTTCTGCAATCTCGAGGATGTGGGAGTTCCACCAGAGATTGACAACGACGAAGTGCTGCGCTGGTTAGCCGACAACCCGCAGGTCGTGATTGCCTCAGGTTATCAGGAATTCGTGGCAGGCAACAGATCGCCGGTTTACCGAGCGCTGCAGAGAGATGGCCAACTCGACGAAATATCGCGCCCGCTTCTTAGGGATTTTCATGGGCACTGGATTGTTCCGTCCATGGTTGGTGACATTCCAGACGAGGAGTGGGGCGCGTTTCGATTAGATACCCTCCTGGCAATCAGCTCCATGCAGCGGCAGTTGGATCTCGACGTAAAGGAGGGACGCCTGACCGCCCACTCCCCGATCGTCGACGAACGTCAAGCGAGGATCGACGACCTCAGTCGGGAATCGGTTGTCACAATGCCGTCGTTCAATAGAATGGTCGAGATTGCCACAAAATACGTAGACAACCCCCTTATTGACCCAACGACGTGGGTGTCGCCACGGCTTTGGACCCCGTCGAGCCAAGCACTCCAGAAGGACCATCTTCGTGCGTCCACTCTTGCGGTGATTGAGGAGCTACAGCGAGGCCATACCCACCTCACAGATCTGTCTTGGCAGAACTTCGAAGAGATTGTTGCAGAGATACTGCGACAACGTGGCATGGAGATCCATCTCGTAAAGGAGAATCCACAGGGCGGCCGAGATATCATCGCGCGAGCCGAGCTGGTGCCGGGCTCTGAGGTTCTAACTATTGCGGTCGAAGTCAAACATCGAGATGTTGTAGATCGTCCTATTGTCCAGCAAGCGATCCAACAGAACGAGCGTTTTCCCGCCCTCATGCTTGTTACATCGGGTCGATTCACCGCTGGCGTTGTCAAGGAAGTGGCAAAGCCCGAGCACCGGATGCGTGTGGTACTTAAGGACGGTGTCGCAATTCGTGATATGATCCGAGCGTATAGACTGACGTGATGCCTACAGCACGGCGCGACCAACGGTCGAGCCGGGGCGCATTGTTGCCGATATTAACGCCAGACTGCTCAAGTCCCTTGTGGTGGGCCACCCCGACACGTGTCGGCCCGTCGCCAGGCTGGCCCGGCCGTTAGCACCGTTTCGTATCGAGTCGTTGCCGCGCCATGCCGTCCCATTTCTCGGACTCCCATTAACCGACCGCTAAGCGGCACTCCTGTCCAGGCCGGTGGCTCTTCGCCGTGGGCTCTGCCGTTCGCGCCCTTCGGGACATTGTCACCACTGCAAGATGACTCTGTAAGTTGCTGTTAAGAAATAACTTAGCCATTGGTATAATCTGCCTGTTCCGCTTCCACGGATGGGGAGATGGTCATGGCAGACCCAGAGCGCAAGCGAATCCACCGCTGTCGGTGCCGAGG
>JBEKTY010000223.1:0-10556 GCA_049515555.1 Thermoguttaceae bacterium
CGGCAGCCTGTTCGAAACTTACGGTGTTCGACAAGTCAGTAACTCGTTGGGCGGCTTGCATCAGCGATTCTGCCAGAAAACGTAAATTTACACGTCTTGTGAGGTACGTGTTCGACTGCGCCCGCCTTCGCTTGAAAATCGCCGGTAATCTCTATACTGTCAAAGATCAACGCCGTCCGGCACGAAACGCAGCACGCCACACGCGGTGTGCCGCTGGCCTCAATGTATCCGGCACACGCCGTGTGCCGTCCGCGATACGTTTTCCGCTTCAGCAGACGGCACACGGCGTGTGCCTAATACGTCGCGCAGCGGCAACCGACATTATAACATATATCTGAACGGGTGTATAGATCAGGATGTACACCATGTTTTAGGGGGTCGATGCGCAGCGACACCCCCGAAGACATTTGACGCGAGTTGCGCAGGGTGTACAATGCGGGCGTGCGGGACAGCCCCTTTCGGGGAATAATCAGCCGCCCTGGCAGGCATCTGCGAATAATCCGGCCGCTCGTCTACGAATAAGGATGATGGAACACGTCGCTCCCGGTCCGCCCCGGGGGAGGAGGTGCGAAATGAAATGTCTCGTCTCGATCGCCCTGGTGGCGCTCTTGGCGGCTGCGGTGCTGCCTGCCGGGTTTGGCGCGGTGCCGCGGGAGGTGGCCCCGCCGACCCCGCCCGGGCCCGACGACCCTGCCGACGTGGCTGCGCTACAGCACGCCAAGGGCCTCCGAGCCCGCCAGGATGCAAAAGGCAACGTGAGCGAGGTCTGGCTGTTCCGCGAGCCCGACACGGGAGCCATGGCGCACCTGGCGGCGCTCCGCAACGTCCGGGAGTTGCGGGTCGAGGGCATCGAAGATGCGGCCGAGACTGACAAGGTGCTGGCCGTGGCCGCGAGCTGCCCATGGTGGCCGGCGGTTGAAATTCTCAGCCTCAACCGCTCGAAGGTCAGCGCGGATGGCCTCCGCGTCCTGCGCCGCCTCCACAACATCCGCGGCCTGTGCCTGCGGTGCACGGATATCACCACGGATGGGCTGGCCCATGTGGCCCGGCTGCGCACCCTGGAGTCGCTGAGAATCGGGGGCAACAGGCTTACCGCCGACGGGGTAAAGCACCTTGCCGGGCTTCGCAACCTGGAACTGTTGGACCTTGCGGAGACCGACCTTACCGACGGGGAGGTGGCCAACATAGCGGGGCTCACCCGCCTTAAGGTGCTAATCCTGGCCGACAACGCAATCACCGACGCCGCTATGCCGCACCTCAAGGGCCTCACCCGCCTCGAGTTCCTCACCCTGACCAGAACGGTGGTCACCGGCCGCGGCATGGAGGCATTGGGTGGCCTTAGGCATCTAAGGCAGGTCGACGTCGAGGGGTGCGGGATCGCCTACGACGAGTGGCCGGAGGGCGTGAACGGGCCCGCGGGGCTCGAGGACCGCGGTTACCGGCGCCCGGCCGACGAGCGGGCTGCGGTGGCCGCCCTCCGCCGGGCCACCCATTGCACCCTCTGGTTTTCGCCGGGGGGCCGCCTCGGCGCGGTTGAGGCGACAGAGCCATACCCGGACCTGTTCAACGACTCCATCTTCGACCGGCTGGCCACCCTGCCGGAACTTGAGAGCCTGCGCATGGATGGTTGCGATTCGGTGACCCCCGCCGGGCTGAAGCGCTTGGCCGGCCTGCCCCGGTTGGACAGCCTGGAAATTCTCGGCTGCAAGGCGTTCACGGCCCGGGAGCTCAAGTGCGTGTTGGCGCTGAAACACATCAGGAAGCTGGGGTTCGTGCCGCGGCCGAATTGGGTCGAATGCCGCGACCCGGACAACGTCGAGGCGCTCGCGGTGCTGGCCGAGATCAAGGGCCTGAGGGAGCTGGCCATCGGCGGCCTGATATGCAGCGCCGACGATTTCAAGTACATCGGCCGCCTGCACGACCTGGAAAGCCTGGCGCTGGGGGCCGTCCTCCCCGGGGGACCGGCCGTAGAAGAGGCGCTGGCGGGCCTTTCCAGCCTCACCAAGCTTCGCACGCTCGACCTCCAGGCCTTCGGGGTCCGCACGGAGGATGGCCTCGGGAGCCTGCGGTGGATCGAGCCCTTGACCAGGCTCGAACATCTGACGTTGCAGGGCGGCGACACCATCGAGGAGTCGGAGTTGGTACACCTGCGGGGCATGACCGAGCTGCGGGAGCTGCCCAACGTGCGTGACATCACCGACGCCGATATCAAGTACCTGGAAGGCATGAAGCACCTGGAGAGCCTTTCGCTGATCTGTAAGCACGTCACCCCGGAGGGTTACGAGCGGCTGCGCAAGGCGCTGCCAAAAACGAAGATCTACTGGGACGCACCGGGTACGAGTTCGTACGAAATCGGGCTCCCACACGGCCGTCGGCGCGCACCGAAGCAGAAAACCCCTGGCTCGGCCTGCCGAAGCGGAGGGGTTGATTTATCCGGCCTGGCTGGCCTTTGGCGACGGCCAATGGGAAAACGCGGCCCAGGGCAATGTGGGCGGCAACGTAAGGACGAGTCAGGAATCGCTGCTTGCCGGCGGGGCTTTCACTATCTTGTGCTGCTCCTCCGGCGGGAGCAGGTGGAAGCGGACGCGATACACCCGCTGTGGGTCGGCCAACTGCTGGGGGTAGAGTGTTTCGATCTCAGAGCGCAGCTCGACGGCGGAGGGGAAGCCGTCTAGCCGGGCGTCGTCGTCGGTCAGGGCCCCGAGTTGCACCTCGTCCACCGCCGTCACGCGGATGTAGCCGGCGCCGGGAATGTAGCTCCGCTGCCCGGCCCGCATGCGGGCGAACTTCCACAAGCGGACGGTCTGCGTCTTCTCGCCCCTGCGGATGGCGGCCAGGAACCGCTTCTTGAACAGCAGCATGGCCGTAGCCTAGCCCAGTGCCGGCCGGGGGTCAAGGTCCCGGTGCTACGATGAACTGAGCCAAGTGGTCGTGACAATCAACCCATTCGAAGATACGGCGGTCTTCGTCCGCAGCCCATGCTTGTTGTGCGGGTCGTTCGAGGCGATTTCGTCGACCTCGAGACCGAGAGCCGCCTTGCCTATGGGGACCCAAGCGTTGTTCGATGTCACGTAGCATTCGGTGAATTGGACTTTGGTCACCTGCGGCAGGGCACTGTACTGTCCGTTCACGGTCGTGGCCTCGATGGGGATCACCTCGCTTGAGGCGAACGTCTGGCCGGCCGCGACGACGCCCGTTTCGCCCTGCAACCACCTCCAGAATACCTCGCCGTCCTTGCTCGCGCCCGACCGGCCGAGGCCCGTAATGTCGACCATTTCCATATAGTAGCCACCGCTGCCCGTGGGCTCGATTTCCGCAAACATGTGGTCACCGGCGGCAACGATCATAGTGTCAAGCGGGACCTCGTGCTTCGTATCATCTGGCCCGTTCACCACTTCCCACCACGCACTATAGTAGATGCCGGTTGAATCGACGGTTTCCTGGGTTCCGAGTTGCACCAGGTTTCCTCCGTTGCTTATAATACCGCCGCCGATGCCAATCCAGTTGGACATAGTGCCGGCGTACTTCCTGGATACGACCTTCGGCACGATCCATTCCGCTTGAATGGCCTGCGTGGCATCACCACCAGGCGCGCTGGCGGGGTTGGCCACCTCCACTCCCGACCAGTTATAGCTGACGACGACATTGTTGGCCTTAGGGGCCGCCTGCCGAATGGCCTTCGCGATCGACGGGGTAATCACGGTCGGCGTCATGCCAGCCATTTGCGCTGCGACGGCCGCCGGCACGTGCAGGGCCGGCATTGCGGACATCGTCAGACGTTGTTCCAAGCTCTCCAATTGCAGCCGCCTCTTTGCCAGATGACGCTTCTTCACGACGTTTCTCCTCGTGTTCTGAGATGTGGCACTGAGCAGTTATAGACCCCGGCCCAAGCATCCGCGTCCGCGGAGGCTACCGGCACCTCAGATTCTGATTCCCAGGGATTGCCCTGTCAAGTAGTGCCGAGCGGGGGAAAACGGCAAATTGGCGAGTCTGTGCGGGGGAATACTCGGCACTTCAAACCGTGTGAACTATAACGGCTGTTCCGCCACGGCACGCCGGCGGCCGTGCCGGACGTGCGGTTTCGTTCACGCCTGCCCAAAAAACCGGACGATCCGAAAGTAGGACATTTCCCTGTTGCACTCGCGGGAGAACCGATGGATCGCCTCGCACGCCTCTTGTCGCCGCGATCGATCGCGCTGCTGACGGCGGCCGTGTTGCTGGGCCTGGCCTGCTTGGCATTTCGGCCCGGCAATCGGCATCTTTGGGGGCGGGCCGGTTCGGACCAGCCCCAGCACCCGGCGCTCGCCGAGGCCGCCGGGACGGGCGAGGCAGCGGTTTCGCCAGGTGGCACGGGCACAAACGGGGGACTGTCCCGATTTTCGTCCGACGAAAATGGGACTGTCCCCATCCCCAGCACCGGCGACCAGCCGGCGCCAGCCGCCCAGGGGGCAGTGCCACCTGGCGACGGTCGCCCCGGGCCGGCGGCCCTGCGCGGCAGTCCTGCGCCCGTCGAGCTGGGACCAGTGGGCGCGGGGCCGCTTCTGGCGTCGCCCCTGCCAACCACGGCGGGCCACACGGCCCAGCCCGCCGGAGCGGCCCAGGCCACCGCGGGCCAACCCGATCGCGCTAGCCCGCCGCTGCGGCTGCCTGCCCCGCCGCTGGCTCCTCCCGCCGCACGCCCGGAGGCCCTCGAGAACATCGCCCGACAGGCCGACCAACAGCTCTACCATGGATTCGAGCTGGCCAATCGGCAGGCGTACTTTGCCGCCCGGAGCGAGTTCATTGCCGCTTTGCGGCTGGTGGCCCAGGGACTGGACGCCCACGAGCGGACCGGCGCTCATAGCCAAAGCCTGGCGGCGGGCCTGACGGCCCTCAAGGAAGCCCAGGACTTCATGCCCGCCGACGCAAGGCTCGAGGCCGAGCTCGATCTGCCGGCCATCGTGGGCGGCCATCGCACGCCGGTCCTTAAGGCTGTTCCGCCCGGTCAGCTCCAGGCGCTTGCGGCGGTGGCGGCCTATCTGACCTTTGCCCAGGAGCGGCTGGCCGCGGCGGCGGGCCGCGAGGTGGCCGGCTCGATGGCCCTTTCGGCCCTGGGAAAACTGCATGCCGCCTTGGCCGGCCAGAACACGCCCGGCCTCCAGGCCCCCGAGCCCAAGGCCGTCGCTTTCTTCCAGGCCGCCCTGCTGGTCTACCCAAGAAACTGCATCGCTGCCAACGAGCTGGGCGTGCTGCTGGCCCGCAACGGCGATTACGCCCATGCCCGCCGGGCCTTGGAACATAGCGTGTCGGTGGGCCGCACCGCGCTGGGACTGCGAAACCTGGCCTTGGTATACCGGCGGCTTGGCCAGCCGCAACTGGCGGAGCTGGCCGGGCGACAGGCCGAGGGGCTGGCCGCCGCCGAGGCCGCCGCACACCGGGAGTTCCGCGGCTCGCCCGCCGGCGCGGTGCGCTGGGTCGAGCCCGAAGTGATGGCCCGCACCGCCGGACAAGCCGCGACCCGCTGAGGAATTGCCATGCACACGACTCTGCCCGCTCGGCGCGCCGCAACCTCCGGCAAACTGTCCCGCCCCCGGCCGCGGCCCTGGAAATGGCTGGCCCTGGCAGCCGCGGTGCTCCTGGCGGCCGGGCCGTGGCTGGCCGACTTCCGCCGGGGCGCTACGGCCGACGACTGCCTGCTGTGCCAGGCCCTGGGGCCCGCCGCCCCCTGCAATATTTGCGGCGTGGATTGTTCCGTCTGCCGCGACGGCCGCTGCCACGGTTGGGAAGAGGCCCGCTGGATCAACTGGCAGGCTTATGCCCAGGGCGAATACGTGGGCCATGCGCGGCTCGAGCACGTGCCCCAGTACCGCGTGCGGGTCGACGACCTGCTGGACATGCTCTACCGCGTGACGCGCGAACAGACCGCCGCCGCCTACCACCTCAACGTGGGCGACGAGGTCACCGTCGAATCGTTCACCGACGCGGGCGTCAATCGCTCGCTGCTGATCCAGCCCGACGGCACGATCACGCTTCGCCTGCTGGGACAGGTGCACGCCGCCGGGCAGACGATCGATCAGCTTCGCGACGTGCTCGAGGAGCAGTACAAGAAGTATTACAAGGTGCCGGCCATCACCGTCACGCCGCTGAAGGTCAACGCGCAACTGGAGGACCTGCGCAACACCATCAATCGCACGGCGGGTATCGGCGGTCAACAGGTGACCGTCCGCGTCACGCCGGAAGGGACCATCTCGCTGCCGGCCATCGGCTCGGTCCACGTGCAGGGCCTGACCATCCCCGAGATGCAACAGGAGATCAACGAGCGCTACCGGGAGCGGATCGCCGGGATGGAGGTCACGCCGGTCCTGACCCAGCGGGCCCCGCGCTACGTGTACGTGCTGGGCGAGGTCCACGCGCCGGGGCGCTTCGAGATGGTCGGCCCCACCACCGCGCTGCAGGCCCTTTCCCTGGCCGGCAGTTGGAACGTGGGCGCCAACATCAATCAGATCGTGGTCTTCCGCCGCGGCGACGACTGGCGGCTGATGGCCACCATGATCAACCTCGCCGGGGCCCTGCGCGGCAAACAACCCTGCCCGGCGGGCGAGATCTGGCTCTCCGATTCCGACGTGGTGATCGTGCCCAAAAGCCGCATCCTGCAAACCGACGACTTCATCAACCTCGTCTTCACCCGCGGCCTGTACGGCGTCTTCCCCTTCTCGGCCTCGCTGGCCTTCCAGAGCCTGACCGCGCTGTAGCACGCCGGCCAGTCGGGGAACGACAGGTGGACTTGGTAGCGGAGGGTGGCACGTCCCTGAGCGCAGCGAAGGGCGTGTTTTCCGGGCCCGTCACGCCCTTCGTTCCTCACCCGACGTGCCACCCACACTGATCGAGTTGTTTGACGCGGCGACTTGGCAGTCCAACCTGATTCATCACCGGGATGAACTCTGCGTAGTCGAGCCCTGGCGGCGCGGTCTTTCCTGCCCGCTCATGGACATGACGTGCGGCGTCAGCCAGATCATAAGGTGCTTGCCCGACTTCGACTCCCGAGCCATGCCGCCGATGACCACCGTCTTGCCGTCCGCGATGCGGACCGTCGTCTGCACGCTGAGCATCTCGACGTTCGGGGTGCGGACCGGCTCGCCCTTGTCAGGCGCCATAATGACCACCCCCGCCTCGCGCGGCCCGAGCCTGGAGTCTTCCAGATCGACCTGCACGGCCACCGTTCGATCCGCGGCGACGCGCGGCGTAAGGCCGATCTTCGTCCCCACGTTCTCGAACGTGACGCTGTTGACAATGCCCATTTGCGACACGCTGCTGCCGACGACGCGTGCCTCGCGGCGGCCCACCCGGAGATAGGCGGGCTGGTTTTCGAGGGTCGTCAGCTCGCCCTCGGCCAGAATCTCCGACCCCTTCGGCAGCGCGGCGGGACGGAGCGGTTCGGTGCGGTCCGCTCCGCTTCCCTTAGCGTCGGGATTTGGCCCCGTTGGGCCGCTCTGGTCGCCGGCGGGAACCTCGGCCAGGACGAACTCCACCCGCACCATGGCCGCCGCTCGGTCTAACGGCTCGGCCAGTTTCCGAACCCCGGCCGGCGAGGCGGAAACCGTACGCGGCTCCGACTTCTCCACCGCGCGGGCCGCGTCCGGCCGAGGCGAAAGCCGCCGCTCGGCCTGCCCCGGCTCCGCCGCCCGCGCCGTCCCCGCCGCCAGCCCAAGCACCACGGCAACACCAAACCAGATTCGTGTCATGTGTAGTCTCCTCTTGGAACAAAGTCCCCTGCCATGGCTTGCGCGAACCCTTTCACCGCGCCGCATTATACCACATGCAAGAAGACGGCAATGGCGGTCGCTGCCCCGCTGTTGTAAACTGGGAGCAGGCTATCCCCGTATCGCTAGTCGGGATTATTCACCGGGGCTCGTAGTGACCCGATTTATCGGGTCTGGAGAGTGTGAACAAGTCAAGGACCGCATGAATGCGGTCACTACGAACGACTGGTGAATAATCCGGGCTAGCCAACTGGCCCGCGCCGACCATGAAGAACGACCCGCTGCTGGACAGCGACGATGCGTCGATCTACAACCTGCGGAGCACCGCGCCCGGGCCCGCCGGGCGCCTGCCGCTCGACCCGGCGGGCCTGGCCGCGATGGCCAGCGGCGATCTGTTCGGACTGACGCAGAACGCCGGCATGGGCTGGAGTGCGGACCGCTTGCAGGGCGGCGATTTCCTGATCCTCAGCACGCAAGGCGGCCTCCGCGCCGCCGACGGCAAGCCCATCGCCCTGGGCTATCACACGGGCCATTGGGAGCTCGGCCTGCTCATGGAGGAAGCGGCCCGGGTGATCGCCGCGCAGGGCGGCGTGCCCTTTGCCGGCTATTGTAGCGATCCGTGCGACGGCCGCACCAACGGCACCGCCGGGATGCTCGACAGCCTGCCCTATCGCAACGACGCGGCCATCGTCTTGCGCCGCCTGATCCGCTCGCTGCCGAAGTGTCGGGGCGTGCTGGGCATTGCCACCTGCGACAAGGGCCTGCCGGCCATGATGATGGCCCTGGCCGGGGCCGGCCACCTGCCGGCCGTGCTCGTGCCGGGCGGCGTCATGCTGTTGGCCCAGGAGGCGGAGGACACGGCCAAAGTGCAGACCCTGGCCGCACGCTACGCCCAAGGCGAGATCAGCCTGGAGCACGCCGCCCGCATGGGCTGCCAGGCCTGCGGCTCACCGGGCGGCGGCTGCCAGTTCATGGGCACCGCGGCCACCAGCCAGGTCGTGGGCGAGGCCTTGGGCCTGGCGCTGCCGCACGCCGCGCTTAGCCCCTACGGTGCGGCCATCTGGCGGGACCTCGCCCGGCGCTCGGCCCTGGCCCTGCTGGCCCTGGAGCACCGGGCGGTAACGACCCGCGAGATCCTCACGCCCGACTCGATCCACAATGCCATGGTCGTGCACGCGGCGGTGGGCGGCTCGACGAACCTGATCCTGCATCTGCCGGCCATCGCCCATGCCGCCGGACTGCCCCGCCCCACGGTCGACGATTGGGCCCGAATCAACCGCGCCGTGCCCCGGCTGGTCGACGTGCTTCCCAACGGTCCCGCGAACTACGCCACGGTGCAGGTCTTTCTGGCGGGCGGCGTGCCCGAGGTGATGTTGCACCTCCGCGGGCTGGACCTGCTGCGGCTCGACGTGCAGACGGTCAGCGGCCGCACGCTGGGCGAGAACCTCGATTGGTGGGAGCACTCCCAGCGCCGCAGCCGCCTGCGGGAGAAACTCTGGCAACTGGACGGCGTCGATCCGGCGGAGGTCATCATGTCGCCCGAGCGGGCCCGGCAGCGCGGCCTGACGAGCACCATCACCTTTGTGCGCGGCAATCTCGCGCCAGGGGGGGCCGTGGTCAAGAGCACCGCCCTGGCGCCCGAGCTGCTGGACGACGCCGGAGTGTTCCGGCACGAAGGCCCGGCGCGGGTCTTCGGCACCGAGGCCGCGGCCATCGCCGCCGTAAAGTCCACCGGCGAAGACCGCATCCGCCCCGGCGACGTAATGGTGCTCGTCGGCATCGGCCCCGCCATTGGAATGCCGGAGATCTACCAGGTCACCTCGGCGCTCAAGTACCTGAAAGGCGGGGAGCGCGTGGCGGTAGTGACCGACGGCCGGTTCTCGGGCGTATCGACCGGCGCCTGCATTGGCCACGTCAGCCCGGAGGCCTGGGCCGATGGCCCGCTTAGCAAGGTCCGCAACGGCGACACGGTCCGCCTGCGGATCGACACCCGCGCGCTCAGCGGGACGGTGGACGCGGTTTCGGCCGGGAGCGACGAATTCCTGGCCCGGCCCTGCAACCCGGTATTGCAGGCCGATCCCCGCGTGCCGGACGACACCCGGTTGTGGGCCGCGCTGCAAAATGCCAGCGGCGGCAGTTGGGCCGGCTGCGTGTACGATGCGGCCCGCATCAGCGACCTGCTGGCCCGCGGACTGGCCGCCGAGCGCAAGTCCCCTCTCCCTCCGGGAGAGGGCTAGAGTGAGGTCAGACAATACCAGAGCCGCCTTGGGACGACGACCTCCGGGCTTGGTGACAAGATGGAGACGACGCCCCAGTTCACCACAGGCCACAGCACGAGCGCCAGAACCCCCAGGTACCAGTGGGCGACGAGGAAGTGGGCGAAGTTCAGGAGGCCAAGTGTCAAGTCCGAGAGCTTCGTGCCGAAGTCCTTGAAGATCTTTCCAAACCGCGAGCAAATCCTTACCAGCGGTGCGCCGATCACTGCCCACAGGAGTGCCTGTAAAACGCCGACGCGAAAGGCCCTGGAGCCAAACATGCGTCCCCCAGTGGAAGCCATCGCTTGCCTCCCCTGCCCCCGGTGCCTGGAAACTACGCCAGCCCAACCGCACGCGACCACGAAACCTTAGCCGCGGAGCGCCCCTCTAATCTAATCTCCAGATCTCAAATCTCAGATTTCAGATCTCAAATCCCTAATCCCTAGTATTACTGCGCAAGATTGATATTGCATGAATTGGCGAAATTGGCGAATCTATAGGCGTTCTGCTTCACCAAGGAGGCCGTGGCATGGACGCCGATCAGATTCGCAAGTTGAAACCG
>JBEKTY010000224.1:0-10674 GCA_049515555.1 Thermoguttaceae bacterium
ACGTTCTCCTGGCTCTCATGGGGATGACCTCCTGTACGTGGTTCAGCGGTATCCAATACCGCTAATGTAACCACTTTTGAGGCATCCCCTCTTTCCTATCTATAGCCAACTTCGGGGTGCCGGTCCGCGAGCGCCTGGTATCCCAGGGTGCGCTTGCGCGGCCCTGGGCTGCGGGGTTGAACCGCTTCGCGGTTGGGTGCGTGACAGGTGCTGAAATCCGACCAGGTTGCGAGTTAATCTCGTAGCATTACCGAGCGCCCTCCGGGGCTTGCCCCCAACGGCGCGCTCGCTCCTCACTACAACGCCGCAACAAACGCGCCTGTTCTCATCCGGCGTGGGCCCGGCCCCCCGGGCCGGGGCGACGCCGGGTGAGAAGGGGGGGGCCGCGGGCGCCGGGGAGCGGGGAATCCGCGTTACGCCCGCCGGATCAGCGCGGATGAACGCAACAAGGAGAAGCCCGGGTACTGGCCTTATCAGACATCGAGCATTTCTCCTTATGATCATTCCCCCTGGATTCATCCGTGGCCGCCCGCCCGGCCCCGCCTTCCTCGGTATTTGGGGGCGGTCGCCTCACCGATCGCGATTCCGGCGAGAAATCGCTTGAAAAAAATCGCGGCCCGTGCTATGACGGTCCGCAGGGGACGAATCCAGACACCGTGTTACAGGGATGCTTGGCAAAAGTTACAAAGTTCAACGACCCCAAGGCAAGCAAGCTAATGTGGACGCTTTCAGGATTCGCAATTATCGTAACCCTGGCTTCGCCTGGCGCTAATGACGCTTAACACGGGCTGCTTCAACTTGCTAATGTTATAGCCAATTACTTACACCTTTCGTCGCAAGTCTCTTATTCTCAGCGAATTAGCCTGCTTTCCGAATTCTCATGAGGCCACTTATGCCGGTCGGCACTGATCCTGCGAAGAAGCAAAGTCGTTCGCTACGGATTGCGACTTTCACGATCCTATGTCTAGTGATCTTTGGTGCGGTCGTCTACTGGTGGGCCTTCCTAATGAGGGAAAATCACTATTGGACGGAAACCGTTAAGCTTTGGGACGGCAGGAGTATCACAATCCGGCTGCACAGTTCCAGCATAGCTTACCACGGTGCTGTGGGCGATTCCTGCCCGTTTTGGTGGGGCGGGGGTGGTCCGTGGGAAGACGTGCAATTCACGATTGACGGTAAATACTACCGATGGGGAGGGCCTTACATTCCAATAGCAATCCAACAGGACCGTGACCATTCCGTCTACATCGTGGTCTTTGACCGTGAAAGCAAGAAGGCCGGCGACCACCATGAAACCTGACAACCCAAAGAACTTCACACTCTTCTATCGGATTTATCGAAGCAATGCTCGTAATTCCTGGGACGAAATTAGTCCGAAACAGTTTCCTCGGCATCTCGCAGTTCTGAATACTCAGAAGACCTGGCAAGGTTTGCAGGGTAGCCTTGATTACTTCCTGACAAGTGAGAAATGACCGCCAAGGTGGAAGGAAATGGCGGGTGGTCGGTCGCCGTTTCTCTTTGGACAATTCTCTTTCAAACTGGCGGCGGCTGCAATCTGCTGACGATCGGTCCGCCTGGCTCGGGAAAGCGGTGCGTCGGGCGGAGTGCTTTGCGGGCCGGGCTTTTTCGGCGCGCGGGGACTGGAAATGGGGAAGTTTGCAGCAGCGTGCCCGTCACATCGCTCTGCCCAATAAGTAGGCAGTACATGATCCTGGTGTAACATTATTGTCGCTTCTCCATGATCTAGCAAACGCAATAAGCCATTGTCGTGCAAGTTGTTACGCATATTGTCATCGGCCGTGTGGCCGGTAACGGCACGAGAAGTGCTCAACCCGTCAGGATTCGCGCCGTCTGGGACAGGAGTGTCGCGCCAAGCGGCACCGCGAGTTAGGGGCCCCTTTTCGAGGAGACGACCGATCTTATGTACGAGTTCAGCCCCGCCGATAACGCCTGGATGCTCACCTCCTCGGCCCTGGTGCTGATGATGACCGGCCCGGGGCTGGCCCTGTTCTATTGCGGCCTGGTACGCAAGAAGAACGTGTTGGGCGTCATGATGCAATGCGTGTTCCTGATGTGCCTGATGACCGTCGTGTGGGTGCTGTACGGCTACACGCTGGCCTTCGGCGATGGGAAGTGGATCGGCGACAGCCGCTACCTGTTCATGCGCGGCGTCGAGGCCACGTGGTCCGACAAGGGGCCGCAACTGGCGCTGGCGCCAAAGCTCACCATCCCGCTGATGACGCACATGATCTACCAGGGCATGTTCTTCATCATCACGCCGGCCCTGATTTGCGGGGCCTTCGCCGAGCGGATGAAGTTCAGCACGATGGTGCTGTTCATGATCGCCTGGGGCACGCTGGTGTACTGCCCGCTGGCCCATTGGCTGTGGGGCGGCGGGATCCTGACCTTCGGCGAACAGAACGCTGAGGCCTTTGGCGGCGGGGCCCTGGATTTCGCCGGCGGCACGGTGGTCCACGTCAGCTCCGGGGTGTCGGCCCTGGTCTGCGCCTTGCTGCTGGGCAAGCGGCTGGGTTACGGCAAGGAGGAGATGCGCCCGCACAATATGACCTATACCGTGATCGGGGCCACGATGCTGTGGGTGGGCTGGTTCGGCTTCAACGCCGGCAGCGCCCTGTCGGCCGGGCGGTTGGCGACCTGCGCCTTCGCGGCCACGCACGTGGCGGCGGCCGCCGGCGGACTGGTGTGGTCCACCCTGGAGTGGTTCTTCCGCGGCAAACCCAGCGTGCTGGGGGCCTGCTCCGGCCTGGTGGCCGGCCTGGCCTGCATCACCCAGGCCGCCGGCTACGTCACCCTGATGCACGCCCTGGCCATCGGCGCTATCGGCGCCGCCGTCTGCTATACGATGTGCACCGCGGTGAAGACCCATTTCGGTTACGACGACTCGCTGGACGTGTTCGGCGTTCACGGGGTCGCCGGGAGCTTGGGGGCCCTGCTGACGGGCGTACTGGCTACGCGGGCCACCGGGGCCGCCGGCGGGCCCAACCAGCCCCTGGGCCTGTGGGAGGGCGGCTCGCTCCTGAAAGGCCAGGCCATCGCCCTGGCCGCCGGCTGGGTCATCGCCCTGGTCGGCACCTTCGTCATCCTCAAGGTGCTCGACGCGGTCATGGGCCTGCGGGTCTCCCGCGAGGCCGAAATCGAGGGCCTCGACCTCAGTCAACACGGCGAAGAAGGCTATATCTTCTACTAAAGGGCCCGCGAAAGAATAACTCTACAATTGTCCAACGGGTGGCACGTCCCTGAGCGGAGCGAAGGGCGTGGTTCGTGGGCCGTCCACGCCCTTCGTTCCCCAGGGCGTGCCACCCAATTGTCAAACTTGTTCTTTCGCGGGCCCTAAGCCGGCCCGCTAGACAAGACATCTACCCTGCATTAAGCTGAAGGCGCGTATTGCACTGCCCCAGACGGGTCCGCTCGGGCGGCGTGGCCCCCGTTCCAGGAGTCATCCGATGAAGAAGGTGGAAGCAATCATCCGGCATTTCAAGCTCGACGACGTCAAGCAGGCGCTTACCGAGCGGGGCATCGCGGGCATGACCGTCTCGGAGGTCCGCGGCTTCGGCCGCCAGAAAGGCCATACCGAAATGTACCGCGGCACCGAGTACACCGTGGACTTCGTCCCCAAGATCAAGATCGAGGTGGTCGTTCCCGACGCCAAACTGCGGACCGTCTTGGACACTATCATGCAGGTGGCCCAGACGGGCCAGGTGGGCGACGGCAAGATGTTCGTCACCGAGCTGGCCGACGTGGTGCGGATCCGCACCGGCGAATCGGGCGAAGCCGCAATCTAGCCGGCCTGTCCACCGGGACTTTACTAGTTGGGTGCCACTGCTGGCTTGCCCAGCAGTGCGGGAAACACGGTTGGACCAGCCAACCGTGGCACCCGTAAACCCAACTTGGACAGACCACTAGCTGGCCTCGTCGATCAGCCGGAACTTCAGTCGGGCGCACAATTCGGCGACGTGTTCCCTGAGGTCGCCGTAGAAGGTCACGCGATGCCAGCCCATGCTCCAGTGCTCGGTCAGCTTCTCGATGTCGCCCTTGACCAGGGCTTCGAGCTTGGTGCGGCAGGCCATGTCGCTGGGGTTGTTGCCCGCCGTCTTGGCCTGAAACAAGATCACCTGCTTCAGCGTCGGATTGATCTCCATGCTTGTGACCAGGTAGCCTGCGGGCAACAGGGATTGGACGGAAGCCCCTTTGCGGTCTTCGGAATGGGTGCGGATGCGGAAGGGGTTGGCCGGGCCGTGGGGTCCGAAGGGCCGCGTCGTGGCCACGCAATGCGCGTAGATGATCTGGTTCTTCGAGGTGTCGATCACCGGATCTGAGATATAGCCCGGCCGGCCCACCAGTGCCCCCATGGTTGTCATGGTCAGGGCCGACATCTGGTCGCCCTCGCAGCCGCCGATCAGCCCGTCGTTGTTGAACTGGCTGAAACCCAGACAGGGATAAGCCTTCAGGTGGCCGCCGTAGAATCCGCCCAGGCAGTTGACGCTGATGCCGCGGGCGCCGTGCTTGTCGATCAGGTTCTTCATGCCCACGTACATGGCGGCCGATCGTTCGATCTCGTCGCGGCCGGGCTCGACGACCTTTTCGGCGGTGTGGATCCAGCGGTCGGCGAACTCCCGCGCGGTATCGCGGTCGGCGGCCGCATAGGCGCCTGCCAGCTCTTCGAAGGCGATGGGAACCAGTTTCACGCCTACCGTTGCTTCCGCCGCTTTGCTGAAGGCTTGGCCGCCCCAGCCGCCGCCCACGACGAGGATCTTCGTCCGGCGCAATTGTCGCAGCGCTTCGTCGAAGCGGGGCGCGGGGATCGGGTCGTCCTTGCACGTCCAATCGGTCGTCGAAGGCGTGTTCTTGTGCCGTGTCGCCCGGAAAGCGGCGGCCACTTCGGCGGCACTCTGGCCCTGCTGGAGAAGGCCGAAGTTCCGGGCCGAGGCCACGATGTCCTGATCGTTCGACGAGCTGACCCAGTCGATGGGCTTGCCCGACTGCATGATCCGCGACTGTTGCAGGAGGAACAGGCCGGACCCGCCGAACAGGTTGTCTACCAGGAGCGTCGGCTTGCCGGTCGTGCACAGTTTGAAGATGTCGTTCCCCCAGCCCAGGCCTTGCACGCAAACGAGATAACCGTCCACGGCATTGCCTGCCTTGAGCACATCCTCGAGCTGCTTCGCGTTATCCACGACCCTGGCCGGCAGGAGCTCGAGGCCCGGGCAGCCCTGGGTCAGCGCTTCCAGGACTTGCTTGCGGCGGGCATCGAAGTCGTAGCCGATGTTCGGCCAGATCGGCTTGTCGTTGGACGTTTCGCAGAAGACGACCCGAATCTTCGGGTTGCCGCCGCCTTGCCCTTCCGCCCCGAGCAGAGGCGACCCCAACAGGGTGCCGCCGGCGACGCAACCCGCGCAGCAAGCACAGCCGGAGAGGAACCGCCGCCGCGAGCAGACCGTTGTTTGACCCGACCGGTACATGAGATGCTCCTTTGCGTTGCTTTCCTGGGATGAATAGCCACCGCCGGCGTACGTGGGCGCACTTCCGGCGACCGCCGCCATCCTAGCACCACGGCTTGCGGGGGTCAACTATTTCCGATCGCCCCGCCGCGTAGCGACAAGACTGACCATCTCCTTGTCCTGGCTGCTGGTCTGGTGCTCAGTCAGCCAGCCAGTCGTTCTGAAGGTCCGGAAACGTTATCGACTTACGCCGGAGGCGTTCAACTCCAAAGCCCAGGGTCGCGCCAGCGCACCCTGGGGCCTCTGATGGAGAACGCCCCGTAACCGCGCTGCCAGTGAAATTCGGCCAACCGAGGTTCCTGAGTCTTTACCCACACCGACGAATCGCGCTTCAGGTCGCGCAAAAGACTGCGCAGCTCTATCCCGGTGCCGAACCGGCAAAGAACGTGTATGTGGTCTTCAACGCCGCCCGCCCGAAGCGACGGACAATCCATGTTCTTACAGATTCCCACCAGATATGCGTGGACGCGCTGGCGGAATGCCGGGTCTTGCAGGAACGGCTGGCGGTGCTTCGTCGAAAAGACGAGATGCAGGTAAATCTGCACCAAGGATTGGGACACGCCGGCTCCCCTGTCGTTGCACCCCTACAGGGTGCGGAATCGGAACATCGCTTGGCCACCCAGGGTGCGCTAGCGCGACCCTGGGCTTTGGAATGCAACCGCTTCGCGGTTGACGCATATACACCGCCAGCTTCCGAAGTTCACGGCCACCCCCTCTCTCCATCCTTTTTGTGTTACGGGCGTCACGCCTTTTCCGCCTCTTCGCCGGCCAGCTCGGGGGCCTGCAACAGTCTGGGCGTCACCTCGACCGGGGGCAGGGCCTCGACGTCGGCGTCGCTGCCGGCGGCGCCCAACTCCTTGAACTTGCGGGCCGTCACCAGCACCCGGGATTCCAGCGAGGCCACAGCCCGGTTGTAGGCCTCGGTGGCCCCTGACAGGCCCTTGCCGAGCTTGGCCAGGTGTTCGCCCATGCTGGCCAGCCGGCGGTAGAGCTCGCGGCCCAGGTCGCTGATCTCTTGGGCGTTCTGGGCCAGCCGCTCCTGCCGCCAGCCGTAGGCCACCGCCCGCAGCAGGGCAATCAGCGTGGTGGGGGTGGCAATGATCACGTTCTGCCCCACGCCCGTCTCGATCAGGGCCGGGTCCTGCTCCAAGGCGGCG
The DNA here is from genome assembly GCA_049515555.1 of Thermoguttaceae bacterium. Taxonomy (GTDB): domain Bacteria; phylum Planctomycetota; class Planctomycetia; order Pirellulales; family Thermoguttaceae; genus JBEKTY01. Next base: position 6,677 of record JBEKTY010000224.1, read on the forward strand.
CTGAAAAACACCTCGCCGGGCAGGAAGAGCACGACGAACTCGGGGGCCGGATCGAACTGCTCGAAATAGGACTTGCGGCCCAAGGCGGCGATGTGCTCGCGGACCTGCCGGGCGTGGGCCTGCAGCCGGCCGGTGCGGGTCTCTTCGTCCTTGGCCTCCACGGCATCCAGATAGGCCGACAAGGGGGCCTTGGCGTCGACCACGATGGTCTTGTTGCCCGGCAGGCGCACCAGCAGGTCGGGCCGCAGCCGGCCGCCTTCGGCGTCGGCACTCTGCTGCTCATAGAAATCGCAGTGGTCGAGCATGCCGGCCATTTCGACCACCCGCTTGAGTTGCATCTCGCCCCAGCGGCCGCGGACATGGGGCGCCCGCAGGGCTTTCACCAGGTTCGAGGTCTCAGACTGGAGTTGCTTCTGCGTCTCCAGGAGCGATTTGACCTGCTCGGTCAGGCCGCTGTAGGCCCCGGCCCGGGCCTTCTCCAGATCGTTGATCTTCGAGTCTACTTTCTCCAGCGATTCCTTGACCGGCTTGACCAGCTCCTGGATGGCCTGCTGGCGGCGCTCCAGGTCGCCCTTGGCCGATTCCTGGAACTTCTCCAGGGTGGCCTTCGCCAGGTCCAGGAACGACTGATTGTTGCTCCGCAGGGCATCCGAGGCCAGGGCCTTGAAGGCGTCGGCCAGCCGCTGCTGGGCCTCGTGCAGCAGGGCCAGTTTTTCCTCGGCCTGCCGCCGCTCGTGGTCGAGCATGGCGGCCTGCCGGGCCAGGTCTGCCTTCAGGCTCGCCCGCATCGCCAGCCAGACGGCCGCGCCACCGAGGGCCAACCCGACGAGTAGAAACACGATTTGCGCCATCTGATCCATTGGTGAGCGGCTCCCTTAGCCGGAATTATTCACCGAGGCTCGTAGTGACCCGATTTATCGGGTCTGGAGAGCGTGACCAGGTCAAGGACCGCATGAATGCGGTCACTACGAACGATTGGTGAATAATCCGGGTTGAACTACCACTCCAGTCTAGCGGCTGCGGGGCGGTTCACAAGCGGGGCGCCGAATGAGAAAAGGTGTCACCTTTTCTCTATCGGACGATCTTGCACTTCGGCAGCATCTTGGCCAGCCGTTTCGCGCCGGCCTCCGAGATGCCCGTCTGGCTGACGTCCAGATACTCGAGGTCCTTCATTGCACCGATGATCTCCAGCGAGGCATCGGTAATCTGCGTCTGCCGCAGCTCCAGCCGGGCGAGCTTCCCCAGGCCGCGAAGATGCTCGATGGCGGCGTCGTTGATGCCGGTCTCGATGAGCTTCAGGGTTGTCAGTTGGCCGCACTGGCCGAGAAACTTCAGTCCGTCGCCGGCCAACGGGATGTCGCGGATGGCCAACTGGCGGAGATGGGCGAATGCCTTGAAGTGCTCGAAGCCGGCGTCGGTGATGCTATAGCAGCGGGCGAGGTTGATTTCCACCAGCGGCGCTCCGGCCAGTTGCGCCAGGCCTGCATCGGTAATGGCCGCCTCTTCCAGCGTCAAGCGGGTGAGTCTGCCGAGCTGTTTGATGATCCGCAGACTGGCGTCGTTGATCTGATAGCCGCTGACACGCAGCACTTCCAGGTTCCTTATCGCCCGCAGGTGTTCCAAGCCGGCATCGCCGATCTGCGACGAGCCGCGGAGGTCGATCAAGCGGAGCCGGGGCAGGTTCTTCAACTCGTCCAGGCCGCGGTCAGTAACACCGACTTCCAGGAGGCCCAGGCTGGCCAGTTTCGGCAGTCGCACGAGGTGCTTCAACCCCGCGTCGTCCAGGAGCGGAGTACGGCGAATGGTCAGCGTTACGAGGTCGCCCAGGCGGGCAATCTGCTCCAAGCCGGCATTATCGACCTGCGCATCCAGGAGCGAGAGTTCCGTCAATCGCGCAAGTGTGGCGATCTGCCGGATGCCGGCGATGGTAATTCCGCCGCCCGAGAGCTTTAGCCGCTTGAGGTTCGGCAGCGCCGTCAGGCAGGGGATATCGGCATCACTTACGGAGACGCGGTCGCTGGCCAGATCGACGCCGACGAGCTTCCCGGCCGCATCGAACTCGAATTGTCCTTCCGAGCGGTCGATCCGGCCGACGGCGTCAACGAAGCGGGGATCGGCGCCCTCGGCCGGCTTTCCGGCACGCACGAGCGACACGGTCGCCTTCTCGGTCCGCTCCGCCGCAGGCGAGGAGGAGGCAGAAAGGAGGAAATGCAAATTGATAATTGAAAATTGAAAATTGAAAATCGCGAAGACCAAACCTAGGCCGCATCGTTTTGCAATTTCCAATTTGCAGTTTACAATTTGCATTTTTCAATATGCGTTGGCGTTAGCAATGATGTGTGCATGTCGCGCGCAGCGCCGCAAGCCGCAGCCCTCACCCTAGCCCTCTCCCGGAGGGAGAGGGGACCCAGAGGGCCGCCACGCCCTTCGCTGCGCTCAGGGCGTGCCACCCAAACCGCCACGCCTGACAACCGGCAACTGACAACTGACAACCGACAACTAAATGGTCCACGGCGCCCGCAGCTCGCGGTGCATCAACTTGACCGCCTCGTCATCGCCGACGATGGTCTGCTGTTTCGGGTCCCAGGCGACCTTCCGCTTGGTGCGGACGGCGATGTTGCACAGGTGGCTGATAATGTCGCTGCGCACGGCGTGGTCCAGCGGGCTGACCGCCGGCTTGCGGGACTTCACCGAGTCGATGAAGTTCTGGTAGTGGTTTGCGCTATCGACCAGGTGGCAGTCGTTGGGGCCGATCTGCGAGGTCAGGAGCGACTTGGGCTCGGCCTGGATGCCCCCGCGGGTAATCGCCACCCAGCCACCCGGTCCGAAGAACTTGGTCAGATCGCCGCCGGGCTTGAAAGTCATCTTCACGCCGTCGCCCAACTGGAGCTTCATGTCCCAGTTGTAGACGGTGTCGTAGAGGCCCTTGTCGGGGATAACGCCCGTGCCTTCCACGGAGATCGGGCCGGCCAGGTCGGCGTCGCTGCCCCAGACCATGATGTCCAGCGGATGCGCCCCCCAGCCGGCGAGGTAGCCGATCGAGTAGTCGTCGATCCAGTACGTGCCGGGCGGGTGGCAGCGGTCGGCCGTGAAGGGTTTCCGCGGCGCGGGGCCGCACCACATGTCGTAATCCAGATTGGGCGGGACGGGCACCTCCTGGGTCGAGCCGCCCGCTCCGCCGTTGGGGGCCACGACCTCGATCGTATGCACCTTGCCGATCCGACCGCTGCGGACCAGCTCGCAGCCGAAGCGGCAATGGCGGGAGCTCCGCTGCTGCGTGCCGTACTGGAAAATGCGTCCCTCGCGGGCGAAGACCTTGCCGCACACCAGGTCCTGCTCGATCGTCATACCCAGCGGCTTCTCCACGTAGGCATCCTTCTTCGCCCGCGCGGCGGCAATCGCGATCGGCACGTGCCAGTGGTCGGGCGTGGCGACGATCACGGCGTCGATGTCGCTGCGGGCAAGCAGTTCGCGGAAGTCGCCGTAGGCCTTGCCTTTGGTGAGGCGGGCGTAGGCTTCGCGGCGGTCCTTGTAGGCGTCGGCGATGGCCACGCTTTGCAGACCTTTGCAGCCCTGGAAGGCGTGGAACAGGTATCCGCCCTCGTTGCCTACGCCGATGTGCCCCAACGAGATTCGCTCGCTGGCCGGCGGCGTGCCGGCATTGCCCAAGGCAGTCGAGGAGATCACCAGCGGCGCGCCAATCGCGGCGGCGCCGAGTGTCTGGAGGGCTTCACGTCTGGATCGCAGGGGGTTCTTCATAAGACATTCTCCGGCAGGATACGGCCTGGGGGGGGTTCGAGAAACTGGGCTCTTGCCAACTGGACTCGTGCGAATTGCAGACGCCCGGTCCCCTCTCCCTCCGGGAGAGGGTTAGGGTGAGGGGGAATGCGTGAGGACCCTGCCTCAACAGTTCCCGTTACAACGCGGCTTCCCCTCACCCCGGCCCTCTCCCGGAGGGAGAGGGGGACCATACGTATGGTCCTCACGCCAGTTTGCAG
>JBEKTY010000225.1:0-10519 GCA_049515555.1 Thermoguttaceae bacterium
GGATTGGTACAGCCGCAATATGATCGACGTGAACGGCACGTTGAGTTGGAAGCGGACGCAGGAGCGGGCGCGGCTGGATTTCGTCTATAACAACAACTCCCTGAACTACGACGCCATGCTGGACCTGTGTAGCTGGGCGGCATCGGAAGATAACGTCAACAACAACACGGCGGCGACAGACGCCCTGAACTACCTGTTGGACAGTGCCACCACCTCCAACCCCGACCCCCAGGTGAGCATGCCCGACGAGGAGCAGTTGCTGACCAACGCGGTCCTCAATCCCGGCTCCGACGACGTCAACTTCCTGGCCAAGTACTGCTTCAATAACGTCTACAAGCAAAGCGGGCCCCAGTTCAACTGGGTCTACGCGGACTCGGGCGGGTACCACTTTGGCGCCAGCGCCGGCGACCAGCAGACAGCCAATTACGCACAAATGGCCGCCCTGGTGAACCAGTGGTTCCTGGGGACGGTGTATCCGGACGACTCGATCGCGAAAAGCAAAATTCCGGAACTGCCCTACAGCGCCCCCAGCGGCCCGCTGAGCTTGTACGGGCCCACGGGCGAGCCGATGTTCACCGACGTGCAACAAGGGGCGCTGGGCGACTGCTGGGTGCTGTCGGCAGTAGCGGCAGTGGCCTACAAGTATCCCAACTACATCAAGGGCATGATCGACCAACACGGCAACGGCACGTACACGTTCTGCCTGTGGGGCCCAGCCAGCCACGCCTGGTCATACGTGACGGTCGACAACGAGCTGCCCAACGGCGGCTCGGAGTACGATCACCCCACAGTTGGCAACTTCCAGGTGATGTGGGCGGCGCTGACCGAGAAGGCCTTCTGCGAATGGGAAGATTATAACCCGTCGAACGGTGGCTACTGCTACTCATGGCTTGGCGGCGACAACCCGGTCTATTCCGATTGGTTCCTTTCGGCGATGACGGGCCTTCCTTCCCAGACGCACCTTTACGACACGCCCGGGGCTCCCAAGTGGACCGACGTGTGGTACGACTTGACACATGGCGGCCCCGGCGTGCCCCATGGCCAGGTGGTGGAGATGTCGACGACCGGCAGCCCCAACCCCGAGCTCGACGGCGACCACGGCTACGCGATCTTGAACTGCGGTCCCTCGGACGCTTCGGACCAATGCCCCTTCCTGTTGTACAATCCCTGGGGGATCTTGCCCGTCGGCGCGGTAGAGCATTATTGCGAGGCCAACATGACCAGCATTTCGATAATGCCCGCCGGTGCCCACAGTCCCGGTACCAAGGGCATCGGAGAGGGCGACTACCTCGAGATCGACAGCGAACTGATGCAGGTCAAGAGCGTGAGCGGCGACGTGGTCTATGTGACGCGCGACTGCGGCAACACGCAGCCGGCGGCGCACGACCGTGGCGCTAGCGTCTACCTGTCCTTCGACTCGACCGGCGCATGGACGCAGCTTGAAAACGGTAATGACATCGCCACCAGCGGCAACGGCGGCTGGCCCCTGCTCGGCCTCTTTACCGAGCCCGGCAGTGAGATGAACGGCCAGCAATCGCTCGGCCCGGGCAACTTCTACCGCTTGAGCAACACTAACTCCTTTTACGGGGCTGCGCCGGCGTCCGGCGCTCTCACCGCAGGGGCCGCGGCAGCCGACAATGCATACGGGCTGAGCGCTTCCCCTGCCGCCGGCCCCGGCGGCGGCAGCCTGCTCGGAATGCCGCTATCGCAGGCCACCACGCTCGACGACCTGCCGGGTGAGCCGCTGCAAGTCGCCGCCGCGATGCCCGCCAACCGCCTGGCGGCCCTCGACGCGGTACTGGCCGCCAACACATTCGCGGGCCGGGGCCAATCGACGGGGCCGGCCGGCGGCAGCCTCTCCGGCGACGATGCCGACTCGTTGTTCCCCGCAGACGACCCGGCCGCGTGGCGCGTCAAACTGACCGATCTGAGAACCGGTCCAAGAATGGCTTCCCTGTAGCCGCACCGGCCGTGCTGCGGGGCCTCCGCCTCGAACGTCTTCAATGATCCCGGGACGGCGGCAATGTCTGGCATCCCTGCGGGACGACGGCACGGGAACCGTTTGTACCCGCTCTGCCGGTTCTGCCGACGGCGCCGATTGTGTTCCTTTTCGGCTGCGGCCAATCGATCTTCATGAACATGGTCAACGCCGTTCCATTCCTCGAGGTTGGCCCCGAGCAGACGAGCAAGGCCACCAGTCTTCAGGCAACGATCCTGCAGTTCTCCATGAGCCTGGGGATCAGCTTTGCGGTTTTGCTGCTGGACTGCCGGCTCGACGCCGGGCAGCTTACGCTGGGCGCCCGGCGGCAGGTGGACGCGGTCTTTGGCAGCTTTCACTTCGTATTCCTGGTAATGGCCGCGGTATGCGTGGCGAATTCGTGGTTGGGGTTGTCGCTGGCAGGCGATCGGAAGGATCCATCCCCGGCCCTGGCGAGGCCGGCGCCCGGCGTGCCGTAGGCCGCCCGCCGGCCGCACCGGCCCTCGAAGGAGCGGCCCATCGGCATCACGGCGTTTGCAATTGCAACTGTCCTTTTCCGGTCTACGGAAGCAGTCCGCTTTTCGCCGGCTTCGGCGCGAAAAATTAAGACAGTATCGGCGAAGGATTGCGTTTCTTCGGCTAACTCATTTTGCCGAACTCACCTGAGCGACTGCGCTAAGAATAATTGGGCGCAGTTTCCTGACAGGTGCTCGGTGTCTGTGGACCGAAAAGTTTGCCCAAACTCTGGACCCGACGGCGCGCCTGCGTAGAATCCAACAACCCTGGGTCTGAATCGGTTTCAGGCCCGCGTCGAATGGACAGGGGGGATTGCGATTTCTTTTTTTGCTCGAGGAGGTGGATATGGGCGCGCGTAGTTATCTCTGGACACTCACACTCACCGCATTGGTTGCAGTTCTCGGCGCCCAATGCGCGCTGGCCGACTGCGGCTGCGCGGAGGGGTGCAGCGGGCAGGCGTGCAGCGGCGGCGCGTGCGGCCAGCAGGGCTGCAGGCAGTCATGCGGGTGCTGCGCCCCGACCATGGTGCAGCGAACCATCATGGTGCCGCAGTACGTGACGGAAACCCGCAAGGTGCAGAGTATCCAATGTACGCCGGAGACACGGGAGTGCAAGGTAACGGTTTACCGTTGCGTCCCGGAAACCAGGACCATCAACGTGAATTACACGGAAATGGTCCCGGAGACGCGAACCCGCACGGAGACTTTCTGCGTGCAGGTGCCCTTCACCCGTACGGTGAGCGAAGAGTATCAGGTGCAGGTGCCCACCAGCCGCGAGGTCGAGCGGACCTACACCGTGTGCATGCCGGTGATGAAGAACCAGGAGCAGGAGTACACGCTGATGGTGCCCTACACCGAGACGCGGCAGGCGACGCGGCAGGTGGTACATTGCGTGCCGGTCGCGGAAACGCGCACGGTAATGGTCGATCGCGGCCATTGGGAACAGGTGTGCGCGAGCAGTTGTGATTCGGGCTGCGGCAGCTCCTGCGGCAGTTGCAGCAGTTGCAATTCCTGCTATCGCCGCTGCGGGTACCGCGGCTGCGACTCACCGTGCGGCGGCGGCTGCACCAGCGCCTCGCAGCGCTGGGTGCCCAACTGCGTGCAGGAGCAAGTGCAAGTTACCGTGATGAAACAAGAGTGCGTCAACGAGCCGTACGAGTACCAGGTAACGTTGTGCCGGCCGGAGAAGCGGACGCGGACCGTAAGTGTCTGCAGCTATGAGAACCAGGCCCGGAGCGTTAAGGAGCTGGTCTACGAGTGCCATAACGAGACGCGCACGCGTAGCTTCAACGTGACCGAGTGCAAGCTGGAGCAACGGACGCGCGAGGTGCCGTACACGATTTGCGTGGCCCAGGCCCGCACCCGCCAGGAGCAGGTGACCGAGTACAAGCAGGTTCCGGAGGAACGGACGGAGCAGTACACGGTCATGGTTCCGCACGAGGTGGAGCAGGAGGTGCAGGTGCAGGTGTGCAAGATGGTGCCGCAGACCGTTACGGTGCCCTGCTCGGCCAACACGTGCTGCGGCCCGCGCACGTGCTGCTACCGCTAGTGCGGAGTGTCCACCCGGTTTTGTAGCACTGCTGGAAGAGCCAGCGCTACGCCGCATGGAGGATAAGCACCCCGCATAAAATACTGCGGCAAATGCTCGCAAAATGCTTGACATGAATTCTGGCATATGGATAATGAGGGGGTTGGGCTCCACTCCACCCGCCCAGTGAGGCAGCGCGGTTCGGTTAGCCGCCGTCGCCCGCAGCACAAGGCATCGCCTTGCCGTGGGTCATTCTTGGGCTGGGGCTTTCCGGTTGTTTGCGATCCATCGCGTGCTGCGCTGCGCTCGGCGAATGGTTCGTGCCTGTTGGGATTGGGAGGTTTTTTGCCCCGTAACGAACCCACAAGACAGGTTCCTTGAACCACCTATCTATTTCGAGGAGATGTCATGAGAAGCACTTTGCTGATGGCGTTTGCCCTGGTCCTGGCCGCCCAAACCGGTCTGGCCGCGACGTTGGTGGACCGCGGGCTGCCCACTTCGGGCATCAACGCTACGCCTTGGTCCGCGCGTAGCAACGTTGGTTTCGCAGACTACGATCCGAAGGATCCGGCTTGGGGAAGCTATACCGTCACCGTCGAGGGAGACGATTTCACGCTCCCGACCGCCGCCAGCTCCTACCACGTCAATGACATTCGTGTCTGGCTCGTTAATTGGGCGTATGGCGCGACGAGCTTCAACGACCAGTTCAACAGCGTCTCGCTTATGCTGGGACAAGGTGACGGTTCGTCGACCCCCTTGTCGCTCCTCACCGTTGCGCCGACGGTGACGGCGGTCACCTATCCGGATCCGGCCGGCAGCGGCCAACTGTGGCAATTGGATTACCCGGTTGACCTTACTGCACCCGGCGGCACCAAGTATTCGTTTGCGATCTATCCCGATGGCAAGGCACTCCCCCCGAATTCTCCCGGTACAAACGGTGAATTGTATTACATCGCGTGGGTGAGCGCTACGCAGACAGCCGATTTGGGCGGGTACAACACCGGGGCGGACGGCTTGCTCCAGGAGTTCAAGCCCGATGGCTACCACTATGACGCCTGGAACAGCCAGGACGTTTATCCGGCGATCGGATGGTCAAGCGATTACAATGTCCAGGTATTCGGGGACGCCGCCCCCGAGCCCGCTAGCCTGACGCTGTTGGGCGCGGCACTGCTGGGGCTAGGGGTGGTTTATCTGCGGCGGCGCGGGACGAAGGCTTGACGACGGCTGAGGCGTTGCGGATCATTTCCGGAGGTCAGACGGGGGTGGACCGGGCCGCGTTGGACGTGGCCATCGAGCTGGGGATTCCGCACGGCGGCTGGTGCCCGGCGGGCCGGCTGGCCGAAGACGGGCCGATTCCGGCCCGCTACCAACTCGAGGAGACCGACTCGCCGGACTATGCCGTGCGCACGGAGCGGAACGTGCTCGAGAGCGATGCGACGCTGGTGCTCGTGCGGGGCGCGCCGGCCGGCGGGACGGAGTTGACGATCCGGCTGGCCGGGCGGCATGGCCGGGCGTGCCTGGTCGTCGATCTGGCGGCCGCGCCCCCACCGGCCGAGGTCTGCCGCTGGCTCCGGACCCAGGCGGTGCAGACGCTGAACGTGGCCGGCCCGCGCGAGAGCAACAGCCCGGGCATCGGCGCTCAGGCGGCCGAGTTCCTGCGGCGGGTATGTATGTGAAAAAGGAGGCAGACGCCTCGCGGCAACGGTTCTTCCCCGGGGCGGTGCACCCTGCGGGGCTCGGAGCTAGTCCTTTTCTTCGACTTCAATCCCTGTTTCATCCGTGGCCACCTAACATTTCGTCTTGCACAGCGGGGCGGTTTCAGGTATTCTTCGCCCCCTCTTCTGCGGGTATCTCGGGACGACTTTTCCGCCATGGGTGCAAAGCGGTACAAGCTGATTCTATCGGTTGCCGCGGCCCTTGTGACCGGCTGTGCGGGCTCGCCCTGGTCGCCGTGGTGGGTGCCGAAGTCGTGGCCGAAGTCGCCGTCACCGCCGGCGGCCGCGGCCGGTACTGCGCCGGCCGCGCCGGCGGCTTCCGCCGGAAACGCTGATCCCCGGGCCTTGCAACAGGTAATGGCTGACCTGGAACAGGCCGGCACAATAGACCCGGCGGCCCGCGACCGATTGCTGGCCGACCTGCGTCAGACTGATCCGAGCCTGTGGCCGCTGATGTTGCAGCAGTTTCGGGCCGCGGCGGCCTACCGCCGACAGCTTGAAGAGCGAGAAAAGCCCAACGGGCTCTCTGCAACCGACGTAACGGTCCTGGGTCCGCCCGGCGCGGCTGTCGAGCGGCCGGTCCGTTTGCCCGAGGTTGGGCCGGGCACCGGTGGCCAGACCCCGGCGGCCGCCGCTGGCGGCCTGTCCGCAGGGCCTTTGCCGGCCGGGGCCCAAGTCGCGGCTGCCACAGTTCCCGCGCCGGGGCTGGGCCCGGGCGGGCCGGCAGGGCCACCGCGCCGCGTCGCTAGCACTGGCGAGACGCCAATGCCACTCAGCGCGTCGAAGCCTGCTGGACCACCGGGCGAGGTGATCCAGACGGGCTATCAGTCGGCCATTCCCAACGGCCAGGCCGGTCTGGCCGCTTCGGGTCCGTGGCAGGCCCACCTGGCCGCAGCCATCCAGTCCGTCGAGGCGGAGAACAAGGCGAAGCCCAAGGGCCAGAGCGACCCGGCGCTGGAGGCCCGGCTGCGGATGCTCTATCTCCTGGCTGGCCGCCGCGATGACGCCATGCTGCCCATCCCCGCCGCTTCCTCCTCCGACCAGGACTATTGGTCCAAGCAGATCTTCGGGCTGTGCACATGGTTGGACGCGGAGCGGACTCCCGATGCCGCCCGCCGCGCCGGCGAGACGAAGCGGATTCTGAGCGAGGCCCTGGCCCGGCTGGGCGAGAGCGCACCCTTGGTGGTTCGCAATCTGGCCTTCTGCACGGCGGTGCTGGGTTACGGCTCGATCCAGCCCTTCAAGAAGTCGGAGTTCGCCCCCGATCAGGAAGTGCTGCTTTATGCCGAGGTGGAGAACTTCCTCTCCGAAGCCACCGCGAAGGGATTCCACACCTCGCTACGGAGCAGTTATCAGGTCTTCGATAGCCGCGGTCAGCGGGTTGCGGATCACGAGTTCCCGGTGGTCGAGGAGTTCTGCCAGAACCCGCGCCGCGACTATTTCATCGGCTACCATCTTCGCCTGCCGAAGCGGATCTACCCCGGCAAGCACACGCTGCAACTGACGGTCGAAGACTCGCAGAGTCACAAGGTCGGCCAGTCGACGATCGCCTTCACGGTGAAAGGGGAAGAGGAGGGGCCGGCGCCGCGGGAATAGGGGGGCACGGGTCGTATCATCCTTGGTCGCTCGCGGTATAATAAAGGCTAACCGTTTACGTGCCGGCGTCAACGCAGCAGGCAAGCCCCAAGTTCGGCGCGGGTCTCCCGACCCCGCCGCGGGTGAGACCGAAGGTCTCCGGGGCTTGGGAGCCCTTCGGTCGGCGGTGTGGCTCGGTCGGAGACCGGCCACAACGCAGGCGGGACGTGCCACACTTAGTTGCAATTTGAACAGGTTATTGTTTTGCAATCCCTAGACTCGCTCGAGGTTTGCCAGGGGCTGGAGCGGGCCGCGCTTACTGCGCGGATCGAGCGGGTCCGCGCCGAGTTGGGCCGGAAGCTGTTGATCCTCGGCCACCACTACCAGCAAGACGAGGTGATCGCGCTGGCCGATATGCGAGGCGACAGTTATCAGCTTAGCGCCCAGGCGGCGGCCGACGAGCAGTGCCGGATGATCGCCTTCTGCGGCGTACACTTCATGGCCGAGACGGCCGACATCCTGGCCAACCGGCCGGAGCAACTGGCCCGGCGGGGCGGCCGGCGGGTGGACGTGATCCTGCCCGACCTGACCGCCGGCTGCTCGATGGCCGATATGGCCGGCATCGACGAGGTCGAGGATTGCTGGGAGCAGTTGGCCCACGTGATCGACGTGGCGGACCTCATGCCGGTGACGTACGTGAACTCGGCGGCGGCGCTGAAGGCCTTCTGCGGCCGGCAAGGCGGCATCGTGTGCACCTCGGCCAACGCCCGGGCGGTGCTGGAATGGTCCTTCCAGCGGCGGAGGCGTGTGCTGTTCTTCCCGGATCAGCACCTGGGCCGCAACACGGCCCGGCGGATGGGGATCCCGCTGGCGGAGATGCCCGTCTGGGACCCGCGCCAAGAGCCGCTGGGCGGCCAGTCGCCGGAGGCCATCCGCCGCAGCCGCGTGGTGCTGTGGAACGGGCATTGCAGCGTGCACCAGGTGTTCCTGCCCGAGCACGTGGCGCGGTTTCGGGCCAACTATCCGGGCATCCGGATCATGGTCCATCCCGAGTGCATGATGGAGGTCGCCGACGCGGCCGACGAGATCGGCTCGACGGGCCGGATCATCGAGGCCGTGCGTTCCGCCGCGGCGGGCACGAAGTGGGCCATCGGCACCGAGCTGCACCTGGTCCAGCGGCTGAAGCAGGAACATCCCGAGCAGGAGATCCACTTCCTCTCGCCGCTGGTTTGCATGTGCTCGACGATGTTCCGCATCGACCTGCCGCACCTGTGCTGGGCCCTGGAGAGCACCGCGGCGGGCCGGCCCGTGAACGTGATCCGCGTGGCCCAGCCCACCGCCCGCTGGGCGCTGGAAGCCCTGCGGCGGATGCTGGAAGTGAAGTGAACGTGCCGGGCGTGGCAGGCGCAAGTTGCCCGCACGGTGGCCCAAGCACCGGCGCGAATCGCTGCGTTGCAGCAGTGGCGCGCAGCCCGAGCGTACTCTTACTGCTTGCTTGGAAGCCGGCAGCGGCGTGTGGGGGAATACAGCCGTCCGGCTTAGCGTTCGTAGCTGTCGCGGCCGCCGCCGCGCCCGCCTTTGAATCCGCCGCGACCTCCGCCGCCGCCGCCTCCGCCGCCGCGCCCGCCGCGGAAGGCCTTATCCTCGGCCTCGTTCACCTTGATCGTGCGTCCATCGAGTTCCGTGCCATTCATTTCATTGATGGCGTTGACCGCGCCCTCGTCGTTGGCAAAGGTCACGAACCCGAAACCCCGGGAACGACCGGTCTCGCGGTCCGTGATCACTTTCGCCTCGACGATCTCGCCGAACCGCGCGAACGCTTCGTTCAGGCCCTGGTCGGTCGTACCCCAACTCAATCCGCCCACAAACAGTTTCTTCGACACCTTTAGGCACTCCTTCTGTCGCGCCGCGGTGTTGCGGCGCACGCTCAACACACTCCGGGTTTCGTGGGTTTGACCTCGCTCCCCGCAGGGCGGCCCCAATGGCCGCCACTAGTCTTACGTACCTTATACCAAATTGGGGATCGTATGCAACAGGTCTTGGCCAAATTGTGGAAGAAAAGAAGAACTGCCGACGTTGCACTGGGCCGCAATCGATCGGCTGCCAAATTGGCAGGCGCCCGTGAGCGACTGATCGAAGCAGCAGTCTCCGGCGTCTCCCGGACAATAAGCGTAAGACATTGACTGGCAAAGGCTTGAGATGGCCGACTCAAGGACGGCGTGCTGCCCATCACCGCTGCGAAGGAAGAGTCGGCGCAGCCGCGAAAGATTCCGGTGAAGATGGGCTGACGGGTGGCTGCCTTGTTCCCAGGCGGCCGGCACGCGACTGCGCGCAAACGCCCGCGGGCAGTCCCCTTCACTGTCGAAGAAGGGGACTGCCCTGGCCTGTCTGGCGGGGCTATTGACCCGGCATGAATCCCGGCCGAACCCGCTTCTGAACGTCCGTTTCCAACACCCCGAACGTCTGCTCGTGACGTTGGACCGTCAAGTGCAGCGCATGTAGCATGCGCTTCGCCGTGAAGTAGTTCATAACGATCCGCTGCGTGATCATGATCGGCTCGGTCGGCACGCCGAACGGCTGAGGATTGAGGCCGAAGTCGACGATCAGTTCTTCGGGGGTGCCCGTCACGCGGCAGAAATTCGCGTATAGGGCCTGCGCCTTCTTGTCGTCGATCTCGACCTGCACGCGCTGCTGGGTCGGCCCAGCGGCAGCCGCCGGTGGGGTTTCTGCCTGCTGGTCAGGTTTCTCAGGTGTTTGCGCCACAAAAATGCTCCTTGTCTACGAAAACGTGGCAAAAGGCCTCAGGGCGGTTTCCGTCAACCGCTCGGCTAGCAATTTATAGCATACGGCCGGAAATCGAAAAGGGCAGAGGCTTTTTTCAACTAGCCACGAGGAGCGGCTTTGCGAATCCACGTTGCAGACGGCTCCTTTCCCGGTGAAAACGACGTCTTCATTGTCTTTCTGAAAACAGTCGAAAGTGCCGGTTCAACTTTGCCGATTATTCAGACTGCATCAATTAGGCGGAGTTTGACGGCGCATGCGCGATCAGCCGAAATTACCGGAATTGCCCAGTTGCCCTGGTCGCGATGCGCCGCCACCGCTTCTAGTGCCCCGACAGTCCTCGGTTGACACGTTGGGTGCCACTGCTGGCTTGTCCAGCAGTGCCGAAAACACGGTTGGGCAAGCCAACCGTGGCACCCGCCATTCT
>JBEKTY010000226.1:0-10409 GCA_049515555.1 Thermoguttaceae bacterium
GGGGCTACAAGACCCGCAATTTCGAGTCGAGCGAAACCCGTTCCTCCACCAGCATCTTGTTTGCGATCAAGTCGTCCGTGGCCAAGTCGCTCAAGGAAGACCAGGGGCACCAGTCGGACCAGCGGGAGGTCTGGGCGGAGATTGACCGTGTTCAGAGTGCTCTCGGGACTGATTCTCCCACCAGCGCACTCAGCGATATGTATGACTCATGCCAGCAGCGGATCTCGGAGTTCCAAGACAAACTCCCCTACGTGGAAGGGGCCACGGGGCTGGCAGTAGCCATCGGCGAGAAAATCGTCACCCTCGACCTGTTCGACAAGCCGGCCACCTGCCGGAAGGTCTGGAAGCGGCTGCTTTCCGGCCTGGTGCTGGATGCCCTGGAAGCCCAACCCGGCGATGCGCAGGTTGAGGTTGGCCAGGTTGAGCGGGTGATAGCCAGCGTAAGCAACCTGCTGTGGGAAAAGGCCGACCAGGTTGGCGAAGGCGAGGAATACCGGGCTTCTGCTGACGGCCTGTTGGTCTCGGCCCTGGTCTATCAGGGTGCGACAGTTCATGCCAGCGCCGTGGCCGAGCGGAATTGGCTGACCGGCGGGTTGTAGGGTTTCCGCCACTCCTTGTGCTCACAAGCCAGTGCACGATGGTACATGGCGGGGACGCGCCTGCGATTCTTCTCCTGCAAGGGCACCGGGGACGTGTTGCTGGAGCCGAGATCGACTGCGATGAACGGCAGGGATTGAACAAGGAGAAATGGTTATGCGAACCTTGTTGCTGTGCGTCTTGATGTTATTGTCCTTCGACACTGCCCTGCATGCCATCCCTGCCGGGGCACAGCCGCCGGTGGTCTTGCGCGGTGACAAGGTTGCGGTGGAAGCCGAGTACCGGGAGGGCCTCCTGCGAGAACGATACTTGGCGATCCGCGACGGCACATGGGTCGAGGTGGCCACGAGCGAAGGCCGTTCGATAGGGTCGGTGTCGGTGGTGATCGACGGTGGCAAGTCCCTTCCAGGCACGGTGCGGAACATCTCGTTGGCCGACGGGTCTCTGGTCGAAGAGCTGACGGCTGGCCAGCACCGCGTCATCCGCAAGCTGACCATTACCGGCGACGGCTCGTGGATTCACGTGGTTACGCGGTTTGAGCCGTCCAACCGAGCCGCCCTGCACCAGCTATTCGATCAGCTCAAGTTCTCGCATCGACCGGATTGGTCGTTCTCGCCTTCCGTGGGCGGTTTTAATCCGGACGCCCAGTACAAGGCCCCACTGATTCTAGCGCAGGCGGCTCGCGTAGCCCTGGGGATCGTGCCCGACCTTGCCGTACTGCGTCAGGAGGAGCTGAAACGCTGTAACCACGCACTGGAAATAGATGTGCCTGGCGCGCCGATGCTTGCGGTAGGCTTTCGGCCTGCCCGGCTCGCCTCGCATTCGGTCTATGCCCTTGATTCGGGTCGAACGTGGAGTGTGGATCAGGGCATCGAGAACGCTTACTATCTGCTCGTCACCGCGTCGGCTGTTCCGGGGCAAGCCTATCGCCGGGCCGTTCGATTCCATTGGGCGCAGTTCGGGCGCGCTGAGCAAACGCACGCCGCCGATGAGCAAGTGGGTACTGACCCGCGTTACCGAAAGTTGGCACTGTGGGATGACTGGCGCAAAACGGTCTGGGAAGAGGAATCGCCCCAGACATGGCTGGCGGTGCCCGTGGCAGACGGTTCGACGGGCGGGGGCGCACGCACGCAGCGATGGGGTCCTGGCCCCTCGATTTACCTGTCCTCGTGGTTCAATACCTTGCGGACTTCCTACGGCATGGCCTTGTATGCCAGACGCAGCAACAGCGTCAAACTGCTGAAGTTGGCCGAGCAGACGGTCGAGTTGGCACTCAAGGCCCCTGGCCGGGACGGTGCTTTCAAGTGCATTGCCGTGCCGATGCAAGGCGGAAAACCGACGATCTGGGCGGCAGGCGACGGCTCCGGCGGCAGTACGAAGGATGGGTTCCTGGGCTACGACATGTGCTGGACCGGCTACTGGCTGCTCAAGTGGCGGGCTGCAAGGCTTCCCGGCAACGAAGACATCCTCCCACGCTGCCGACAACTGGCCCGGTTCCTGATTGCCCGTCAGGCGACGGACGGCATGCTACCGACAAGGTTCGCGGAGGATGGTTCCGTCCAGGAAGAGCTGTCTCGCATGGTCAAGGCGGAAACCGGCCCGGTGGTTCTTTTCCTGTTGGAACTCTACGCGCAGGACCAGGACCCTTCGTACCTACGGACCGCCCGGCAAGGAATGGACTTCCTGGAGCGGCAGGTCATTCCGCAGCGCCAGTGGTACGATTACGAGACGTTTTGGAGTTGCAGCCCGCGCACGGCGCGGTTTGACGAGCGAACCCAGCAGTGGCCCGCCAACAACCTGGCGCTTGGGCAGACTGTGGCGGCCTACTTGGCGGCGTGGCGCATCACGGGCGAGGCACGCTATCTGGCGACGGGCGAGGGCCTGCTGGACTACCTGCTCTTGTATCAGCAGTGCTGGACCAATCCCGTGTTGGAGAACCTGACCAGCACCGCCATGCTGCTCGGCGGCTTTACGACGCAGAACTCCGATGCCGAGTGGTCCGATGCCCGCCAGAGCCAATTCGGGAACATCCTGCTAGACTACTATCGTAGCACGGGCAAGGCCGAGTATCTGGAGCGCGGTGTTGCCGCGCTGCGAGCGCAGTTTCCTATCTCGCCCTCCGAGAACTGGGCGCATCAGGGGTATGGCGGCAAGGCGGGTGTCAGCAGCTTTCATTGGGGCACAGGCAGCGGTATGGCGGGAATCGAGATCGAGGAGGACTTTTTGCATGATGCCATTGTGGATGTGCCTTCTGGAAGGGGTGTCGGCGTGAACGGGTTGAATGTTATCCGCTGCGCCGTCCATGACAGCCAGATCCGGCTTGAAATCCGTACGCCATTTGCGTGGGCACGTCAGCCCGTGGTCGTTTTCCACCGGGCCGAACCGACACGGCACTACCAGGTTGTCTTCAACGCTGCCAAGGCTGGCAGTTGGAGTGGGGCTGACTTGGAGAAGGGGATTCCACTCTCGCCCGCCAAGCACCAATAGTAGACAGTTACATGCGACTCGCCTGGGCAACGGACATCCATCTGAACTTCCTGACCACGATGGCCCGTCGCCGATTCCTGGAATCGGTCAAGGAGCAGGCCGAGGCGCTGGTCGTTACCGGCGACATCGCCGAGAGCAACAGCCTCGGCCAAACGCTCATGGTGATGGACGCGCTGGTGGGCAAGCCGATCTACTTTGTCCTGGGCAACCACGACTTCTACCGGGGCTCGGTGGCGGGCACACGATTGGCGGTGGCGGAGATGATCCACGGCTCTCAGGCGTTGGTATAGGAGCATCTGGGATAGAGGTCACGAGAACACAACCACCTAGTCGCTGAGCATGAGCCGACTGCTGATTTTTGTCGGGATGACGGTGGGCGGCTATGTTGGCTGGTAGGCTGGCGATTACCTCGACCTGGGGCTGATGACGACATTCCTGGTCAGTGTGCTCGGCAGTCCGGTCGGGGTGTACGTGGCGTGGCGGATCGTGCGGGATTATTTGGGGTGAGAGGAAGCCATGCCCAGACTCAGTGCCGGATTACTGATGTACCGCATCAAGGATGGAGCCCTCCAAGTCCTGCTGGCTCACGCTGGCGGCCCCTTCTTCGTCAACAAGGACGACGGGGCTTGGTCGATTCCCAAGGGTGAACCCGATGCTGACGAGGACCTCCTTGTTACCGCCCAGCGGGAGTTCGAGGAGGAAACGGGCATAAAGCCGACCGGCCCATTCCTCCCGCTACAGCCCATCCAACAGAAGGGCGGCAAGGTCGTTCACGCCTGGGCCTTCGAGGGCGAGTGCGATCCGGCCGCCATCAAGAGCAACACGCTCACGATGGAATGGCCGCCGAAATCTGGTCGGCAGATGGAGTTCCCCGAGATCGACCGGGCCGAGTTCTTCGATCTGGCGATGGCGAGGAAGAAGATCAAGACGGGGCAGGAGGCGTTGCTGGACGAAATGGAGACGATTCTGAACAACCCGTAGCTGGCACCCAGTAATGGAAAGCCCGCCCTGGCCGGAGCGGCTCGGGTGGGCTTCTGGCATTGCCCCTTCTTGTCCTATCTCTTCGCGGCAACCACTTGCGAAGTGCAGTTCGGGCAGCGGCTCGCCTTGACCGGGATCGTGGAGCAGCACTCCGGGCACTCTTTGGTTGTTGGATCAGCGGGCGGCGGTGCCTTCTTCAGCCGGTTGATTTGCTGGATGACTAAGAAGATCGCGAAGGCCACGATGGCGAAGTCTAGGATGTTGTTTATGAAGACCCCGTACTTGATGGCCGTCTTCTCGTTCAGGTGGATTGCCAAGCTGGAAAAATCCACCTTTCCCAACAGCAACCCCACTGGCGGCATGATGATGTCGTTGACCAATGACGAAACGATCTTGCCGAAAGCAGCCCCAATGACGATGCCTACGGCCATGTCGATGGCATTGCCTTTTACGGCGAAGTCCTTGAACTCTTTGATCATTCCCATCTTGTATCCCCTTGTCTTGTGGGAAAACTGGTAGCCCGTTGAACAAGTATAACCCGCAGACTGTTGCCCCCAACTGGTGTGGATCTCCACGCCTGTGGTCCCTTCGCTAGAACCGCAAATACGCCAAAAGCAAAACCACCTGCCGCTGTTTTCGGAACATCCGGCATCCTCGTTACCGCACGGCATCTTTACGCGGCCATGGAATCGTGTGACGGTCCCTGCCTTGGGCGAATCCGGGACCAAGAATGCCAACACACGAAAGTTCGGCTCAAACGTTGCCTCCCGATCCCACACAAAATGGCGGAGTGCGCCGTAGTGAGCGGCGTATGACACGGATTCGACTGCGAAAATCATACTCGCGATTTCCTTCGCTAGATAAAGCGTGTCGCTGGGGACAGAGACAATCCTCGCATGTCCTGATGCGTCAAACAACCTGGGGGACTCCACGAGATGGCGGACGAACCGGACGTAAGCTCTTGCATACGGCGAACACACTCCGTTGTTACACCTCTTGCAGAGCGTCCTTACTCGAAACCCACCTTTTAGCGAGACTTGACGTGCCGATATACCGTCTCCGGCGGGCGTGACGAGGCGATCCCAGAGGCCACCGCAATCATTGAACGCACTACGTGGCGGAACATGTTCCAAGGACAGCGGCTCTGCTTTTAGGCAAATATGGCAGCGGCCATCTTCCTCCCCGCCAGAGTGGGCCGAGGTCATGTACATCACGCGGGACAGCATCTCTCGATCCATTGAATCACCAACGCGAATCGACCTCGCTCGGGTCGAAAAACGTACCAATCGGACAGGAGGCAACAGCACCGTTCCTTGCAATCGGGCCAATGTCCTCGCTAGATGCAACTGTCAGTGTAGCCGGGATTCTTGCGCTGAGAAGGCGTGGTGCCGTGCTAAGCGAGTGCCTCCAGACCCGCGGGAGTGGGCCGGAGGCTACTCGCAGACAGCACTCAGACAATCAGAGCAGGTTCACGACCCGCTCGGCCAGGCCCTTCTCGCCCAGTACGACGTTCAGCTTGCCGCTGGTGGCCACCCGCTCCAGGACTTCCAGCTCCCGGAGCCGCATGAGCGTGGGGTTGCCCTCCAGCACCTTGGCCGTGTTGGCCTGGCTGCGCATGGCCGCCGTTTCCTCGCGGCGGACGATCAGGTTGGCCTCGGCCGCCTTCTTCGCCTCCGTGACCTTGTTCATCAGGTCCTTCATGTCGCCCGGCAGGATTACGTCGCGGATGCCTACCGAGATCACTTCCAGACCCAATGCAGCCACCCGCTGCCGGACGATCTCTTCCAGTTCCTTGGCCACAGCATCCTTCTCGGCCAGGAACTGGTCGATCTCCCGAGCGCCAATCACTGCCCGCAGGGCCAACTGGGCCTCGCGGTACAGGGCCTGGCGGGCGTCGTCGGACGCGCTGAGGGCCTTGTGGGCGTCGGCCACCCGGTAGGTGGCCACCGCGTTCAGACGCAGCGTGACCTTGTCGGCGGTCATAATCTCCTGGCCGCCGATGTCCAGCATCGTCTCGCGCAGGTCCACCGGCACGAGCATGACCTTGGCCACGTTCTTCCAGAAGGCTATGCAAACTCCGGCAACAAGGCCGCAGTCTGAGCTAGCTGGGTAGCGCGAGTCCGAAGTTTCTGGTAAAGCGAAGACGTGTGAAGCGCGTTTACCTGAATCACGTCGCCGTCGATCTCGAAAGTGTGCGGAAGGGCCCCCAACTTGTCATCAATCCTGCCACCCCTGTGTGCGAAAGCGTTACGAGCGTGGCGCGCGATAAGAATCTCCTCGTCGTCCAAGCAGTCTTTCGCGAGCACCGCACCAAACGCGCTCTCAAAGTCCCTCCGAAAGACTGCCGCCTGGAACCAGCGATAATCCGGCTCGCTCCGTTTGATGCCCACGCATGCTGTCAGGAACCACTCGTAGGCATAATACAGCGCGCTGTAGCACATCCGCTCTGAACTCCACAGGCTTGTGCAGAAGGCCCGCTGCTTGATCAAGTCGCCCCACACATCCTTGTTCCGCGAGAAGACCTCATCCCTCACTCGCTCCCGTAGCGCAAGGGCATCCTCGTCAATCTCACCGATTGCTTCCTGAAGTTTTTTGCGAAGCATTGGCCGCAGCCTCTCGCCCTTCGCCTCTATCTTTCCGACAAGCTTGTCGCGGAGAATCGAGATCTTTCTGTTGTCCCAAGGTACAAGCTCGTCGAGCCCACGATACATCTTTGTGTCTAGGCACTTGACCATTAGCCACGGAATTTGGCGAGCGTTCGATACCGCCTCCCAGCTTTGTGCCAGGTCAAACGCCGGTTCCCGCAGCTTGGAGTGCCGGACCGCCTCAAGGAAGGCTTTCTGCCACTCGTAGTCGAAGAAACCCTGGTATGCTTCAAGCTCAGGGTTGAAGTAAATCGTTCGGCGAATTTCGTCCATCGAGCGTACCTCTTGCTTGGGAAGGGATTCCGTGGCTCGGTAATGTCCCCGCCCATCGTCTAAGCTTAGACTCCTCGGGATGAGACCACAAGTGCCGCCAACGCCACCCATACGAAAGTCAGGGCCTCGCCGAAGCCACATGCGATTCGTTGACGGGCCAAGGCGCGCCGTTGGCCTAGCCGCATCAGAAGCGCCGGTGGGAGTCGAACCCACTTGAAGCTGCTTTGCAGGCAGCCGCCTTACCGTCTGGCTCCAGCGCCACGTTTTCCAGTGTCCTCGCCAGGAGTCGAACCTGGTCTACGACCTTCGCACGGTCGCGTGCAAATCCCCCACACTCCAAGGACATTCTTTCCAGCGCCCCGCCGAGGAATCGAACCCCGTCTTGCAGATTCGTAGTCTGCCGTGCGATCCGGTACACTTGCAGGGCAAGTGTCTCGACCAGGAATCGAACCTGGATCTGGACCTTCGGAGGGTCCCATGCGATCCTTTGCACCATCGAGACAGGGGGAGCTATCAGCTTTCAGCAGTCAGCTATCAGCCGTTAGCCTCCTGTTGCTGATCGCTGAAAGCTGACCGCTGATTGCTCCTTACAGCAGGAGTGCGAGGATTTGAACCCCGTTGGGCGGCTTTGGAGGCCGCCTCCTCTCCCAGGAGGACACTCCTCAATCGGCCCCGGGCTTGCGACCGGGGACCGTTGGCGTAACAACTACTCTCGCAGTGTCACGTTCCAGTAGGCTTCGCTGATGAACTTCGACCAGCTTTCGATCCGCAGCTCGTGGTCCGCGTAAAGCGGCTTCCAGGCCGGCCGGACCGGCTGCTTACGCACCCGCATCCGGGCCTGCTCCGGCGTCCGGTCGGCCTTCCGCTTGTTGCAGGCCATGCACGCCAGCACGCAGTTCTCCCAGCTCGACACACCACCCTGCGAACGCGGGACAACGTGGTCCAGCGTCAATTCCTCGCTGCCCGGCTGGGCACCGCAGTATTGGCAGGTGTAGTGGTCACGCTTGAAAATGTTGCGGCGGCTGAAGGTCACATGGGCCACCGGCAGCCGGTCGTAGCCGCGCAGGACGACCACCTCCGGCACCCTCAACCGGAACCGCACGGCCCGGATGCAATCTTCGCCGCTCGGCGGCCGCAGCTTCGACCAGTCAGCCCAGGTGTAGAGCTGGTAGTCGGCCGGGTCCACGATGCGGGCGGACTCGTTCCATAGCAACACCAGCGCCCGCGCCACGGTGGCGACGTTCACCGGCTGCCAGTTGCGGTTCAAGACCAGCGTCGGACGCTGGAGTACCTTCGCTACCATGACAACCTTCCTTCCAACGAATCTCCCAAGGGGTATCTGGCCGGAGTCGAACCGGCACCTTCTGGTTCACAGCCAGCCGTGCAGAAACCGCTACACCACAGACACCGTATGTGAGGGATTAGGGGTTAGGGATTAGGGGATTAGAATCGTCGCCACACCGGCAATTGTTTCCCCTCCCGCTTCTCCAATCCCTAATCCCCAATCCCTAATCCCTTCCTTCAGCGCCCCGACCAGGAATCGAACCTGGGCCTCCTCGTTAGAAGCGAGGGATGATCTCCGCTTCACCATCGGGGCCCGTAATCCGGCACACCAAGCGGAAGGCATGGGATTTGAACCCACATCCCCGTGAGGGGGCACGGTTTAGCAAACCGGCTCGGCCAACCGTATCCGACTACCTTCCAAATTCCAGTGGACCGACCGGGGATCGAACCCGGATCTCCAGCCTGCCGCGCTGGCGTCTTCCCATTGGACCATCAGCCCGTATTCGTTCAGTGGACCGCCGGGGAATCGAACCCCGATTGCCTGGGTGCAAACCAAGCGTCTTCCCGTTGGACCAGCGGCCCGTCTATGCAAGAGGTCCGTCCGGGAGTCGAACCCGGTCTTCCTCCTTACCACGGAGGTGTGCTGCCACAACACCTACAGACCATTTCACAAAAGTGATCCCGGATGAAGTCGAACCAGCACTTTCCTGGTTGTCACCCAGGCGTCTTCGCCGTTGGACCACGGGATCAAGTGACCGGGGTGGGAGTCGAACCCACACCCCACGAGTCTCTCGACCTCGCCGCTTTGCCAATTTGCGTACCCGGTCGTAAGTGGCGGGTCCGGGGGTCGCACCCGGCAGTCCAGGCTTATGAGGCCCGGCTGAGCACTGGCCCACCCGCAGTTGCAGGCCCCGGTATCGAACCGGGCGGACCGGCCTTATGGGAGCCAGTTGGGCACCTGCCGCGCCTGCAATGTGTCAGTGACCACGGGGAGAGTCGAACTCCCACGCCCAGAGGGCACGACGTTCTGACCGTCGCGTGTCTACCAGTTCCACCACATGGTCATGTTCAAGTAGCCCGTGCGGGAATCGAACCCGCCTCGCCAGCTTGAGGGGCTGGCATCCTGTGCCGATAGACGAACGGGCCATGTTGTCAGTGCGACGAGCAGGAGTTGAACCTGCAAATCCGCAAAGGGATGGCTGGGTTACGGCCAGTTGGGCTTGCCAATGCCCAATCGTCGCATGTTGTTCAAGTGGCGCAGGCGGGAGTCGAACCCGCAGATCACCAAGGTTTGAGCTTGGCCGCTTTGCCTTCTTTGCGTACCGCGCCATGTTCGTCGAAAGCGCCCCCGGCGGGATTTGGACCCGCGATCTCCTGCGTGACAGGCAGGCGAGCACTCCAGGCTGCTCCACGAGGGCATGTTCACGTTCCAGTGGCTCAGGTGGGAGTTGAACCCACAGCATCCCTGGTTCTAAGCCAAGGTGGTCTGCCAGTTGCCTACCGAGCCGTTGTGCCCAGAGCGGGAGTCGAACCCGCAAACACTCGGGTTTAAGCCGAGCCGCTCTGCCTCATTGGCGTATCTGGGCCGAAGTGGTCCCGGACGGAGTCGAACCATCGTTTCCTGGGTGTAGGCCAGGCGTCGTGGCCGTTGGACCACGGGACCGTGTTTCTCAAGTGGAGTCACCGGGAGTTGCAGGGCGGATCTCCAGCGTGCGGAGCTGGCGTCGTCCTGCTGGACCATGACCCCAAGGTCTCTTTGCAGCGGAAGCCGTGGGACTCGAACCCACAAACGGTTTTCAACCGTCACCTGTTTTCAAGACAGGCTCCTCATCCGGCCGGATGGCTTCCGTTGTCAAGCTGCGGAGGCTGGAATCGAACCAACACGAAGACGTTCAGAGCGTCTCATCCTACCGTTAGATGACTCCGCATCGTTGTTGCCCGGCGAGACGTGGCCCGCCGAGGCCAAGTTCGGGGAGGAGGGGTCGAACCTCCGTCGCCTGGTTCAAGGCCAGGAAGCCTACCACTAGTGCCGCAAATCACAATTGTTAGACCACCAAGGCTGAACTTTCTCCAGATTGCCGGCAGCTTGCCCAATTTTCCCTCCAGGTCGCCGGTCGCTGCACGGTGGCGGCCGTCACGGGA
>JBEKTY010000227.1:0-10409 GCA_049515555.1 Thermoguttaceae bacterium
CGCCATAACTGGGGGGCCTTCCAGACTTGTCGGCGGCTGGGTACACTAGCTGGATCATCGTACCCCAGTGGTCCGGGGGCTGTCCCAATTTTCGTCCGACGAAAATGGGACTGTCCCCTTCAAGGCGGGGCCTGTCGATGGCGGTCACAGTCCAGCAGTTCATAGAACGGCTCACCGATAGCGGCCTGCTTTCGGCCGATGAGCTTTCCAAGTTCCAGGACAGCCTCCCGCCGGAAAAACGGCCCAAGGACGTTCAGCAGCTCGCCCAGGCCCTCATCCAACACGGCAAGCTGACCAAGTATCAGGCCCAGGCCGTCTACCAGGGCAAGGGCAAGTCGCTGGTTTTCGGCGAGTATGTCGTGCTGGACCAGATCGGCGAGGGCGGCATGGGAGTGGTGCTGAAGGCCCGGCACCGCCGCATGAAACGCACGGTGGCCATCAAGGTGCTCTCCTCGGCGGCTATGAAGCAAGCAGGGGCCGTCGAGCGGTTCCACCGCGAGGTGGAGGCGGCAGCCAAGCTGGAACATCCCAATATCGTTACCGCCCACGATGCTGGTGAGCACCAAGGCGTGCATTACCTGGCAATGCAATACGTCGATGGCAAGGACCTGGCCAGCATCGTCAGGGATCGCGGGCCGCTCCCGGTGCCCCAGGCGGTCGAGTGCATCCTCCAGGCGGCGCGCGGCCTTCAGTATGCCCACGAGCAGGGCATCGTCCACCGCGACATCAAGCCGGGCAATCTGCTGTTGGACACGAAGGGCACGGTCAAGATCCTCGACATGGGGATAGCCCGCATTGCAGGGGCCGAGGCGGCGTTGGGCGGGCCGGAACGGCTCACGGCCACCGGCCAGGTGATGGGCACCTGCGACTACATGTCGCCGGAGCAGGCATTGGACAGCCATCTGGCCGACCATCGCACCGACATCTATGCCTTGGGCTGCACGCTCTACCGGCTGTTGACCGGCCATCCGCCCTACGCGGGCGAGACATTGATGCAGATTCTCCTCGCACACCGAGAGGCCCCGATCCCATCGCTTTCCGCGGCCCGGCCGGACGTGCCTGCCGAGCTGGACGCCGTGTTCCAGCGGATGGTGGCCAAGCAGCCCGAAGACCGTTACCAGTCGATGGCCGAGGTGGTGGCCGAGCTGGAGACGATCTTGGGGGGCTTATCGGGCCATTCGGCAACGGCGGCGGCTGTGAAGGCCGAATCGTCCAGCGGGGCCCTGTCCAGGACGTTGGCGTTCTTACAGGAAGAAAGGCCGGTCGGAACGTTGACCCGGCAGAAGAAACCTGTGGGAGCGGAGCGAACCCAACCGCGCGCTGTTATCCCGACGGGCGACGGACCGGGGCCTTCCCGTCCGTCGTCCGTCGTCCGGCGCCCGTCGTCCGTCGTTCTCGCCGCGGGCGGCCTGGTCTTGCTGCTGGGCATGATCCTGACGTTCACCCTCCGCCACGGGACGCTGACGGTCGAAATCGACGAGCAACTGGGCAAGGACGTGCAAGTTGCCGTCAGCCAGGGCGGGGAAAAGACTCAGGTGGCGGATGCCACGTCGGGCTGGACGCTGAGCCTCGCCGCGGGCAAATACGACCTGGCCGTCGAGGGCGGCGGCGATCAGTTCCAGCTTGGTTCCGAGAGCATCATGGTCACGCGGGGTGGCCAGGTAAAGGTCAAGGTCACGCTCAAACCGGCCCCGCTGGCCGTTGCTCCCTTCGATCCGCAGCAGGCCCGAAAGTGTCAGGAGCGTTGGGCCAGACAGTTGAGCGTGCCTATCGAGACCACCAATTCGATCGGCATGAAGCTGGCGCTCATCCCGCCGGGCGAGTTCGAGATGGGCTCGCCGAAGGAACTGGTCGAGGAGGAGGTGAAGGCAAATGCCGGTGACTTTTTCTGGAGGGAAAATCTTGCGGGCGAGGGGCCGAGACACCGGGTACGGCTCACCAAAGCGTTCTACCTGGCCGTGACGGAGGTGACGCAAGGCGAGTACGAGAAGGTGATGGGCAGCAACCCGAGCGGGTTCTCGGTCACGGGCCTGCACAAAGACAAAGTGGGTGGACAGGACACGAAGCGGTTTCCGGTGGAGAACGTGTCGTGGGACGATGCGGTGGAGTTCTGCCGAAAGCTATCGGAGCGACCGGAGGAGAAGGCAGCGGGCCGATGGTATCGCCTGCCATCGGAGGCGCAGTGGGAGTACGCGTGCCGCGCCGGGAGTGTCGGTCTATACGGTTTCAGTTCGGGCCGCAGCGGGGTTCCCAGGGAATACGAGGAGAAGGAACTGTCCGACTACGGTTGGTCCAGCGACAACGCTGGTGGGACGACGCATGCGGTGGGCGGGAAGCGGCCCAACGCATGGGGCTTGTATGATATGCACGGCAACGTCTGGGAGTGGTGCCAGGACTGGTACGACAAGGGGTATTACACGAACTCGCCTGTGGATGATCCTGGCGGTCCTCCCGGGGGCTCGTCCCGCGTGCGCCGCGGCGGTGGCTTTGGCTACCCGGCGACGCACTGCCGGTCGGCGTCCCGCTACGACCGCGAACAAGGGGGCCCTAATGCAACTAACTGCAACCGGGGCTTCCGTGTCTCCCTAGTTGTAGCGGACACTGCGGCTGAGCGGGCGAAGATGAGTCGTACCACCGAGACGGCACAACCTTCCGGTGGTTCGGCCGCCAACAAGCCATCGCCCGCCCCTCCAGTCCCTAATCCCCAATCCCCAATCCCTCTTCCCGCCGTTGGCAGTCTTGGCGGTGCCGATGGCAAATGGAAACTCCCGCCCGGTGCTCCCCCGCCCGCCATCGCCCCCTTCGACGCCGCGAAAGCCAAAGAGCACCAGCAAAGGTGGGCCAAGCATCTCGGCGTGCCGGTCGAGCTGACCAACTCCATCGGCATGAAGCTGGTGTTTATCCCTCCGGGCGAGTTTGAGATGGGCGAGGGCGGCGGCGAGCATGAAGAGGCGGTCCACAAGGTGGCCATCACAAGACCCTTTTACTTCGGCAAGTACGAGGTCACAAATGAGGAGTGGGATGCGGTCATGGGGAAGGACCTAAACCCGAGCACTGTCAAGGGTCCGAAGAACCCGGTACAGAATGTCAGTTGGGAGGATTGCCAGGTGTTCCTGAAGAAGCTCGGCCAGAAATGTGGCATTGCGGAGGGGAGTTGCCGTTTGCCCACCGAGGCGCAGTGGGAGTATGCGTGCCGTGCGGGCAGCACGGGCAGCTATTGCTTCGGCGACAGCGAGGCCGAGCATGATGATTACGGGTGGTATCTGAAGAACTCGGAGAAGAAGACGCATCCGGTGGGCCGAAAGAAGCCCAACCCCTGGGGCCTTTACGACATACACGGGAACGTGTGGGAATGGTGTTCGGATTGGTATGATCAGGACTACTACAAGACATCGCCTACAAGCGACCCAACGGGGCCGCCCTTCGGCTCACGCCGCGTGTACCGTGGGGGTAGCGCGGTTGACGGCGCCAGGGACTACCGTTCCGCACGCCGCAACTCCGACACACCCGGGCGGCGGGACTACTACCTCGGTTTCCGCGTCTCCCTAGTTCTAGCGGACACGGCGGCTGAGCGGGCGAAGCTGAGCCGTACCACCGAGGCGGCACAACCTTCCGGTGACTCGACCGCCAACAAGCCACCGCCCGCCCCTCCAGCCCCGAATCCCCAATCCCCAATCCCTCGTTCCACTGTCGCCAGTCTTGTCGGTGCCGATGGCAAATGGAACCTCCCGCCCGGCGCTCCACCGCCCGCCGTGGCCCCGTTCGACGCCACGAAAGCCAAAGAGCATCAAGAGGGCTGGGCCAAGCATCTCGGCATGCCGGTCGAGATTACCAACTCCATCGGCATGAAGCTCGTGCTGATCCCGCCGGGCGAGTTCGAGATGGGCTCGCCCACGGAACTGATCGAGGAGGAGTTGAAGGCACAACGCCTCAGTTATTGCAAGGATCATCTTCCGGGCGAGGGGCCGAGGCATCGGGTGCGGATCACCAAGCCATTTTACTTTGGTGTTTACGAGGTAACGCAGGGGGAATATGAACGGGTGATGGGGAAGAACCCGAGCGCCTGCTCGGCTACAGGCAGGCACAAAGACAGAGTAGCCGGTCAGGATACGAAGCGGTTCCCGGTGGAGATGGTGTCGTGGGACGATGCGGTGGAGTTCTGCACAAAGCTGTCGGACCTACCGGAGGAGAAGGCGGCGGGGCGAACTTATCTTCTGCCATCCGAGGCGCAGTGGGAGTATGCTTGCAGGGCCGGGAGCACGGGTCGGTTCAGTTACAGTTCGGCTCGCAATGCGATTCCAAAGGAGCACGACGAGAAGGCGCTTTCCGACTACGGTTGGTTCATAGGGGGCCAAACGACAAGCGCAGTGGGCGGGAAGCGGCCCAGCGCATGGGGGTTATATGACACGCATGGGAACGTGTGGGAGTGGTGTCAGGACTGGTACGACAAGGATTACTATGCGAACTCGCCGAGGGACGATCCGCGCGGACCTCTTGCGGGCTCACGCCGCGTGCGCCGTGGCGGTTGCTGGCTCGACCCGGCGTGGGACTGCCGGTCGGCGCACCGCAATTCCGTCGAACCCGGGGACCACAGCGACAACCTGGGCTTCCGCGTCTCCCAAGTTCTGGCGGAAAAGTAGAGTGAGCGAGCGGAGCTGGTGCGCAGCCTGAGCGCAGGCCCGATTCGCAGCCGGGCCGTAGCCGGGCAAGCACAGGCGAAGCCGGGGAGGGAAATGGGGTCGGGTCTCATTTTCTGACGGCTTGTTCGCTTTTGCCCGATTTGGGACGCCCCGGAGAACGTAGGGTTGATTCCAGTCCCAACCGTTTCGCCGTTGTTTGCCGCCAAATCGTCGCCCCGAAGGGCGTGCCGCTCCACGCGCTGCGTCGCAGCGCCTTCAATTCCGCCTCGGTCTCAACCTGATTCACATACTCCTGCCACCGCTCGCCGGGCCCCACGGGCCACTGGGCAAGCGTTACCGCCCCCATGCTTGTTCACGCGGTGCCAAAGGCTGCACCAACGCCAGTGCTCGGCAGACGATACCATGTTCGCACGCAGCGCATTCCGCTCAACGTAACGGCACACGCCAAAAAAGTGCGCATCTTCCTCGAGCGGGAACGACTTGAAACGACCCTGATACAACGGCCCCGTGCCCGCGGTCCCATGCCACAAGTGCCACCGACGCGTGTGCGTGTTGGTGGGCCAACACATGTAGTCGGGACAGGTCGCCGTCCTCCCGCGGCCACAAAACGAGGTGCCAGTGGTTAGGCATCACACAAAACGCCAGTAATCGCATCGCGGCTCGCTGCCCGGCTTGCTCCAACACCTTCTCGAACGCGGCATAATCGTCCACGCTTTCAAACAGCGTGCTTCTCCCGACCGCTCGGTTAAGCACATGGTACACATACCCGCCGGTTGCTATACGTGGCCGCCGCGGCATCCCACGACATTACCAGAATCCAAGCTCGATGTGCAAGGGTTGCGGCACGTGCGTGGCGGCCTGCCCTGCGCGGGCCATCACCGGCGCCCACTTCAACAATTTCCAAATCATGGCCGAGATCGGCGGCATCCTGTGGGACGCCCCCTCCGGCAACGGAAACGGAAAGGCGAGCGCCATGTCCCCTCTCCCCGTGGGAGAGGGCCAGGGCCAGGGCCGCCGCCTTCCGCCCTCACCCCTCCTCCCTCACCCCTCATCCCTCCTCCCTCCTCCGCCCCCGCCGACAACTGAAAACTGAAAACTGAAAACCGAAAACCGCCGCGGCGGCCAGCAATGCCAGGGTCGAAGGCTCGGGCACTACGGCGAACTGGCTGTTGTGGTCGAGCACGGCCCATACGGTGTGGTCGGCCGTATTCACGCCCCAATCGCCCAGCCTCATGTCGCCGGGAACCCAGGCGCCCAATTGAAAGCCGCTCGGGTTGCCGCCCACGTTGCCCCGCACGGCGTTCTCCCACTGGCCGTCGCCCGGGTCCAGCCAGGCCAGATAAATCAAACCCTCCGCGGCCGCAGCCTCCTCGCTGCCCATCGGGTTGTAGCTCATCTGCAATACGAAGGGGCTGGTCTGGCTGCCGCTACCGAGCGTCATGCCGCCCAGGCTCACCACGTCGCTCACGAGGTCCGAACCGGCGTCCGCTTGGGCCCGCGTCCGCCACTGCATCGTAACCGTCTGGGCCGAGCCGCTCGTATTGGCGCCCGCCAAAATGGTCGCCTCGCTGCCGATCATGCCGTAGCCGCCGCTGCCGCTCGCGGCCGTAACCCTGGAATCAAGGCCGGCGTAACCGGCGTTGGCGGCCACAGGGGCGGTCAAGGGACCACCGAAGCAAGTATGCCAATCACATTCGTCGCGGGCCGCCTTACCGCTTCTTTGCAGCCCTTCCCGCCCGGGCGGGTTGCAGGGCCGGCAGTTTTCCCGGATAATCGCCCAGTAACCAGTTCCAACCCCGGGCAATCGCGGTGCTGCTATGCCAGGTACGAACGAGCAGCTTTACGAGGCGTTGCGACGGTTTGCTGACAGCGTTGCGGCAAAAATGAAGGCCCTGGCACCGGGCGAGCCGGAAGACCAATTGCGGGCCCCGCTCGAGACGTTTCTATCCGAGGCGGGCCGGGCACTCGGCCCCCGCGTGGTTGCCAAGGGCGAATCGCAACTGCCTGGCCGGCTGGGCAGGCCCGATTATGCGGTCCTGGCCGGCAAGTTGCTGGCCGGCTACATCGAACTAAAAGAACCCGGCAAGGGGGCTGACCCGGCGCGCTACAGAGGCCACGACCGTAGGCAATGGGAGCGGTTCACGGCGGTTCCCAACATCCTGTACACCGACGGCAACGAGTGGGGTCTATATCGCCAAGGGCAGCGAGTGGGGCCGCTGGTTCGGCTCTCCGGCGACATAACCGAGCGTGGCAAGTCGGCCGTCAAACCTGGCGACGTGGAACCCATAAGATCAGTGCTCGCGGACTTTCTTTCCTGGGAGCCGCCGCCGGTGCGCGACGCGAAGGCCCTGGCGGAGCTGCTCGCACCGCTGTGTGGGATGCTTCGGCGCGACGTCGTTGAAGCGATGGGAGACCCCAACTCACCGCTGGCAAAAGTTGCCGCGGAATGGCGCCAGTTGCTCTTTCCCGACGCCGACAACGACCGCTTCGCGGATGCGTACGCGCAGACCGTGACCTTCGCCCTGCTGTTGGCCCGTTCGGAGGGCGCGAGCACGATCGACTTGCACGATCCAATCCAAAAGTTGGCGGCCGACCATGCCCTGCTCTCGCGGGCCCTCCAGGAAATGACGGACCAACAAGTGCAAGCCGAGATTGCGCCCTCACTCCGCCTGCTGCAGCGGGTGATCGACCGCGTTCCCCAGGAGGCCCTGGCGGACAAGCGAGTTTCCGACCCGTGGCTGTACTTTTACGAGGATTTCCTCGCGGCGTATGACCCGGCCCTGCGCAAGGACGCCGGCGCCTATTATACGCCGGTTCAGGTGGTGCGGGCGCAGGTCCGCTTGATCGACCGCCTGCTGGTGGAACGGTTGGGTCGCCCGTTGGGGTACGCTGAATCGACCGTCTTCACCTTGGACCCTGCCGTTGGCACGGGGACCTACCTGCTTGGCGTGATCGACCACGCGATGCAGCGGATTGAGGAGAGCCAGGGCAGCGGCGCCGTCCCCGGCTACGCGACGGAGCTGGGGCAGAGAATCTTCGGCTTTGAGATCATGGTCGGGCCCTACGCCGTGGCGCAGTTGCGAGTCAGCCGGGCGCTGATCGACCGCGGGGCGACTCTCCCGCACGACGGCCCAGGCGTCTACCTCACCGACACGCTGGAATCCCCTAATGCCCAGGCCCCGCAAAACGTCATGGGCTGGGCACAACGCGAGATGGCCGACCAGCACAGCAGGGCCACGAGGGTCAAGAAAACCGTCCCGGTGTTGGTCTGCCTGGGCAACCCGCCTTACGACCGCCACGAAGCCGTGCAGGGAACCGATCCGGCAAGCCTTGCCCACACTGGCGGCTGGGTGAGGTACGGCGACACACCCGACCATCGAGAAAGCGTGGGCGGCTCCAAGAAAAAGACCAAGGCACGTTCCAAACCCAAGACGCCGGAGGCCCTGGCCGAAGAAACTCTGGATTGGCGGCAGAAGGGGTCAATCCTGTTCAAAGCGTTCGTCGAGCCCGCCCTCGCCGCTGGCCATGGCGGCGACGTTAAGAACCTTTACAACCTCTATATCTACTTCTGGCGTTGGGCGCTGTGGAAAGTTTTCGAGCACAGCACTGCGAGCGGGCCGGGCGTGGTGTCTTTCATAAGTGCGGCGTCGTACATCGACGGGGACGCCTTCGTGGGTGTGCGCCAGCAAATGCGGCGAGTGTGCGACGAAGTCTGGGTGTTAGACCTCGGCGGCGAAGGCCGCGGGACACGCAAGAGCGAGAACGTCTTTGCGATCCAGACGCCCGTGGTGATCGCCATCGGCGTCTGCTACCGAAAACCGAACATGGATCAACTGGCGAGAGTCCATTACACCCGGATCGACGGCACCCGTAATGAGAAGCTGGCCAAGTTGGAGGCGATTGCCGACTTCGCCGATCTGACGTGGCAGCGGTGCCCCGACGAATGGCAGGCCCCCTTCCGCCCGGCCGGCAAAGGCGCGTACTTCGACTGGCCGCTATTGATAGATCTATTGCCCTGGCAGCATTCGGGGGTTCAATTAAAGCGAACCTGGCCCATTGCGCCAAACCAAGAAACACTGGAGTTGCGTTGGCGAGCCCTGTTGTCCGCCAAGTACCGGTCAGAGGCATTTCATGGCACCGGCGACCGCGAAGTTCACCGCGTTTATCGCGTCGCGCTGACCGCCGAAGCCGACTTCAAGCCAATTGCACAATTGCCGAAGGACGCCCCGACTCCACCCGTCATGGGGTATGCCTACAGGTCTTTCGACCGCCAGCGCATCATCGCCGATGGCCGCCTGATGTCTCGCCCGCGCCCCGACTTGTGGGCTGCCCACGGCAGCCGGCAAGTCTATCTGACAAGCCTCTTCTCGCAGCCCCTTGGGGCAGGCCCGGCGCTGACCGCCTGCGCCGAACTGCCCGACCTCGACCATTTCCGGGGGTCGTACGGCGCGAAAGCTGCAATGCCCCTTTACCGTGACGCCAACGGCGAGGAAGCGAACGTCCTGCCGGGCCTGCTGGATTCGCTCGCCCGGGCCTACGGCCGTCCGGTGAGCGCGGAAGACTTCTTGGCCTACGTCTACGGCGTGCTGGCCCAGCCGGCGTTTACCGAGCGATTCGGGCGCGAGTTTGAAAGCCGGGAGTTGCGCGTGCCGCTGACGAAAGGTGCCGGCCTCTTCGAGCGGGTGGCCGAAGTCGGCCGGCGCCTGCTGTGGCTGCACACCTACGGGCAACGTTTTTTCGGCACAGGGCGGCACGAGGGGCAAATTCCCCGCGGCGCAGCCCGATGCACCAGGGCCGTCTCCGAGAAGCCCGACGACTATCCCGACAGCTACAATTATGAGCCAGGTGCAAAGCGTCTGACCGTGGGCTCCGGTCGGTTTGAGCCGGTCGAGCCGGAAGTGTACGCTTTCGACGTGTCCGGCCTGAAAGTGGTGCAGTCCTGGCTGGGCTACCGGATGCGGACGGGCAAGGGTAAGAAATCATCGCCCCTGGACGGCATCCGCCCCGAGCGCTGGACCGCCCAATTCACCACCGAACTGTTGGAATTGCTGTGGGTCCTGGAGGCGACGCTTGCCATTTACCCCGACCAAGCCCAACTATTGGCCGAAGTGCTGGTAAGCGATCTCCTGCCCGCCGACGCCCTCCCCACCGTGCCTGAATACATGCGCGGCCCCGAGCGCCGGGGGAAGCCCCTTATTCCCGAAGAGAATTAAACGCCCGGCCCAGGCGACTAGGCGTCCAACAGGGTGAGCGCCGGGACTGCCGCCCGCGATTGCTGCGCCCTGACCGGGCGGACCCGCCAGATAGCCGCCGCGAGCGAGTCGTCTCGCTCAACCGTCGGTTGCCACGCTGCCTGCTATTATTTGGTCGGGCCGATGAACAAGCGACCGCCTGCCATTCTAATTGATCCAGCGAGCTACGCAACAAGCATGGAGAAAATACTCTATATTATCGCTGAACCACGCTCTGGTGGGGGATGACTCTCGAAAGTTTCCCCACTCGGGGCAGGGAACCGGGGGGTGTGGAATGAGGGATGAAGGATGAAGGCGGAATCCTGGCTTTATAATGCATAATGCGACGTGAACCGTCCGGCGGGACCCGCCGTGGCCTTGCCCGAACGCCGAGGATTCTATGAACCACGTTGAACGATTCCGAGCGGTGATGAACTTTCAAAGCGTTGACCGGCTGCCACGTTGGGAATGGGCCATGTGGTGGGACCAGACGATCGCGCGGTGGCAGAGCGAAGACCTGCCGTGCCGGCTCAACGAA
>JBEKTY010000228.1:0-10392 GCA_049515555.1 Thermoguttaceae bacterium
ACCGTAATCGTCACCGTGGACCCGGCCGCCACCGGCTCCATCACCAACACCGCCACCGTGACGGGCAATGAAACCGATCCCAACCTGAGCAACAACACCTCGACCGTAACCACGCCGCTGGCGGCCCAGGTCGATCTGGGCATCACCAAGACCGCCGCGCCCAGCACGGCCGTGCCCGGCAACCAGTTGACCTACACCCTGACCACGACCAACCACGGCCCGTCCAACGGCACCGGCGTGACGGTCAGCGACCCGCTGCCCGCCACGGTTCACTACGTCTCGGCCACCAGCAGCCAAGGCTCGGTGTCGTACGCCGGCGGGACCCTGACGGCCAACCTCGGCTCCCTGGCCAACGGCGCCACGGCCACCACTACCGTAATCGTCACCGTGGACCCGGCCGCCACCGGCTCCATCACCAACACCGCCACCGTGACGGGCAATGAAAGCGATCCCAACCTGAGCAACAACACCTCGACCGTAACCACGCCGATTGTGCCCCAGGTCGATCTGGGCATCACCAAGTCCGGCCAGCCCAATCCGATCACCGCCGGCAACCAGTTGACCTACAGCCTGACCACGACCAACCACGGACCGTCCAACGGCACAGGCGCAACGGTGACCGACGTGCTGCCCGCCGGCGTGCAGTACGTGTCGGCCGGCGGCTCCGGCACTGCCAGCTATTCCAGCGGCGTGGTCACCCTGAGCCTCGGCAGCATGGCCGCCGGCGCCAGCGTCAGCAGCACGATCCTCGTGACCGTCAACTCGGCCACCGTCGGCAGCATCACCAACACGGCCACGGTGACCGGCAACGAGCCGGACCCCAACCTGGCCAATAACAAGGCCCAGTGCACCACGACCGTGGATGCCCCGGTGAAGCCGCAATCCACGGTCGACCTCTCCATCCGCAAAACCGCCTCCGCCCCATCGGTGGCCATCGGCTCGAACCTCACCTACACGCTGCTGGTGACCAATAACTCGCTGGTGAGCGACCCGGGCGTGACGGTCAGCGATCCGCTGCCGGCCGGCGTGACGCTGGTCTCGCTGGCGACCTCGATCGGCTCCGTCGCCGACAACGGCGGCGTGATCCAAGCCAGCCTGGGCACCATGACCAAACAGGAATCCGCCACGATCACCATCGTAGTCAACGTCACCGGCGGGGCCGGGTCGTCAATCGTTAACACCGCCACGGTAACAGGCAGCCTGACCGACAGCGATCCCAGCAACAACCAGTCGACGGTCACCACGCCTGTCACCCGGCCGTTCAGCAAGTGGTGGTTCTTCGGCCCGGCACAGTAGTCGAGTGCAGTCCATAGTTCCCGGCTTGGCCGTAGCCGCTACTCTCCGGGCCAAAGGGGGCAGTCCACGTCGGCCCGGGCAGTTCCATCCGCACGGGGGCGCTCCGTGGCCGAATGCCTGACGATTCCGGCTTCTGGGGTCAGGCCCTAATTTCCAGTACCGGCCTGACCCCAGGGTTCGCCACGGCTTCTTCCGAAGAAGGGCAGCCAGGTCATCGTAAAGAAGGTGGCCGGTGGTCAAGGGACCCAAGCCAACGGAATCTCCGTGTGTAGTCGAAGTCGAGCAATACGTTGGCCTTCGGGAACCGAGGGTTGGAGGTTGGAATCCTGCCGGGCGTACTGGAATGGCGTTGGCGTTTGGCCGAGACGCAACCCATTTCAGGGTAAGTGGTAGCGGCACAAAGCTCCAATAGGCCGAAGGCATTGGGCCGACGGTTCAGCCTGACTCGCCAGCCGTCGTTCCCATTAGGTTACCGCATGCACGGCGCCATTTTCGGTACCGTCGGCAGCACCGCGGAGACCCTTCTTGGGCGTTATGATCGCCTGCTTTACATGCCTGGGACAATTGGCTCCAATAGCCGATCCGCTGGCCGCCGCGCATAGGAAGGGGTAGGATGTTTGACGCAGGCGGATATGGCACAGGCCAACGTGTTAGATCGGTCATTCGGTTCTCCCAGAGTCTTTTCCCAAAAGCGACGCCAATTCACGGAAGGGCAGACGTGTCAGACGATTTGCCAAATTGGACCCAGCAACGTCGCGAGCTTGCCAGTTGGCTCGATGACCGGGCACCGTCGTTTGCCCAGGGGTACTTGGCTGCGATACGCTTGTTATACGCTCCAGCGTTTCCGGCCAGAGTGCACCTTGTCTGCCATGTCGTGAGAGACATCTATCGCTATCTGCCAGCCGCGCTCGGCAGCAGACAGTTATCGCGCCGCGGTGAGGTATTCCCCAATATGGTGAAGCAACTCGCCAACCTGTGGGAGAGGTTCCCGCCTTTGGCAGGAGAGGGCTTCGAGAACGACGACCGCGAAGTCCGTGTACCGGCGAAGGTCTACCGCTACGTCGCCAAAATCGTTGTCAAGAGCCAAGAACTGGCGAGAGATCAATCAACCATAGGAAGGGAGCTGGCCATTTCCTTGTTTCGTTCGGGTGACCGACGCGAGGGCGAGTTTATTGATCCGTGGATTATCAAGTCCTTCGACGAAGAGTACGATTTTTTCGTGGGGAGAGCCCACATCGTGGCGAGTGAGGACCGCATAACTACGGATGATGGGCTTGTTGCCCATTTCGAGGCATTTGAACGTGCGTTCCATTCCATGGTCGGGCCGTACTTCACTGGCAAGGAAGAATTGGATGCCATCCTTCAAGACACCAATGCCGCAGCAGGTTGAAGTGGCGGTTCAGCGAATGCGGTCACCTGAGTTTGCCGCATATTTCCTTTCGCGCTTGCAAAACCCGTTGTGGATCGCGCCGCTTCGGGAGCGTGGCATATTCGCGAGTCCCCCGCCGAGTCTCTTACTCGAGGGAGGGCATCTTCAGCACTCAAGCTGGCCGGCTTCACAGTACCTCGCTCGCATGGCGGCCCATTTGCCGACGGAGGTGGCAGGGATCCTTGCATTCATTGAGACGGATAATCCTTCCGTACTGCGGGACACTCTGGACGCGGCAGGCAACATGCCGGCGGGCATTGCGGCAACGCTGGTGCCGGCCCTGTGCAAGGCAACCAAGGCGGGTACGCTCTGGTGGCGCTTTATGAACGCTGCCGACCTCTGCGTGCAACTGGCCACCGAGGGCCAAACAGACGCCGCTATGCTGCTCGCCGAGGCCCTCTTTACCCCACAGTTCGAGCAGGGCAAGGAGGAACCCACCCATCGGGACAGGCACTGGTACATAAAGGGCCTGGGGAAAGTTGTCCCTGTGCTCACAGCAAAGGCTCCAAAGCGGTTCATCATCGACCTATGCGACTGGTTAGCGGCATCGATCGCCGTTAAGAAGCATATCGACCCTGAATCTGGGGCCGATTACTCGTGGTCCTGGCGTCCGGCGATCGAGGAACACGAGCAGAACAGAACGTACGACTTCGCAGGCGAAATGGTTGGATTCGTGCGTCAGGCGTTCGAGCAGGCGATTATTGACGGGAGCCTGAATCTCGATGCCGGACTCGTGATCGTCGGGAAGTACCCCTACATTGTGTTCAAGAGACTGCGTTTGCACCTTATAAATC
Source organism: Thermoguttaceae bacterium (assembly GCA_049515555.1). Classification (GTDB taxonomy): domain Bacteria; phylum Planctomycetota; class Planctomycetia; order Pirellulales; family Thermoguttaceae; genus JBEKTY01. Next base: position 3,520 of record JBEKTY010000228.1, read on the forward strand.
GTTTTGCCAAGCAGGCTCCGGGGTTGGCACGGTCAGAAATGATGAGTCGCCGGCTGTTTGATGGCGATGACTTCAAGCATGAGTACGCGATGCTCGTGGGCCGGCGGTTCCCGATGCTCCTTCCCGACGACCAAAAGACATGGCTTGGTTGGGTTGACGCCGGCCCGGACCTGTCGGGATTCGAGGCGTCCTTCAAGGCGGCCACCGGCAGGGAACCGACCGCTGTTGATCGGCAGGGGCGAGTGCGCTATTGGCAATTCCACCGACTGCACTGGATACGAGACCATTTGGAAGGCGAACGGAGGCAATTGTATGATCAGATGCTAACTGAGCACGAGGATACGCATCTCGCCGACCTAAATGTCTATCACTGGCTTACCCGACGGGGTTCTGAAAGCCCCTTCACGGCCGAGGAACTGAGCGACCTGCCATTTCCTGAAGTGCTCGACAAAGTCAGTCTATGGCAGCCGGACAAACGCCAGTACGGACCTGGACCGGACCTCGAGGGAGCGGCTAAAACCTTTGGCCAGTATGTCAATGGCAGGGCAGAGGAGCTTTCCGGCCAAGCGGAGGTGCTCATGGACCGGCCACCCATTTACGTGCGTACGTTCATTGGTCAAATGGCGGAGGCGGTAAAGGCAGGCCGAGAGATCAATCTGGGTGCGGTGCTGGGACTCTGTGCCTGGGTTGCAGAGCAGCCGTTGGCCAAGGACGGCTCGACGGATGAGGAACCGGGGACGCTTGTCGATAAGGGTTGGCAATGGGCTCGCGAGGGGATTTGCGAGCTTATTCGTGCAGCCTGTGGGGCCTCGTCCGGAGATACGCCGCGGTATGCCCTTGAGGACCATCGTAAGGCAATGGGCACACTGCTCGGCCGCCTCAGCCACGATCCGACACGCTCCTACATCGTGGATGAAGGTGAAAGAGAGAACCCGCGGGTATACGACTTCCTGACTTCCGCGATCAACTCACCTCGCGGTAAGGCTGTGGATGCACTGCTCATGTATGCGCGTTGGATCGCGAGCCATACCAAGCGGGAGAAGGACGGGCGGCAGGTCGTACCAGATGGTTTCGACGGCATGCCGGAGGTCAGGGCGATGCTCGACTGGCAGATCGCGCCCGAAAATGGCAGCTTCGAGTCTTTCGCGATAATTGGCACAAGTATGGGCCTGCTTTATTGGATCGATAAGTCATGGGTGGAGACAAATGCGCCCCAAGTCTTCGACTTGGCCAAGATCGAGCGGGAGCCGACGCGAGCGTACGGCTGGGCAGCTTGGAACTCATTTCTGGTCTGGGGTGAAGCTCACGTCAGCTACTTCGAGATGCTTCGCCCGCAATACGCATACGCCGTGGCGCATCTTCCCGAGGCCGTGTTGCCGCCGAATGCGGGAAGAACGCCGTTACATCATCTTGGCGAGCAACTCGTGCTTTTGTATGGGCGTGGGAATCTCGCAGAAAACGATGATGAGAAACTGCTATACCGCTTCCTGCAAGCCGTATCTAGCGAAGTCCGCTCCCAGACAATCGCATTTGTCGGTCACAGCCTAGGCAATGACAGGAAGGTGTCAGGGGCAATCGTGGAACGATTCATGAGGCTTTGGGAATGGTACTGGCCCGAGTGGGGCCAGAAAGACGCGCAGGCACGGCCGCAAAGCGGACTGTTTGGATCGTGGTTCACATGCAACCAGTTCCCGGTTGGGTGGCGCCTTGAATGCCTTGAGACGCTTTTGACGCCTCTGCCTATACCAGAACTTGCCGAGCAGATTATCGACGAGTTGGCGGATATTTCGGATACACACATCGAGACGACAATGCGGATTCTTGATCGAATGGTTCGCGCCGATAAGGAGGGCTGGCATGTTGGGGTTTGGCACGAGCCCACGCAAAAGATTCTCAAGTCGGCAATGAGTGGCGGTGAAATTGTGCGAGGAATGGCCAGCCAACTGGTTGACTATCTCGGTCGGCGTGGATATGTGGAATTTGGCGAGTTACTCCGCGAGACGACGACGTCCTGATCACGCACGAACGGGTCGGAACTATTTTCCTTTCTGGGCGGATCAAAGGCGGCCAGAAGTGTAGAATAGAGATAGTGGACGGAGCAGACCGCAGCCGGTCGGGTCGGTGCCGGTCAGCCCCCGGGCAACGGAAGGAGAGCCTATGACCAGCGTTACGATTGAAGAGGCCCAGGCCAAGTTGCCGCAACTGATCGAACATCTCGCGGCGGGCGAAGAACTGGTGATTACCCGAAACCAGCAGCCGATCGCCCGGCTGCTGGCCGAGGAGAAGCCGACTCGCAAGCCCCGCAAGGTGGGCAACTGCAAAGGGATGCTTACCATCGTGGCCGATGACGACGAACATCTCAAGGACTTCGAGGAGTACATGGAATGAACGTACTGCTCGACACTCACACGTTGCTACGACGGCCACACGGCATGGAGCCGAATTCGGTTCGCGGCTACACGGCTATCTGAGCCGGTCGGGCAGCAGGCCCTTGATGCGATCCAGCCAGCCGACGGGTTGCGGCGGGGCGGGCGGGGGCCGGTTGTCCTCGGGCCGGGCGGCCAGGGCGGGCGGCACGGCCGGGGCCGGCACGCTTTCGGTCAGCAGCCGCGGCCAGTAGCCTTCCAGCAGCCGCAAGCAGTCACCCACCTGGCCGTTTTGCAGATCGACCCCGGCCAGCGTGATGAGCTTGCACAGGGCCCGCACCTCGGTTTCGCTGAAGGCCAGGTCGAACAGTTGCACGTCGTCGATCCACACCTCGCCGGGGCCCATCAGGTCGAAGCGGACCCGCAGCGGCGAGAGCCCTTCCAGCGGCAGGTCGTCGACCTGGAAGATGAATTGGCCCCAGCGGGCGCCGATGGGGAAGGCGGGCTGGCCGGCCGCCGTCGGCCGGCCGATGGCGGCGAAGCGGTAGTAATCCCGCCCGGACATCTTGCCTTCGATCGCCAGCCGCAGCACCGGCTGCCGCTGGGGATCGGCCAGCCGCACCCAGGCGGACATCGAGATGCGGCCCGTCGTAGGCGGATCGAAGGGTCGGCTGACCAGGCAGGCGATGGGGCCGTCGCTGGAGATCCTGGCCGACTGCCGGCCGTCGTGATGCTCGGCGGGGTCGGTTTGAATCTTCACGCTCAGTCGTTTCGAGATGGACCAGCCGGGGACGGGCTCGGCGGCGGTGGCGGGCCGCTCGAAGCCCGGGTTCTCCAGCACGCCCAGCGGCGGCGGGAAGCGGAGGGCCGCGGCCCGGGCGCCCAACTGTTTGATCCGCTGTTCGAGCGCCGGTTCCACGCCGGCGGGCAGCGGGACCTCCGGCCGCGACAGTTTCACGCCCGGCTCGGAGAACTCGATCGCCACCAGGTCGTAGGGCGCCAGGTCGACGCTCCAGGCGCTCCCGTCGGGGCCGGGCCGCAGCGGGGCCACCTGCCGGTTGCCCGTCAGCTCCCGCAACACGCAGTTGGCCGATGCCTCGACCCGCACTTGGGCCGTGACCGGGAAGGGGGCGTCGTTGGCCGCATAGGCATAGGTGCGGTCCTGGAAGCTGGCGTAGCGGAAGGTGACCGGCTGGGCCGGGCCCGCGCGGCCGTCGCCGACCGCGGCCAGCGGTACGGGCGGCAGCCGGCGGAAGGCGGCGGCCACCTCGCGGAGCGACTCCTCCTGACCCAGCGGCAGCAGCCAGCCGCCATCGACCAACACTTGCGAGTCGATGGCCGCCAGGCTGTGCACCAGCCGCCGGCGGTTCTCCGCTTCGGAGGGAACCGGCTGGGCCACCAGCCAGGCGAAGCTCGGGTGGAAGGGGCTCTTCGCGTCGAACGACGGAACGTGGACTTCCTGCGGCAGATGGAACAGCAGGTTGCCGGGCCGGGGCAGCCCGCGAAAATAGGCGTCGGCCTCGGGCGTCTGGCCGATTTCCAGGTCCACGGCCTGTGCGGCCAGCCGGGTTTCGGGCACGATCCGCTCGGGTCGCAGGAGGCAGATGCCGCGGTCTTCCTGGTACAGCCGGGGATCGATTCCGCACCACAGCAGGGCCTCGGTCAGCGTGGCGCGGCGCGGCAGGGTGGGCCGGAGTTGGACCCCCAGCTCGGGCCCGGCGAACATCTCGGCGCCGGCCAGGTAGAGCGGGGCCTCGGGGCGTGCCGCGGCCAGCACGGCGCGGAGTTGGAGATAGAAGCGGTGGCAGGCGGCGGCCCGCCACTGGAGCCACGGCCCGCGATGGGCCTCGGCGGCCAGGAACGCCGCCCGGGCGGCGAATCGGCCCGGCCCCTCGCCCGGCACGCTCAGCCCCGTCTCCCGCGCGAATCGCGCCATCGTGTCGTCGTCCAGACCCCAGTCGGGGCCGGGCAGTTGGGCGTACCCGTCGCCCGATAGCCGCAGGGCCAGGCCGGCGAAGGACGGATGCCGGGCATAGCGCTCGACGAGTTCCCGGACCACGTTCAGCATGGCCTCCTGGACCCGCGGGTCCAAGGTGTTGTAATAGGGGGCCAGGCCGCGGCGGGCGGCATAGGTCTTGCCCCAGGTTACGCCTTCCGGCCCGATCCAGTCCAGGCCCTGGGCCTCGGCCGGGCCGCGCCGCCGCAGCGCCTCCAACGCCGGCAGCGGGGCGGCGAACTCGATCGACGGAATCAACCGCAACTGCTCCCGATCCAGCAGCCGCAGCAGCATCTCCAACACGTCCTTGCGGAGCGGATCCTGGGCCGTGGCGAAGAACACGCCCGTGTCGTAACGCGGCGTCGGCTCCAGCAGCGGGCTGGGATAGATCGCGCTGCCGTCGGCGGCCACGGTCAGCATCAGGCCGTTGTAGCCGGCGTAGCGGAGGTACTCGACCAGCCGCGTGCCGGCCTCATAGAAGGTCTTCCAATCGTCCAGGCTGCGGCCGCTCCAAGGGTCGGGGGCTTGACTGGCCGAGAAGTTTTCCGGCAACAGCGGGCGGTCCATGTAAGCGGCCAGCAGCCGCTCGGGGCCCCGGTTGGGCAGCCAAACGGTCGCCGGCAGATGCTCCCAGCCGCCCAGCACGCGGATCTTGCCATACACCGCCGGCTGCCGCTCGCGACGATTCGTCACCAAGAGCAGCGGCGTGGCGCTCCGCGGCCAGAAGACCAGGCGGTGCCGGGCCCAATGCGGTGCACGGCCGGGCAGCTCCTCGGGCACGTCCACCCCCGAGTCCAGCCCGATGGGCAGCAGGGCGCCGGCCGAGTTGGGCTCCAATACGCTGATCCCCAGCGTCTGCGGCACGTCGCTGGGATAATTCACTTCCAGCAAGTAGGGGCGGCCCGGCAGAGCGACGCTCAGCCAATACGCCTCCCAACTCACGTCGGGCGACTCGGCGTTGGGCTTCAACTGCACCAGGTCGCCCAGCGGATGGTGGATCGTCTGCACGCAGCCGTTGCCCAGCGGACCCTTGGGCAGCCGCGGCAGCCGGGGGATCGGCGGCAGTTTGACCTTCTCCCACCAGTGCGGATTGGCCGGATCGATCTCGAGCACCACGGCCAGGTCGCGGCCGGTCTTGCCCGGCACGGCCGGCCGGCTGTCGGCCAGCACCAGCAGTTGTACCTTGCGTTCGGCGATCGGCCGCTTCCAGTACAGCGGCGAGCGGACCGGATGCGTCCAGCTTAGGTTCTGGGCCACCGACAGGGCCACGTCGTACACGCCCTCTTGCTGCGGCAGGGTGATCTCCAGCGGCAAAGTCTCCGCCGCGCTGCCCAGATCGTAGTGCTTGGACCATAGCTCCCGCTGGTCGCGGGCCTCGAGAAGTTGGACCGTCAGCCGCAGCTTGGCGTCGGCCGGCACGGGCAGCAGGTGCGGCGACACCTCCAGCCGCAGCGTTGCGCCCGGGGCGAAGACCATCGACTCGCCCAGCGGCCTGACGCGCAGCAGGTCGCCGGGCGTGCGGCGTACGAGCAGGCGGTTGCCCCGGCCGTCCAATTGCAGGTTGTGGAAGTCGTTGGCCAGATCGGCCAGCGGTACTTCGATCTGCCCGCCGCGCTGGGCGTCGTCGGCCGCCGTGAGCTGCACCAGCAGCTTCGCCTCCGGCGGTGCGGCCACCAGCAAGTCCACGCCGTCGTAGGCGCGGGCCGTCCGCTGGCGGACCATCAACCGGCCCTCGTCGAGCCACATCGAGCCGGGCTCGTCGGCCTCGATCCCCAGCGGATGCGGCTCAGAGAGCGTGCCCTGGCTGACCGCAATCGTCCCTTCCCACAGCCGCTCGCTTCCCCCGCCCCAAGCCACGCGAACCTGCATGGCCGTCTCCGCGGCCCATGCACCGCCGCAGAACAGACACAACGCCACGAGAAGCGGAAGGATGAAGGATGAAGGCGGAAGGATGAAGGCGGAAGGCGGAAGGCGGAAGGCGGAAGGCGGAAGGCGGAAGGCCGGGGACTGTCCCGATTTTCGTCCGACGAAAATGGGACTGTCCCCTTTCGAGCGCGGAAGGTGGAAGACGGAGGGCGGAAGGATGGGCGCAGTCCGCCACCCTTGGGCCGCCCAGACGCGAGCGGCCCGGTTGCGACTCCCTCGCAATGTTCGCGGACTTCCTTGTCCGGCCACGGCTGGGCTAGCGGGTTAACTGGTACCGGGATAGGTGCCTGGTGATAGGGGGCACATTATATATAGGCGGCGACGAATTCGCCTACCCCAGATTACCGGAATTATGAGGAGGGATTGGGGATTGGGGATTAGGGATTAGGAAAGAAGGGAAGGCGGAAGGGGGAAGGGGGAAGGCGGAGGCGGGAAGGCAACTGCGGCCCCCTCCGGCGGATGTTAGCCGCCGGCTATTGGTAGCTAATCCCCAATCCCTAATCCCCCGCCGCCCGCGTGCCAGCCGGCGATCTTCTCGGCCCGGAACGACTCGAACCGATCGGCTTCGATTGCCTCGCGGGCCCC
>JBEKTY010000229.1:0-10358 GCA_049515555.1 Thermoguttaceae bacterium
GAAGCGAAGTAATGAAGAATCGCAGCCGGGCGGCGCTCTCTTCCACGGCCGGATGAACGATGGGCTGCACGTTGATGCCCCGCGCCAGAAGCGCGCCGGCCAGCCGCAGCGCGGCCAGCGAGCTGCCCACGATGATCGGCACCACCGCCGTACCCTGGCTCGTGCCCGTGTTCATGCCCCGCGCCGTCGCCAGTGACAGGAACAGCCGGGCATTCTCCTGGAGGCGGGCCACCCGCTCGGGCTGCGACTGTAGAATCCTGATCGAGGCCAGCGCCGCCGCCGCCCCCGGCGGCGGAAGGCCCACGCTGAACACAAACCCCGGCACCGTGTACTTCAGGTACTCGATCAACTCCTTGCAACCGGCGATATAGCCGCCGCAACTGCCCAACGACTTGCTCATCGTCCCCATCCACAGATCGACATCGCCGCGGTCGACGGCGTAGTGCTCGCCGATGCCCGCCCCGTGTCGGCCCAGCACCCCGATCGAATGCGCCTCGTCGATCATCAACAGTGCCCGATGACGCTTCTTCACCTCGATGAAGCGGGGCAGCTCCGGGATGTCGCCGTCCATGCTGTACACGCCCTCGATCACCATCAGCACGCGGCGGTACTCGTGCCGGAACTGCTCCAGCAGCCGGTCAGCCGCCCCGGCGTCGTTATGCGTGAAGGGCCGCCGCCGGGCGCCGGAGAGCATCGCCCCCTGCACAATGCTGTTGTGCGCCAGGGCGTCGTGGAGGACCAGGTCGCCGGGGCCGACCACGTGGCCGATGACGGTCTCGTTGGTGGCGTGCCCCCCAACGAACGTCAGGGCCGCCCCGGTCCCCAGGAATTCAGAAATGGCCCGCTCCAGCTCCCCGTGCAGAACCTTCTCCCCCGAGGCCAGCCGGCTGGCCGAAACGCTGGTGCCGTAACGGTCGATGGCCTCCTTGGCCGCCTGCGACACGGCCTTGTCGCCCGATGTCCCCACGTAGTTGTAGCTGGCGAAGTTGATCAGCTCGCGGCCGCCGATCCGCGTCCGGTCGTTGGTAATCCCCTCGTGCACGCCGAAATACGGATTGAGCAGGCCCGACTTGCCCGCCAACTCCAGCCGCGACCGCAACTGGACATATTCGGGGAAGCGGTCGAAGCGATACTGTTCGGGCGGGATCTCGCCGCCGGGGGCGTGCTCGCGCGGCGTTCGCGGCTCGCTGCCCAGATACTTCTCCGCGGCGTCGATCACCTGCCGGGTGGTCTCCAGTTCCAGCAGGATGTCCTGGGGAAAGCGGCCGCCCAACCGCTCCTCGAGCGTGGCCAGGATCTCCATCCGCTCCAGCGAATCCAGCCCCGCCTCGGCGATCGGCGAATCGAGCGTCATTCCAGCCGCCCGCTCCTTGGCCACGCGGCGGATCTCTTCCAGCACGAGCTGGGCGGTCTGAAGCTTCTTGGGCGGCCCGCCGGCCGCCGCGGGCGGCGGCTCGGAAGGCATCGCGGCGGCCTGTCTTTCGGCCCGGTCGCCGTTTTTCGACCCGGCCACTGCCGCGGCCGCCGCCGCTGGGGCCGGCCCCGCGGCGGCCGAAACCCGCTCACCCGCCGCACCGCGCACGTCGCGCACATCGTCCCGCAATCCGCCGCCGGCCCCGCTCCGCCATTGCCCTACGATCTGCAGCGTGCCCTCCAAGTACCCCTGCCGGCAGGCGTGCCGCTGAATCTTGCCGCTGGAGGTCTTCGGAACGCTGCCCGCCCGCAGCAACACGATCGCATCCACGTTCAAATCGTGCTCGACCGCCACCGCCCGGCAGATGGCCTGGAAAACGGCGTCCGGCCGGCCGTGTTTGTGGCGCTCGATCTCGAAGGCCACCACGAGCTCCTCGCGGCCCTCCCGCTCCACGGTGAATACCGCCCCGCAATCGGCCCGCAAACGCGGGTGGCACTCCTGAACCGTCAGCTCGACGTCCTGCGGATAGTAATTCACGCCGCGAATGATAATCAGGTCCTTCAGCCGTCCCGTCACGAAGAGCTCGCCCTCGTGCACGAAACCCAGGTCGCCCGTCCGCAGGAACGGCCCCTCGCCGCTGTGCTTCAACCGGGCCTGGAACGTGGCGGCCGTGCTTTCCGGCTGCCGCCAGTAGCCCTGGGCGATGCTCGGGCCGCCGACCCAGACCTCGCCGATCCGGCCGGGCGGGCAAAGCGTCCGCCGCTCCGGATCGGCGATCACGATTCGTTGATCGGGCAGCGTTTCTCCGCATCCCACCAGGTCCCGCGACCCGGCGGCCGACGGCTCGACCTCGCGGGCCAGATTCTCGGCCAGCCCCTGGGCATCGAAGCTGCGAATCACCGGCGGCCGGGCCACGTAGCCGCCCGCCACGATCAACGTCGCCTCGGCCAGGCCGTAGCAAGGATAAAACGCCTCGGGCCGGAAACCGCACGGCCCGAAGGCCTCGGCAAACCGCCGCAGCGTCTCGGCCCGCACCGGCTCCGCCCCGTTGAACGCCACCCGCCAGTTGCTCAAATCCAGCGTCTTCCGCTGCTCGGGCGTGATCTTCCGCACGCACAGATCGTAAGCGAAGTTCGGGCCGCCGCTGGTGGTCCCCTTGAACCGCGAAATCGCCGACAACCAGCGAAACGGCTTCTGCAGGAACGTCATCGGCGACATGAGTACGCTGGGCCGGCCCACGTATAGCGGCTGCAAGATCCCGCCGATCAGGCCCATGTCATGGTAACTCGGCAGCCAGAACACACCCGTCCCCGACCGCGTGTGCTCGAACGCGCTGGCGATCAGGGCCGAGTTGTGCACCAGGTTGGCGTGGTTCAGCATGACGCCCTTGGGGGCCCCGGTCGAGCCCGACGTGTACTGGAGGAACGCCAACGTCTCGCCGTGCACGTCGGGCCACTGCCACGCGGCATCCATCCCGTCCGGAACGTTGCACGTGTCCAGCCAGACAAGTTGCTTCAGGTGCGGGGTCTGGTGGATCAGGCCCTCGACCCGGCCCAGCACGGCGCCGGTGGTCAGCGCCACCTTGGCCTCCGCGTCGTCGGCAATCGCCTGAATCCGCGCCAGCGAGCGGTTCCGCCGCGGGGGATAGACCGGCACCGCCACCACGCCGGCATACAGGCACCCGAAAAACCCGGTAATGAAGTCCAGCCCGGGCGGATACAGCAGCAGGGCCCGTTGGCCGGCCAGTCGCAGCGACTCCAGCCACCCGCCGATCGCCCGCGCCTGCCGGTCCAATTCCCCGTAGGTCAACGAGATTCGCTCATTCTCACCGTCCACCAGGTACACGAACGCCGTCTCTTTCGGCTGGCAGCGGGCGCGGTGCCTGACCAGCTCGACCAGGGTCGAAGGGCCAAAGAACGTTCCCGGCAATTGATCTAGATGCGCCACGCAGATACTCGGCACGGTTTTTCGGTGTGCAAAGCCGGCCCGACCGCCACCACCCTTGTATTTTATTGATTAGGGCTCCGGTACGCAATCGGACCTTGGTTAACGATCGGGGGGCATCGGCATATTGCCCGGGCTATGGCCCGGGAATTTGCCCGCCGCCGCGGGTGCCACTGCTGGCTTGTCCAGCAGTGCGGAAAACATGGTTGGACGGGCCCACCGTGCCACTCGCCGCGACATCCAATGCCCCGCGGCCGAGCAGTTCGGCGGCCAGCCGATCGGCGCGGGCCTGGACGGCTTTCAGTTCGTCGGCATTTTCGGGCGAAAGAAATGAACTCGCCCGTTTCCGGGGTGAAGGGCCGGCTGCCGGGTCGATCCCGGGGCCCAGCGCTGCCCGATGTGCCTGGCGGCTGAGCGCGGCCAGCGCCAGGTGTCGCTCGTCGCCAGGATTGAAGCGGCCGATGGGGAGGAAGTCGAGCATGCCGGGCGCGCCGAAACCCTTCCCCCCCGCAACACTGTACGCCGCAACCAGGAAGTGGACCAGCGAGCTGTTCAGCAGCCCACACAAATAGTGGGCCTCATCGGTCGAGTGGCAGGCCACCAGCACGCAGGTTTCCTGCGGCACCACCGGCCGCCGGCCCAGCAGCGGATCGTCGATGGCTTCCAGCACGGCCGCCCGCACCTGCCGGTCCATCCGCCGCCATACCACCTTCACCGGCCAGAGCGTGTAGGCGCCGACGTTGTACATCGAATAAAACGCCTGCCGCTCCTGGTAACGCCGATAGGCGGCCCGCCGGGTCAACACCCCCTCGAAGCGTTTCAGATAGGCATAGGCTCGCGGATAGCTCTGCCGGAACACGGCCTCATCCAGGCCGGCTCGGGTAACCACGTCCTGGACCAGCAGCAGGTGTGCCGAGGGCCGGGCGCAATAACGATCCACGTCGCCCCAACGCACCAGCGGATAGAGCAGGTCCGACTCGATGACCGTCTCAACCGCTTCGACGCCGCCCCGGCCGCTGCCGGCCAGGTTCCGCACCCGCACGCCATGGGCGGCACTGCCCAGCACTTCCAGCCAATAGACGGCGTTGGCGCCGCCGCTGTTGGCGCCCAGGTGGGCCGTGTAGTCCGCGCGGCCCACGAGCCGCCCGGGATCATCCGGCCAGCTTGCGGGCCACACCAGCCAGGGCGAGCTGCGACGCGCCGGCTCGATCGGCCGGGCCAGGCACGCCTCCGGCCGCCCCGGCGACACGCCACACGGCAGCCACTTCACGTAGCGCACCGGATATTCAGTCGGCTCGCCCTTTTCCAGCACGATGCTGCTCGTCCAGTTGGCGGCGTCGAACGGCCGGGTGGACACGAAATCGTCTACCCGCAGCACCCGCAGCCACGGGCCGTCGGCCCCCAGCCGGAAGCGGCGGAACCCGTCGCCGGCGCCCTTCGTCTGAAACACCGTCTGCGTGACCACCATCCCCAACCGGCCGCCGGACCGAAGGTACCGATCGGCACTCACATACAGCATCAGCATCGAAAGGTCTTTCTTGCCGCCGCCATGCCGGGCCTCGCGGCCCGACAGCGAGAACAGACCATATCGCTCCCACAACGGCTTGCTGGCCTGCCGGTATTCAACCGGCAGGTTGTCCCACGCGATCCAGGGCGGATTGCCCACCACGTAATCGAACCCGCCGGCCGGAACGAATGACGCGGGGACGCGGGGACAGGGGGACGCGGCGACGGGGGCCACCTCGGCAGTCTCCGCGCGTGCGCGTCTCCGCGTCTCCGCGTCCTCCGCCCGCTCCCCCAAGATCGAATCGCACTGATAAACCGGAATCGCCACCACTTCGTCCGGCGGCAGCAGGTCGGCAATCGCCAGGAGATAATTCGCCCGCGCAGTCAGCACCGCCAACGGATGCAGGTCCAATCCGACGACCTGATCGAGAATCTTCCGGCAGCCACGCTCATCGCCGGACCCCAGCCGGGCCCGCAGTCGCCCAATCGCTGCCAGCAGAAACGTGCCCGAGCCGCACGCCGGGTCGAGCAACCGCGACTGCGGCTCCCCTTGATACCCGGCCTGGTCCAGCACGTGGTCGGCCAGCCAGTCGGGCGTGTAGTATTCGCCCAGCGCGTGTCGCACCGATCGGGGGAACATGCTCTGATACAGCGGCTTAAGAGGATCCCGCTGACCATTAAGAAGGTCCCGCTGACCACTAAAAGGATCCCGCTCACCACGCTGGGCGGCGCCAAGCCCCGCTGGCTCCCACGGCAACAACTCCGCGGCCAACCGGACGACGGCCTGCTCGATCGCTTCGGACCACTCGGCCGCGTACCACGCCAGGGGCCCGCTCGGCCCCGGATCGGCGACCCCCAGCCGCTGGAAAAGCCCGCCGCTTTCCAACTCCGCCGTCTCCCGCCGCACCGCCTGGCCGGCGCTGGCGGTCCAGATCCGCCGCGTCGGCGACTCGACCCCCCGCACCCCGGCGACAGCCTGGCCGACCAGCAGCTTGACGACCAGGGCATACCAGGTTTGCACGGCAAAGAGCAGGCTTTCGGGGCTCCAACCGTGCGTCGCCAGGCCGTAAGTCTTGGCCAGCGGCTCGATCCGTTCCGCTCGCCCAGGCCAGTCGGCACCGCAGGTCACTCGAAAGATCGCACCCCACTCCGCAAGCGCCGACGCGGTTGCGGGCCTCTGGCTGCTCGACAGGGCTTCGTACAGGGCTCGAACGCCCAACCGGGTCGGCCCAGAGCGGCCGCCGATCTGTCGGGCCAACCACTCACCCGGCCCCTGGTCGGCCGGCAAAACTTCCGCAGCGCGACTTCTACCCATGCGGCCAATTATCCCCGAAGCTCGGCGGCGGTGCCAGTTGCAGAGTGAGTCGAGCGCAGCGAGCCCCACCAGAACCACGACGGACGACGGACGGAAGCCTTGCAGACTTGTAGCTTGTAGGGTGGGTCGAGCACAGCGAGCCCCACAGGCACGGAGTTAAGCGATTGGAGAGTTACAGGTTGCGGATGGCCCGGTCCCCTCTCCCTCCGGGAGAGGGCTAACAAGCGCTTATCAGCGTTCCGGCTCGCGCCCTTCCGCCCTCCGCCTTCGCCCTTCCGCCTTGCGTTACTGTCCGCCGAAGGGGTTATCGCCGCCGGCATCGGCGGCGGCTTTGGCCTTGCCCTTGAGGGCTTTCTTGACGGCGGCTTTGGCCTTGGCCTTGGGTTTTTCGTCCGGTGCGGGGGCTGCGTCGTCGGGTCCGCCGGCGTCGTCGGGCGTGGCCGCTTTCTTGGCGGGCTTCTTGGCCGGCGGCCGCGCGGCGGGCGGCTTCTTCGCCGGCTTCTCCTGCTCCGGGCCGGGTTTCCCCTTCTTGGCGCCCAGCTTCGGCGGCTCTTCCGGCGGCGGTTTGCGGCCTTCCAGATACTGGATCGGCTCCTTCTGCTCCAACTCGTGCAGACATTGCACCAGGCCCGTGTCCGTGGCCAAGTACAGGCGGTCGGTCTGGTTGTTGACCAGTTGGACGGGCATGGGCGCGGTGGGCAGGGTCTCCAGGCGGGCGCCGCTTCGGCCGTCCAGGATGCGGAGCTGCCGGCCCTTGTCCAGGGTGTATACCCGGTGCTTGCTGGCGGCCAGGAAGCGAACGATTTCGGGGCTCCACCAGAGCTGGTTTCCTTTCTTCGCGTCGAGGCAATACATGCCCCCGGTCTGGGCGCAGGCGAAGACCCGGTCTTCGATAACGACGGCGGGCTCGATGACCGGCTCGCCGGCGGAGAACTTCCACAGCAGCTCGCCGCTCCGCTCCAGCAGGGCGTAGACGTAGCCGTCGGCGGAGGCGGCGTAGATCGTGCCCGAGTCGCCCAGCACCTTTGGATCGGGCGGCAGGTAGGTCGGCTGCGAGACGATGGGCTCGGCGGTCTGCAGCCGGTACTTGACGTTGAACTGGTCTTCGCTGCGGCAATCGACGTAGCCCAGGTTCAAATAGCCGCGATCGGTGGGCCAGACGCAGTATTCTTCTTCCCGGTTCTGCAGGGTGACCAGGGGTTGGATCAGGGCCCTGCCGGGCGACTGGCAGTCCAGCGGGGGGACGTAATCCTGGTTGATGCGGATGTTCTGGCGGCGTTCTTCTTCGGCCGCCTTCTCGGCCGCCTTGCGCTCCTCATCGGTCATTTCCTTCTTGTTGAGCTTCCCCAGTTCCCGCAACGGATCGGTCATGGGCTCGATGCGGTAGGCGATGATCATGCCGCCGACCAGGGGCACGTAGGCCCGCTTGGCGCTCAGGGCTGCGCCGGCGCCGGGTGCGCCGTTGACCTGCGTCTCGTACAGCACGTCGCCCGTGTAGCGGTTCAGCACGTACAGCCGCGAGCCGTTGATCGTGGCCAGCAGGTCGTGATACACGCCGGGCGTCAGGCTGGGATGCTCGGCCCGGCCGATCTGCTTGGCCCACAACGTTTGGCCGCTCTCGGCGTCGATGGCCTGGAGGATGGCCCGGCTGGTCTGGACGTACAGCGTTCCCTCGTACAGGACGATATCGCGGACGCGGCCGCGGTCCACTTCGACCTGGGCGAACCAGGCCCTGGTCAGCCCGTAGCGCTCGGCCGTGGTCTGGGGGATGAGCTCTGCGCCGCGGGCCGAGGCCCAACCGGCCGCAACCACCATTGCCGCCAGCCCCGTGGCAAACAGGGCCCCGGCGGTCCTGAATGGGGCGCCGGTACAACCTTTTTCCCGGCGATTGCCGGCTGGTGCACTGAAGGCCGAAAGAGCCGATATAAATGCCCGCATCGCCGCTGTCTCCCCGGATTTCAAAGGAATCTCGACCCATCCATCATAAACCAAGCGGTGTCAAGATGCACGTCGAAAACCGCCTGTAGGAAACGCCCTCCGCGGATAGGTGGCACGCCCTGAAAGGGCGTGGCTGGGCGGCTCACCACGCCCTTTCAGGGCGTGCCACCGGACTGACAGAGCGCTAGCGGCAAGTGCCCCCCGTCGGGGCCTCATGTGCCTTCGGCGCGGCGATACCAGAGCTATCGGCGCCACCCCAGGGTACTAGGCCCATTTTCGCTCTTTTTTCACGGCTTTTGCCTTTGACAGGCCGTGGCCAAGTTGCTATCCTGTGCCGCCTTTTTGTACTCTGCCCGGTTTGAAATGCTGCGAGCCGTGCGAATAGGGAAAGGTTCGCATCATTCCTGTCCGCGCACAGTCTAGCCTTCTCGCCACGGGTGTTTCCCGGGAAAAGGAGTACCCATGAAACAGCTTGGGATTGCGGTAATCCTGGTCGGGGCCTTGACCGAGATCGGTTGCTTCCAATGCTACGAGCCGGCGCCGCGGCCGTACTACTGCCGGCCCTGCCCGCCGGCCTGCGGGCAACCGAGCTATGGTCAGCCGTGCGGCTCATCCTGCGGTCAACCGCTCCTGCCCTCGCCGTGTGGTCCGTCGGCGGGTTGCTTGCAGCCCGGGCCAGTTTATAGTATGCCCTCGGCCAGTTCCTTGCAGCCCGCGCCGACTTATAGCGTGCCATCGGGCAGCTCCTTGCAACTTGCGCCGACTTATAGCGTGCCGTCGGGCAGCTCCTTGCAGCCCACGCCGCTCTACGCGCCGTCGGCCACCAACTCCAACTCGCTGGCACCAACCACTCAGCCGTCGCTGCCGAAGTAGGCTGGCCTATTGCCCGGCGGCGTGGTAATCGCTCACGGCATGGAAAGTAGCAGGCGCACTCCGTGTGCCGTCCGCCATGCCGTTGTCCGCTTCAGCGGACGGCACAGGGAGCGTGCCTGCTACCTTGGCGCGGCCCATGAACGGCTACGTAAAGGCTTCGGCCATGGCCCCCACCAGGGCCGCGATCATCGGCTCAGTGTGGCCCCAGGTCAGGCTGATGCGGAGGCAGGCCTGGCCCTCGGGCACGGTGGGCGGGCGAATGGCGGGCAGCAGCAGGCCCTTGGCCCGCAGACGGCCGGAGAGGGCCACCGCCCGATCCGGCCGGCCCACGATTACCGGGATGATCTGGCTGGCCGAGCGGCCGAGGTTCCAGCCCTGCCCGGCCAGCGCCTGGCGGAGCCCGTCGGCGCGGGCCGCAAGCTCGCGGCGGCGCTGGGGCTCAGCGGCCACGATCTCCAAGGCGGCCAGGACTGCCGCGGCGGCACCGGCCGGACCGGCCGTCGAGTATATGTACGGCCGGGCACGCTGGATGAGCCACTCGACGAGCACCCGGCTGCCGGCGACGAATCCGCCGGCCGAGCCCAAGGCCTTGCTGAGCGTGCCGACGCGGATCAGGCCGCGATCTTCCACGCCCAATAGTTCCGCCACCCCGCGGCCGCAGTTGCCCAGCACGCCCGTGGCATGGGCCTCGTCGATCAGGAGCATGGCGTCGTGGCGGTCGGCCAGGTCGGCCAGCTCGGCCAAGGGGGCCAGGTCGCCGTCCATGCTGAACAGGCCGTCGGTCGCCACCAGCCGGCGACGGTAGCCGGCCGCTTGGGCCAGGAGGCGCCCCAGCGCCCGAGTGTCGCCGTGGGGATAGACCCGCACGTCGGCCCGCGACAGCCGGCAGCCGTCCCACAGGCTGGCATGGTTCTTGGCGTCGGCGAAGACCACGTCGCCGGCGGCCACCAAGGCGGCCACCGTACCCAAGTTGGCCGCATAGCCGGAAGGGAACAGCAGGGCCGACTCGGTCCCCTCGAACTCGGCCAGCCGGGCCTCGAGGCGGTCATGGTGCACGCCGCGGCCGGTGAGCAACGGGCTGGCCCCGCTGCCCACGCCCGCCTCGGCAATGGCCGCCACGGCGGCCGCGGCCAACCGCGGGTCGCCGGCCAGGGCCAGGTAATCGTTCGATCCGAAGTTGACCAGCTCCCGGTTGTCGCACACCACTGTGGCCGCCTGGCAGCCCTCGCGCAGGGCCCTCCGCCGCCGGAGCCCCTGCTCCCCGAGCGCGGCCAACTCCTTGTCGATCCACGCCGCTCCGGCCATGGCAGGCACCAGTTATCAAATGACCAAAGTTGTAGGGTGGGTCGAGCGCAGCGAGCCCCACCA
>JBEKTY010000230.1:0-10314 GCA_049515555.1 Thermoguttaceae bacterium
CCAGGGCACGCTCACACTGACGATCAGTGCCGGTCATTGGATCAAGAACCGTGTGCTGAGCCTTCTGGCGCGGCTTCAGAATGCCTCTTGAGACCACGCAATTTATGCAACGTTAGGGTCTACCTGTTGCTCGAAGAGGAATTCCGCCTGCGGTTCAACAGCTGGATTTGCTGGAACTACACGCAGGGCATCGGTCGAACGCGCGGGTTTTCGCCTCGACACGATGACATTCTGTTTTTCACTAAGAGCGATCGGTTTACGTTCAATCTCGACAGCGTTCGCGTCCCGCAGAAATACTACCGATCCCGAAACAACATGCGGGGAGCGAATCCCGGAGATGTCTGGGAATTCTCTCACGTTCATTATTGTCAAGGCAATCGCACGGAACATCCAACTCAAAAGCCAGAGGGATTGATTGAGCGGGTCGTCCTCGCGTCGTCAAACAAGAATGACCTTGTTGTCGATCCATTCGCCGGGAGCGGCACTACCCTGCGAGTGTGCCAGCACCTAGACAGACAATCGACTGGGATCGAGCTGTCAAGTGAGTATGTGTCCCTGATAGAGACTCGCCTTAAGGAGCCGTTCACGGGATTCGATAGCATCGACCCAAGAATGAAGCGGATTCCGAACGACTTAAACGACCCAACGGTGCGGGCCGAGTACTTTGAGAAGCACAGATTTTGGTTTCTTTCGCACCATAAGGATGAGCAAGAGACATTCCGAAGTGATTTCGCGAGCAAGTACCCAGACAAGGCGAGTGGAGGTCAGCCCACACTGTTTCCCGACGAGCCCGAGCCAGACGCTGCACCTGACCGCGGCGACCCGTAGAGTTTTCGGAGATCAATGCCTCAAAGGCCGCCGCGGCAGGTGGGTCCGCCGAAGCCTTCCTGAACCGGACCAGACACGCAATCCGGAAGGCGTTTAGGACCTTTTCTCGGGGGCCGAATCGCGGGTGTTGTGTGACGCTCCTCCCCGACCGCCGTTCGGCGGTGTTCCGAGGTGCGAAGGGATGGCGGATCAACAAAGCAAAAAGGCTCAGAACTGTTTTCCTCTGGAAAGCGAAAAGGGGTCAAGCAAAAGGTACCTGTCTCCTTTTTCCACGTGTTGAAGACTGTGTACCGGAAGGACTTCCGCGCCCGCGGCACCATCGTCTCCTACCCCAACTTCTTCACCTCGTACGGGTGCGGGCGCTTGCGGAGCACTTTGGCCTCGACGATCTTGTCCGGCAGCGGGGCGTTGGGATCGCCCGGATCGCGGCGGCGGAGCTTGGCCAGCACGTCCTGGCCCTTAATCACGCGGCCGAAGACCGTGTGCTTGCCGTCCAAGTGCGTGGTGGGCACGAAGGTGAGGAAGAATTGCGACCCGCCCGTATCGCGGCCGGCGTGGGCCATGCTCAGACTGCCGCGGAAGTGCTGGCGGAAGTCGGTCCGGTAGCATTCGCAGGGGATCTGGTAGCCGGGCCCGCCCGTGCCGTCGCCCTTCGGGTCGCCCCCCTGGGCCATGAAATTGGCCAGCACCCGGTGAAACGCCAGCCCGTTATAGAACCCCTTCTCGACCAGCGTAACGAAATTGGCCACGCTGTTGGGGGCCTCGTTCTCGAACAGCTCCAACTCGATGTCGCCCTGGCTGGTCTTCAGCAGAATCCGGGGCAGGTCGTCGGCCTTGGCCTCCGCCTGGCGAATCTTGTTCTCTTTCGCCCAGGCCGTCTTGTAATAGTCGATGTTCTCCGCATCCATCTGCCCGATCTTGTTCAGCTTGCCGAGCTTCTTGGCCTGCTGGAAGTAATCTTCCGCCGTGTCGAACTCATTCACGCAGAAGGCGGCGATTCCGGCGAAACCGGGCACTTGGGGATCGCCGCAGTGATGGTCCATCAGCAGCTTGCCCACGGCAAACGCCCGTTCGTAATCGTCGCGCTGGCACCAATCCATCAACAGGCCCACCAGCAGATTGGTCACTTGCTTATCGGCCCCAGGGGCCTCCTGGTAGGCTTTTTGGGATGTAGCAACCAGTTGTTCTTCCACGGTGGTGGCCTTGGCCACAAGCTCCTTCCATTGCCCTTGGATGTCGGCCTTCTGTTTGGCGTCGGCCGTGCTGTACTGCTCCTTCAGGGCGCCCATTTTCGTGAGCAACTCCTTCCACTCGGTGAAGACGCGTGCGAACTCGGCCGCCTGGGGGCCCGGCTTGGTCGCCGGCTCGGCCCCCCGGGTCCCGAGCGGCACGGCGACCAGCAAGCTGACAATGGCCAGTAACCTGTAAATCTGCATGGCGAAGTTCCTTCTGGGTTGCTGTTGGTACCAACTCCCATACCGTATCATAAGCAAAGGCCGCTGACAAATGGGGAGTAGGAGTTAGAAGTTAGGAGTTAGAAGGGAGAAGCCCGCGACCTGGGCCACCCGCGCAAGGGTCCGCTGTGGGGGCTGACCGAATACGCCGGCCACTCGGCCATTCTAACTCCTAACTCCTAGAGCATGAGACAACCGCGACGAAAACCGTTTGGAAACGCCGGCCGCAGTCCAAAGGGTGGACAGGCCAAGCCGGTGGGGGTGCGGATCATCGCTGGGCAGTTCCGCGGCCGCAAACTGCTGTACGCCGTCGATCCGCGGACCCGGCCGATGAAGGACCGCGTCCGGCAGGCCCTGTTCAACCGCCTCGGTCCGGCCGTCCAAGGCAAGGTGGCCATCGACCTGTTTGCGGGCACGGGGGCCTTGGGCTTCGAGGCCCTCAGCCGCGGCGCCGCCCGGGCCGTGCTGGTCGAGCAGCATGTGCCAATCGCCCGGGCCATCCGCCGCAACGCCGAATCGCTGGGGGCGCAGCGGCTGGTCCAGGTGGTCACCGCCGACGCCTTTCACTGGTTCCGCGCCATCCAGGCCGGCAGGTCCCCTTTGCCGCGGAGCAGACCGGGGGATACCACTCAAGAGTGTGACTTGGCCCGCGGTCCGGGCCCGTTGGGGCCCGAGCCGTGGCTGGTCTTCTGCTCGCCTCCCTACGATTTATTCGTCGAGCGGGCCGAGCGGATGCTGGAGCTCATCGCCGGGCTGGTCCATGCGGCCCCGGCCGACAGCGTGCTGGTCGTCGAGTCTGATCGCCGATTCGAGTTCTGCCGGTTGCCAAACCCAGAGCAGTGGGACGTTCGGGCGTATCCCCCCGCAATAGTGGGAATCTATTGGAAATCCGCCCCGCCCGACAGAACTTGCAATTCATGATTGATTGGCTTACCCCAGGCAACCGATCTAAACGGATGCCGGAGGTAGTGTTCCCGCACTGTAGATTGGAACGGTGCGGGGCCGCATCGTGCCGTACGCGGAGCGCACGGCGCATGGTGTGCGCCGGCATTTGAGGCTCAGGCAGGGAGGCAAGGGAATGGGCCGCCGACGGCTGGATTTTAGTTGGCCATTTCTGTTTATATTAGCGGGGCTATTCGTTTTCAGCGTCAAGTTGCCGCGGCAATGGGAGGTGGTGGCAAGACCCACACCGCTAGAGGAGCCACGCCACTCGGTGGCAGCGTCTCAATTCGCCCAATTACCGCCCACCCCGGGCACTGCTGGCCCGGTGTCGCGGCCGGATTCCGAGTTTCGTCGCGTCGAGCCCACGCAGCCACTCGCCTCGCGGGTGACGCCTGCCGAGCCGATCAGCGCGCAGGATCAGCCGGCCGCGGCCACGCCGGCTGCGGAGCCGGCGAAGCGTGACGTGGCCGTCGAGGCCCCGCCCACCGCGGATGAGGCGCAGAAGGCCATTGTCAAGCTCGTGGCGCCCAATAGCCCAGTCAGCCAGCCGGCCCCCGAAGAGACTGCCCTTGGGCCGACGATGGCCAAAGTCGGCGACCAGCCGGCCGAGAAGAACCCGGCGGTCGAGGCGTTGCAAGAAACGGCCGCCCCAGTGCCAACGAGCGAGCCGGCGCAAGAAAAGGTTGCTGCCGCACCAGCGGTCGAGCCGGCGCAAGAAAAGGTTGCCGCCGCACCGGCGGTCGAACCGCCGAAAGAGACGGTTGCCAGTGCTGAGCCAGCGGTCGAACCGTCGAAAGAGAAGGCTGCCAGTTC
Organism: Thermoguttaceae bacterium; assembly: GCA_049515555.1. Lineage (GTDB taxonomy): Bacteria > Planctomycetota > Planctomycetia > Pirellulales > Thermoguttaceae > JBEKTY01. The sequence goes on from JBEKTY010000230.1 coordinate 4,038, forward strand.
TGAACCGCGAACTCCGAATGCCACCACTACCGTGCCGCCGGTTGCGGCGAAAGCGGCGGAGCAGCCGGCGGCCGAACGCCCCGCCGTCGCGGCCACCCCGGCCGAGCAGCGGGTGATCCCGCTGCCCGATACCAACCACTTGGCCATCATCAGCCATCCGGAGCCGGAGGGGATGGCTTCGGGCCAGGCGACTGCCCCCGCCGCGGTGACTGCACCGTCCGAGCCCGGTGTGGGTGTTGCCCCACGCCCTGCGTATCCTGATACCGGCCTGCCCGCAGTGGCCACCACGGTTGGGTCGGATCGGAAACCGGCCGCGGGTGGCCCGCTTCTGGTTCCCGATACGGGCGTGCCCGCAGTTGGGGCGGCGGTGGAGGCGCAACGAAAGCCGACCGAGCCGCCGGTCACTGAAAGCGGGAATCCGGCGGCCGAGCGGCCGGCTCAAAAAGCGATTCCGGCCTGGCAGGAGCCCGTGGCCCTGCTGGCGCATCTGGACGCCTTGTCCGGCCACGAGGCGAGCCGCCGCTGGGCCACCGAGGCGAAAGGCTTGGTCAGGAGGTTGGGGCCCGCGCTGGCCGCCGATCGCGGGCAAGCAGACTCGATCCTCGACCGCTTGGAGCGATTGCCCGCCGAAGGCCTGCACGTGGCGCTGAGGGTTCCGGAGCGGGCCGTGGCCCGGGACCTCGCGCGGACCAGTTACGCCTTGGAGCGGCGGGTGGGCGTGTGGAAACAAATCCGCGAAACGGGCGGCGGGGCGGCGGTCCAGGACCCGCCCCCCAACGGCCAGCCCGACTCGATGTCGTTGTGCCTGGCGGAAGTCGAGTCGCTGACCAGCCATTCGCCCGAGGGCGCCGCCTGGCGAAGCTTCCTGTTGGTAGATGCCCTGCGGCAGTGGGCCGCCCGTCGGCCGGCCGGCCAGCAGCGGTTGCCGCCGGAGCTGGCCGAGAAGTTTCTGGGCCATATCGCGCTGGCCCCCATGACGCCCGGCCAGCGGCAGTTCCTGGCCAGCCCGCCGTTGGCCGCGCTGCGAGTCGAGGTGCTCCGCCGGACGGCTGAGCCCATCGACGCGGCAGTGCTGCTAGGGCACCTGGAACGGTACGAGCAGACCGGCCTGGCCAGCGACGGCCGGCGGCTGGCCCAGGACTGCGAATACCTGACCGTGGGCTCCGACCGTGCGGGGGCCCAGTTGGCGCACCGCGTCGAAACCTACTATCGCAACGCCAACGTGCGGCTGGCCGTCAACGCCGAGCTGCTCAATCGGATGATCCCCAAACGGCAGCCGGAATACAGCCGGGTAAGAGATACGGTGGTGGGCGTGCCGGTGCGCGGAACGAGCCTGGCGGCCAACGACGTGGCCGTGCGGCTGCTGCCCGATCCGCAGCGGGTGCGGTTGGCGCTGGAGGTTTCGGGCGAGGTGGCGGCGGTCACGCAGTCGACCTCCGGCCCGGCCACGTTCTTCAGCGACAGTGAATCGACCTACACGGCCCGCAAGCCGCTGGACGTCGATCTGCGTGAGATTCGCGCCGGCCCGACAGAGGTCGAGGTGGACAACAACATGCAACTGCGGCGGATCCGCACGGACTTCGACCCGCTGCCGCTGGTGGGGCCGTTGGTCCGCGCCGTGGCCCGGTCGCAACACGACCAGCGCCGGCCCGCCGCCGACGCCGAGGTCCGCCAGAAGATCGCGGCCAAGGCCCAGCAGCGGATCGACAACGAGGTCGACACCCAGGTGGCCGAGGGGTGGCGCAACGTGCAGGAGAACCTGCTGGGCCCGCTGGATGCCCTGCTGTTGGAGCCCACGTTGCTCGACGCGGAGACGACCCCGCAGCGGCTGGCGATGCGAATCCGCCTAGCCGGCCGCGACCAACTAGGCAGCCACACGCCGCGCCCGCAGGCCCCGGCCAGCAGCCTGGCCAGCGTGCAGATCCACGAATCGGCTTTGAACAACGTCATCGAGCGGCTGGGCCTGGACGGCCAGACGTTTTCACCGCCGGAGCTGGGCGAGCGGATTGCCCAGCGGCTCCGCCGCCCGCCGCCCGCCGCCGCCGAAGCGGAGCAGGAAGACGTAAAGATCACCTTCGCCGACCACGACGCGATCCACCTGCGTTGCGTGGGCGGCCGGCTGGAGGTAACGCTGGCCATCGCCAAGCTCACCAAGTCGCCGCGGAAGTGGAGCAATTTCCAGGTCCGCGCCTTTTACCGCCCCGAGGTCCGCGGCCGATCGGTCGACTTGGTTCGCGACGGCGTGGTGCAGTTGATCGGCACGCGATTGACCACCGGGTCACAGATAGCGCTGCGCGGCGTGTTCTCGAAGGTCTTCTCGCAGAAGAGGCCCTGGCACGTTTCGCCCGAACACTTCGTCAACAACCCCAAGCTGCAAGGCCTGGCCGTCACGCAGTTCGCCATCGACGACGGCTGGATCGGGGCGGCCATCGGTCCGCAGCCCGCCAGCACCCTGCGCTCGGTCCTGCTGCGGCGGTAGCGGCAGAGCCCTTGGGTGCCACTGCTGGCTTGTCCAGCAGTGCTTCTCACATTGCTGGACAAGCCAGCAGTGGCACCCAATGTGTCCACCCTTACGCGCCGGAGAACTTCCGCACGTCGGCGCCCAGGGCCGCCAGCCGCGCCGCCTGGGCCGACTTTGTGGCCGGCAGGTTTTTGGCCGCTGCGGGCGGGTCGTAGGCGAACATGTAGAATTTCACCTTCGGCTCCGTGCCCGAGGGCCGCACGGCCACGTAATTGCCCGCCGGCGCCAGATCCAGGATGACCAGATCGCCGTGGGGTCCGCCCAGGGCCGCGGGCCGCCCGCCCGGCGGCGTCACGGTGTCGCTCAGGTAGTCTCGCACGCGGGCCACCCGCAGCCCGCCCAGGGCCGCCGGCGGCCGGGAGCGGAAGCCGGCCATCAGGGCCTGCATGGCTTCCATGCCCTGCTCGCCCGGCATCCGCACCGAAATCTGCCCCTCGCTGTGGCAGCCGTAACGCACAAACAGCTCGTCAAGCTGCTGGTGTAGCGTTCGGCCCTCGGCCTTCAGCCGGGCAGCCAGCTCGGCCAGCAGCATCGCCGCCACGGCCGCGTCCTTGTCGCGAACGTGGTCGCCGGCCAGGAAGCCGTACGATTCCTCGGCGCCGAACACGAACTCGCCGGGCCCGCGGCGATCCATCTCGCCGCCGATATACTTGAAGCCGACCAGCAAGTTGCCGGCCGTCTGCACGCCGTAGCCCTCGGCGATGCGGCGCATAAGTTCGGTGGTGACGAGCGTTTTGACCACGTACAGCTCGGGCCGCAGCGTGCCGGCGGCCTGCCGGGCGGCCAGCAGTGAATCGGTCAGCAGCGAGCCGATCTGGTTGCCCGTCAGCGTGGCCCAGGCGGCCCCGGGCTGGGCGGTCAAGGGGGCGGCGCAGCCCAGCCGGTCGCAATCGGGATCGGTGGCCAGGATCAGATCGGCCCCCGCCTGCTTGGCCCGCTCGATCATGGCATCGAACACGACCGCGTTTTCCGGATTGGCCACGTGATTGGGCACGTTCGTAAAGTCGGGGTCGGGCGTGGCGTGCGGCCCGAAAACCTCGACCTCCTGAAACCCCACCGCCTTGAGCACGGGGCACACGGCCGACTGCCCGACGCCGTGCAGCGGCGAGTAGATGATCTTCAGCTCGCGGGGCCCCGGCGTGCTCTGCCGCGTAACGGCCCGCACGAAGGCCGCATCCACCTCTTCGCTGCAACAGACGATGCGGCCCGCGGCCAGCCCTTCGGCCCACGCCGTCCGCTCGATCTGCCGCACGCGGTAGACGCAATCGATACACTCCGTATCGTGCGGCGGCAGCAGTTGCCCGCCCGTCGATCCGTAGACCTTAACGGCGTTATCGGTGGGCGGATTATGGCTGGCCGTGATCATGATCCCGCAGTCGCACTGCTTGTAACGCACGGCAAAGGAGACCTCCGGCGTGCTGCGGTAGCCCTCCAGGAAATACACCCGAAAGCCGGCGGCGGCCATGATCCCCGCACACAACTCGGCAAACTCGCGCGAGCGGTGCCGCGTGTCGTAGCCGATGGCACACGCCAGGGGACTGTCCCGATTTTCGTCCGACGAAAATGGGACTGTCCCCTTTACGCCGTCGCTTTTCAGTCCCCTCACGTAATCGGCCAGGCCCTGGGCGCTTTCGCCGATCGTGCGGTCGTTGATGGCGTTGGTGCCGATCGGGTACAGGCGGCCCCGCCGGCCCCCCGTGCCGAAGGGGATCGTCGTCCAGAAGACGTCCTCGAGCTGCTCCCATTTCCCGGCCGCAATGTGCTCGGCCACCTGCGGGGCATACTCGGCCAGGTACGGCTCGACGAGCCAACGGCGAATGTTCTCGACGGCCGCGGGTGAAACCTTCCCCGCCCCGGCGGCCGACTCCAATTGCTGCAAAGCGGTGCTGGCGTTAGTCATGATGCCCATTGTACGGACCCGGTCCAGAGCGGAAAAGCCGTTCAGCAGGAACGTCGGGCAATCGCCAGAGCCGGAAAAGAATGTAGAATGATGCGGGAAGAAGCCAGAATCCCAATGTAGCCGGCACACGCCGTGTGCCGTCCGCTGCAGCGGAAACAGGTATGGCAAACGGCACACGGCATGTGCCGGCTACTGTGGGCCGGGCCAACGGGAGAACCAGCGGGTGAGCGAGCCGATTATCAGCGTTTCGGGTTTGCGGGGCGTGGTGGGCGACTCTTTGACGCCGGAGGTGGCCCTGCGCTACGTGGCGGCCCTGGCGGCCGTGGCCCCGCCGGGCCCCATCATCGTGGCCCGCGACGGCCGGCCCTCGGGCGAGATGCTCTCCGGGGCCGTGCACACCGGCTTGCAGGCCGCCGGCCGCGACACGTTGGAGGCCGGCATTGCCGCCACACCCACCGCCGGCGTGCTCGTGCGGCATCTTCGGGCGGCCGGGGCCGTCCAGATCACCGCTAGCCATAACCCGGCCCCCTACAACGGCCTGAAACTGTTCTCGGCCGAGGGCCGAGTCCTGCCCGCCGCCCCAGGCCGAGAAATCCTCGCCCGATACCGTCAGGCCGATACCTCGTGGGCGCCGCACGACCGGCTGGGCAACGGCCGGGAACTGCCCAACACACTGTCGGCCCACGTCGAGGCCGTGCTGGCCACCGTGGATGTCAAGCGTATCCGCCAGCGGCGGTTCCGCGTGCTTCTGGACTCGAACCACGGGGCCGGCAGCCTGCTGGGCTGGCGCCTGCTTGAGAACCTGGGCTGCGAGTTCACCATCCTGGGCGACGCGCCCGACGGCCAGTTCGAGCACCTGCCAGAGCCCACGGCCGAGAACCTCGACGGCGTACGCTCAGCCGTCACGCAGTTCGGCGCCGACGTGGGCTTCTGCCAGGACCCCGACGCCGACCGGCTGGCCGTAATCGACCGCTCGGGCCGCTACCTGGGCGAAGAATACACCCTGGCCCTGTGCGTGGATCACGTACTGCGGCACGCCCGGGGCCCGATCGTCACGAACTGCTCAACCAGCCGCATGTCGCAGGACCTGGCCGAGCGGGCCGGGGCGTCCTTCTTCCGCTCGGCGGTGGGCGAGGCCAACGTGGTCGATTGCATGCTGGCCCACGGGGCCCTCTTCGGCGGCGAGGGCAACGGCGGACCGATCGATCCCCGCGTGGGCCTGGTCCGCGATAGTTTCGTGGGCATGGCCCGGCTGCTGGACATGATGGCCGAGCGCGAGCGCACAATCGGCGAGCTGGCCGACGCCCTGCCGCGTTACAAGATCGTGAAGACCAAGGTTTCGCTGCTGCCGGAGCGGGTGCCCGCCGGCCTGGAGGCCCTCGGGCGGCATTTCGCCGCCGCGGCCGCCGACCGCCTGGACGGCCTGCGCCTGGACTGGCCCGGCCGGTGGCTCCTGGTCCGGCCCAGCAATACCGAGCCCATCGTGCGGATAGTGGCCGAGGCCGCCACCGCCGCCGAAGCCCAGCGGCTATGTAGCGAAGCGGCCGAAGTGCTGGCGGAGTAAATCAGTCAGGTGGGGATTTGGCGGCTGGTTCGGGTGATGCACGGGGGGCGTTCGGCGGCGCCGACGAAGCACCTGGACTGGGTTGGCCGTAATTCTGGGTGCCGCTCGGCCCGGTTGAAGACCCTGCGGCTGTTATCTCCATCGGCCAAGGCCCATCGATTCTTATCTTCGGGCGTGATTTTGATTCTACGTGATTGTGATGGCGTCATCCAGCGGTTTGCGCGAGAGCCTTGTAGCGTTGCCACATGGTGTCCCAGCGCTCGGATTTGAGGTACGTGCGGAGCGAAAGGAC
>JBEKTY010000231.1:0-10187 GCA_049515555.1 Thermoguttaceae bacterium
ATCGCTGGCCCCTCCCTGGTCCCTCCAAACGGCCCGGCTCTCCTGCGCCCGGCCGAAACGTCAACATTAGACCCCAAAACCCCCATTTTTCCAACGCCATTTGAGAGTTTGCAAAAGTCCAGATTCAAGTCAAAAGGAGGATCGGCCGTGAAAAAGCGTTCATCGTTTTGGAATCGCTCGCGCGGTGGTTGTGGCTCCGTTCGGCCTTCCAAGCGCGGAAGCAGCGCGAAACAGCACGGACGCGCGCTGAGGGTGGAAAGCCTCGAGGATCGGCGCCTGCTCACGATTCTGACATGGACCGGCGCGCAAAGCAACGTTTGGGACCTCAGCTCGTTTAATTGGGCGGCAGGCGGCTAGGCCGCCGTTTTCGGCGCTGGCGACGCGGCGATTATCCCGGCCTCGGCGGCGGGGGTGACAATCGACATCCACCCCGCCTCGTCCGCCGCCAGCGACCAGATCTGGGCCTCTGCAATTACGTTCCAGGCGGGTGGCGTTAAGCTCGCGCCATATTCATCCGGCGACGCGCTGTCGATCCCCGACACGGCCAACGGGGGCACCGCGATTACGGTGCCGCAATCCAGCATTGACACAATCACATGCCCGGTGGCCCCGGCGTCGGGCGCGACCAATAGCGAGTTGGACGCTACCGGCGGCGGCACGCTGGTCATCGACGGCACGGGCAGCGCCTCGGTGGGCACCATCGTCGTCGGGGCCACCTCCGGCGACAACAGTACCCTTACGGTCAACGGCCACCTCACCGTTACCTCGGCCACCGGCCTGGAGGTGCTGAACCAGGCCACGCTGGCCGGCAGCGGGACGATCAGCGTCGGGACGAACAGCCAGCTTTACTACGATTCAAGCGCCGCGAGCAGCTACGCTGGCACCGTAACCGGCGGCGGCGGGCTCGTTCTCGGCGCCGACACCACCGGCAGCCTGACGCTCAGCGGCACGGGCAACACCTACACCGGCGATACGACGGTAGACGGGGGCAGCCTGATCGTCAGCGGCAGGGTCGGAACCGGCAGCACCCCCACCGGCGATGTCGTCGCCGACAACGCCGCCGTGCTGGAGGTGGACGGCTCGCTGACGGCGCAATCCGTAACGTTTCAAGACTCGGCGGTGCTGGCCGGCGGGCGGTACGGGCCCGAAATACAACCCCTGCAAACGGCGGCCTGACGGAAGGGAAATGTCAACAAAAACCTTTACAGGAACGGTGAATTCAAATATAAGAGGGTTGTAGGGATCGCTCCGTTTGGGGGAAGAAGGCGCGTATGCTTTGGCGCCGGCGAGTAATTTTGATCGTCGCACTGCTGATCTCGGCCGTGCCTTGCGCCGCGCCGGGCGCCACGGTTTATCCGTACGCCGTCGTTGACCTTGGTACCCTTGGGGGCGCGACCTCCGTCGCGTCAGGAATCAATAACCTGGGGCAGGTGGTGGGCTGGGCCGACACCGCCAACGATACTACCCACGCTTTCCTATATGACGGCTCGATCATGCATGACCTGGGCACGTTCGCCGAGCCCGGTAGTTGGGCCTACGCCATCAATAACGCTTCCGTGGTTGTCGGGAACTCTGACATTAGCGGCAGTAGCGATTCGAATGCCTTCGCCTACTCCGCCGCGACCGGCATGGTTGACCTTGGCGTGCTTCCCAACATGACCTCCACCTGCGCGAATTCCGTGAACAGCCTGGGCCAGATCGTCGGAACGGCCTACTCGCGCGTGCTCAACAGCTCGCACGCGGTCATCTACGGCGGCGGCACAGTGTCGGACCTGAACGGCATCATACCGCACCCCGCCGGCTGGACGCTGGGCGCCGCGGACACGATCAACGATGCCGGCATGATCTGCGGCAGGGGCACTGATTCGGCGGGCAACCAACTCGCCTTCTTTTACAACGGAAAGGACGCCGCGGTGCAAATCCCGTCGCTCGGCGGGGCCTACACGGGAATAGCGGCGATGAATAACAGCGGCGTCGGCGCCGGAATGTCCTTCGACACTTCCGGGACCTCCCATGCGATTGTTTACGGCGCCGCCAGCGGAACCCAGGCAATCCCCATGCCCCCTGGGGTCACTTCGAGCTATGCCAGGGGAATCAACGACCACGGGCAGGTAGTCGGCACCGCGGCCACCGGGGCCGCGCATGGATTCGGCTTCCTTTACACGGGCGGGGAGCCGGTTGACCTACTAAGCCTGGTCGACCCCTCATACGGATGGACCCTGCTTTCTCCGTACGCCGGCATCAATGACCAAGGAGACATCGCCGGCGTCGGCTATAATCAGTACGGACAACAGCACGCTTTTTTGATGATGCCCACCCCCGAACCGACATCCCTTGCGCTATTGGGCGTCGCGGCCGCCGTTTTCGCCGCCTATCAGACCCGGCGGCGTGTGCGGCCGGGTTAGGCTGGTTCTGCGGAATTAACGACTGGCTTCAGACAAAGGAGAATGGCCATGCGCAAGGGCCCGAGTTCGTCGGATAATCTGTTCAATCGCGGTCGGTTCCTTCGTCGCCGTAACCGCGGTGGCTGCTGCGGGCAGCCGGGGCGGCACCTGCGGATCGAGCTCCTCGAAAGCCGCGCGCTGTTGACCCATCTGTTGGTTTGGTTTCCTAATGGAAGCACCGTGTGGAACGACGGGATCAACCTCAATTGGATCGACACGACCAATGGTAACGTGCCCACGTTATGGATCCAGCAAAGCGACGCGGAAATCCCCGCCTCGGCGAGCGGCCAGACGATCCAAATCTCGAGTTCCAGCACGGTCCAGGTCAACTCGATGACGTTCGACTCCGGCCAGGGCGGCAGCGCAACCTACGCGGTCCAGGGCGGCACGATTTCCCTGTGGGCGAGCCAAACGGCGATCAGCGTGGGCAGCAGCGCGACGGCCACAATCGCCTCAGCGATCGCGGGGCCCGGCTCCGGCCAGAAAACCGACGCCGGAACGCTCCTCGTCAGCGGGAGCCTGAACGTGGGCACGAGCTCGATCACGGTTAGCGCCGGCCAGTTGAACGTGCAGTCGGGCGGGTCGATAACGGCCCACGGCCTGACGATCAGCGACGGCGCGACCCTTGTCGGCAGCGGCACGATCAGCATTGACGGCGGCGGCCTGCACTACGATTCGAGCGCGGCGAGCACCTTTGCCGGAGTCATCACGGGCGCCGGCGGCGTCGTTCTTGACAGCGGCACCACCGGCAGCCTGACGCTCAGCGGCACGGGCAACACCTACACCGGCGACACGACGGTAGACGGGGGCAGCCTGATCGTCAGCGGCAGGGTCGGGACCGGCAGCACCCCCACCGGCGATGTCGTCGCCGACAACGCCGCCACGCTAGAGGTCGATGGCTCGCTGACGGCGCAATCCGTAACGATTCAAGACTCGGCCGTGCTGGCCGGCGGCCGGCGCCCGGCCGAAAGACAACACCTGCAAACGGCGGCCTGACCGCAACAAAATATTTGGAGAACCCGAGCGAAAAGACGCGAAAAAGACGCACCTTCTGGTATCATACACAATTAGGTGAAGCTAGGCTGCGGGGGGCGCGTCAGGAGCGATTCGGGGGGGTGGCCTGGCGGGATAACGGCATGCGGAACCGGCTTTTGGTAACGGCGATGTTTGGGGTGGCCTGCGGCTGGGCCGGCGGCGCGCGCGGGGCTCCGCCCGTCTCCTATTCCATGACCGACCTCGGTACCCTTGGAGGCACACAGTCGCAGGGGCTCGCGTTGAACAACCTGGGGCAGGTTACGGGAGATGCCCTGACGGGCGGTAATGCCTGCGCCCAGGCCTTCCTATACACACCTTCGGCCGGGATGCAGTCCCTGGGCTCGCTTGGCGCCGCGCCCGACGAAAACTCCTGGGGCTATGCGGTTAACGGCTCTGGGGTCGTAGTTGGCATCACCAGTGTGCCGCCGGCCGACCAGGGGAGTCACGGGTTCACCTGGTCGGCGGGCACGGGGATCGTTGATCTTGGGACGCTTCCTGGCGACGTGGTTAGCGATGCGCTGTCGATCAACGCCAGCGGCACCGTCGTTGGTGGTAGCTCGCCCAACGCCACCCCGCTGATCGGCTACCGGGCGGTCATGTGGACGAGCAACGGAATTGTGAATCTGGACAGCACCATACCACACCCGGCGGGAATCACCCTTATCGGCGGAATTGTTATCAACGACGCGGGCGCGATCGCGGCGAACGGCCTTGGGGCCCCTTTGGCGGGGCAGCGCAGGGGGACCGAGCACGCCTATTACGTCCCACCCGGCGGCGCGGCCCAGGATGTCGGCTCTTTAGGCGGGGATACGCAGCCGAACGCGATGAACCAGGACGGCGAGATTGCCGGGCAGTCCATTCTGCCAAATGGGGACATGCATGCGGTAGCCTGGACACGGTCCGGCGGGCTCCGCGACCTCGGGACCCTTGGTGGCGACAATAGCAGCGCCAACGGCGTCAACTCCGCTGGTTGGGTGGTCGGGTCCTCCGAGGTGCTCACCAACGGGCCCCCCTATGACCACGCGTTCGTCGACGTCGCCCCGGCCACCGGCCCGATGATCGACCTAAACAGCCTCGTTCCGCCGTCGGGCTGGACCCTCTCCGACGCAACTGGAATAAACGACCAGAATCAGATCGTATGTACGGGCCTCGGCCCTAGCGGAGACGAGCACGCATTTATACTGACGCCCAATCCAACCCCTGAGCCTTCCACCTATGCGCTTTTGGGCACGGCAGTGGCCGGCCTGGCTGGATTCGCCGCCCTGCGGCGCCAGCGGCCACGGCAGCGATAGTTCCGGTTCGGTGAACCGTTAACCAACAAGCGAGGTGGAACATGCGCGGGTCTTCAGCAGCGATGGGGTGCATTCTGCGGGTTGTCCGCTCGATCGGGTCCGCCGTGGCGGGATTCCGGGAGAGTTTGGCCTTGGCGCTTGCTCCCCCGCCCCTGCGGCGCACGGTGCGCTATGGGCTCCCGGCGGCGCGACCGCTCCGCCTGGAGTATTTGGAATCGCGGTCGTTGTTGTCGACGCTCGCCACCTGGGACCCGCTGGGCAACAGCACAGACTTCTGCGGGAATCATAACTGGGACGTGGGTAATCTTTCGCAGACGTCATGGCCGGACAAGGGGATTGCGGTGTTCCCGGCCGGCGCGACGCCCACGACCGTCACCGTGACTTCGAACATCGAGGCCGACGGGATTGATTTCGAGCAAACGGGCTTCGTAATTGCGGCTGCCTCGGGGGCTGCGATCTCGCTGCCGGCCGAGGCCAGCCCGGCCGACTTTACCGTCGCCTCCGCCGCCACGGCCACAATCTCATCCCCGATCGGCGGCACGGGCTCGCCGGCAAAGGTCGGCGGCGGGACCTTGCTCGTCAGCGGCAGCCTGAACGTCGGCTCGAGTTCGATCACGGTCAGCGCCGGCCAACTGCAGGTCCAATCCGGCGGGTCGATAACGGCCCACGGCCTGACGATCAGCGACGGCGCGACCCTTGTCGGCAGCGGCACGATCAGCATTGACGGCGGCGGCCTGCACTACGATTCGAGTGCCGCGAGCACCTTTGCCGGAGCCATCACGGGCGCCGGCGGCGTCGTTCTTGACAGCGGCACCACCGGCAGCCTCACCCTCAGCAACACGAACAACACCTACACCGGCGACACCACGGTGGACGCGGGCAGCCTGATCGTCAGCGGCAGGGTCGGGACCGGCACAGCACCCACCGGCGACGTCGTCGCCGACAACGCCGCCACGCTAGAGGTCGATGGCTCGCTGACGGCGCAATCCGTAACGATTCAAGACTCGGCCGTGCTGGCCGGCGGCCGGTCTGGGGCCGAAAGACAGCACCTTCAAACGGCGGCCTGAGCGTAAGAAGCACATCGACAAAAAACTTTACATGAATGGCGAATGGGCGTATAACACGGTTATTGGGGCCACCCCGCCAGAGGGAAGAGGGCGCGAATGCCTTGGCACCTGCCCGTAACGGCTCTTGGACTGTTGCTCTCCGCCGCGACCAACGGCGCGCTGGGTGCCACGGCCTATCCCTACACCGTGACCGACCTTGGTACGCTGGCCGGTCCGGTCAGCGTGGCGGCGCACGTCAATTCCCAGGGGGATGTATGCGGGTGGGGAGATAATGACCCAGTAGAGCGGTACGCCCATGCGTTTTTTTGGAGTCCTGCGACTCCCATGATAAATCTGGGATGCTTCCAGGGGCCGATAGGTGTTAGCACCGCCAACGGCATCTCCGATACGGGTTGGGTGGTCGGGGGAAGCGACAGCACCGACGGGCAGCGGGCCTTCTTGTGGGCCGGTCCCGGGGCGACGATGCAGGACCTCGGCGTGAACGCAGCCCTGGGAGGGACGGACAATACCGCGTCCGGGATCAGCCCCAACGGCCAGCTCATCGTGGGGGCCTACCTGACCGCCACCGGCACGCCACACGGCTACATCTGGAACAACGGCGCCATTACGGACACGGGCATCATAAAGGGGCTGTCTGTCAACGACGCTGGTGAGTTCGTTGGTAGCTACACCACCGCCGGCGGCCAAATTCACGCGTTCGTATCCAGCGGGGTGGGCGCGGGTTATACCGACCTGGGCACGTTCGGAGGCACAACCAGCCAAGCCCAGGCGGTCAACTCAAGCGGGCAGGTAGTGGGCTTCGCAGATCTTCCAAGCGGTGATACGCACGCATTTTATTATTCAGGGAGCGGCCCGTTGATTGATCTTGGAACTCTCTCGGGTGGGCTAAACTCATTCGCAGGTAGTATTAGCAACAGCGGAGTCGTCGCCGGAACGTCCTACATGCCCAACGATGAAACCGAGCACGGGTTTCTCTACAATACCGCAACCGGCGGCCCGATGATCGACGCGAACACTCTTATCGACCCGGCCTGCGGCTGGACAATAGTAGCGACCGCGATCAGCGACAACGGCCTGATCGCGGCCGACGGAATCAATGCCGCCGGCCAAGCGCATGCGATTCTTTTGCTGCCAACCCCTGAGCCGTCGGCCCTTGCCTCGCTTGTCGCCGCTGTTGTTTGCCTGCTGATCCTCGCACAATTCCGCCGCTCGCGGCCGGTTGGCGGCGGTTTCCGAGGTCTTTTTTCCGTTTTTCCCAGGTTCTAATGGAGGGCGCGGCCGTGCGAAAGGCGAAAGGCTTTTGCGCGGGGGTACGAAACTTCATGGGTTGGTCGCCCGGCGGACCGCGTGAGGCCCGCCGGCCCGCGCAACTACGGGCCCTGCGGTTCGAGGCCTGCGAGCAAAGGAGGCTGCTGAGCGCCACGCTCACGTGGAACGGCGCCGCCGGGAAGGTCTGGGACGCCGACGATCTGCCCAACACCGTTTGGCTGAACCAGTACAGCCAACAGGTTCCGTGGTCCAACGGCGATATCGCCAAACTCAGCGCTACGGGCGGCGGGATCGCCACCAACGTGAAAGTCAGCGATTCCAGTCCCGGTTCCGATCTAGTCTGGGCCAGCGCTATCGAATTTGGTGCCGCAAATTATTCTATATCGGGCAACACGGCCAACGACGTGCTGGCCGTGCCCACCTCCGGCGACCAGATCGCCTCGACCCAGGTCACGGTGGGCGCCGGCGCGACGGGCACGATAACGGCCAAGATCGCCCCCCTGGACGGCAACGGCGGCTCGGAGTTGGACGCTACCGGCGGCGGCACGCTCGTCATCGACGGTTCGGGCAGCAGCACGGCGGGCACGATCGTCGTCGGGGCCAGCTCCGGCGACCGCTCCACACTTAAGGTCAGCGGCCACCTCACCGTCACCTCGGCCACCGGCCTGGAGGTGCTGAACGATGCCGCGCTTTCCGGCAGCGGCACGATCAGCGTCGGGGCGAACAGCCAGCTTTACTACGGCTCATGGGCCGACAGCACCTTCGACGGCAAAATCGATGGGGCAGGTTGCCTCGCGGTGGGCGGGGTCGAAGGAGGCAGCCTGACGCTCACAAACTCCAGCACCTACCTCGGCTGGACGTATCTCACGTCCGGCACGTTGCAGTTGGGCAGCGTCGACAATTGCCTTCCGCAGTCTACCGTCGTTGACTTCGACAACGGCAGGCAGGGTGATGCGACGCTGGACCTCGGCGGAACCAATCAAGCCATCGCCGGCCTCGAGGTGACCACCGGGGGAGGCGACAATTCGCTGGTCACGACTGCCTCCAGCCACGACATCGTCACTGACACCGGCAGCGACCCGTCGACGCTCACGGTTGGCGTGTCCAACAACGGGCAATGTACCTTCGCTGGCACAATCGAAGACGGCTACTACGGCGGGACAGTCGAGCTCAAGCTCGACGCGGGTGGCCTGGTGCTCGCCGGCCACAACACCTTCTCCGGCGGTACGCACGTCGATGGGGGCACGCTCACGGCCGACACCGACGAGGCGCTGGGCTCCGAAATGGGCGGCCTGTGGGTTGATGGGTCCGGCGTGCTCGACCTCAACGGCTGTTCGCCCGATGTGGCCACCCTCATGGGCACCGGCAACGGCGAAATCACGGACGGCTCCAGTGACGCCAGCGAACTGCTGGTCGGATACGCGTTCGCAAGCGAGGACATTACGGGCTCGTATAGCGGCACGATTGACGACGGCGCGGCCGGCTCGGGGGGCGTGTCCCTGATCCTCGAGGAGGAGGGCACGCTCACCCTCACGGGCAACAACAGTTACACCGGCCAAACAATTTTTTTCGATTCCGCCAACCTCGTGATCGCCGGTGGCGACGCCAACTCCAACCGCGAGTTCGACAGTAATGTTGCGTCCCGTTCCGACAACAGCACCCTCACGGTCGACCCCGCCGGGACGCTCGATTTTAAGGGCACAATTGGTGGCGCGCTCGATGTCGTGAAGGAGGGCGACGGCACGCTGATCCTGGATAACCCGTCCAGCCCGGGCAACGCGAACTCATATTCGGATGGGACCGAGGTGGACGGGGGCACCCTGAAGCTGGCCAACTCCGGCTCGCTGCCCACTGGTTACCCGGTAACCATTTCCGACGGGTCCCAACTTGACCTTAACGGCCAGAGTGCAACCGTTTCCAGGCTAACCCTCAACGACGGGAGCGTGGTAGACACCGCCGGCGGCGGCTCGCTCTCGGCGGGTAGCGAGTTCGAGCTCGATAACGCAGCGGTCAGCGCGAACCTGACCGGCACGGCCAAGCTCGAGGTGAACCCGGGCGGCGGCCCCGGCACCAACACGGTCGTCCTCAGCGGCGACGACACCTTCACGGGCATCGTGGGGGTCCACGCCGGAACGCTCGAGGTCGACGGCTCGATCGCGCCGAGCTCGCTGGCGGTGTCGGGCGCCGCGCAGTTGTCCGGTAGCGGCACGATCACCGACCAGGCCGGCAATCTCTATTACGACAGCTCGGCGGCCAGCACGTTCGACGGCACGATAGGCGGGAGCTACGGCCTGGAGCTTGGCGCAGACACCGGCAGCCTGACCCTCACCGCGGCGAACGCCTACACCGGCGGCACGCTGCTCGACGACAGCGCCGGGACGCTGATTTTTGACGAGGGCGACGCGCTGCCGCAGGGTGCGACGGCTGCGGACGGGACGCCGGCGGGCACGGCCCTGGAGATCGACGCCGGCGGCGCGGTCCTCAACAGCGCATTGATGGACGCCTCCGGCCTTGGCTTCGCCAGCGGCGATACCCAGGACACTCTCGCCTCCGGCGGGCGGCGATCGGTCCGGTCGGGCCTGGACGACTTGGGGTCCGGCTCCCCGCAGGGGGACACCCTGACGATTACCATGACCGCCGACCCGTCGGCCTCGACGGCCACCGGCGTCGAATATACTTACGACGACAACGGAAACGTGACGGGCGCGGCGGTTGGCGCAGATGCCTCAGGTTATATCACGCTGGACGTCTGCGTCTCGGACAACAACCCTACGAGCGACGGGCTGGTCAATACGCTCTCCGCCCTCGTGGGTGGCTTTTATCAGACGCAGTCGGCGGGGGGAGCCTCCGTGTTCGACAGCGGAACTGGCCTGGGGGCCTTCGGCCACGGCAGGGTCAGCAGCCTGTGGCAGTTCGCGCCCTGCGCCAGCCGGGGAGTTACCCAGAGCAACGGGGATATCTACGGAACGAGCAACTCGGTGACTTCCGGATGGTGGGCGGCCTTCGCCCAGCTCGATACGTGCAGCACTCCCGAGGTTGACGACGGCTGGCAGATCGCCGCCGCCGCGCCCGGCACTATC
>JBEKTY010000232.1:0-10180 GCA_049515555.1 Thermoguttaceae bacterium
CGCTCCGCCTCGAAGCAAAGCGCCTCGTCGCGCGACGGGCTATACAGACAGTTGCAGCGGAGACTGTCGACCCGGCCGATGCTCAGTTGAACTACGTCGGTATAGGCGGCCGGGTTGGTGCGGCACAGGAATGCGTCGTCGGCGGCCTTCACGGTCGCACGGATCGACCCGCGATTGGCGATGCGAAATCCGTCGGCTTGCCGCTCGATCTGCGGCGTCTGGCCGTCGGCCACCCGGAGGTCGTCAAGCGGAACCGCCGCCGGCGGTTGGTCGGCCTTCGACGCACCAACGAGAACCGTCGCTGCCGCGATCACTGCAAAGAAGGGCTTCAGCATGGTGTTTCTCCCGGCGTGTGGAGTTGCAAAAAGTGCCGGCCGAACGGGACAGTCCTGCGTGAACGATTACCCGCGGACAGGCAATCGGGGCAGCATACCATGCCGTGCCCCGGCAGGCAACAAGACGGACAACGCACGCCCGGGGCGCCGCGGCTGTGCGACTGTCGAGCATCATGAGCGCTCAAACAGCTCGACTCCGGCCGCAGAATCGGCAGGTCACCTGGAACGTGACGCGCTACTGTGTTAGCATGGGGCGATGGTGGCTGCTCGCAGTGGATCCGAGCGGACAAGGAAGACAGCGCCCGGGTGGTGTTCGCGTAGAGCTCAGTCAATGTCGATATGGTGCGCCCCGACGGTTTCAGACCAGGTCTCAATTTTTTGACAAACGCTTGGCAGCGGTGCATGCCCTGGGAGCGGCAACCGCGGCTTGGACGGCGACACGAAGCACTGGAGGCGTAAATGGCAAAGAAAGCACTAATCACCGGCATCACCGGTCAGGACGGCAGCTACCTGTGCGAGCTGCTGCTGGCCAAGGGCTACGAGGTTCACGGCCTGATCCGCCGCTCCAGCAGTTTCAACACGGCGCGGATCGAGCCCTTCTACAAGGATCCGCACCTGAAAGACGCGCGGATGTTCCTGCACTATGGCGACCTGGCCGACGGCACGTCGCTCTCCCACCTGGTGAAGGGGATCGCGCCCGACGAAGTGTACAACCTGGCGGCCCAATCGCACGTGCGGGTGAGTTTCGAAATTCCGGTGTACACGGTACAGGCCGGCGCCATGGGAACGCTGCAATTATTGGAGGCGATCCGTTCCGCGGGCAACGGCGCCAAGTTCTACCAGGCTTCCAGCAGCGAAATGTACGGCAAGGTGCTGGAAACGCCGCAATCCGAGCGGACGCCGTTTCATCCCCGCAGCCCCTACGCCTGCGCCAAAGTGTTCAGCTATTGGCAGACGGTGAACTACCGTGAAGCCTACGGCACGTTCGCCTGCAACGGGATTCTCTTCAATCACGAGTCGCCGCGGCGGGGCGAGACGTTCGTGACCCGGAAGATCACCCGTGCCGCCACGCGGATCAAGGAGGGCTTGCAGGAAAAGCTCTATCTCGGCAATTTGGAGGCCAAGCGCGACTGGGGTTTTGCCGGCGATTACGTCGAGGCGATGTGGCGGATGATGCAGCAGGACGAGCCGGACGATTTCGTAATCGCCACCGGCGAGACCAGATCGGTGCGCGAGTTCGTCGAAGAGGTCTTTACGCGGCTGGGCTTGGATTGGCGCAAGTACGTCGAGGTCGACCCGCGCTACTTCCGCCCGGCCGAGGTGGACCTGTTGTTGGGCGATGCGTCCAAGGCCGCCCGCAAGCTCGGCTGGAAGCCGAAAGTCGCCTTCCAGCAGCTCGTCCAGATGATGGTCGATCACGACTGGCGCATCGCCCGCGAGGAAAGGGTGCTGGCCGAGCACCGCCTGGCGGAAAGGGGGGAGGCCCGGCCATGATTGGTCAGGATCGCATTGTGGTGACCGGCGGGGCGGGCTTCCTGGGCAAGCACTTGCAGACCGTGCTCCGCGTCAGCGGCGTGCCCGAGCAGAACCTCTTGGTTCCCTTGATCGAGGACTTCGACCTGACTTGCGAAGCCGACGTAGCGCGGATGTACCGGGAGATGAAGCCCGACGTGGTCATCCACCTGGCGGCGCTGGTGGGCGGCATCGGCGCCAATCGCGCCAATCCCGGCCTGTTCTTCTATGGCAACATGGCCATGGGCTTGCACTTGATCGAGCACGCCCGCCGCGTCGGGCTCAAAAAGTTCGTGCAGCTCGGGACCATCTGCGCCTATCCCAAATTCACGCCCGTGCCGTTTCGGGAAGAGAACCTCTGGAACGGCTACCCCGAGGAGACGAATGCCCCTTACGGCATCGCCAAGAAGGCCCTGCTGGTAATGCTCCAAGCCTACCGTCGGCAGTACGGCCTGCGCGGCATTTACCTGCTGCCGGTGAATTTGTACGGCCCCGGCGACAACTTCGATCCGAACACCTCGCACGTGATTCCGGCCTTGATCCGCAAGTTCTGCGAGGCCAAGGAGCAAGGCAAGGATCAGGTGGTGGTGTGGGGCACAGGCCAGGCCAGCCGGGAGTTCCTGTACGTCGAGGATTGCGCCCGGGCCGTGGCGCTGGCCACGCAGTTGTACGACGAACCCCAGCCGGTCAATCTCGGGGCGGGTTTCGAGATCACCATCCGTGAGCTGGCTGAAAAGATCCGCCGCCTGGTCGGTTTCGAGGGCCACTTGGCTTGGGACGGCACGAAGCCCGACGGGCAGCCGCGGCGATGTCTGGACACCAGCCGCGCCGCCGCGTTTGGTTTCCGGGCAACCACACCCTTTGACGACGGGCTGCGGCGGACGATCGAGTGGTGGAACGACAGGAAGCACAAAGAGGCGGGCGACTTCTAGCCCACGACAAGCGTGGACATGGCGCCCGCGCCGCCCTGACCGGCCGTATCATCATCGTCCTCACATGTCGCTTCGAGCTTCGCCAAGAAGATCCCGTCCCACTGCCTTCGCAACCGTCCGGGAGGTACAATGGCGGCAATTGCCCGCCGCCAAACGGGCCCGGCGGGATGGTGCGCCAGGTCGAGTCCTTTCGCGCAAGGGGAGATACATGTTCAAGCGTGCTTTTCTTCGCATCGTCGCGCGTCTGGGCATCGTCGCGCGTATAAGCGTCGTCGCGTGTCTCGGCGTCGTCGCGTGTCTCGGCCTGCCTCGTCGGGCAGCGGCGGGAGAACCGGCCGCCGGGCCGGCAGCGCCGGCCGCTGCTTCCGCGGGAGCGCCCGCGCCCGCTGTAGTCGACCGCGTGCTCACGGTCGACGAGCTGGACCGCGTCTTGCAGGGCGGCCAGTCGGCCGCGCGGTGGCGCCCCTACCGCGTCAGCCTGGCGCCCGCGCAGTGGATCTGGCTGCCGTCGCAACGCACGCTGCCCAATACGTTCCTTCTGTTTCGGCGCGAGGTGACTCTCGGCGGGCGGCCGCGGAAGGCCGCCGGATGGATGACCGCCGACAGCCGCTACCTGCTTTCGGTCAACGGCCGGCGCGTGCAATGGGGGCCCGCCCCTTGCGACCCGCGGAGCCTGGACGCCGATCCCGTGGACCTGACGGCCTTCTTAACGCCGGGCAAGAACGTGCTGGGGGTCGAGGTGCTGTACTACGGGCAGGGCGACGGCACCTGGCCCGCCGGCAAACCGGGGCTGATCTTCCACCTGGCGATCGAGGAGCAAGACGGCCGCCGGCGGCAAGTGCTTTCCGATCCCTCCTGGCAAGTGGCGATCGATCGCGCGCACCGGCCGGGACAATTCAAGCGCTGGTTCCTCCGCGCGCTGCAGGAGGAATTCGACGCGCGGCTGCACCCGTTGGGCTGGGATACGCCGCGCTATGAGCCCGATTCGCAGTGGACGGCCGCCGCGGTGCTGAATTGCCCGGCCGACAAGCCGGCCGCGTGCAGTACCTACGCGGGCGGCGATTTGCTGGAGCAGGCCGCGGCGGGCCGCAGCGCGCTGCGCATGCGGGAGATTCCGCCGCTGCGGGAGACGGCGGTGCCCGCCGCGCGGCTGGCCGACGCCGGAGTCGTCGAGTGGCGCCGCGACCCGGCCGACTGGTTCGAGTTTCGCATGCCCGATTGTTTCCGCATCCAGCGGCGAGAAATCGCCGTACCGAAGGGCCCGCTGCGCTGGGAGCTTCCGCCCCAGGGCGATCCGCGCCGCGGGCAGTTCGTCACCTTCGAGTTCCAGGAGCAGATCGTGGGCTGGCCGCAGTTCACCATCGACGCCCCGGCAGGGACCGTAGTCGAGCTGATGTGCCAGGAGGCGCACGACCCGAGCGGCCCGGCATGGCTCGATTCGCAGTTCTTCAACTGGTCGCGCTTCATTTGCCGCGAGGGGGTGAATCGTTTCGAGGCCTTCGATTACGAATCGCTGCGTTGGCTGCAACTTCATATCCGCAACGCCGCGCGGCCGGTGCTTATTAGCGAGGTGGGCGTGCGGCGGCGGATGTTCGACTGGCCGAACCGCCCCCGCATCCGCTGCAGCGAGCCGGCCTTGCAACGGCTCTTCGACGCCTCGCTGAACACGGTCCGCAACAGCGCCCAGGAAACCTGCGTGGACGGCATGGCCCGCGAACGCCAGCAATACAGCGGCGACGGCGGGCATCAACTGCTGGCCGTCCGCTCGGCCTTCGGCGAGCCGCGCCTGGCGCAGCGGTTCCTGCGGACCTTCAGCGAGGGCCAGACGCCGGAGGGCTATTTTCTCGACTGCTGGCCGGCCTTCGACCGGCTCGCCCGGGTGATGCAGCGGCACATCGACGGGGCCTACTGGGGACCGCTCCTGGACCACGGCGTGGGCTTCAATTTCGATTGCTGGAACCATTACCTGGAGACGGGCGACCTGGCGGCCCTCGACGAGCCCTACCCGCGGCTGGTCCGCTTCGCCGACTACCTCGATTCGATCCGCGGCCCGGACGGCCTGCTGCCGGTCGAGAATCTGGGCGTGCCCCAGGTGTGGATCGACCACGTCGCATACCGGCAGCAGCGGCACAAGCAGTGCGCGATGAACCTTTACACGGCCGCCATGTTGCAGCATGCCCTGGCCCCCTTGGCCCGGGCCCGCGGCGACGGCCGTCGGGCCGAGGAGTTCGACCGCCGCGGCCGTGAGTTGTTGGCCGCCACGGTGCGGCGGTTCTGGAGCCCCCAGCGCGGGCTGTTCGTCAATAATCTCCCCTGGCTGGCCGAGGAAAAGAAGCCCCGCCTGTGCGACCGCTCGCTGGCCACGTCGATCCTCTTCGACCAGTGCCCGGCGGGCAAGACTACGGCGGCCCTGGCGGCCCTGGTCGAGTGTCCCGCCGAGCTGGGGCTTTCCTATCCCTGCAACGCCTGCTGGCGCTACTGGGCCCTGGCCCGGCTGGACCGGGCCGACGTCATCGTGCGGGAGTTCCGCACACGCTGGGCCGGCATGAAGTCGGTCCTCTTGAACAACACGCTGCAGGAGGATTGGGAGGTGACCAGCGACTCGACCTCTCAATGGAGTCACTGCGCCGTGGCGCCGCTGTACGTGCTGTACATGGACATTGCCGGCATCCGGGCGACGGCCCCCGGTTTCGCCCGCTGCCAGATCCGGCCCCAGTTGGCCGACCTCGGTGATCTCGATCTGACGTACTACACGGTTCGCGGCCCGATCCGCTTTGCGGCCCAACGGCAGCCGGGCGGGCAGCAGTTGAAGATCCTGATTCCCGCGGGGTGCACGGCCGAGCTGCTCTTGCCGCCAAGCCAGAGCGTCACGCTGCCTGCCCTAGTGCCCGATCATCCGCTGGGCCTGAAGCGGTTCCAGTTGCAGACGGACAAGGAGAACGTGTTTACCGTTTCGCGGTGAACGGTTGTAAGACGTAATCGTATCCGGCACACTCCGTGTGCCGCCGTTGCCATCGGCACACGGAGTGTGCCGGATACATATTGCGAGGTGAATCATGCAAGATACAATCCGGCGTCCCTTGATGTGTACCGCAATCCTTGTAACGGCCCTGGCGGCGGGCAGCCCGACCGCTGCCGCGGACATGGTCCTTGTGGCCGATGGGCAGCCGCGGGCAACCATCGTCGTGGCCAAAGACACGGCGGCGCCGGCGCGGCAGAAGATCCGCACGGCGGCCGAGGAGTTGCAGACCTACGTCCGGAAAATCTCGGGCGCCACGCTGCCCATCGTCAACGATTCGCAGACGCCGGCCGGAGCGCTCATTCTGGTGGGCCGCAGCCGGCTGAGCGATTCCCTGGGGGTGGCCATTCCCGGCGGAGTCAGTGCGGCCCGCCGGGAGGAAGGTTTTGTGATCGCCTGCAAAGGCGACCGGCTGCTCCTGGCCGGCAACAACGACGGCCCGTATCACGGCACCGAGTACGCGGTCTACGATTTCCTGCGCGGCCTGGGTGTGCGGTGGTTCATGCCCGGCGAGTTCGGCGAGATCGTGCCGCACACGGCGACGATCCGCGTGAGCGAGCAGCACCTCGAGGAGAAGCCGGACTTCGTGATGCGCAACTGGTGGCTGCACGCCCTGCCGGAGCTGGCCGCCCAGGAAACCCGTTGGAAACTGCGGAACAAGATGAATCCCGAGCCCATGTTCGCCATCTGCGGCGACAGCAGTGCGCGGGCCATCGTGGCCCCCGAGCCGTTGCGCAAGGAGAAGCCGGCCCTCGTGGCCCTGAACGAGGACGGCACGCGCAATGCGTACCTCCCCAACCTTACCAACCCCGAGGCGGCCCGGATTGCCGGCGGTATCATTCGGGACGACTTGCGCAAGCACCCGCAGGCCAACTCTTACGGTTTCGCCCCAGACGACGGCCTGCCGCGCGATTTCAATCCCCAGACGCTCAAGCTCAGCCGCGGGTTCGTTACCCTGGGCGGGCGGCCCGGCGTGGCCGGCGAAGCCAGCATCACCGAGGAATGGCTGACGTTCGTCAACGGCGTGGCGGTCGAGGTGCACAAGGAGTTCCCCCAGGCCTATATCGCCACCAACGGCTACGCCAACCGCAACCTGCCGCCCGAAGGCCTGAAACTCGACGATCACATGGTAATCATGTTCGCCGCCATCTGGAGCTGCACGCTCCACGGCTACGACGACGAACACTGCTGGCAGAAGGTCCGCCAGGGCCAGATGCTCAAACGCTGGTGCGAGCTGTGCAAGAACGTCTGGATCTACGGCTACAACTACAACATGCTGGTTTCGGGACTGACGCCCGTGACCGAGTTCAACAAGCTCCGCCACGACTTCCCCCTGATGAAGAAGTGGGGCGTGATGGGATTCCACGACGAGTCGCGGAACGTGTGGGCCGAGGCGGGCATCGCCAGCCGATACCTGCGGGCCCAGTTGGAATGGAACGCCGACAGCGACGTAGACGCCGTGCTGGACGACTTCTTTGCCAAGTGGTATGGCCGGGCGGCCCGGCCCATGAAAGCATTTTACATGGCCCTGGACGAGACGATCGCCCGCACGCCGATCCACGGCCACGAAGACCGGGTCATGCCCGAGGTCTACACGCCCGAGCTGCTCGCACGGCTGAAGGAACTGGTGGCCCAGGCCCAGCGGCTGGCCGATACGGACCGCGACAAGCTGCACGTGCAAGCCGATCGCCTGATTTACGAGCACCTGGCGGGTTACATGGATATGGCGGCCGCCGATGCGGCCGGCGATTTCGCCGCCGCGGTCGCCGCCGCCGACAGAATGCTCGTCCTGCGCGGGCAGTTGCACGCCGTCAATCCGTTCTTCATCTGGCCCGACGAAAAGGGCTATCACACGGGCGTCTGGTACTGGACCATCACCGATCGGAAGAAATACTACCAATCGCTCCTAGATAAGACGACGGGCAAGGCGGGCACGCTGCTGGCCATCGCCCCGCGGCAGGCCATGTTTCGTACCGACCCGCACGAAGAAGGCATATTCGCCGGTTGGCAGCGGCCGGGACTGGACGAGACCGGCTGGGCCTTGGTAGACACCACGCGGCCGTTCTATCGGCAGGGCTACGACGATTGGCGCGGCTATCCTTACCTGGGCCACGTCTGGTACCGCCTGAAGCTCGACCTGCCCCTCGGCGCCCAGGGCCGTAAGGTCATGCTTTGCGTGCCGGTGGTCGTAACCGAGGCGTGGTGCTGGGTCAACGGCCGTTACGCCGGTCATCGACCCTACCAGGAGGCATACATCCGGCCGGCCGAGATGGAACTCGACGTGACGGAGCTGCTCCGCCCGGGCCAAACGAATTCGATCGCGATCCGCGTCGACACGAGCCTCTCGGCGGCGCAGGCGGCCGAAGGCATGCAATCCAGAGCCCTGCTGTACACGCCGAAGTGAATCATCGGTGCGTAGTTGCACGCCACGGCCGGGCTTGATATCATGGCCGCGGGTTTTGCGCTGGCAGAGAGGAAGGGTAACCCTTAAATCTTCCGGCGCCAAAGTGGCAGGCACACTCCGTGTGCCGTCCGCCATGCCGCGTTGTGGCCGGTCTCCGACCGAGCCACACCGCCGACCGAAGGTCTCCCGAGCCATGGAGACCTTCGGTCCACGCCGCGGCGGGGTCGGGAGACCCGCGCCGAACTTGGATTGCAAAATTGTATCCGGCACACTCCGTGTGCCGCTTCCGCCATCGGCACACGGAGTGTGCCGGATACATTGGAGCGTAACATGCGTGCAACGTCAAAGCGACTGGGAAGAGGCGTTCTGTGCACCTGCGTCATGGCCGTTGCGTGGGGCTTGCAGGCGGCCACGCTGGAGGTCGATGCGGGGCGTAAGACGGGCCAGATCCGGCCCATTCACGGCATCAACGGCGGACCGATCTGTTATGGCGGCGTCGTCGATCTTTCGCCGTACCATAAGGCCCTCGGAATCCCGATGACCCGCATCCACGACGCCAACTGGCCGGCACGCGACGTGGTCGACGTGCACGCGATTTTTCCCGACTTTGACGCCGACCCGGATTCGCCCGCCGCTTACCACTTCGCGCCGACGGACGATTACTTGAAGTCGATCCTGGCCACCGGCTCGCGGGTCATGTATCGCCTGGGCGAGAGCATCGAGCACACGCCGCACAAGTATTACGTCCACAAGCCGGCCGACTATGACCGTTGGGCCCGGATCTGTCTGGGCATCATTCGGCATTACAACGAAGGCTGGGCCGACGGTTGCCGGCTCGACCTCCGCTATTTCGAGATTTGGAACGAATCGGAGATTGGCCCGGCCCAATGGGATGCTACCGCCGGGGACTATTATCGTCTGTATGCCACTGCGGCCCGGGCGATCAAGGCCCGCTGGCCGGCCCTTAAAGTCGGCGGACCGGCGGCGGCCGGCCTGGGCCGGCTGGACGGGTGCAAGCTTACGCCGGCGCCCTACCTGCGCGGCTTTCTGGAGTACTGCCGCAAGGAATCCGTGCCGCTGGATTTCCTTTCCTGGCACATGTACACGGCCGACCCCACGGCGCCCGTGCGCGGCACGCGCGGGCTGCGGGCCGTGCTGGACGAGCTCGGCCTGCAGAAGACCGAGAGCCACTTGGACGAATGGAACTATCTGCCCGGCAACGATTGGGGCCCCATGCTCAGCCGCGACGGCCGGCGGTTGCAGAAATGGTTTGACGATGCGGGCGGCGTGCGCGGGGCGGCCTTCGTCGCCTGCGTGCTGCTGGGCCTGCAAGACGCCCCGCTCGACATGGGCAACTTCTACACCGGCGACAACGGCGCCTGGGGCCTGTTCAATCACTTCGGCGTGCCGAAGAAAACCTATTACGCCTTCCTGGGCTTCAAAGCCCTGGTCGATCATCCGCTGCGCGTGGCGGTCCAGGGCGGCAAGCCGGGCGAGCTGGCGGCCGTGGCCGGCTTGAGCGCAGACTCCGGCGCGCTGCTGCTCCTGGTGAGCAATTTCAACTCGGCCGACCGGCTGATCGAGGTCTCGCTGGCGAACCTGCCGTGGCAGGGCGCCAGCCAGTGCGAGTTGCTCATGCTCGATGACAGGCACGATCTGGAACGAGTCCGCATGTTGCCGGCCGAAGGATCGAAGCTTCAGATTGTTCAGGACTTGCCCGCGCCCGGGGTCTTCCTGATCCGCGTGCGGAGGGCCGGCAAGTGATCCATCTTCATCTTCCTCCCCTCTCCCTCTGGGAGAGGGGCAGGGGGTGAGGGAAAATGCGGGCGGTGCGCTCCACAATCCCCTCACCCTAACCCTGGTCTGAATAAAACCCAATAATTTTGGCAAACTGGGCTTGTTAGGTTCTTTGAAATCTGTTGCGCTCCCTCGTGCATACGAACTGGAAACAAGTTCCAAAGCGAAGGAGCGCAACAGT
>JBEKTY010000233.1:0-10054 GCA_049515555.1 Thermoguttaceae bacterium
CTGAACGAGACGCTCCGCGCCACCCTTACCTGGGTTGTCCAACAAGTCCAAGAGCACGGAACGGACCTTGACCATGTGTTCGCTAAGATACGACTAGCCTAAGTTTGCAAAAGTCCAGTTAGAAGTTAGAAGTTAGAAGTTAGAATGAGGAGACTGACGGACTCCTTCCAGGAGTCGATTATCTCTGCAAGACGGCACGCGTCCGGCCCGACATTCTAACTCCTAGCTCCTAACTCCTAACTTCTTGCCCCAAATCCCCAAATCCCTAAATCCCCAAATCCCCAAATCCCCAAAGCCATGTGGATGATGTGGCTGCTGTGGCTGGGGCTGGCCGCCTTCTCCGTCGCGCTGGCCGTCTTGATCTGGACCCGCTGGGGACAGTATCGGCCGATCCGGAAATGCCTGCTGCTGTCGCTGTTGGCGCATCTGCTCCTGGCCGGCTACGCCACCACGATCAAGATGGTGCAGCTTGGGGGCGAGATTCCTGATCCGGTGATGCGGATCGCCTTCGTCGAGGGCCCGGAGGGTCCGGGCGACGGCCCGGCAGAGGCCGTGGCCCCGGGGCCCGCCGACGATGAAGCCCCGCCCAGCGCGGAGCAGGCCGCTGGCCCGGAACTTGCCGCTGCCCAGGCCGATCCGCCAAAGCCCGCGGCGGCCGAAGCCACCCCGCCGCCCGCGGCACAGGCTTCGCCGCCGGAGAGCGTGGGGCCGGAGCTCGAATGGCCGCTCGATACCGAAGATGCGACGCTCTCGGCCGGCGCCGAGAGTGAGCCGGCCGCCTTGCCGGTTTCGCCAGCCCCGCCGGCCATTGCACCCAGCCCGCCGCACGCCACCGCGGCTGACCCGCGGGGCGCGCAGTCCACCCGACAGCCGATGCCCGATGCCTATCGACTTCGCGTCATCCCTGACCGCCTGGGCACGGTCCGCGGCGGCGGCGGAAGCGCGCAGACCGAGGCCGCCGTCCAAGCCGCCCTACGCTGGCTCATCGACAACCAAGACCCTGACGGCCGTTGGAATGCCAAACAGCATGAGGCCGGCCGTGATACCCCGGCCGACGGCCGCAGCCGGCCGCACGCGGGCGTCGAGGCCGATACCGGAATGACCGGCTTGGCCCTGTTGGCCCTCTTGGCCTCCGGCGAGACGCACCTCCGCGGCCCCTACCAGGAGAACGTCCGCCGCGGGCTGGAATACCTGCTGCGGACCCAGGCCGCCAGCGGCTCGCTGGCCGGCTCGGCAGACCTGTTCGCCGCCATGTATTGCCATGCCATGGCCGCCTTCGCCCTGTGCGAGGCCTATGGTATGACGGGCGACCAGCGGCTGGAACCGGCGGTCCGCCGGGCCATCGGCTATACGATCGCCGCCCAGGACCCTTACGGCGGCGGCTGGCGATACCAGCCCCGCGACCCCGGCGACACCAGCCAACTCGGCTGGCAGTTCATGGCCCTGCGCAGTGCCGAGCTGGCCGGCATCCCGCTCCCCGAGCCCACCCGGCAAGGCGTAATCCGCTATCTTCAGTCGGTCGCAGCGGGCCAGCACGGCGGCTGGGCATGCTACCAACCCGGCGAGCAACCCAGCCGCACCATGACCGCCGAGGCCCTGGCCTCGTGGCAGTTCCTGGGCCTCTCCAGGCAACACCCCGCCTGCCACGAGGCGGCCGAGGCGCTGCTGGGCGAGTTGCCGGGCCAAGGTCAGCCCAACTTCTACTACTGGTACTACGCCACGCTGGCCACCTATCATTTGCAGGGCGAAACCTGGCGGCGGTGGAACACGGCCCTCCAAACCCACTTGCTGGCCACCCAGCGGAAAACGGGCCCGCTGGCCGGCTCCTGGGACCCCGACCCCGTCTGGGGCGGTTATGCAGGCAGAATCTACAGCACTTCCTTGGGGGGGTTGTCCCTCGAAGTCTATTACCGATATTTACGGCTGGAATAGGCACGGCGGGCCACGGACGACGAGCGACGGTCGGAGGCACGCCGGCCCGGCGGCCGCCCCGGCGGGGCTTTCCCCCGCCGATCGCTGATTTGTAACTACCACCGCTGCCCCAT
The DNA here is from genome assembly GCA_049515555.1 of Thermoguttaceae bacterium. Taxonomy (GTDB): domain Bacteria; phylum Planctomycetota; class Planctomycetia; order Pirellulales; family Thermoguttaceae; genus JBEKTY01. The sequence continues at coordinate 2,046 of JBEKTY010000233.1, forward strand.
CCTCCAAACGCCCCGGCGGGGCTTTCCCCCGCCGAGCGCGCTGATTGGCCAACTAGCTGCAACCCGCCATCCCTTTGACACGGGCAGCGGGGGGAGTAGAATGGAATTAGTTTACGTTGCCCCGCTCCCGCCGGGAGAAGGGTATCGCGCAAGGCACCCCTTCACGGAAACCTGTGATGATTTCGTTATTTGCGATCCTTGGGCTCAACCCCGAGTTGCTGATTGTTCTGATCGTCGTCCTGCTGCTGTTCGGCAACCGGCTGCCCAGCGTGATGCGCTCGCTGGGCCGCGGCGTCACCGAATTCAAGAAGGGCGTCGAGGGCGTCGAGGACGACGTGGACAAGGCCGTGAAGAAGACCGAGCCCCCGCCGAAAATCGTCGAGCCCGCGCCGAAAGCCGAAGAGCAGCAGCCACAGGGTTAACCCCGTTTTCGGTGTTCAGCAAGGGCAGGAACTCAGCGCTGGCAACCGCTTCAGCGCCCGGCGGCGCGTGCGACCGAAAACTGAAAACCGAACACTGAAGACTGAACACTGTCATGCCTCTGTTCGGGTTCTTCGATATCCTGGGCTCTTCCGAGTTCCTCATCCTTGCGGTAATCGCCGTCTTGCTGTATGGTGAGCGTTTGCCCGAGGTGGCTCGCAAGTTCGGCAAGCAGTTCGTCGATTTCAAGAAGAGCCTCCAAGGCATCCGCCAGGAGTTCGAGGCGGTGGCCAGCGACGCCGCCGCCACCGTGACGCGATCGGTCCAGCAGGAAGAAGAGGCCGCGGATCGGGTGGAGGCCACGGCCCCCAAGTTCGATCCGCCGCCTCCCGAGGAGCCCCAGGAAAGCCACCCTTAACGTTCCGCCGGCCGGGGATTGTTCCCCGCCGGGTGGGACGACGCCGGGCGTTTAGCTCAGTTGGTTAGAGCGCCATGCTCACACCGTGGAGGTCACTGGTTCGAATCCAGTAACGCCCACTACTTCGGGTGGAAGGCAAGATGCAAGATTGTGGGATTTGATGCAACCCGGTGTAACGTCGGGGCTTCCGTCCGCAGGCTGAAAATCGACGTTCACCGCGTTACATGGCGTTGCACCGGGAATTTGCAGCGCCATTTGCAGCGCGGCAGCCCGTGCAAAATGCTCATCGGTCACTTGCAAGTAGTGCTTGCGGGCCACGGCCGCGGAATTGCCGATCCAGGCGCAGACAACGTGAATCGGGAACGTCTCCGCCAACTCCGTCTCCCTGGTCGCCCGGAGGTTCTGCCACAGCTTGGGCCACGGCTCCAGGCCCGCCCGCCGGACGATCTTCGTCAACTGCGTTCGGAGGTTCGTTGTCGAGTCACGGTAGCGGGTAATCACCCATTCCGTGCCGGGTTCGGCTTGCTCCCATACCTCTTCCAAGTAGGGGCGCAGCTCAGGGAAAATCGGAATCACCCGACTCCCCTTCCCCTCGTGGTGCTGCGTCTTGGGGCTGTGGATCGTGATTCTGGATCGCTCCCAGTCCACGTTGCCCCACCGCAGCCCCAGGTGCTCAGACGGGCACCGTAGGCCACCGTAGCGACTCAGGGCGAACAATAGCCGCCATTGGGCATCGGGGCAGGCGTCCAGGACCTGTTGGGCCTCCTGCCGCGTGATGAAGCGGTCCCGGGCCCGATTCTCTCGAATGACGCAGCCGCCCATATCGGCAAACGGGTTCTCTAGAATCAGCCGCCGCCGGACGGCCGCCCGGAAAAACTGCTTCGCCATACCGCACCGCCGCCGGACGGTGTTGTCAGCGAGCCCCTGGTCGGCGCCCAACCACCGCCGCCAATCTTCATCGTCGCCCGGGGTGATCCGGTCAAGCGGACGGGTGGCCCCGAAAAATTCGACCAGGCACCGCCGGGTTTGCCCGTACACGGTCCTGGTGCTCGCCTTGGTATCCGTCCGGTTGCCGATGTAGGTGTCGAGGAAACGGCCAAGCAGGGGCACCGCCGGCCCCTCTTCACTCACCCGGGCCACCGCCAGCCCGACGCACAAGCCAGCTTCGCATGGAAGGCATCGGACAGCCCGGCCACCCACTTCGCCGTAGAGGGATCGGGCGGACCATCGGCCCGGATTGCTTCCACCAGGGCCTCGATCCGCTCCTTGTAACTGCGGGCCCCCGCCTCCGTCATTGTCCCCAGCGCGATGGTCTGGCGCTCTGAGTTAGGACGCAGCCGGAATTGCAGGGACCATCGGCCGCGCTTATGAATCAGACTTGCCATAGGACCGCCCATGAAACGGCAAGCCCCTCTTGGTCCTGTTGACGCGGAGTTTGGGCCGCGCGGCGGGTGTTACCACTTCGCTCGGGCCAAGAGGGGTTTGCGGTGTGCTGTGAAGAGTCAGCATGGGAGAGAATCCAAACTTATCGTCCGCCACAAGTCGCCGGACTGACTTTCAACACCACGATTATCGGCGGGCGTACCGCCACTTGTCAAGTCTCCCGAGGACCCGAATTTTCCGGCCCGGGCCCGGTGATTTCCGCCAGGGGTATGGGCCTCGCTGCAAACTGCGCTGCAATTTGTCCATCCTGTCCCTGCCCATCGTTTCGGGCACGTCGGTATGAGGGCAGTCGGCCGGCGGTGAGTCTGGTGAGTGAGTGTGAGTGTTTCCGGCATGGGCTCTCGCGTGCGCGTGCGCGCGCGTAGCGCCCGACCCGTACTGAACTCACACTCACTCACCACACTCACCCAGTTTCCAGAGGTATGCCCGCTGTTTCTGCCCCCCGCGGGTTATCCGCAATAGGGTCGGTTGGCCTTGAATCTCCACAGAAAATGTCCGGTCCCGTTTGTCTGAGAGCAGTTTTCCAAGTCGAATCTTCTGGGCCTGTTCACTGTCAGCAAGTATCGGCAGCATCACGTCACCCTTGATAGTCTCCCACAACTCTGCAACCTTTACCTCCTGATCCTGAAATCTCTCCCACCACGCCAAAATGAAGGATTGCCAAGCGGCACTTTCGGCGTCACTCTCTTGATAGAAGTCGTCCAGGTTCCCAAGGAACCCCGGGATACCAACCACGTCTAGGATGCCACCAATGGTTTCGGCCCATTGCTCGAACATCCCCAACGTTCTTGACCCGGCGGGGCGACCTGCGACAAGCCATGCGCGAATCATCGTAAGGGCTGCCCATATCAGCCGGCCGCGGTTATCCTTCACCCATGCCCGTAGGTTGGGGATCCTGAACCCTTCCCGCAACCACGGCTGATCCGTCTTGGCGTCAAGGCGGATTCGGATAGTCCGGCGGCTAATCTCGTTGGATACGCTTGGGTTGTTGCCGGATGCCACCCAAACACAACGGACCGGAACTCGGATAATTTCAGAGTGGCCTAGAATCCGATCCTCCCAAGATGGCGCGGTGACGGCTGCGGAGACAGTCGGTGAATCCAGCCGGCGCCCCAGGTTGTCGATGAAGATGTACGTTGCGCACATTCGGAACTTGCTGGTGAGTCTTTTCCGCCATTCCTCTTCGTCCCTGCCCTCAGTCATAGCGGCCACGGGTCGGCCGATTGCCGGATAGGCGAGACAGTCAACCATCAACGTGGCACCCGTCCCCGGGGATGGCTTCTCGACAAGATGGATCGGCGTTGCTCCATTGCCGATGATTTCCCGAGCGAATGGCAACAGAAACAGAGCAACAGCATGGGCAAGCTCGGATTCGCTAGTGATCGGAAAATCCCCAAGTAGTTCCTCGCAGACAAGCTGCCTGGCCGTGCTGATTTCGTTCGGCGTTGGTTCTGCCGATATGTCCGGCACCACAAGGCCGATAGCAGGCGCGTAGTAAATACGTCCCGTCCGGTGGTATCCGGGCGAGGTTTGCAGTGTTCCATCAGCAGCGTAGATCGGTGCCTCCACAATTCGGATGAGCACTGGCAACGGCATGTCGGGCTGGGCCAGCACGTCCCGTACAACGTCCTTTGGCGGCGACGCTGGCACTTCCTCTTCTTCCTTGCTGATTCTGAACCAGTCGGCAGCGCGTGCCACCTCGTAACGCATCCGGTCGGGGTCGAGCGCGCGAACGATAGGCGCGCCGTCGTCGTCAGTTTCGATCCGCGATGGTCTGCCGCCGCACCGGAATAGTCGTTCCGGCTTGTTACTAGCCTGTAGGGCCTCCCATGCCTGCGCCGTCACGATCTCTAGGTCTTGGTTTCCGGCGTCGATGCGCGGCCTGCTCTTGACGGGCTTCTTCGCCCGCATCCTGTTCCCCTGCTCCGCAGCACGGCCGTTGCCGCTTGGTTTCGCGTGGCCGCGGGCGGCCTTTCGTTCCTCCTTGGTCCAGATTTGCTCCCGGGTGTGCTCCTCCGCTCTACTCCACGTTCGGCTAAAGTATCGCTCGCCGGCCTCCGCAAACTTGCCGGTCTGCTGGGCCTCCCTCCATACTTGGTCGCGCGTCATGCCGTGTTCTACGGCAAAACAGCATAGGGCAAAGTCTGTCTCTGACCGGCTCCCTACTTCCGCGGCGTCGCAAGATGTCAGCAACCCGTGGAAGCGGTCCAGCTTTGTCGGTGACAACTTCCGCGGCGTCGGCAGTCTCACCTTGCCGATGGTCTCGCGGCGCCTGCGGTCCGGTGATTCCACGGCAAGCGGTGCAAACAGGTCCAGAGGGTAGCGGCGCTCGGGGTGGAGTTCGACTAGCCGGCATGGGACCGGCTCCCGGCCGTTGCGTTGGTCCTTGCGGTTCCACGTTCCCGGCGGCCGGAGCAATCGGGCTAGGTCGTTGGTGTGGTCCCCGCCGATCTTCGCGGCGATGCCGGCCAAGATGTCTTGTATGTGTTGGGCCTTGGCGCTGAGCGGTGGCGCGTTGTGCTTGTCCTTGTCGTCGATGTAGAGTTTTTCGCCGTCTGCGTCCTTGATGTACTTGCGTGCCTTCTTTCCCTCCCCCTGGTCAACGAATTCGGTGAATACGGGCCGCGGGTCGCCGTCGTCAATGATGTACGGCTCGGCCAGTAACCAGTAAAGATGCACCCCGTTGCCGCTGGCCACAACGATGGACGGCTCGGGCAGTCCCGCGGCCTTGCATCGCTCTAGGGCCTCTTCCACCGTGCAGTGGTCAACGTCGGCCCATAGCACGCGGACCACGCGAATCTGCCACGCTTGGTCGTACTGGCCTCCCGTGCCGTGTCGAGGGCAGACCCCGAAAAAGACATTGCACTTGGTTTGCTCGGCCCGGGCGTTCTGGCGTTTGATCGCGGTGGTGAGTCGCTGCGGCATGGATTGCCATTTTCCCGCGCCGTCCTTCAGGCCGACCAAACTGTATTCGGTGCCCTTGTAATCGACCTTGCTTTTCTTGTGGCCGTTATCGGTCCACGATTCGATGTGGCGTAACAGGATGCTGTCGCCGGGCTGGAAAAGCGCGTCGAGGAATTGCTCGGCCTCGGTAGTGCCGGGCTGTCCGTTCGTCTTGGCTTCCGTGCTCGTGGCGGTGCTCACTTGCTTGGTTCCTTTCGCAGTTCGGCCACGGCCTGGGCTACGGTCTGGCCCACGCCGACCAGCAGCTTGCCGGCGGTGCGGTCGTACAACGTGACACGGTGCTGGCCGTCGTCGAGTAGCTCGTGGTGGGCGGCCTGACCCACGGTCCGGTAGACTTCCGCGGCGGCCACGATTGCGGCCAGCCGGGCGGCGCGGGCCTGGGCGGTGGTGGTGCTCACTGGCGGGCCTCCCCGTTGCCGATGCCAGCCAAGGCAACTTGCGCCCGGCGGCGGGCCGTCGCCAAGAATGCGGCGTCCTGCTTTTCCTGGTCTAGCTCGTGGTTGAACAGGTCCACATCGAGAACGGAGTCGATGGCCTGCCGGAGAAGTGCCTGTAGGGTTTCCGGCGGTAGTGCCTCCAGTTCATACACCTGGTCGCCATGCTCCCGCGCGAATCGCTTGTAATTGGTCGAGGTGCGCTTGGCCTTGCCTTGCGGTGGCAACGCAAACTCCTGCACCTGGTCGGCAGTAAGGGCCACTTGTACGGCGTCGATGGCGTCGATGCCGAATTCATCCCGCATGGAACGGGCGAAGCTGTGTGCGATCTCTTGGCCGTCTGGGTCAAAGTCGCTGAGAATCAACAGGATCAGCCGGCCCTTGCCGCTCTTCTTGAACCTGACGGCCATGTCGTGCCTTGGTGGTGACGAGCAAAAGCCACGGCCAAGCGTTACGGGTAGGCAGTAATCGGAAGCAACCGGCCGGATGATCGACCCGATGGTGTTTTTCTCGCCGATGATCTCGATATGGTTGGGCTGGGATTGCTGCAAGTCCCGCCAGTAGCCCTTGAAAAGCCCGTTGATCTCGCTGCGGAGAAACGGTTGCACGTCCCGATGGACGCGCCATGTTTCGACAGGGCGGGTTTCGTCGCCAATGGCCTCCCACGGGATTGATCCGTCAAGGCGTGCCCGGATCAACAGGTCCACAAGCGCCCGGTAGCTCTCAGGCGTGTTGTTGTACGTGGAGTCCGGCTTGCTGGAGTGAATTAGCGGGGGCGCGTTCAAAAGCGCGTAGTGAATCTGTCTAACACTCACCGGCCAGAATTCACGGCGGCTGTCGATTACCTTCGCGGCTGCCCCCAGAAAAGCAAACTTGGCCGGGGAGATTCGCGCCCGCGATTTCTCGGCACGGATGGGTATGGTGTCCAGGATGCTAACGCTGTTCGCTCGCCGGTGTGCAATCAGGGCTTGGTAGGCTTCCTCGGGGTCCGCGGAAACAACCTCCTCGCGGAGTTGTTCGTCGAGGCTCTTGACCCTTTGCCGGTTGTACTCGCGCAGGAGCTTGACAAAGCGGTCTAAGTTTTCGGTCCGGCGGATCGGGAACACGTTACAACGGGCATGGGTCAACCCCGCCAGCCGTGCCGCGACATGCCGGCGGTGGCCTGAGATAATCCAACCGTCTTGGGTCACGTCGATGGACACCCGCAACCCATGTTGCCGGATACTCCCGGCCAGGGCGATGATCTCGGGGTCGTTCGGATCGACCGGGCGGTACAGTTCTGCGTTCTCTGGCGACGGCCGGATAGAGTCGAGGTGGAGAATTCGCTCTTGTCCCAATTCTGGCGCCGCCGCTGCCCTTGGCTTCCGCTGACGGCGTGTTGTGGCGGCAATCATCGGCGGCCCTCCGCCGCCACGCCGTCGGCCACGGCTGCTTTTACAGCCCCATTTGCAGCCCGGCCATTGGCACCCGCCGGAATTCCCGACGTTACCGTGCTTTGTTCGGGCCCGGTGGGGACCGACATCGAGGTGGGCCACGTCGAGCGTTGGGCGACCCACTGCCGTAATCCGTCAACCGGGAAACGCAGATTGCGCTCGCCGATCCGGGTGAAGGGGATCTCGTTGCTGGCGACCATCCCCATAACGGTCCGCAAGGAAATTCCCAGCGCGTCGGCGGTCTCTTGGGGCCGGAGTAGTAACCGGGGGGCCGGGGACTGCGGGGCGGGTTCGTGGGTGCGGGGCTTCATTGCGGCACCCCTTTGGCCCTGTCGGGCTGTTGGAGTTTCGCACCGATCGCCGTCAGCATAGGCCGCGGAATAAGACGATAGAGTCCCGCCCGCGGAATCTCAGCCCCGAGCGAATCGACAATTCGTCGAACCTTCCATTCTGGGGCTTGGAAGATTTCGGCCACTTGGCCGACGGTCAGGTGAGTAGGGGACATTGGCCACTTGCTCCACAGTGAAGTAAGTCACGTTCAACCGCGAGCAGTATGCCAAAATCAGCTATCAGTGGTCAAAAAGGCTTGTCCCCTGTTGTGTCCCCTTTTTCGGCCCGTTTCCAAGCCTGGGGATTTTCGGACAGGCTCTTCTTGATTGACGAGAAAGAGCCCGGGTGATCTTCAAGATATTCGTGAATCACCGCCTTCATTGTGATCTTTTCGCCGGCCGCTCTCTTGGCTTTGTATACCTTGGCGCATCGACGCGCAGCAGGAGTAAGAAGCTGTTAAGAAATAACTTAGCCGTTTGGGTTGTGGTGGCGAATGGTGTAGTTCCACTTGGGTAGGACGGTATGTCGCAACAGCCGGACGCTCGCCTTTGCTTCCTCGGACACCTT
>JBEKTY010000234.1:0-10014 GCA_049515555.1 Thermoguttaceae bacterium
ATTCTGGTGGGGCTCGCTGCGCTCGACCCACCCTACAAGTTTCCGACCTTCCGTAATAGGACCAATTAATAAGAGAGGGCATCATGCGTTATGTTCTTGCCCCGTTGGTTTTGGTGGCCACGGCCGTTGCGGCCTGGACCTGCTGGCCGCTTTCCTTCACGGCCGCGGCCGAGCTTCGCCTGGCCACGTTCCGCTGCGACGTGACGCCGCCGCTGGGATTTCTGACCTACCCGTCGTTAGCGCCGCTGGAAACGATCGAGCACCCCCTGCTGGCCAAGGGCATTGTGCTCGAGGACGGCCCACGGCGGTATGTCTTATGCGCCATCGACTGGTGCGCGCTGTGCAACTCGACGTACGACCTGTTCCGCCGCAAAGTGGCCGAAGGCGCCGGGACCGATCCAACCCGGGTCGCCCTTCACACGGTCCACCAGCACACCGCGCCGCTGGCCGACAATGACGCATACCGGCTGCTTCTGCAAACCAAGACCCCGCCGGCCTGCCCGGATTTGGAATTCTTCGACAAGACGGCCGACCGGCTGGGGGCCGCCGTGAAGCAGTCGCTCGGCCGGCTGCAACCGCTGGATCGCATCGGCGCCGGCGCAGGCCGCGTGGAGCGCGTGGCTTCCACCCGGCGGCTCATCGACAAAGACGGGAAGGTGCACCATCCCCGCTTCAGCCTCGTCAAGGGCAAGGATCTTCCGCTGCGGGACGAGCCGGAAGGCCTCGTCGATCCGCTGCTGAAGACCGTCACCCTGGCCCACGGCGATAAGCCGCTGGTGCGATTGCACTACTACGCCTCGCATCCGCAAAGTTATTACCGCGATCCGCGAGTGACCTACGACTTTCCGGGCATGGCCCGCGAGGAGTTGGAAAAGAAGGAGAGCGTGTTTCAGGTCTATTTCACCGGCTGCGCGGGCGATATCACGGTGGGCAAGTACAACGACGGCACGCCGGCCACCCGCGACAAATTCGCCCGGCGGCTCCTGGCGGGCATGGAGGCGGCGATTGCCGCTACGCGTTGGGCCCCCGCCGAGTCGATCCGCTGGCGGAGCAGCAAAGTTAAGCTGCCATTGTATGCCGGCCCAAAGCGCACGCTGGACGAGAACCGCGCGCGGATGGCCGACCCGAAGGCGGACGCCGGCCAGCGGCTGGAATTGGGGGCCATGCTCGTGGCCTTCGCCGAGCGGATTGACCGGCCGTTGGCGCTTAGCAGCTTGCAGATCGGCCGCGTGCACATCCTGGATCTGCCCGGCGAATGCCTGGTGGATTATCAATTGTTCGCCCAGCGCGCCGCGGCGGGCCAGTTCGTGGCCGTGGCCGCCTACGGCGACCTGGGGCCGGGCTACATCTGCACCGACAAGGCCTTCCAGGAAGGCGGCTACGAGCCCACCGACACGGCCGTCGGCCCCGGCTCGGAACCGTTGCTGAAAGCCGCCATCGAAAAGCTCCTGGGCGGCAAGTGAGAAAGGGATTCGGGCCGGACCTGCCTGAAATGACAGGCTGCATGGCTGTTGGAGTAACAACTGCAACGACGCAGTTCCGGAGGGCTCCCCGAGTTCCGGGGCGGGAGGGGACAGCATTCGCAATTCAACCCTGTGCCCAGTAAGTCCTTATGCTGTCCCCCCAAAATTCGCGCCGAAACCATGTGAATTCAGGGGTTCTGAGCGTTTTGCTGCGACGAGGTACCCGCTGTTGCATCCGTGCAAACGGGATATAATAGGAACTTGAAATTGCCCATCGCCGGCTGGTTGGCCACAGTCGGAGGGGCGTCGGAATTTGGGCCGCCGTTTGTGGCACGATTGCCCGGTGGGCACGCCGATCGTTATTCCAGGCGTTATAGCCCCCACAGATGGAAGTTTGTATCTCCACAGATCGGGTGCTCCTTCCTGTGTCAAATTGCCGATGGAGGTCTGGATGCTGATCCTTCGCAGGGACTTTGCCAACCGCGGCATTGAGCTACGGCCCGAAGACGGCGACACTGCTCGCCCGGACGACCACGAGGCTGTAACCGCGGATCTTCGGATTGGAAGCAGATACAATAACCCGGGCGACCCCACCACTTATGACTTCCGAGGGCCCTTCGTCCTTAAGTCTGGCCGATGCATAGTCGTGCATACGAAGGAAATACTCTCTGTGCCCGATGGAGTATTTGGATTCATTTACTCGCGCGGCTCGCTCACCGCGCGAGGCCTCTTGGTCGCAAATACGAAGATAGACCCCCTATTCCATGGCCACCTTGCCATCGCGCTGTACAATGCCGGGAGACGAACTGTTGTCTTGAAGCCCGGAGATTCGTTCTGCTCGGTTTCCTTCGAGACCACAGAAAAACTAACCTTCGGGCGTGCGAGATCGGCGCCAGTGGTCACGGCTGACCCGCACTGGAGGATATGGTACTGGTGGGCGGGTCGCCCACCCATGGCCTGGACCATCCTGGTCGCCATAGTATCCTCGGGTATTGGTGCCGCGGTTGGTGCGGTCATAGCAAACCTAATCAAGAAGTAGGGAGCGTCACGTGATCTTGTCCCAACTGCAACTGCAAGACCTGGTTTCGCAGAACGTGGTGGTGAATCCGCGCCGCCAAGTTGCCGTCGAGCTCGTGTCAATAGGACTGCACCTCGACTCGCAGTTCTTGATCTACGACGAGCACCCTCCGGAGGCTTTTACCCCTCCGCTGAGCCTACGGACGAAGACTGTGTCATATGGGCCGGGTGAGACCCACATCCTTCCGCCGATGGGCAAGGTCCTAGGCTGCTCAGAGGAACGCGTTGCCATGCCACTGAACGTCATGGCGTTCATTCAGACCAAGGGAAGTCTCGCACGCGGCTTCCTGATGGTGCATATGTGCGATGGCCAAGTCGACCCAGGATACTGCGGCAAGGTTACGTTCGAGATCGTTAACCATAGCGATTTCTACTACAAACTCGCGCCAGGAATGCCTATTGCTCAGATGTTCTTCATGGAACTGTCCTCGCCGGTGCCAACCGGGTATTGCGGCAGGTATCAGGAGTCCGGCACCGCGACAGCTATGAGGTCCCCCAAGGCGGGATAGTGGGTGCAAACCTCCCAAAGTCGGTGAGTGGACGAGGCGCCGGGTGGCGCCGGGTGGCTACTGACCCAGGGCTCCCGCAGACCGGTACGTGCAGGATCACAGTATACGGTTCCTCAAGTAACCTCCCCGCGTCGGCAAGCGGACACGGAGTAGATGGCGATCGGCGGTGAGCGCGCACCACCGCGATTATTCCAGGGTGCGGTAAACCGCACGGGTCGCTGATCTCGATCAATTGGAAATGTGCCGTTTCATATACGCAGGTCAACCCGGTGCCCAGTAATCCTGCATGCCCTCCGATGGACTTGGCAGGATGGCGGATAAAGGAAGAACTCGGAAGGAGGATCGCAGGAACCTCACGGCGCAGCCGATGGGCTTTGGGCGCGGCTTTCCGCTTCAATGGGGACAGTCCCATTTTCGTCGGACGAAAATTGGGATAGTCCCCGCGTCACTGCTTGATCAGGTCCCGCACCGTCATTCCAGCGGGGATCATCGGCAGCACGTGCTCCTGGTAGGGCACTTGCACGTCGAGCAGGAAGGGGCCCGGGGCGTCGATCATCTCGCGAATGGCGCCGGTCAATTCGGCCTTCTGTGAGACGTGCCGGGCATTCCAGTGGAAGCCCCGGGCGATGGTCACGAAATCGGGGTAGCGCTCCTCGGGCGTGATGCCGTTGCCCAGGCCCACGGCCTCGGGATGGTCGATGGGACCCAGGTAGGTGTGGGCCCGGTTGGCGGCGTGGAAGCGATCCTCCCATTGCACCACCATGCCCAGGTGCATGTTGTTCAGCAGCATCACCTTCACGGGCAGTTTTTCGGTGAAGCAGGTGGCCATTTCCTGGATGTTCATGAGGATGCTGCCGTCGCCGTCGATATCGACGACCAGCAGGTCAGGGTGTGCGGCCTTGGCGCCCGCCGCGGCGGGCAGGCCGAAACCCATCGTGCCCAGCCCCGAGCTGGAGATCCACCGCCGCGGCCGGCGGAACTTGTAGTACTGCGCCGACCACATCTGGTGCTGGCCCACGCCCGTGCAGATTATCGCGTCGCGGTCCTTCGTCTGCCGCCACAGCTCGTCGATGGCATGCTGCGGCAGAATGCCGTCGAAACCGTGATCGTAGTGCAGCGGATTAGCCTGCTTCCACACGGCGATCTTGCGGTGCCATTCGTCCAGGTCGGCGGGCGGCTGGACCACCTTGTTCAACTCGGCCAGCGCGTATTTCACGTCGCTGACGATCGGCACGTGGCACTTCTTGATCTTGTTGATCTCCGAGGGGTCGATGTCCAAATGGACGATCGTGGCCCGGGCGGCGAACTCGGCCACCTTGCCGGTCACGCGATCGTCGAAGCGCACCCCCAAGGCCAGCAGCAGGTCGGCGTTGTCCACGGCGTAATTGGCGTACACGCTGCCGTGCATGCCCAGGAAATCGAGCGACAAGGGGTCGTCGCCGGGAAAGGCGCCCAGGCCCATCAGCGTGGTGGTCACCGGGATGCCGGTCTTGGCGACCAGCTCGACGAGCTCGGCGCTGGCCCCGGCGGCAATCACGCCGCCGCCGGCGTAGATCACCGGACGGACCGAGCGGCGGATCAACTCCGCCATGCGGCCGATCTCCTCGGCCGTGGCCCGCCGCGGCTCGGGGTGATAGCCGGGCAGGTTCAGCGGCGCGTCGTAGTCCGGCACGGTCTGGGCAAGCTGGATGTTCTTGGGCACGTCGATCAGCACCGGCCCCGGCCGGCCCGTGCCCGCAATGTCGAACGCCTCGCGCATGACCCGGGCGATGTCGTTCACGTCGGTCACCAGGTAATGGTGCTTGGTCACACTGCGGCAGACCTCGACGATGGGCGTTTCCTGGAAGGCGTCGGTGCCGATCACCGGCGTGCCCACCTGGCCCGTAATCGCCAACAACGGGATGCTGTCCAGCTTGGCGTCGGCGATGGCGGTGACGAGGTTCGTGGCCCCCGGGCCGCTGGTGGCCATGCACACGCCGATCTTGCCCGTGCTCCGGGCGTAACCCTGGGCGGCGAACCCGCCCCCCTGCTCGTGCCGCGGCAGGATCACGCGGACCTTGTCGCGAAAACGGGTCAAGGCCTGGTGCAAGGGAATGCTCGCCCCGCCCGGATAAGCGAAAATCGTGTCCACCCCGTGATTGACCAGCGATTGCACGACGATATCCGCGCCGCTGGTCGGATGCGGACTGGCCGGATTCGAGGCCGCTGTCCGGGCGGCGGCCGTCGCCGAATTGCTTGCGTTCGAGTTGGTCACGCGCAGTCCCCAAAAAAGTGCCAAACATATTAATTTAATCGCCCGGCCGGCGGAATACAAGCGTCTTCCCGGGGCCTCGTGGCCGGCCTACAATGGGTGTCGAGACTTGGCACTGGGTGGCATGGGCCGCGTTGTTGTGGCCGGTCTCCGACCGAGCCACACCACCGACCGAAGGTCTCCCTAGCCCGGAGACCTTCGGTCGGGCTGCGGCGGGGTCGGGAGACCCGCGCCGAACTTGGCGCTTGCGCCAGTGCCACCCGGATTGGCCATCACGAGGCGAGCATGCCTACCGACCCTTGTCCCACAGCCGGCCCCGGCCCGCTTAGCGGTCAATGCGTGTTGGTCACGCGGCCCGAGGAGCAATCTCAGGAGCTGCGGGACCGATTGCTCGCCGAGGGGGCCGAGGTCCTGGTGCAGCCGGCGGTGACGGTGAGTGATCCGGCCGATTGGGCGGCGGTCGATGCGGCCTTGGCCCGTCTGGCCAGCTATGATTGGCTGGTCTTTTCCAGCAGCAACGGGGTTCGGCATTTGCTCGCGCGGCTGGCGGGGCTGGGCCGCGGGGCGGAAGCGCTAAGGGGCCTGCGCTTGGCGGCCATCGGGCCGGGCACCGCCGCCGAGCTGGCCCGGCATGGCCTGCGGGCCGACCTGGTCCCGCCCGAGTATCGCGCGGAAGCGCTGGTCGCCGCCCTGGCCCCGGCGGCCGCCGGAGTGCGGTTCCTGCTGGCCCGCGCCAGTCGCGGCCGGCAGGTGCTGCCCGACGGGCTGACCGCCGCCGGCGGACTGGTCGACCAGATCGTGGTCTATGCCACGCACGACGTGGAGCGGGCCGACCCGCCCGTGGCCGCCGCCCTGGCCGCCGGCCACGTGGATTGGGTCACCGTCACCAGCTCGGCCATCGCCCGGGCCGTCGCGGGGCTGCTGGGCGGCCACCTACGGCAGGCCAAGCTCGCCAGCATCAGCCCGATCACCTCCGAGACGCTCCGCGAGCTGGGCTACCAGCCGGCCGCCGAGGCCCGGGAGTACACCATGGCGGGCCTCGTTGCGGCAATCGTCGCGAACTTAGGTTAGCAGTTAGAAGTCAAGACCCAAGACCCAGGGTGCCACTGCTGGCTTGTCCAGCAGTGCTTCTCACACTGTTGGACAAGCCAGCAGCGGCACCCAATGCCGAGGACCTACCCGGGTTTACGGGCCTCGACCACCGAGTTCATCGCCGCGTCGCGGATGAGCAATTGGGGCGGGCAGAAGCCGGCGGCGGCCAGGTCCTCGGCGAACTCGGCCAGCGTGAACGTGCCGCCGCTATCGGTGTTGACGAGCATGTTGACGGCGAACAGGGCCCCTTCCACCGGCTGCACGCGATCGGGCTCCATCACTACGTCGCGGATCAGCAGGCGTCCGCCGGGCGTCAGGGCCGCAAGGATCTTCTTGAACAGGGCTCGATTGTGCTCGCGCGAGTGCTGATGCACGATGGCGCTGAGCCAGACCAGGTCGGCCCCGCCGGGCAGGTCGTCGTGGTAGAAGTCGCCGGCGGCCAAGGCGACGCGATCCAGCATGCCGGCCTGGGTGATGCGCGCTCGGGCCTGCGGGATGGCATCGGCGAGATCGAAGATCGTGGCCCGTGAGCCGCTGACGGCCCGCAGGAAGGCCAGGGTCCACGTGCCCGAGGCCCCGCCTACGTCCAGCAGATGGCGGAAGCGGGGCGGACCGAGCCGGGCCACCAGGGCGTCGGCTACGGGCGCCGATATGCTGTGCATGGCCCCCAGGAACGCCGCCCGGTCGGCCTCCGCACCGCGGATGCTGGCTTCCCGCCGGGCGGGCTGGCCCGTCTGCACCACCGGCGCCAACTGCGACCACGTCCGCACCAGGTTCATCTGGTGCAGCAGCATGGGCAGCAGGCTGTCGGGCGAATCGGCAACCAGCCAGGGCCGCAAGGCCGCCGGAGTCTGGTAGCACGAGCCCTGCTTGTCGAGCAATCCGAGCGCCGCCAGGGCGTCGGCCAACACGGTGGTGGCCCGCAGATCGGTCGTAAGCCGCTGGGCCAATTGGCCGGCCGACAGGGCCTCGTCGGCCAGGGCCGAGAACAGGTCCAGCTCGGCGGCGGCGCCCAGTACGCAGGCGGCCCGGTGCCCGCCGGCCAGTTGCAGGATTTCCATGCGATCCATGAGCTTTCAGCGGTCAGCGATCAGCGATCAGCGGCCAACAGCGGATGCTCATGGCTGATAGCTGACGGCTGACCGCTGACCGCTCTCCTCACTGGCCGATCATTTTCAGTTCCAATTTCGCGCCGGGGGTGTTCGGCAGACCGCTCAAGGTCGTCTCGAGGAAGCGTTGCCGCACCCGGCTGGTGCCCCTGGGTGACGGCACGAGCACATTGTCGCCTTTTTGCAGGATGACCGCCCCGCGGCTTCCGATGCGCGGTTGGAGCTGCGCCGTAGCCGAGGCGTCGGCGGCGATCCACGCCGGGTGGCCCTCTCCGTCGAGCAGGCAGAACTCGTAGTAGCAGTGCTCGTAACTGGCCGACGAGGCGACGCGAACCAGGCGGGCGGGGATCTTTGCCGCCCGCAGCAGGCCCACCGCCGCCGAGTTCTTCCCGGTGCACACCCCGGAACGCTTCTTGATCGTCTCCAGCACGCCTTGCCGGCCAACCTCGCTGAGCTCGCGGGGGTCGGCGGGCAGCTCGAACTTGATGTTCTCGTAAACCCAAGCGTGGATGGCCTTGATCTTCTCCAGGGCCGTCTTCTGGTCGGCGGTGATCTCGGCGGCCAGGCGGGTAACCTCGGCCCGATTGCTTTCTATGAGCGGGCTGGGCGCCAGAAACGGGGCCAGCTTGCGGTCCAGGCGGGCCGGATCGGGCGCCGTGTACTCCGCCAGATCGGCCGGCAGCGGCGCCGCCGGCAGCACGGCGACCTCGAAAGTGACGGCCACCCGAACCTGCTTCCCCGCGGCCAGCGACGACAAGGAGATGGCCATTTGCCGCGTCCCGCCCTCGAGGGTCCGATAGCGCACGCTGGCCCCGGGCGGGATGTCTTCGGCCACCACGCGGACCTGCTGCTCGCCCGGCAGGTTGTCGGGCACGGCCATCGTGCCGACGATTGCGTGGAACGAGCCGCCTACGGCCCGGATGACCATCCCCCGCTGGCAACGCAACTTCCCCTGGTCATCGGCGACGGCCGGTGGCTCGACCGGCTGCGGGGATGAGGGCGGCGGCACGCTGGGGGCGTGGGGCGTGCCTTCGGCGGCCCCTGCCGCGGGCTCGGCAGGAGATGGGTCAGATTTGGGCGCAGCACCCGCCGGGCCGCCAGGCGGCAACGCGGGTTTGCCGGTTTGCCCCGCCTTGGTCTTGGCCGGCTCGGTATCGCTGAACTGCCCCAGGCCCGGCCGGGCGGCACATAGTCCCAGTATTGCCACCAACAGGCAACCGCAACGTCGCATCAGGATCCTCCCTTCGTTATTCTACCACAAAGGGCGGAAATGACGGTTATTTGGGTCCCATCATGCGGGAAATCGCAACGTACAGTAGTAGAAAGGGGCGTTAGAAGAGGCAAAGGTGCATCCATGACACGTTCCATGTTCTCGGCGGCGGTGGTTCTGGCGGCAGGGATGTTTCTGGCGGTTTGTGCGGCGCCCGCCGTGGCCCAATTCAAGGATGGCGAGGTAGGCGGGGCCAAGCTGGGCGTCGCCCAGGCGCACAAGTGGCAGGTGGGCGTCAAGGTCGCCGCCGTGGGCGGGCCCTGCAAGGGCATCGTGGGCTACGTCCCCGTCCCCACCGAGTGGCCGGAACAGACGGTCAAGGTCGCCGCGCAGGAGGTCTCGCCCGGCGTGAAGATCAGCTACCAAACCCTGGACGAAGGGGTGCGGATCATGGTCGTCCACATCCCGCTGATCCAGACCAACGAGGAACTCAAGGCGCTAATGACCTTCGAGGTGACGCGGAGCATGCAGTTGCCGCCGCCGGACCCCGCCGCTTTCGTCCTGCCCGAAGGCAAGCAACTGGGCGCGGAGATCCGCCGCTACCTGGGCGCGAGCCCCAAGATCGAGATCGGCGACCCGAAGATTCGCAAGGCGGCCAAGGAGGTGGGGGCCAGCCAGGAGAAGGCGTGGCAGCGGGTGGAAGCCCTCTACGATTGGGTCCGCCAGCAGGTGAAGTACAAGACCGGCGATCCGCTACGGGGCGCGGCGGGGGCGCTGAAGGAGGGCGTGGGCGGCCACGACGACATGACCTCGCTGTTCGTGGCCGTGTGCCGGGCCGCCGGCATCCCCGCCCGCACGGTCTGGGTCCCCGAATTCTCCTATGCCGAGTTCTACCTGGTGGACAAGAAAGGCGAGGGGCACTGGATTCCCTGCGCGCCGGCCGGCACGCGGACCTTCGGCGAGATGCCCGATACCAAGCCCATCCTGATGAAAGGCGACAACTTCCGCCCGCCCTACAACAACCGCGAGCGGCAGCGGTTCCTCAAGGAATTCTTGACCGGCACCCCGGCGCGCAACGGCGGCCAGCCGCGCGTGCAGTTCGTGCGGCAGATGGTGAACTAGGGCAGCGGTACGTGCGACGGGAGCCTCCGGTCCCCTCTCCTTCCGGGAGAGGGCTAGGGTGGTCTGATTAAACGCCTAAGTTACTGTGGCCAATTGTGTTGCGCTTCGGAATTCCTTGTACGTGGCGAGTCGCTTGGAGATTAGGGTAACCCCCAGGTTCTCGCGAGTCCATTGTTGCACG
>JBEKTY010000235.1:0-9967 GCA_049515555.1 Thermoguttaceae bacterium
ATCATACACCCCCTACGGAATGGCCTTCCCCAACGTCCGGTCCTGGAAGTCATGCACCCGCACTTCTTCGGGTTGGCCTTGTGGTTGCCACTCTCGGCCACCGTTCTTGAAATCCCCGATCAATTCCTTCTTTTTCGTGTCCACCGAGATGACTGGTTGGCTTCGCTTCTGGAAGTTCTTCACTTGCGCATTGATGAACTCAAACTGAGCATTTCGGTCTGGGTGGGAAGTGCCCTCCCGCGTCTTGCGGTTGGCTTGCAGGCTGTACCCATGGTTGTTTGGATGCTCTATCGGATGATCTGGCATCTCTGAATCGGTTGACGGTGAACTAGGGGGATGGGATACTCAAACGGCGTCGGTGGGCCGTCTGCCTGGAGGGCCACCCGCCGGTAAACAAGTCCGGCGGGAGCCCCCGAGGCGCGACATACGTGTTATTCTCAACGGCAAACAGGTGCGATATGGTCTTACGCTTCTTTTCGGCGGGGGATACACATACCCACAATTTACTATGTCATTTACTACACAGAATAACTACAGTCATTCTTGCCACCGTCACCATAGCTTTGTCAATATCTATGGCAAAAATAGGCATTTGCGCGGAGAAACGCAGTGTACCTAATATCGTACTCATACTTGCCGACGACATGGGGTTCTCCGACCCGGGTTGCTACGGGGGCGAGATTCAGACTCCCAATCTCGATCGCCTGGCCGACGGCGGTTTGCGCTTCACGCAGTTCTACAACACGACCCGCTGCTGGCCGTCGCGGGCCTGTATTCTGACCGGGTACTACGCGCAGCAGGTTCGCCGCGACGAGCTGCCGGGGCTGAGCGGCGGCATGGATGGGAAGCGTCCGGGCTGGGCCCGCCTGCTGCCCGAGCTGCTCCGGCCGCTGGGTTACCGCTCGTATCACTCGGGGAAGTGGCACGTGGACGGGAAGGTGCTGGCGGGCGGCTTCGACCGCAGTTATCGGCTCGAAGATAGCGACCGCCATTTCAACCCCCGCCGCCACCTGCTGGACGACCGGCCCCTGCCGCCCGTCGCGCCCGACAGCGGCTACTACTCCTCGACCGCCATCGCCTCGCGCGCGATCGACATGCTGGCCGAGCACCAGGCCCGCTACGGCGGGCAGCCCTTCTTCCTGTACCTGGCGTTCATCGCCCCGCACTTCCCGCTGCAAGCGCCGGCCGAGGACTTCGCCCTGTATCGCGATCGCTACCGGGCCGGCTGGGACGCCCTGCGCCAGGAGCGGCACGCGCGGATGACGAAGCTGGGGCTGGTCAACTGCGGACTCTCGGCCCTGGAACCGAACATGATTCCCGCCTGGAACCTGACCGCGGACGCCCTGCGGGGCCGCATTGGGCCGGGCGAGGCGGACCGGGCCGTCCCCTGGAGCAGCCTCACCGGGCAACAGCGGCAGTTCCAGCCCCTGAAGATGGCCATCCACGCGGCCATGGTCCATCGCATGGACTGCGAGATCGGCCGCGTCGTCGAGCAACTCCGCGCGATGCGGGCCCTCGACGATACGGTCCTCTTCTTCCTCTCCGACAACGGCGCCAGTGCCGAGCAGATGATACGCGGCGACGGGCACGACCCCGACGCCCCGCCCGGCTCGGCCCGCAGCTTCCTGTGCCTCGGTCCGGGCTGGTCCAGCGCCGCGAACACGCCCTTCCGGCTGCACAAGTCGTGGGTCCATGAAGGTGGAATCACCACGCCGCTCGTCGTGCACTGGCCCCGCGGCATCGCCGACCGCGGCGGGCTGCGGCACAACCCCGGTCACCTCATCGACCTGGCGCCGACGATTCTCGATCTGGCCGGCGGCCAATGGCCCGCCACCTTCGCCGGCCAGTCCGTGCCGCCACCCCCGGGCAAGAGCCTCGTGCCGGTGTTCCGCCGGGACAATTCCGTCTCGCGCGAGTATCTGTGGTGGTACCACATCGGCAATCGGGCGATCCGCGTCGGCCAGTGGAAACTGGTGGCCCCCCGCCGGTCGCCCTGGGAACTCTACGACCTGGCCACCGACCGCTGCGAAGCCCGCAACCTGGCCGCCCAGCGGCCGGACAAGGTCGCCCAGCTCGAGCGGCTGTGGACCCGCTCGGCCGACGAGTTCCGCGCCTTGGCGACGCGGGACCCGCCCAAGATCCCCATCATCCACTCCACCGACCTCTTTCATCCGCACGACGATCCCGACGACCACTACGATCTGGCCTCGCTGTTCGCCCTCAAGGAGTTCGACATCAAGGGCGTGGTCCTGGACTTGGGCGAGCGCCAGGTGGGCCGCCCGGGGCGAATCCCCCTGGAACAGATGATGCACGTCAGCGGGCGGAAGGTGCCCTATGCCGTCGGGCTGAACCGCAGCCTGCGCACGCCGGACGACACGGCCCGCGACGCCGAAGAGCGGTTCCAGGCCGGCATCCGGCTCATTCTCGACGTGCTGCGCAACTCGAGCGACAAGGTGGTCATCCACACCGGCGGCAGTTGCCGCGACGTGGCCGCCGCCCTGAACCGCGAGCCGAAATTACTGGCCGAGAAAGTCCGAGCGGTGTATATCGACATCGGAACCGGCCCGGACGGAGTTCAGGACGAATACAACGTGAAACTCGACCCGCTGGCCTATGTGCGGTTGTTGCAGTCGGGGCTGAGCGTCTACTGGTGTCCCTGTTTCGGCAGGCAAGGCTACGCCACGTTCTACGAGGCCGACCAGGCCCGGCTGCTGGGCCCCTGTACCGAGCCGTTAAAGAACTACTTCGTCTACTGCCTCACCAAGTCCCGCGCCGACCCCATCGCGTTCCTCGACTCCGGACCGCACCCGCTGCCGACGGGCAATCGCAACATGTGGTGTACGGCCGGCCTGCTGCACGCCGCCGGCCGAAAGATCTACCCGCGGGGCAGCGACGACTTCGTGGCCCTCACGCCCAACGAGGCGGCGAAAGCCGGCCTGGCGGATCAGGCCCTGGAGGTCTTTCGGTTCGTGCCCATGCGCGCAAGCGTCCAGCCGCAACCGCCGGCCGCAGACGCCAAGCAGCCGCCCTTGCCAAAGCTGCGGATCGAGCTGAATCCGGCCCAGGGCAATCAATTCATTTTTCGCGCCACCGATCCGCGCTATGGGCAAATCCTCGCCTCCTGCCTGAAAAACCTCCTGGCCGATCTCGGCCGATAACCGCCGCGGCGCAGACGCCGCACCGGCCGCTCCGGCCGGGATTATTCACCACGGAAAGGCCCGGAAAGGACGCAGCAATGAACGGCTTCAAGCAAATCAAGCCAGCCGCGTATGCTTGGGTTCTCTCGGCCATGCTGTTGTCGCTGGCGGGGCTGGCGGCCGCGCAAGCAAACACGGCTTTCGCCGCCGACTGGTTGAACGTCACTAGCAACGTCGGTGGCGAAAAGTGGGGGGCCTATGGCGTCACGTACATGAAGGCCGTCCCCGGCAGCAAACAGGTCATCGCGGGCGTGAGCGAACGCGGCCTGTGGGCCACCGGCGACGGCGGGGCCACCTGGCGTAAACTCGGTGGAAATGAAATGACTTTCCGCCCCGGCCGGATCGTGTTCGATCCCGGAAACACGTCGGTGTTTTGGGTAAGCGGATGCTACGGCAACGCGCCCTTCCAGACGGTAGACGGGGGTAAGACTTTCCGGCGACTCGGCAAACTGGCCCATGCCGACGGCGTGGCCGTCGATTTCAGCGACCCGGCTCGCAAGACCCTCTTGCTGGGGCTGCACGAACAGTCGCAAAGCCTTCAACTTTCCCGCGACGGCGGGGCCACCTGGACGAAGATCGGCGACACACTGCCCGCCGACAGCAACCACAGCACCGATCCGATCATCCTCGGCGTCAAGACTTTTCTGATCAACACGGCCGGATGGAAGCCCAAAGCGACCCTGGGCATCTACCGCACCGAGGACCGCGGCCGGACGTGGACTCGGGTGTCTGCCTACGGGCCCCAGGGGCCGGCGCTGGTGGCCTCCGATGGGGCGATCTACTGGCAGCGGGTCTGGGGCGGGGGACTGCTCAAGAGCCCCGACCAGGGCCGGACCTGGAAGCAGATCTCCCGTGCCGTGAAGGACAATCCCATCGAACTGCCCAACAAGCGTCTGGCGGGACTGGCCGACGCCCAGATCCTGGTGTCTGCCGACGGCGGCGCTAGCTGGACGAAGCTCGGCCCGCCGGCCCCCTTCAAGCCCAACGGCATCACTTACAGCGACCAGGGCCAGTGCTTCTATGCCTGGCGCCTGTCGGACAACATGAAGATGGAGAAACAGTCCATCGTTCGCTTGGATGTGGAGTAGCCCGGATCTTTAGTAGTTGATCTGTTTGTCAGCGACGAATCGCTGGACCTTCCGCCAGCGCGGCTCGCTGTCGCGCAGGTACTCGCGCTGGAAGAGCGGGCAGATGCGGCCGGGCGGATCGATCGAGACGACTGTGTTGCCGCGCACAAGCAGCGTGTAAGCGACCAGACCCATCTTCTCCTTGACCGTCCGCTCGCTAATCGGACCCTGGATAACGATTTGCTCGCCCGGCTTGA
This sequence comes from Thermoguttaceae bacterium, assembly GCA_049515555.1. GTDB lineage: Bacteria > Planctomycetota > Planctomycetia > Pirellulales > Thermoguttaceae > JBEKTY01. The sequence goes on from JBEKTY010000235.1 coordinate 4,522, forward strand.
CCGCGCCTAGATTCAGGTAGCGTGCCTGCCAGTTGAACGGCCGCGGCTGGCCGCTGACCTGCGCGGTGATCTCGTTGCTGCCGGTGGCGATCCACTCCGGCGCGTGTACCAGGACATTCTTGCAAGGCTGGTGCACCTTGATCTCGACGCGGCCCTGGTAGGGGATGAAGCTGTAGACGTCGGCCCAGGCCGAAGCACGGTTGAGCAGCATGTTGACCCGCAGTTCGCCATCCTTGAAATCCAAGATGTCTCTCCACAGGAACCAGAGGGCGCGGGTGCAGTTGCCGGTGCAACACTGCATGAGCAGGTTTTCCTGGGGGCCGCGCCACCACTCGTTGCCCAAAGCCCAACTGGAGAAGGAGCCCAGGTTGCGGTCGGCGACGTGGTCGGTGCATTCGTTGTAAAGCGGTCTCTTGGGCTGTAACGTCCGGCCGTAGCGGACCAGGTCGTCGGCCTTGGCCCGCGTGAGTTGAATTTCGGAGAAGTAGTTGCGGGCCCAGCGCTCGGCGTCCTCGTAATAATCCCCCGCGCCGAAGGCGGAAAGATTGCAGGCCAGGACCTCCATGTCGCCGACGGCGCAGCCCTCGGAGGTGGCGTAATTGACGTCGGCCAGCTCGGGAGCGAACCCGGTGACCGGGCCGAAGCCGGCCGCGGGCGACTTGGCCCACTCGAAACTCTGGCGGCAGAAGTCCAACAATTCCTTGTCCTTGGCCGCGTCGGCGTATTCCAGCATGCCGATCAGGTAGTTGGTGTGCGCATGGAAGTGATGATCGCCGGCGAATTCCCCCTTGGGACCCCAGTAATTGCCGTCGTGGCAACGCATGAAATTCGTGAGCAACCTGGCCAGTTCCAGCGCCTTCTTGTCGCCCGTCAGCTTGTGCGCGATGGCGCAGGCGCGGATGAAGCGGCCGTTGATTTCGCCGCCCTCGGTCCCCGCCGGCATACCGGCCCGGGGGTCCTTGGGATCGAACTTGGCATTGGGCTCGAAGAGGTAGGCCGGGAAGTAGGCGTAGTCGCCCTTCTTGATCGCCAGCTCATCGGAACGGGCGACCATCTGCGTCATCATCTCTTTCCAGCGCGGATTGCCGTCGCGCATGCCGTAGATCGCCATAACCTTCATGATGCGGCCGTTGGACTGGGGATGGGCGAACTGCCTGATGCCGGATTCCTCGACCAGCGAATTGGCGCCCCCCATGGCGTACGGGTCCAAATCCTTGAGCCGGCTGGGGTCCGCTTTCGCGACGGTGAACAAGGTGCCGTTGGTGCAGGCGATAGCGTGGGCCCACCACAGTTCCTTGCCGTACCAGGGTTTGCCCTGGAGCGGGAAGTAATAAAGGCCGTCGGGGCCGATCGACTTCAGGACCACGTCCTGCCAGGCCTGGTCCACCTGGGTCATGAAGGTGCTGCCGGTCACGACGCGCAGCAGTGCCAGGGCTTCGATGTACTTGGGGGTGCACCAATCGCTGAAGTTATGGGCCATGCGCAACGGATTGCCCATGTAGACGGAAAAGTACTGCTCGTAGTCCTGCCGCCGATTGTTCCCGCAGGTCAGGACGTTGATCGCCAGCTTGGACATCTCGGCGATGTCCGTGGTATCGGGGACCAGATCCTCGTAGGTCTTGCCCTGCACGGGCTTGATGCCCAGCGGCGTGGCATCGGGTCGGACGTAACCGATCTTGGTTCCGGCCGGCGGCACGGCGTCGGTCCAAGGCCATTGGTTGGAATCTGCCTGGCCCTGGGCGAGGGCCAGGCCCAGTACGCAAAGTAACACAAGTATTTTCCCGGGCTGCTTCATCATGGAGCCCCCTGTCAGAATAGGAATCGAACCCACCAACAGTCCGAGGGCTTTGAAGACGGCCTTGTATTCCGCCCGATCGCGGTCGGTGAAGGTCGTGGCGTGGAACATCACGTCATTGTATCCGCCGCATCTGCCGGTCGCCATCCTCGCGGGGCGCTTCGGTCACATCGACGAATGGCACTCAGTTTTCCGTAAGGCCTTTTGCCATATCGCGTTTGGTGGCATGTCTCGGTTTTCCAAGAAAGCCTAGTCTCCGGGCATGCCGCGACGAGAGGCACGGTCCCGTCATAGGGCCGTTCAGCGGCTTCTTTCACGCGCCACGGGGTGGTGAGGACGACCACGTCCGCTCAACCGCGTCGCGTTTTCAAACGCGCATCGGTGTGTCGCTACCGACGCGCGCAAGCACCTGCGCCGCCGCGACGAGCTGCCCTTCTGCCAGGGGGCATGAGTTGTCTCCGAGCGGGTCTCATTCGCGCGCAGTTTTCACGAGTTCTCGGCACTTTGATTTCCAAGACGGCACTCTCGGAATGGGTTTCTCGGGAAAATCAGCCGTGACGCAGACGGATCGGTCGAGCGTTAAGAAACGGACCCCTCGTTCCGGCCGGCAAGGGGATTGACATACTGAAAACACAAACCGAAAATCAGACACGTCGGGCTGCCATCGTGGGGTCTCGGTGGCCACGGCAAAGGTACGGACCCCGTGAACGGATACCAACCCTATCAGCAACCGCGGATTGCACAGATTACGCGCATGAAAGGGCTCGAATGATTAAGTCGGCGCACAACTATCCTATCTCGAGCATCCTGGATACGGAGGCCAAGGTACGTTTCGCAGTGCCCAAGTATCAGCGGGAATACGTGTGGAAGAAAACGCACTGGGAGGATCTATTCGACGACATTCATTCCAATCCGGAGGGCCATTTCTTAGGCTCAATCATCTGCATCAACCGAGCCGATGACGCCTACCAGACACAGGAACTGGAACTGGTGGACGGACAGCAGCGGTTGACGACGCTGTCGCTGCTCTACGCGGCCATTTATGCGCAGTTGGCGGCGTTCCCTGAGTTGGATAAGGATACTGAGCACGAGCTGTACAACTTAAAAAACCGCCTGCTTATGAAAGGTGGCAACAAGGTTCTGCGGCTTGAGCCATCGTATCAGAACAAGAACTGCCAAGACTACAAGGCGGTGTTGGAGAAGGCTGGAATCCTCGAAGACGTGGAACAGCCAGCGAATCTCGGGAATCGGCGGATTTTGAAAGCTTACCGGTATTTCGAAGAGCGGCTGGCGCAGGTGAATGGCAAGGGGGAACGGTTTTTCCCACTGGCAAATCTGCGGCAGTTGCTGGAAAAGGTTAACGCGGCATCTTTGGTGAAGATCGAAGTGAACTCGCATTCCGATGCGTTCATCCTGTTCGAGTCGCTAAACAATCGTGGTGAACCGCTCTGCGCCCTGGACTTGATCAAGAACAAGCTGCTGGCGGTGCTGGAAAAGCAACAGGCCGACAGTATCGATGAGAATTTCAAGAAATGGAATCGGCTGCTGGAAAACCTGACAGATGTTTATTCGGTGCAGGAGCGGTATTTGCGCCAGTTCTATAACGCTTTCAAGTACAAAGAGGAGATCGGCGTCAAGGGGTTCACGCTGGCGACGCGCTCGAACATCATCCAGATCTACGAAAATCTGATCGACAAGGACGCGAGCGCGATTTTTGGCGACTTGTTCGAGAAGGCAAAACTCTACAACCGAATCATTGCGCCGAACGATGATTCGGTGCCGCAGAAGGTCGCTCAGCAGTTCCGAGACCTGGAGCGCATTGGGGGCGCGCCGGCGTACGTGTTGCTGCTGTATCTAATGGCGGAGCGGGCCAGCGCCGATATGGCGGCCATCTCGGAGTTCCTCGTCAGATTCTTCGTGCGCCGCAACCTGACGGACCAACCACCGACACGGGATCTGGCGCGGAACGCGATTGCGCTGATTGAGGCACTGCGCAAGGGGCCCAACGATGATGTGCTGGATGTCATGCAGCAGGAATTTCGCAAACAGGGCTGGATTGCGTCCGACGAGCTGTTCAGGGCCAAGCTGGAGGGGAATCTTTACGAGGAGAATGTGGGCGCGACGCGTTTTGTGCTTTGCAAGATTGAGGAGTCGCACCAGACGAGGGAAAAGTTCACAAACTTATGGAAGCGCGACAGCAGTGGTGACTACGTCTGGGAAATAGAACACATCTTCCCGCAGGGGCCAAACGTCCCGGAGACGTGGGTGATGATGATCGCTGGCGGTGACGAGGCGAAGGCGAAGGAGTATCGCGAGCAGCACGTGCATAAATTGGGAAATCTGACCATCACGGGCTACAACAGCAGGTTGGGGAACAAATCCTTCGCCGAGAAACGCGACCGCAAGGACAGCGCCGGCAAGCCGGTGGGATACAACAATGGGCTGCATTTGAACGCCGAGCTTCGGGATAAGATTTCCTGGACGGTGCAGGACATCGAAGCGAGGACGAAGAGCCTCGTCGAAGAAGCGGTGAAATTGTTCGTTATCTGACGCATGAGCGATAGGCGACCCCACCAGAATGAGGTATCGCGTCAGCAGCATCAGACCGCACAGGACAGGAGTCGGGTATCGCGCGTCGGTCGCATCGACCTGTGCACTTTGCCAGCAACCGTCCCGCCCACCGTGTAGCGCGCATCGTGCTACGGAGTGCGGTTCAGCCGTGGGGCCAGACATAGCTGAGCCGTGACACCGGTAGCCCAATTCAGGCATAGTGGCCGTGACCGACCGGCAACCGGGCGGCGGCTGTTCGGGATTGGGGGCCGGGCGGGGGCGAGCCTAACCACTGCTGAGAAGGTCTGACATGCGATGCAGACACACCGCGATAAGTTGCCCTTCTTCGACCGCTGGATTCATGCTCATGTATTCGGCCGTTTCGGCGTTCTCCGCAAGGAACGAGCGAACGGCGCCTCGCCCGGCAATTCCCGTTAGTTCACAGCGCTGTAGATTATGAAAGCCTGAGAGTTCCCGTCGAAGCTCCCACTCGTCACGCTGCCCAATGAAGGTTATCAGCACGTTGCTGAAATCCTTACCTCGTGATTTCGCGGTGGATATCCAAGGTGATTCATCATCGCTATTTGTGAAATACCATAGTTCGTCCGGCAGTTCTTGCGATCCGAACGCCTCCACTGTGATTCCGACTAGCTGTAGGCGAATGTCGAATGCTTCGTGAACCAACAGTTTCTCGGCGACGGCTTTGATCAGGCGTTGTTCTCGCTCTGTCCTCAGCAAGCTCCGCGCCTCTTCCTTCGCCTTGTTCCATCTATCCTCATCCATCGGCGGATCCATTGTTTGGCACCTACACTGTTCGTATTCCGCAAACCGGTCCCGATCGTTTTGGTGGACAGCCCCCACCTGGCCAAACAATAACTCTTCGGTCGCTTCGCCGGCACATGTCACCATCTGGAGAAGATGGTAATCTTGCATGTCAAAGTCTTCGGGTCGGAACCCAACCGATTTTCCGCGGCCCCCTCTAATATTACTGCGCAAGATTGATATTGCATGAATTGGCGAAATTGGCGAATCTATAGGCGTTCTGCTTCACCAAGGAGGCCGTGGCATGGACGCCGATCAGATTCGCAAGTTGAAACCGGA
>JBEKTY010000236.1:0-9918 GCA_049515555.1 Thermoguttaceae bacterium
TCCATCTGCATCGTTTGCTTCAGCGATCTCAGATCAAGCTCGGCGTTCCATCGGGCACGATAGAGCTGGGCCAAGTCGTCCTTGGTGATCTCGGCGTCCAGCAGCGTCGTCACCACGACGAGGGTGCGTGTGCGAAAGCCGGGCTGTTCAACCCGCACCAAGGTTTCCCGAACAGTGAGAAAGTCCGGGAGTAAATTGTAGGTCTTCCGATCGATCGTACGGGGCTTCGTGGGCTTGGGCCATTGGACAATGTGATCGCCCTTTCCCAAACGTGTTCCGCGCCGAAAGTCCGCGTGTCGCTTGCTCAAGCGGGTCACCGAATCGACGCCGCGTTGTTTGAGCATGACCATTTCGGTCCATGAACACATCAAACGATCGGCGAGCAAGACATCTCCGGGCCGAAACAGATCCCATAACTTGCGAAGCATCCCCAGTTCGCTTTGCCCCTTGCCTGCGTATCGGCAGATTGCCAGGTCCAGGACCGCCCCGCAGGCAAGCGAAAAGACGGCAGCGATGCGTGCCACGGGGAAACCCACGCCGGGCCTCTGCGCAACGGGTTGCGGGTAAGCACGTTGGTTCTGCGGCGTGTCTGGCATCGATACGGACGATCCGTCGAACACGTGGACACGACGTTGCTTCCAAAGCCACTGCGGATCGACGCCGGCCTCCAAAGCACGTCCCACCTGACGGGCCACTTCCGAGAAGAACTTCTCGGGTATGCGTTTTCTTGCCTGGCAGTAGGCGCCGGTCTCCGAGGAACAGGGACTCTGTCCCCGCGAAATGCGATGGGCGATCAAGCGGGCGACGGCTGCACGGCAGGAATGGTCCGCGCTCAGGACCTGGCCCAGGAAAACCCAAAGCGTGACCAGGGGCGAGTAGATCCTATCCATCCAGAACGCCTGGATCGCTGTCAGTGCTTGTGCGACGATCTGCTCCGAAAGGATGTTGGTAAACGGCAAATCTCCATCTTGAAGATACTGCCGTCTCAAGAAACTGACCTGTTGCCGAAACCGTCCTTGGTTAGAATAGCCCATTCCTTTGGCCTCCTTGCCGTTGATGGATCCTCCTAAGAAACCATCGACGCGAGAGAGGCCTTTTTGCGTATGTCAGGTTGCCACAAGGACTTGCTGAAAACTACGTGCCATTCGTGGCGCACACCGCTGCGCGCTGGGAAACGCGGGGCGGGCGATTGGGGGCTGACCGCGGCGGCCACCCGAGGCGCATTCGGCCGGGTTGTCAAGCGACCCATTGCATGGGCCGTGTATCCTGGTCGAAACACCGTCGATACGGGCAGAATGGGCCCGGCGGGCGGGGCGTGCGTTCATCCGGCTCCCGCGGGTTCTGCCGAAGCGTTCCTGACCCGCACCGGGCGCCCAATCCGGAAAGCGTTTCGGACCCGTTCCGTGAGGCCGAATCCCCGGGTGTCGTCTGAGGCTCATCCCCGACCCCATCTCGGCGTTGACCCCGGGGGCTTAGGATTTTGGAGAGGGGAGTCTGCTCGATCGCGGTTCTCGCGGCCGGCGGCCCTCACCCTAACCCTCTCCCGGAGGGAGAGGGGACCGGGCAATCCCCAATCCCCAATCCCCAATCCCTGATCCCTAATCCCTACCCGACCGGCACGGCCACGGCCTGGCCTTGTCGCGAGGCGGAGAGGTAGGCGGCGTAGATCGTCGCGATGGCGTCGGCCGCCAGTTGACTGTCGCTTTCCAGCGGCGCGCCGCAGGCGATGGTCTGATAGAAGGCGTTCATCTCCTGGACATAGCCGGTGAACCAGTCTTCGTCGGGCGAGGTGCAGGCCCAACCCTGCTTCGTGCCGATCTTCTCCACGACGTAGACGTTGCGGAAGTTTTCCTCGCGGGGATTGTAGGTCATCATCGCCGTATTGGGATTGATGTTGCAGATCGTGCGGTGGTTGTTGGCGCACACTTCCAGCCAATTGTGGACGCCGCCCAGCACGACGTCCGAGGCGACCAGGTCGGCCAGCATGCCGTCGGCGAACTCGACGTGCATGGTCGCGAAGTCCTCGATGTCGTAATAGTCGGCGCGGAGGTGCCCTTCGTCGCGAAAGGCGGGCAGCCGGGTAAGGGCATGGGTGCGGGCCGAGACGGTCTTCGGGCGGATGGCTTCGCCGTGGCGTGCGCGGCCCTCGACCCGCTTCAGGTACAAGGCCGCGGTGAGCGGATGGCAGCCCTTGCCGATCAGCACGCCGCCGCCGCAGCGGGCGGCGTAGGCGTAATCGACCGAGTGCGAGCCGCTGTGCGACTCCTCGCCGTGCATCCAGAGGATCTGCCCGAGGGTCTTCTCCAGGATCTCGCGTTCTTTTTGGATGGCGGGCGCGTAGACCCAGTTTTCGGCATACAGCAGCCGCCCGCGGCTGTTTTGTTCGGCGGCCAGGATTCGCCCGACGCTGGCCAGGGCGGCCTCGAGGGCCGCTTGCCGGTCGGCCCGCTCCCAATGGAAATCGGACGATCCGTCGCCGAAGTAGCCCGTCAGCGGCTTCTCGCAGACGACGAACTTGTCGCGGCTGAGGCCGGCCAACGTGATCGGCTCGTGGAACATGGGCGGCACGCAGACGTGGAGGGCGTCGACCTCGGCCAGCAGCGACTCGAGGTCGTCGAAGAAGGCGATGCCGCGGCGCTCGGCATAGGCCCGGCCCTGCGGGCGGTCCGTGGCATGCACCCCGACAACCTCGACGTTCACCCCGCACACCTGCCGCAGGGCCTCGAAGTGGAACGTGGCCGAGAAGCCGGCGCCCACGATTCCCGTCCGCACGGTCTTTTTTTGCATTAACTCGCCTTTCCCGTCCGCACGGTTCTCTTGCGACCGTTCAAGACTCGCTTTTATAAATTGTATCCGGCACACGCCGTGTGCCGTAAGGTGCGGACGGCACACGGCGTGTGCCGGATACATTGGCGCACTTCGGCATCAGATCGCCTGCGGCAGCTCGTATGGTTTGCGATACGGGCGGTGCAGGTAGCCGTTGGCCTCCGTGTCGTCCGGAAATACTTCCCGGAGCGGGTCCCAGCGGAGCTTGCGTCCCACCCAGCGGGCGATGTTTGCCAGGTGGCAGACGGTAATCGAGCGATGGCCGATCTCGACGTCGGCCACCGGTCGAGTGCGGCTCTTGATGGAGTCCAGCCAGTTCCGCACGTGGTTCTGGTCGGCTCCCCGGGCTTGGCGGGTAATTTCCTCGCCGATTTCGGGCGGGTTGGTCTTCACCGTCCCGCGGGTGAGATCGAGTTTCCCCTTCTCGCCATAGAAGATTCCGCCGCCCCCGCTCCCCTTGTCCAGCTTCAGCACCACGCCGCTGGCGTAGCGGAAGAAGACCATGGGCGCCTGGCAGAGCCGGTTGCCGCGGGCCGACGACTCGGGTTGGGTATACGTGGGCGGATTGAACTTCCCTCCCTCGGTCCAGACTTCCACCGGACCGCTCTGGTCCATCCCCAAGGCCCATTGGATCTGGTCCAGCCCGTGCGCGCCCCAGCCGGTCATCTCGCCGCCGGAATACGGGCGGAACGAAAGCCAGCCGGGATTGGCCCGGGGGGCGAAAAGGTCCTTGTTGTAAGGCGCCAGCGGGGCCGGGCCGCACCACATGTTCCAATCCAGCCCCGCGGGCACCACTTGCTGCGGCAGGCCGCACTCCCACGGGCTGGGATAGTTGCAGCCGACAACATAGCTGATCTTCCCCAACTTGCCGCTGCGAATGTACTCGCAGGCCAGCCGGTTGACCGCCTGCGAGCGCTGCTGAGAGCCCACCTGGAACATGCGCCCGTACTTGCGGGCGGCCTGGACCATGAGCCGGCCCTCGCCGATCGTCAGACTGAGGGCCTTTTCGGCGTACACGTCCTTGCCGGCCTGGCAGGCGTGAATGGCGATCCTGGCCCGCCAATGATCGGGAGTAGCGGTCACGATGGCATCCACGTCGCGGCGATCCAGCAGCTTGCGGTAGTCCTGGCACGCCACGCCGTGGAACTTCGTGCACAGCTCTTGTGCCCGCGGCAGGAACACGTCGGCAATGCCGACCAGGCGGCATTGCCGGGCGCGCAGGACCTCGGCCAACACGCCGCTGCCCTGCCGGCCGATGCCGATCCCGGCGATGCCGACCCGCTCGTTGGCGCCCGGGCGGCCAGGCCCGCCCAGCACACGGCGGGGAATCAGCCACGCAACGGCAAAGCCGGCGACACCGGCGGCGCCGCAACGCAAAAAAGCACGACGGGAATGCTCGAAATGGTTTCGCACGGGCCAGCCTCCGGCCGGGGGACTCGACAGGCGGTTTGGCAACACCGGCCAGCCACCTATGGTAGTCGATCCGCGGCGGGATTCAACCTTTGTGACGTGTGTTCCGGCACACCCGGACGCCAATCCCCGGCCAGGCGGCCGATCACCCTTATTTTGCCCCGAAATCTTGCCGAAATTACCGAAAGGCCGCGGCAGCGTCTGGCCCTATCCGGGGACGTTATTCTTCCGTGGCGGGGTGTGGGGCGGTCTAAAGCGTGCGGAGCATGAGCGTGGCGGCCAGTCTCCCCAGAATCGGCATCTCGGCGATCGGGATTCATGAGCCGTCATGGGTCCTGCACAACGATTGGTTCCACGGCATCTTGCCGACCAAGTTCGTCCAGCACACGGGGATCGAGTCGCGGCGGGTGTCGTGGGACGACGAAGTGACCATGGCCGTCCGAGCGGTGGAGGATCTTTGCCGCCAGTCGGGTTGCCGATTGCACGATTGCGCGGGCCTGGTGTTCACCGCGTCGTCGCTAATGCCGGCCTCGGTGGGCAGGAAGTATTTGGGCGAGGAGCACGCGCGCAGGGCGGGGCTGGGCCACGCGGCGGGCCAGTTCCGCAAGCGTCTGGGCCTGCCGGCGGTCCCCGTCGTGGCCATTAATTGGGGCTGCAGCGGTTATCCCAAGGCCCTGGCCACCGTCCGCCGACGCCTGCTGAAGGCCGTCCCTCTTCGCCGGAGCCAGTTCCTCCTGGCGGTTACGGTGAATCGCACGAGCAAGATTCTGGATTATGCCTGCCGGCAGACGGCGGGCCTGTTCGGCGACTTCGCCCAAGCCACGCTCCTGGCACGCTGCGATAGCCGGCGCTACCCGGTGCATTTCGAGCTGCTGCTGGCCGCAGCGGAAACCTGCCCGGCCGAGGGTGTCTTTTTCGACTACCACCCGCGGGAAAATGTGCTGGTGCCCACCATCGAGGGCGGGCGCCGCGCCGCGCCCCAACGCCTGGTGTTCTCGCTCAATGGAATGGGCATCGGCGATGCCGCCCCGCGGGCCATGGCCGCCGTGGCCGAAAAGGCCCTCCGCGCCGCCCGCATCGACCCCAAGCGAATCCGCTTCGTCATTCCCCATCAGGCCGGCGCCGGCATCGTGCGGCTGGCTGCGATGCGATTGGCCGAGCTCGGCATCCGCGGGGAGGTGATCAACGGCCTGACGCGCGACGTGGCCAATATCAGCTCCTCGTCGGTTCCCTACGCGATCAAGCGGGAGTGGGACCGGCTGCGCGGCATCATCCTTTGTCCCACCGCCGGCGTGGGGAACCCGGGCGACCGCAGCGTGACCCAAGGCTGCCTGATTCTGAAGACGACGCGGGCCCATCGCCTGGCCGTCGCCCGCCGGGCCGCTCTCCGCCGCGCCTCGTAAAGCCGACCCCGCCCAGTGCACCATCAGCGTGCTCAACGGCGACACGGTTTCGAGCGTAACGCTGACCAGCCCCGGGGCGGCCCTGCCCACGCTGACCGCGAGCTACAGCGCCGTCGCTGCCATGCACCGCAGGCGGCAAGACCAATGCCGCCGATGCCGAGAAGAACACATGTCCCCGGCTCGGGAACCAGCGCAACCTCTCCCAGCGTGTAAAGCTGTGACGTGTCCCAACTGTAGCCGGCAGGCAGATCGTTGACGACTTGGGCCAACTGACCGGAGGGGCTGACGCCCGTCCAATCAAACAAGTGAAAGCTGTCGTCCAGCAGACTGGCCGGATCGACTCCGCCCGCAAGACCCAACTCCAGGTTGCCGTTGAGCGTGACGGGGATTCCCGAATCAAAGGAAATCGTCGAACCCCAGGGGGCAGCGTCAAGTTGGAACACGAGGGATGTTCCTGGAATCATGCTCATCCCCTGGAGAATGTGGATGGGGATGTTACCGCCATAATTGCGGACGAGGAGGCTAGGGTTGTTCGAGTCCAGGTACAGCCCCTGGATCGTGCCGTCTGGAAGGATGGTATTGGTAGTGGTGGCCGAGCCCAGAACAAGCCCTTGTGACCCACGCAGGTCAGCCCCCGTCAGCGTCGTGCCTCGAAGGTAGGCATTGGTCAGGTTGGCGTGGGTCAGGTTGGCGCCCGTCAGCGTGGCGGAATAAAGGTAGGCATCGGTCAGGTCGGCATTGGCCAGGTTGGCGGAATAAAGGTCGGCATTGGTCAGGTAGGCATTGGTCAGGTTGGCGTGGGTCAGGGTGGCGTGGGTCAGCGCGGCGGCATAAAGGTAGGCATTGGTCAGGTTGGCATTGGTCAGGTTGGCGTGGGTCAGTGTGGCGGAATAAAGGTAGGCATTGGTCAGGTTGGCCCCTATCAAGTAAGCTTGGGTGAGGTCTAGATCACCAAGCAATGCAAATGGCACTGCGGAAACGCCGCTTCCCCCGGGGCACACTACCGCCGACTGACTAACGCCCTGGCTCGGATCGTTGGGATTTGCCCACGCCCACTCGTCGATATCCGCCCGCGTTTGCGGGGCCCCCGATATGAACAAGAATACCCAAACGAGTATTCTGTGATTCCACTTCATGAAAACATGACTCTCCACAGCACGCAAAGGCAGGTCAAGAGCGCACCGCGAACCGTCCTGATACGATTCAGACGACGGGTACGGCGCCGCCTCCGGCCGTTCTCGGCCAGCGGGGCAAGGGAAATCTCTAATTTCCACTATGATCTATCCCACCATTTGTGTCAAAAATTGGCCAGTTCGGCCGCTCTGGGAGGCCGTTATTTTACGGCCTGTGACATACACTGTGGGGGGGCATCTTGACGCTTGCTTCGCACAGAAGGGGGGCGCCTGTCGACAAATCCCGAACTTGGGCCAGGCAACTTCATGGCCCACGAGGGATTGACAACGCCGCCAGCCGCAATGAGAATCAAATCATGTCAGGCTACCTCCGGTGGGTCCCGCCAGTCACGACAGGGCTAAGGAGCTCGTGAACCCTTTCCAGAAAGGAAAGTCCATGCCCGAGGGAATTAGTCGTCGCACGTTCGTCGCCGGATCGCTTCTTTCCTCGGCCGGCGTCGCGCTTGGGGGGGCATCGTCCGGGGCCGACGGTTCGCAGCCGGCCGGCCCGCCCACGCCTCAGGCCGGCCCACCCGCGCCTCAGGCCGGATTGCCCCGGGGCAAGATCGGGAAGCTCGAGATCAGCCGCCTGATTCTGGGCGGCAACCTGCTGACGCATTTCACGCACAGTCGCGACTTGCGATACGTCTACAATCTTGCCGCCCACTACAACACGGACGAGAAGATCATGGAGACGCTCGCCACGGCCGAGGCGCACGGCATCAATACCCTGAGCATGCACAATCCGCCGCATCCGATCTCGATCTTGCGGCGCTACCGCAAGGAGCGGGGCGGCAAGATCCAGTGGATCATCTGCCCCACGGCCCCGGTGGAGCCGGGCCTGGTCGAGTACCGCCGGCACGTCGAGGAGTTGATCAAGGACGGCTGTGAAGCGATTTACCTGTGGGGCGTGCATGCCGATCCGCTGGTGGCGGCGGGAAAGATCGACCTGGTCGCCGAGGCCGTCGAGTTGCCGAAGAAATACGGCCTGCCCTCGGGCGTGGGCTGCCACGCGCTGGACGTGGTCCAAGCCTGCGAGCGGCACGGCGTGAAGGCCGACTTCTACATCAAGACCTTTCACAACCACAGCTACCCCACCGCGCCCAAGCCCGAGCAGATCACCGGGCCGCTCAACGAGTATCCCGGCTACTGGTGCTCCAATCCCCAGCAGACCGCCGACTTCATGAAGGGCGTGGCGAAGCCGTGGATCGCCTTCAAGACCATGGCGGCCGGCGCCATTCCGCCGCGGCAAGCCTTCCGCCGGGCGCTGGCCAGCGGCGCCGACTTCCTGCTGGCCGGCATGTTCGACTTCGAGATTGCCGAAGACGCCCAAATCGCCCAAGAGGCCGTGGCCACCTACCGCGACCGCGAGCGGCCCTGGCGGGCTTAGGACCGCAGGATCAATAGATGTACTCATCTCGCTCCGCGAGATGGGCATTCATCTCGCGGAGCGAGATGAGTACGTTGGCGAACACACAATAATTGATTCGCCGGCCCTTAACGCCTTGTGGTCATGGCAGTGAGAGAGCGAAAACCGGGCACGGCGGGACATTTTTGCCGGGGCCTTGTGCTGGGCCTGGGCCTGCTAGCATGGACCAGCGGCGCGTGGGCGGCCGGCGACTGGTATCTGTCGCCCACCGGCAGCGACGGCGGCGGCGACGGCTCGCGGGCCAGCCCCTGGCACACCATCGCTTACGCCGCCGGCCGGATTCCGGACGACGGCTCCGCGATCGTGCTCTTGGACGGCCTCTACGAGCAACCGCAATCCGTGGGCCGGCAGTTCAGCAGGCCGTGTGTCATCCGTGCCGAGAATCCCTATCGCGCCCGGTTGCGGAGCCCGGTTGGCACAAATCGGCTTCTCGCCTGCTACGGCGCCGCGAATGTGACGTTCCGCGGCCTGGAGCTGTTCGGCTCGGGCGCAACGCGGGGCGAGTATCTCGTTCACCTCGGCACGGCCCAGACGCACCACGTAGTGTTCGAGGACTGCTTGATCCACGATTGCTACAACAACGATCTGGTCAAGGTCAACGACTTCGCCCACCACATTACGTTCCGCGGTTGCGCATTCTACAATCAGACCGATCACGAAGGCGACCAGCAACTGGACATCAACACGGTGACCGACGTGGCCGTCGAGGACAGCCTCTTGTTCAACAACTACGCCGGCAGCGGGCGCACCAGCGCCAACCGCAGCCAGGGCTTCGTAGTCGTGAAGAACTCCGGCAGCACGCCCAACGTCACCCGGCGGATCGCCTTCCGCCGCAACGTCTTCCTGGGCTGGGACGGCCGGCCCGATCAGGCATTCTTGCTTCTGGGCGAAGACGGCAAACCCTTCTTCGAGGCCCAAGAGGTGCTGATCGAGAACAACCTCTTCATCCACGACTCGCCCGTGCGCACCTGGGGCACGCTGTTACTGAAGGGCGGGCTGCGGGCCGTCGTCTTCCGGGCCAACACGGTCATCGGTCACCCGGTCGTTAAATGGTCGGGCGCTTTTGCCGCGGTCTGCCTGCGAATTGACCAGAACCCGCCCATGGCCGGTCTGACCTTCGCCGGCAACATCTGGTGCGATCCGACGGGCCGCATGCCGCGCTTTTCGATGAGCGATGCGAAAGTCTTCGCCCCCGGCAGCCGGCAGGTGATGCTGGGCAACATCTACTGGAACGGCGGAAAGCCGATCCCCACCGAGGCCAAGGATACGCTGGTCCCCGATCGCGATTCACGGGGGCACGTCGTCGATCCGCACCTCGGCAATCCCGGCCCGGGGTCGGCGCTGCCGCGCTGGGACGGCCTCAAAGGGCAGTTCAGCTCCGGCCAGCGGACGATCCGCGGCGAGCGGGAGCGGCTGGTCCGCCGCTGGGCGGTCCCGGCCGCGGGCAGCCCGGCCCTGGGCGCCGCCGATTCCGCCGCGATGCCCGCCGACGACATCCTCGGCCACCCGCGCGGCGGCCGGCCCGATATCGGCTGCTTTCAAAAGAGCGGTCAGCGGTCAGCTTTCAGCGGTCAGCGATAGACCTGTACGGTGGGTCGAGCGCCAGCGAGCCCCACCATTTTCGACGAGCGACGGGAGGCGGACGACGGGCAGGAGTGCTTCTGGTGGGGCTCGCTGG
>JBEKTY010000237.1:0-12842 GCA_049515555.1 Thermoguttaceae bacterium
CATGATCGGGAAGCTCACCGCGCCGGCCGAGCGGATAGCGGGGATCCTGGGCCTGAGCAACTCCACCATCCGCGGCTTCCAGACGATGGGCCGCAACTACAACCGGCAACGCAGCGGGTTCTAACTAACTCTCTGGTGGGGCTCTCTGCGATCGACCCACCCTACAGTATACAGGTCCTTCCGCAACAGGAACTAACCAACAACGAGGAGGTTCGATGAGTATGCCGATTCCGCCGCATGGCGGTCTTACGGAGCCGGTCTGCCGGACGGTGCCGGCCGAGGAAAGTGCTGATTTTCTGGCCCATGCCCGGCGGCTGACGCAGGTTCCCGTTTCAGACGCCGATCTGTCGACGGTCTACCGGCTGGGCGACGGGGGGCTCAGCCCGCTGGTGGGTCCCATGGACTCGGCCACGTACGAGCGGGTCCTGGAGGAATCAGTGTTGGAGGCGGGCGGCCGGCTTTACGCCTGGACGATTCCGCTCGCCCTGCCGGTGGCCGCCGAGCTGGCCGGGAAGCTGTCGGTGGGCCAGGAAGTGGCCCTGGTGGACCGCTCCCGTCAGATCGTCGCCACTCTCGAGCTGAGCGACATCTACGCCTGGGACAAGCCGCGCTACCTGCGGGCCGTGTATCTGACCGAACGCACCGATCATCCCGGCGGCGACATGGTGCTGGCGGCCGATGCGGGCAAGACGCACCTGCTGGGCGGCCGGGTCCGCGTGTTGCCGCAGCCCAAGCACCCCCGGCTGGGCAAGTACGTACTGACGCCGCGCGAGGTGCGGGCCGTGTTGGCCGCCAAGGGCTGGCAGCGGGTCGTCGCCTTTCAAACCCGTAACCCCTTGCACCGGGCCCATGAGTATGCCTTGGTCTACGGGCTGGAAACGCTGTTGCGCGCCGGGCACAATGCCGGCGCTTGCCTCAATCCCCTGTTGGGCGAAACCAAGGGCGACGACGTCGACGCCGACGTCCGCATGCAAACCTATGAAGCCCTGATCCAGGACCGGCTGCTGGGCGACGGCGACAGCGACCGGGCCTTGTGGCGGGCCCGCGGCGAATCCCTGCCCGATCGCGTGGTGCTCCTCGGCCTGGACATCAAAATGTTCTACGGCGGACCGAAGGAAGCCGTGATGCACGCCATTTACCGGCAGAATTTCGGGTTCACCGATATCATCATCGGCCGCAAACACGCCGACGCACCCTACCACGACGGCACGCCCATCTGGGGCGACTTCGACGCCCAGGAAATCTTCACCACTCTGAAAGGCGACCTGAAGATCAGCCCCTTGAAGGTCGGATTCGCCGCCTACTACGATTCCATGGGCCGGGTCGATCTGATGGACAATCACCCGGACGAGAAGCCGGTGTTCATCTCGGGCAAGGAAGTCCGCAAGGCCCTGGTCGAAGGACGGCTGGTCGATCCACGGATCATGCGCCAGAGCACGGCCGCCATCCTCCACCGGGCGATGGCGGGGAAATAGACGTTCGTAGTGACCCGATTCATCGGGTCCGTGAGTGAAGAGACAAACGACCGCAAGAATGCGGTCACTACGAGTATCCGGTTCGTAGTGACCCGATTCATCGGGTCCGTGAGCGGAGCGGCAGCATGTACGACTACCGCCGCATGACGCCCAGCGAGCGGATTGCCGTCGTCCAAAGCCGTCGAGCGCGGGACTTCCCCTGGCACAAGCCGCCCCATCCGAATTTGTTGCCCGGATGGTACTTCATCACGGCAGCCACCTTCGAGCATCGGATGCACTTCCAGAAAGCCACCGAATTGTCGGGCCTTGAACTGCGCCTGCTGGAGGCCATGCGGCAAGCGAGGCTTTTCTGCGGCGGATGGGTGGTGATGCCCAATCATTACCACCTGCTCGTCCAGACGCCGTCGGCGGCGACCGTGGGCAAAACTCTGGGCCCGGTTCACGGACGCTCGGCCCGCTATGCCAACCGGCGAGATAATATGCCGGGCCGACAGGTATGGTACAAGCTTGCCGACCGTAAGATCCGTTCGGAGTCGCACTACTGGACCTGCCTGCACTACATCGTGTTCAACCCTGTGAAGCACGGCCACGCGGCGGAAGTGCTTGGCTGGCCGTGGTCGTGCGCCCATCACATCGTGGCCGAACTCGGCATGGAATGGTTGGCCGACCTCCGCCGGGATTATCCACTACGGGATTTCGGGAAGGGCTGGGATGATTGATCGCCCGGAGTGGCCCCGCTCGTAGTGACCCGATTCATCGGGTCGAACACCCGCTGGTTGTGACCCGATTTGCCGGGTGGAACATTCTCAAGCCCACGGGACCGCATGAATGCGGTCACTACGAACTGGTTCGTAGTGACCCGATTCATCGGGTCCGTAGGTGGGGAGACAAACGACCGCATGAATGCGGTCACTACGAACGGCCCACAGGCCGGGCTGGATTCGGCCCCCGCGGCAGGTTACAATAAACCATTTGGGTTATTGATGGTCTTGCCCGGGCATTGCTGGTCTGGCCCCGGCTGCCGCGGCTCTTCTTCGGTTCGGTTCCGGAACGTCGCATGGGGTACAAGAATCTCCAGGACTGCGTCAAGGATCTGGAAGCCACCCGCCAGTTGGTGCGGATTGACGAGCCGGTCGATCCGAACCTGGAGATCGCCGAGATTCAGCGGCGCGTGTTCCGCGCGGGTGGGCCGGCGCTGCTGTTCACCCGGCCGGAGAACTGCCGCTTCCCCATGCTTGGCAACCTGTTCGGCAGCATGGACCGCCTGCGGTATCTGTTCCGCGACTCGCTGGATCGGGTGCGGCAACTGGTCGAGCTGCAGGTGGACCCCTCCGATCTGCTGCGTCGGCCGCGGCTGTATGTCAAGGCCCCCTGGTCGGCCTGGCACGCCCGGCCGCGGCGGGTCCGCTCGGGGCCGGTCCTGGATTACCAGACCACGATCGATCAGCTCCCGCAGTTGAAATCCTGGCCGGACGACGGCGGCCCGTACATTACGCTTCCGCAGGTGTACACCGAGGACCCGGAGCGGCCCGGCTTGGACCGCTCGAACCTGGGCATGTACCGCATCCAACTTGCCGGCGGCCGATACCAGACGAACCGCGAGGTGGGGTTTCACTATCAGCTTCAGCGCGGGATCGCGGGTGCCCATGATTTGGATGGACGACAAGCTGCCGATTCACGCCGAGGCCGACTTCTGCATCGTGGGCCATCTGGACCCGGTCCGCCAATTGCCCGAGGGACCCTTCGGCGATCACCTGGGCTACTATAGCCAGCAGCACGATTTCCCGGTGATGCTGATCGAGCGGGTGTACCACCGCCAGGGCGCGATCTGGCCCTTCACGGTAGTCGGCCGCCCGCCGCAGGAAGACTCGGTGTTCAGCCAGTTCGTCCACGAGCTGGCCGGGCCGGCCATTCCGCGGCAGATCCCCGGCGTCCACGCGGTGCATGCCGTCGAGGCGGCCGGCGTGCACCCGCTGCTACTGGCCATCGGCAGCGAGCGCTACCTGCCCTACGAAGAGCGCCGCCGCCCGCGGGAGCTAATCACCTTGGCCCATGCCCTGTTGGGTCACGGGCAGTTGTCGCTGGCCAAGTACCTGTGGATCGTGGCCGCCGAGGACAACCCGGAGCTGGACGTCCGCCACGTTCAGGACTTTCTGCGGCACGCGCTGGAGCGGGCCGACTGGCGGCGGGACCTGCACTTCCAGACCTGCACCACCATCGACACCCTGGACTACAGCGGCGAGGGGCTGCACGAGGGCTCGAAGGTGATGATTGCGGTGGCCGGCCCGGCCCTGCGGACCCTGAGCGTGGCCACCGACAGCCGGCTGACGCTGCCCGAAGCCTTGGGCTTCCGGAAGCCGCGGGTGTTCCTGCCGGGGATCCTGGTGGTCGAGGGCCCGCCCTGCCAGGCTGATCGTGCGGCCGCAACCCGCGCCATGGAGGGTTTCTGCCAGTCCTATAACCGCCGCGACGCGATCAACGGCTTTCCGCTGGTGGTAGTGGTCGACCAGTCCGATTTCGCCGCCCGCAACCTGGATAACTTCCTGTGGACGACCTTCACGCGGAGCAATCCGGCGACCGATATCTACGGCATCGAATCCTTTATTCGCGACAAGCACTGGGGCTCGTTCGGCTCGCTGGTGATCGACGCCCGGAGCAAGCCGCACCACGCGCCGCCACTGGTCGAAGACCCGGCAGTGACGCGGCGGGTCGATGCCCTGGCCGCCCCCGGCCGGCCGCTGCACGGGATTTTATAGAACCACGACGGAGGACGGGCGACGGGCGACGGACGGAAGCACTCAATTCCGTCGTCCGTCTCCCGTCGTCCGTCGAAAATGGTGGGGCTCGCTTTGCTCGACCCATCCTACAGTTCTCTAGGACCATGGAACTGATCGGTTGGCTGGTGGCCTTCTGGATCGCGGTGCTCGGCTCCGTGGTCGGCAGCTTCTTGAACGTGGTCGTCTACCGGCTGCCGGCGGGCTTGAACATCGCCTGGCCGGGCTCCTTCTGCCCGCTGTGCCGGCACGCTGTACGCTGGTTCGACAACATCCCGGTGCTCAGTTGGCTGCTGTTGCGGGGGCGCTGCCGCGATTGCCGCGGGCCGATCTCGATCCGCTACCCGTTGGTCGAGAGCGGTACGGCCGCCATGTTCGCCTTGTTGGCCGCTCTGGAGATTTTCGCGGGCGGGATCAACCTGCCGGTTCGGGCGGTCAGCGGTCAGCCGTCAGCGGTCAGCGGTCAGCGGTCAGTACAGTTCGGCGCGGGTCTCCCGAAGTTCGGCGCGGGGCTCCCGACCCCGCCGCCGCCCGACCGAAGGTCTGCGGGGCTAGGGAGACCTTCGGTCGGCGGCGTGGCGCGGTCGGAGACCGGCCACAACGCGGGGTTGGCCGAGCTGATCGCCCTCTGGGCGTTTCACGCGGCACTGCTCTCGACGCTGCTGGCCGCGGCCCTGATCGCCTGCGACGGCAAACGGCCGCCGTGGAAACTGTTCTTGCCGATGCTGCTGGTGGGGCTGGCTGCGCCGGCTTGCTGGCCGCAACTGCACCCCGTGCCCGCCTGGCCGGCCCTGGTCGCCCTGCCGCTGGCCGGCCTGTTGGACGGCGTCGCCGGACTGGCTGCCGGAGTGCTGCTGGGGTGGTTGGCCAGCGGGCGCCGCGACGGACGACGGGCGACGGACGACGGGTGTTCCATTTTCGGGCAAGGGACGACCGCGGCCGACAGTTCGGGTGCCACTGCTGGCTTGTCCAGCAGTGCCGAACACACGGTTGGGCAAGCCAACCGTGGCACCCGTCAATCGAGGCCGGCCGGGGCAATAGCCGCGGCGGCATGCGTAGGCGTGACGCTGGGCTGGCAGGCGGCATGCGCCTTAACACTTACGGCCGCAGCGATTTATCAACTGCCGCGGTTGGTCGGGCGGCGGGGCGGGGGGCCGGCCCGCCTGCCGGGGGCCGCCTGGCTCGCCCTGGCCACCTTGGGCTGGATCGCCCTGTGGGCACAACTCGTCCGCTGGGCCAGTTTATGGTAGAAAGTGGGCCGGCGGCTCACCGGCTCCCGCCAATTCCCCCAATCCCCAATCCCTAATCCCAAATGCCTGACGAGCGGAGCAACCTGGAAAACCTCCTGCGGTCGCCCAGCTATAGGCTGGCCTACACCGACGTCGAGTTCATCACCAGCCCGAGCCTGCGGCCCGTGCGGATGGAACTGGAGTTCCTCAAGCCGGAGCAGGCCTTCCAGCGGCGGGAGATTCACTCGACGATCGTGGTGTTTGGCAGCACGCAGATCGTGGAGCCGGCCGCCGCCCGCCGTCGCCTGGAAGAGGCCCAGGCCCGAGCGGCCGAGGACCCGGCCGACCGGCGCCGGCAGCGGGCGGTGGCCCAGGCCCAGCGGCTGGCGGCCAAGAGCCGCTACTACGAGGCGGCCCGAGAGTTCGCCCGCCTGGTGGCCCAAAGCGGTGCCGCCGACAGGCAGTGCGAGCTGGTGGTCATGACCGGCGGGGGGCCCGGCATCATGGAGGCCGCCAACCGCGGCGCTTACGAGGCCGGTGCGCCCTCGATCGGCCTGAACATCAGCCTCCCCCTGGAGCAGCGGCCCAACCCCTTCATCACCCCCGACCTCTGCTTCCAGTTCCACTATTTCGCCATTCGCAAGTTTCATTTTCTGCTGCGGGCGATGGCCCTGGTGGTCTTTCCCGGCGGCTTCGGCACGCTCGACGAGCTGTTTGAAGTGCTCACACTCCGCCAGACCGGCCGCATGCAGCACATCCCCGTCATCCTCGTGGGGGCCGAGTTCTGGAACCGCGCCGTCGACTTCCAATTCCTGACCGACGAGGGGACCGTCGACGACGAGGACCTGGCACTGTTCCAATTCGTCGAGACGGCCGAAGAGGCCTGGCAGATAATCCGCGATTTCCACCACCTGTGATGACCCGGGAACCCGCTACGGCAGATCCAAAGCAGCGATGGTCTTGAAGTCGCCCTTCAGCGAACGGTAGAGCTGCTGGTAGACGGGGAAGGCGCGGTCGTAGATGCGTTCGGCGGCGCGGTCGGGGGCGGTCTCGCTCTCCAGGCGGATCGTGGCGGCGCAGGCCTCGCCGATATTGCGATAGGCCCCCGCCCCCACGGCCGCCAGCAGGGCCACGCCGTAGGCCGGGCCCTCTTCGGTGTTGATCGTCACGACCTTGCGGCCGAACACGTGGGCCTGGATCTGCCGCCACAGCGGGCTGCGGGCGCCGCCCCCGGAGGCCCGAATCTGCCGGATCGGCACACCCAATTCCTCGAAAATGGCCAGGCTCTCGCGCATCGAGTAGGTAACCCCCTCGAGGATCGCCCGGATCAGGTGCCCCCGCTGGTGCGAGAGCGTCAGGCCCACGAAGCAGCCGCGGGCGTCGGGGTCGGCGTGCGGCGTCCGTTCGCCGGAGAGGTAGGGCAGGAAAAACAGGCCGTGGCTGCCCGGGGGAACCTCGGCCGCCTCGGCGGTGAGCAGATCGTACACGTCCACCTTTTGCTTTTTGGCCGCGGCCGAATCGGCCTGGCACAGGGCATTGCGGAACCATTGCAAGGACCCGCCCGCCGAGAGGTTCACGCCCATCATGTGCCACTTGCCGCGGACGGCGTGGCAGAAGGTGTGTACGCGGCCCCCCGGATCGATCTTGACCTGGTCGCTGTGGACGAAGACCACGCCGGAGGTGCCCAGCGAGGTGGAGAGCACGCCGCGGGTGACGATGCCGTTGCCCACCGCGCCGGCGGCGCAATCGCCCGCCCCGCCCACCACCAGGCACTCGGGCGTCAGGCCCAGCTCGGCCGCGGCCTGCGGCGTGAGCGTGCCGGTCACTTCTTCCGACTCGTAGCAGCGGGCCAGCAGGTCGGAGTCCAGCTCGAGCTTCGCCAGCAGGTCGGTCGACCAGCGTCTGCGGGCCACGTCCAAGAGCAGCATGCCGCTGGCATCGCTCACCTCGGTGGCGAACTCGCCCGTCAGGCGGCGGCGGATCTCGTCCTTGGGCAGCAGGACCTTGCGGGTCTTTTCAAAGTTCCGCGGCTCGTGGTTCCGCAGCCAGAGGATCTTGGGGGCGGTGAAGCCGGTCAGGGCCGGGTTGGCCACCATCTTGATCAGCGCCTGTCGGCCGCCCGCCCGACGCTCGATCTCGGCGCACTCGGCGGCCGTCCGCTGGTCGTTCCAGAGGATGGCCGGGCGGATCACGCGGCAGCTCTTATCGAGGAACACCGAGCCGTGCATCTGGCCTGAGAGGCCGATGGCCCGCACCTGGCCGGGTTTCAGGCGTGCGGCCACAACCACTCGGCGGACTGCGCGGATCGTGGCCTGCCACCAATCTTCGGGGTCCTGCTCGCTCCACAGGGGCTTGGGGTGCCGCAGGGGGTAGGTTTCCATGGCGTCGCCCAGGATCTTGCCCGCCGGGTTGATCGCCAAGGTCTTCGTGCCCGAGGTGCCGATGTCGATTCCCAGAAAAGCGGTCATGGCAATCAGGTCCTTTCTCTTGAGGCGACGGACGACGGAGGACGGGCGACGGACGGGCCAACTGACGACCAGAGAAGGCACCCCCCGTCCACCCTCCGTCGTCCGTCGCCCGTCGCCCGAAGTGCCCCGATTCTAACCCGGCCGGGGCCGGTGCCGCAACCGGCCCGCCGCGATACAATGGCAGCGGCGGCCAGCGGCCACAATTCCCGCCGAGCGGATACGTAGCGATTACCATTTCCACCCTCCACTGTCCAATGACCAACCACGCAATGCCCTCCGCTTCTGATTTGAAATTTGCAATTTGCAATTTCAGATTTGAAATCCCCCTTCCCCCCTCCGCCCTCCGCCTTCCCCCTTCCCCCCTCCGCCTTCCGCCCTCCGCCTTCCGCCTTCCTCTTTGTTTTGCCCTGCTGGTGGCGCTCGCCGCGACGTGGGGCTGTGGGGGCACGCCGCCAGCGGTCGATCAGGCGGCGCCGCCGCCACTGTTGGGGACGAAAGTCCGCCTGGTCGTGGCCGACGATCCGCCGATGGCCGCCGCCATCGGCCGCCTGCGCGACCAGTGGACGGCCGAGAGCGGCTCGGAATTGGAAGTCCGTGAGACGACCGGACGGGAGCTTGCGGCGGCCCAGCGCCTGCCGGGCGACGCGGTGATCTGCCCGTCGGGCCTGCTGACGACCCTGGCCGAGCGCGGCCTGGTGGCCCCCCTGGCCGGTAGGGGGTACCGGGAAGACTCGGGCCCCTGGTCGGAAACGTTCGACTTGCTGCGCGTGTGCGAGGCCACCTGGGCGGGCCAAACCATGGCCGTGCCGCTGGGCTCGCCGCTGCTGTGCTGTTACTATCGGGCCGACTTGCTGGCCAAGCTGGGCCGCCGCCCGCCGCAAACCTGGGCTGAATACATCGAGCTGGCCCGATTGCTGAAGGCGAAAGAGGGCGGCCCTCCGCGGTACGGCACCATCGAGCCGCTCGCACCCGGCTGGGCCGGCCTAGTGCTCCTGGCCCATGCCGCCCCGTACGTCAAGCACCCGGACAATTACTCCGCGCTGTTCGACATCGAGACGATGGAGCCGCTCCTGACCGGTCCGCCCTGGGTCCGGGCCCTGGAGGAATTGGTCGAGGCGGCGAAGCTGGGGCCGGCGGAGCCGGGAACGATCGATCCGGCGGCCGCCCGCGCCGCATTCTGGCGGGGCGAGTGCGGAATGGCGCTAAGCTGGCCGACCGCCGCCCGGCAGACGCCGCCGCTGGTGGCCGAGGGGGCGGTGCGTGCCGGACTGGCCGAGCTGCCCGGTTCCAGTCAGGTCTACAATGTGGGCACGAATGCTTGGGAGAACCGGCCCGAGGAGGCGGAGTCGCAGGTGCCGCTGTTGGGCGTTGCGGGCCGGATCGGGGTGGTCCGTACGGGCCTGGATCGGCCGCAGGCGGCGATGCAACTGTTGGCTTGGCTTTCGGGCTCGAAGTGGAGCCCGCAGGTGTGTCCACCCAGCCCGGCGGCCACGCTCTTTCGGCGGTCGCACCTGGCGGCCCCGCAGGAGTGGGTCGAGCGGCCGGTGCCGGCCTCGATGGCGGCGGCCTATGCCGCACTGACCGAGGCCACGCTCCGCCGCCGGCAGTGCCTGTGGGCCGTTCGACTGCCCGGCCGGGAGGAGTATCTGGCGGCCCTGGACGAGGCGGTCCAGGCGGCGACACATGGCACAAAGTCACCGGCCGAGGCCCTGGCCGCCACCGCCGACCGCTGGCGGCAGATCACCGCCCGGCTCGGCCTCCAGCCGCAAAAAGCCGCCTACCTGCATAGCCTCGGATTGCGGTAGGACGGCGAAAGGCGGGGGACTGCCCCAATTTTCGTCCGACGAAAATGGGACTGTCCCCCTTTGCCTATCCGGCCGGCCCGGTTAGGGTTTGCAAGACAATAACCTGTTCAAATTGCACCAAGTGTGGCACGTCCCTGAGCGCAGCGAAGGGCGTGATTTGCGATCCCCGCCACGCCCTTCGCGGCGCTCAGGGCGTGCCACCCAATTGGTCAACTCGTTTCCTTATGAGCCGTTAGTTCCTTAAGTGCCGCGGCGAAGACGGCGTAGGCCCGGGCGTCGAACAGTACGAACCGCACCAGCTCCGGCCGGCCCTGGCTGTGCAGGAAATCGATCGCCGTGCCGAGGGCCACGCGGGCCGCCTGCTGCATGGGGTAGCGGTAGGCGCCGCTGCTCAGGGCCGGCAAGGCGATGCTACGGCAGCCATGCTCGGCGGCCAGTTCCAGCGCGCGGCGATAGGCCCCGGCCAACTGCTCCGGCTCGCCGCGGCCGCCGCCGCTCCAAACCGGGCCCACGGCATGGATCACGTACTTGGCCGGCAGGTTGCCGCCGCCGGAGATCACGGCCGACCCGGTGGGGCAACCGTGGGGGTACTTGGCGTCGGTCTCGGCCATGATGGTCGGACCGCCGCGGCGGTGGATGGCCCCGTCCACGCCGCCCCCGCCCGCCAGCGAGCTATTGGCCGCGTTGACGATCGCGTCCACCGTTTGCAGCGTAATGTCGCCCTGCCCGAGCTCGATCGCCCCGCTGCCGATCCTGACTTGCATGGCGGCACTCCTTCATAGCACCCGCAGAATCAATAAGTGTACTCATCTCGCTCCGCGAGATAGGCTTTCATCTCGCGGAGCGAGATGAATACATTGGCGAACACGACAGTAGTTGATTCGCCGGGTGCCACTGCTGGCTTGCCCAGCAGTGCTTCTCACACTGCTGGGCAAGCCAGCAGTGGCACCCAGCAGCAATCCCCCATCCACGCGCCGGACCCCTTCATGTTACAATGGCATAAGCACGTTGCAAGGTGAGGATTCAGATGGGCAAGCTGGGCTGGTTCGTGGTCGTTCTGTTGTTCCTGGCCGGGCCGGCGGCCGCCAGGGACATTTACGTCAGCAACACGGCCGGCAACGACCGGTTCTCCGGCTCGCAGCCGAAGAACCTGGCCGATACGAGCGGGCCGGTGCGGACCCTGGCCAAGGCCGTGCGGCTGGCCGGCCCGGGAGATCATATCATCCTGGCCGACACGGGCCGGCCCTACCGGGAGGGTGTCAGCCTGGTGGGCAGCCGCGGCAGCGGGAATGCCGGTGGGCCGCTGGTGATCGACGGCAACGGGGCGGTGCTGGACGGCTCGGCCCCCATTCCACCCGAGCAATGGAAGCACGAGCGCGACAACGTGTTTCGCTTCCGCCCGCCGCAGATGGGCTGCTGCCGGGTGTTTCTCGATGGGCACGCGGCGGTCTGCGTGCCCGCCAAGTTCGGAAGCGACGTGCCGCCCAAGCTCCAGCCGCACGAGTGGTGCAGCGAGCACGGCTTCATTTATTTCGCCGTCGACGCCGGCAAGCTCCCGGCCGACTACAAGCTCGCCTACGCCTGCCTGCCGACGGGCATCACCCTGTATCAAGTCGACCGTGTCGTCATAAAAGACCTGGTCTTGCAGGGGTTCCAGCTCGACGGCATCGCCGCCGAAAACGGCGCCCGATCGGTCGTGCTGGAGCAGGTCACGTGCCGCGATAACGGCCGCAGCGGGCTGTCGGTGGGTGGGGCTTCGCAGGTGGAACTCGACGGTTGCACGCTGGCCGGCAACGGCACGGCACAGCTCCGCACGCTGCCCTACTGCTGGGTCCACGTCTACCGCAGCGAGTTGACCGGCGACTCCGCCCCTGGCTGGGTGGACCAGGGTGGCCGGGTCTATCTGGCTGAAAAGCGGGTCCAGGGCGGCCGGCAGGCGGTGCACCGGGCCGACGCCCCCCGCAAGACCGAGCCGGCCGAAAAACCGACGGGCCCGCAGCAGCCGGAGCTCAAGGAAGGAGAACTATAATGGGTCCTGCACTGATGATGAAACGAGGGCGACCGAAGGGAGCCCGGTTTCCCGGGTGGGAATCCACCGAGGTATCCCGCAATCATCCACGGCAGCAATAAATGGAAGCTAGCAGGCAAACGCAATGACGCGCGAGAAACTGGTCGGGCGGCCCATGGAGATCCTGCTCGTCGAAGACGATCTGGAGGACGCCGGCCTGACCATCGAGACGCTGCGGGAAGGGCCGGTGCCCTGCCGAGTGAGCCTGGTCCGCGACGGCGCGGAGGCGTTGGCCTTCTTGCGCCGCGAGGCCCATTTCGCCCGCACCCCGCGGCCCGACCTGATCTTGCTCGACGTCCAGTTGCCTAAAATGGACGGCCGCGCCGTGCTGGCCGAGATCCGCCGGGACCCCCAGCTCCGCCGGCTCACCGTGGTCGTGCTCACCGGCCTGCGAAGCAATTGGGAGATGCTCAACCAGGACAACCTGTTCACCGAGGGCTGCCTGGTCAAGCCGGTCGATCGCGAGCAGTTCCAACAGGTCGTGAAGTCGCTGCGGAAGTACCTGCTTTCAGACGTGATCCTTCCGCCGTGAACGAGCTATGAGATCTGGGCTCAACGGGGCACGAACTCGTAGACCTCCAGGGCGTCGGGCGGCTCCTTGGCCCGCGGGTCGTCGGCCGACAGCAGAGTATATCGGTACGAGGCCACCAGCTCGTAGTGCAACTGCATGGCTTTCAGCCACGCGGCCAGCGCCGCCTGGTCGTAGGGCAGCAGGTGGCTGAAGAACTGGACGCAGGCCAGTGGCCGCCCCGCGCACACGCGGTCCAGCCGCGGCGGCTCTTGCCGGGCATGCCGCGGCGAGTAGATCCGCTGGTTGCAAAGGTAGGTCGTCCAGGCCGGGTCGTTCCACGTGCCGGTGGGACAAGGAAACGTTCGCTTCAGCTCGGTGGCCAGGCACACCAACTCACGCTGCTGGCCGAGCGTGCCCCAGAACCAAGCGGCCAACTCGCGATTCACCAGATCGCGACGGTGCTTGGCGGGCAGCCGGAAGTCGCGGACGATCGAGCCCACGCCGAGCATTAC
>JBEKTY010000238.1:0-10611 GCA_049515555.1 Thermoguttaceae bacterium
CGCAACGCTGAACTGCGTCGGCTCATCGGGATCGAGTCGGAAGGGCAGGTCCCCAAGAAGTGGAATATCTCCCGGTTCTTGATTGTCTTGGGCCAGGAGCCGCACCGCGGCGAAATGCGGAAGATATTCGACTTTATGGTACGGAACCTGGGCCGGGTGGTGCTGGACCTGGGCCAAAACACGGCCGGGGATTCCACGAGCCTCAACGGCCGCGCCAAGGCGAACGCCGCGGAGGTGCAGGCCGAAGCGGCCGAGGGACTGCCGCAACCCAGCGGCGGCCGCAAGGAGTACACCGACGACACGGGAAAAGTCGTAAAGGTCGTCGAGTGGTTCGGCTACAAGCTGCACCTGCTGGTAGACGTGAAACACGAGGTCATCCTGGCCTACTGGATCACCTCCACCAAGGAGGGCGACGGGGAAACCTTACCGATCCTGCTGGAACAGGCCCAGGCCAACCTTCCCGCCGGGCGGATCAAGACGCTGGCCTACGACAAGGCGGCCGACGACAACCACGTACATCGCGTCCTGTCCAAAGCGGGAAAAGGAAGACAAGGAGCGGATGCTGCCCGGGCACGACGGCCACTCCAACATCGTCTATGACGAGGCGGGAACGGTGCATTGTTATGACCGCACCAGCCAACCGATGGTACGACATCCGATGGCCTACATCGGTCACGAGCCGCAGCGGAAAACGCTCAAGTACCGCTGCCCTGCCCGGCATGAAGGCTGGACCTGCCCGCACGACCCGCTCTGCAACCCCAACACATCCTACGGGAAGACGGTGCGGATCAAGCAGGAGATCGACCTGCGGCGGTTCCCACCCATCCCCCGGGCGACCAAGAAGTTCGAACGCATGTATAAGGGGCGGACGGCCGTGGAGCGGGTCAACGCCCGGCTGAAGGTCTATTGGGGCGCCGACGACGGCAACATCCGCGGCTCACGGCGGTTCCACGCCTTCGTGGGCGCGGTGCTTATCGTTCACATCGGCTTGGCGACCCTCTTGGCGGGCAGCCCCCGGCGCGGAGGCACGCTGGGCAAGATGCGTGGCTGGGCGGGTAAGGCGCTGGCAGTGCGCGCCGAGCCGGCTTCACGCGTAACCGTTGGAGCGTCACCGCTGCTTTCCCCCCTCTTCACCCCTGCTTCCAGCGGGTTCCGTGCCTCGGCCGCCTCCGCCGCGACTACCGCTCCGCCCCTCCTCGGCCCCACAACGCAACCGACTCGGCTGCTGGCCAGGATGGCATGACCCGCTGGCTGATCACGCAGGCCCACTGCATGGTCGACTTGGGCGAGGCTGGATATCGCCCGGTTCCACCGACCCATTTTTTCGCCTTTTCAGCCTGGCCCGGTGATGAATGCGAGGTGGCGAACCTCGGTCTGGCGACTTATCCCGAGGTGAGTGAGACCACAGACGGTACGCTGCCCACAGGCGTCAGCGGCTGGCGTTGGCATTCGTTCTGCAAAACGCAATTTAGCAGCAACCCCAGCGTCGGCGGGACTGCGAATTTCGTCCGCTGCCACCTCGCCGTGATCCGACTGTTGGACGAGGCCAAGTCGTTGGGCATCCTTGAATCGGTGAAGGACGAGGGCGGCTTCTGGGAAAAACGAGATGTCAAAGCCTTGGTCGAATCAGTCGGGCGGTGGAATAGTTTCATCGCCGGGATCGTCGGCCAGATCAAGGATCAGTTTCACGGCCTGACCATCGCCCCGATCACAGACTTTCCGAGCTTCGAGCACTTGGAGGCTGAGGGGCGGAAAGGGGAAGAAGATGACTCGCCGGGCAAAGATGCGGGTTAGTCGGAGCCAGGGCCAACCTGCCCGCCGTCCGCCCGCCACGGCCCGCACGGTGCGGCGACGTGGGCTGCAAAAGGCAGCCCCGGCCACCGCTGGATACCGCTGGACCGCCGCTCTGCGTCGAAGGGCACGCCAACGCCCCACCGGATGGATGGGGATGCCCTCCGAAAATACTGCCGCAAGTGTTTGCAAATTGCTTGACGGGAATTCCTGCATAGGGATAATGAGGGGGTTATCATCCGTCAGAGCCTGTGCGGCCTAGAGCGGGTCGTTCTCCCCAGGAAAACGGCCCCCGTTAGCCCGTACAGCGTGTAACTAGCCCCAGCGAGGCAGCGCGGTTCGCTAATCCGCCGTCGTACGCAGCACTAGGCATCGCCTTCAAGCGAGCCGTTCTTGGGCTGGGGGCTTTTCCAGGTGTTCGTGATCCGCCGCATGTTGTGCTGCGCAGTCGAGGGTGCGGTTGGTGTACATGGTCTCGAACATTGACACGAAAGATTGAGGAATACGTTCTTGGGGAGACAGCAAATGATAGGCAAGACGATGGTGCGAGGTGTGTTGGCGGTGGCGTTGGTGGCATCGGTAAGCTTCGCGAATGCGGCCACTTACACATACACCATGGTTGACTACCCTGCCTATGAGACAGACCAAATCACCGGCGATACCGACACCATTTCTGGGACAATCATCACCAACAGCAACAATGGCACGCTATCCACGGCTGACCTGGTCGGCGGAACCATCTATCTCACGAACCCCGATTACGGCACGTTTGCTTTACCCGTCCTCGGCAACACCTCGATATCCGGCATCACAGCCACCCCGGAGCAACTTATCCTCCTCGCCCCTAATATCGGTCATGAAAATGATCTCACTGTCGACACTATAATCCCGACCGGGCCATACGCAAATTACGAACCCCAGATTTCATACCGCGAGTTGTTCGTGGCCGACCCCTTCATCACCTCCTTCGACGGCGAGTTAGACGATCCTAACGAAGCCCCTCTTTTCCAATATTACTCCGGGTGGGGCACCATTGAGGGAACCAACTGGGTCATCGCCACTGCCCAGTCCACCCCTGAACCATCTACCCTCACGCTCTTGTGCTCGGCACTGCTGGGACTTGGGGTAGTTTATCTGCGGCGGCGTAAGGCGAAGCCTTGACGACGGCTAACTCGTAGCCGTCCAGCCCGCTCCGCACCCACTGCCGCCAGCGACGAACGTAATCTCCGATGCGGACAGCATCCGCACCTTGCTCATAAAGCCGGTTCATCCGCTCGGCGCTCCATCGGTTGCTTGGCAACGCCGGCAGTCCCGGCCGTCGAGAGCCGGAAGGGGCGGCCACTCAGGGAGCCGGCCAAAGGGATAGCTGGTCGTCAAACGTCCCTTGGGCCGCCGCTTGGGCCACCCGCAGCTCGCTGGCGGTGTTGGCGACCACCTGGCGGTACTCCGTGATCCGATTCTTGCCGTCCTTGCCGCGCAGCTTGGTCAACTTGGGAATTTCCCGAGTTGCCTCCAGTTTCTTCCTGGCGGCCAGCACCGTCTTGTGGTCTACGCCGAGAATCTCGGCAAGCCAGTTGTTGGTGAGGGCGGGGGTTCGCTTGATCTCCTCCTCGATGATCGTTCGCATCTGCGATCTGGTCAGATGCCGCCGCTTGATGTTGAGAGCGAGGGCGAGGTGCCACTTGTCCTCGTCGGTCAATCCAGGCAGCACGGCGATTGGGTACTTGATGCCGAGTTCCTTCGCTGCCCGCTCCCGCTGATGGCCGTCAATGGTGCTCCCCAACTCGTCCTGGAGCACGGGATACAGCACGCCTTTTGCGGCGATGTCGGCCTTCAGCGTCTCGAACTCCTCCGGCGGCAGGTCGGGCAACGGTTGGTACTTCGGTTGGACCGGGCGTTGCTTGGGAAGTCTTGGAGATTGCTTGCGCATTGGAAACGGCCCCTGCGTTCTTGTGGCTGTCGTAAGCCCAGTTTACCAGGTGACTGTGCCGACCGTCAGGCAGCATGATCTCGTGCTCGACCGCTTCATGGCAGGCGGCGAGCCCAGCCGCGACGACCAAGGGAAACGACGGCCTAGCGGAGGGCCAGTCTTGCCGTTGGCCCCACGCTGGCCTAGCGGCCGGGATACGGCTCCAAGGCCAACCTACCGCCGTGTATCCGATGTGGTGCAAACGTCGCCGCCAGGTGGGGCCAACGTCGGACTGACGCGGGCTTCGCCGGGTAGGCAGGGGCTCATCACGGTTCCAGCCTGCTATACAGCATCCCCAGCAGTCAGATGGGAGTGTCAAATCGCCTGCGGGTCAAGAAAAAGCGACGGTTTCCTGGATTTTTGACGCCGGCTGTGCCGCTTGCCTGCGGAGGTGGGGGTGACCGACGCAGGCAAGGTGGATTGCCTTCGTTCCAAGAAATGGGTCCATTTACGGCACGTCCGACAAAACCTATGGGAAAACCGTGGCCGGGAAGAAGCTGTGGGTCGGCCAGGGCTTCGATGACGGTCATTCCTATCTCGCCGTGGGCTTCTCCTCGTGGCTGCTCGGGCCTGCCTTCTCCGCGCCGTTCTTGGGGAGCAGCTTCTGGAACTGGGATGGCGTGAGGACCTCGCGGCGGCCGTCGGTCCGCTCGACGACGTAGAACAGCGACTCGTCCACGGCGTCGATGTCACCTGCCAGGAGCCGGCCGTCCGGGCCCAACGTCGCCAGGTCGCCGTTGCTCAGGAGAACTGCCACCCAGATCGGCTCGCCCGAGTCGGCGTCCCAAAGCGTGACCCCCTGTTGGAAGACGGCGAAAATCCTCTTGCCGTCCGGACTCCAAGCGAAGTCGGGGGGGAGCCATCGGTGCCACCTATGAACCGCGGGCCCAACGTCGAGACTCGGGCCAGCACTACCGTCAACATTGAGAATGTCCAGCAACGCCCCGTCACGCTCCGCTGCTAGGCGTGAGCCGTCGGGACTCCAACGGGGTCTCCCGTAGTTGCCGCGGGGCGGGAACTTTGGCCCGGGCGTCCCATCGGCTTTCCAGAGTTGGATCGTCCCGCTCAGATGCACGGCCAGCCAAACGCCGTCAGGGCTCCATTCTAGGGCACTCACTCCCCTCCAATTGTCAACGGGGATGGTCCGTGCGAGCACCCCATCACGGCCCCATATGCGAACGGTCTTGTCGCCGCCTGCCGTCGCCAACTGTGAGGCATCGAGTTTCCATGCCACCGCGCCTATACCGTTCGTATGCCCAGAGAGCACAGGGCCAGCGCTCCCATTCGCGGACCACAGTCGCACGGTGTTGTCGGGCTCACCCCCGCCGGTTGCCAGAAACTCGCTGTCCGGGCTCCATGCCTCGATCCGCTTGTTGGGGTGCTTGATCTCAAAGACCAGTTTGCCCTGCTCGTCAAGGACCTTTTCGTCCTTGCAACAAAGCTTTCGGTCAGGGCTCCAGACTCCGCCAGGGCGCTGAGTGCCGTCAGGGTGCTTGACCGTGTAAGGCACCGGCAAGTTGAATTTGCGGTTGGCCGGCGAGCGCTGCAAGACCGCGCCAGGTTTGGGCCCCGAATGCCAGGACCCCAGGTGATCGCACGACCCGGAAAAGTATTCATCCGCGTTCCCCACGGTTTCAACGACCAGGGTTCCGTCTGGCTCCCAGGCGATTGGCCCCACGTGCCTCCCGCTCAACCCTGGGACTGACGGCCCCGGCCTACCATCGCGCGCGTAGAGTTGAAGGCCGGAAGTAAAGTTGGCCAGCCACTTCCCATCGGGGCTCCACCCGAAGGAATGGAAACCCGCGACGGTGCCTATCCTCCACAACTGCTTCCAGGACGCTGTAGCATCTGACGATTCTTGCCACGCGAATGTCTGGACATACCAGTGATGGGATGATAGCAGTTTGCCATCGGGGCTCCAACAGCAGTGGTCTCCGCCGACAAGTTCGCGCGGGCCGACGATGGTACCGTCAACTCGATGGAATGTGATTTTGGGATACATTTGTTCGGACCATGCCGCGGCCATGTGCTTCCCGTCCGGGCTCCAGGTGAAAGACACAGCGCCGCCGAGGCCCGCGGGGGGGCGTAGTACGGGTCCCGGCTTTCCCTCTTGAGACACCAGTCGCACTGTGTTGTCCCTGCACCCGAACGCAACCGTCTTGGCGTCGGGAGAAATTGCCGCGTAGCTCGCCGAATCGGGAGCCCCCGGGAAGGGTGGGCCGGGCGTGAGATCCAGGTTCCACCGCCGAGCGCCGGTCACCAGGCACGTGCCGTCGGGGGCCCAGTCCGCCATCTGCCAGGGTGGATCCGCCAGGACGAACGTTTCTCGCAGCGGTGTTCCATCCGCCGACCAGAGGCACAGCCTCCCACCGTCCCGCCACGTGGCAATGTTCTGGCTATCGGGACTCCAGGCGATGCGTTCCGTCCCGTTCGTTGGCAGGATTCTTACGACCTGCAGGGACGTCGCGTCGTAGATCGGCGTCAGGCCGCGCGTTCTGGACGAGCAGGCGAGGTAGCGCCCATCTGGGCTCCAGGCAACTTGTTGGTAACGCCGGTCATAGGGCACCTTCGCCTGGATCTGCCATTGGCGGAAGCCGGTAAGCGCCTTGGGACGCGGGACAAGCCCGGCGAGCGGCTCCAGCCATTGCGGCAACCGCACCATACGAACCGCGCGCCGGTCCGCCGGCGTTTCGCCCCCACAGACAAGGAGGCTATGACTATCGGGCGAGAAACAGACGCTGTCCGTGCGGCCCCAGGTGAGGCTACAGACCTCGTGCCCCCCGCTTATACGTCGCACTCTTATCGGTCCTTTGTCGGTGACCGAGGCGAGGAAGAGTCCGTTGGGCGACGGTGCCACGTCGACCAATTGCGGGTCAGGCCAATTCAACCGCATGCCGGCCCTCGCCACCAGGTCCATGACTCCGAGGACGGGCACGTCGCAGTACACACCGCAGGAAAAGGCGTGGGCACCGGAAGGCGACAGCCGCAAGAACCATCCGTCCCCTAACCGGTGGATTTCCTTCTCCGTCTCCGGATCCCATAGCCGCACGCTGTCGCCGGTCACGATGGTGATCTGCCGGCTGTGGGGCAGAAACGCGACTTGCCGGATGCGGGCATTTTGCTCCAGGCAGAACACATGGAGCCGCTTTCCCGGCGGCACCTCCCAGAGCACTGCCGTTGTATCGTCGCTGCCGGACAGAAGCTGCTTGCCGTCCGGCGAGAATGCCAGCGAGCACACACGGGAGATGTGCTTCTCCAACTTGCACGGTTGGCTTTCCTTTTGCAGGTCCCAGAGCCGAATCGAGCCATGTTCGTCCCCTGACGCAACTTGCCGCCCGTCGGGCGAGAAGGCGAGGCTTGTGACCGGAGCGGCGTGCCCCTCGAAGCAACGGATCTCCTTGCCGGTTTCCACGTTCCAAAGGCGAATTGTCTTGTCGTCGCCTCCCGACAGGATCGTTCGGCCGTCAGGCGAAAAAACGGCGCAACGGACCGGCGCGGTGTGACCGGCAAAAGACCGGACGTCCATCTTTGCCTCGTTGGCCGGCGGCGCAGGCGTGGCGGCGGGAGCCGCGGCAGGCTTGGCAACGGCGGTTCGCTCCGCGGCAAGTTCCACGGGTCTCCGCGTCACTTTCACCCGCACCGCGTCGCCGCGGCGCACGGTGATCGTGTCCCGCTCGATCTGGAACTGGTCGCGGCCGCCCTTCAGATCGAGGTCGTACTCGCCGGACTTCAGCCGGATGGTCCAGCCGGCGTCGGAGTCGGCAACGGCCACTTCCTCACCGCCGCGCGTGACCGCCACGTGAACGTCCTTGTCGTCGGTCTCGACGATCAGCGTGCCATAGC
Organism: Thermoguttaceae bacterium; assembly: GCA_049515555.1. Classification (GTDB taxonomy): domain Bacteria; phylum Planctomycetota; class Planctomycetia; order Pirellulales; family Thermoguttaceae; genus JBEKTY01. The sequence continues at coordinate 7,604 of JBEKTY010000238.1, forward strand.
GGCCGGTGAGCGTCAGCACCATGCCGAAGAGAACTACGGCGGCCAGCCCCGCCAACGCCAGCGCCACGGCCATTGGTCTGCGCCGCAGACCCTTGACCAGCGCCGCCGGCCGCCGCGCGGCGCCGTTGCTAGGCACCCGGCTGGAGCGTTCGGTATCGGTCAGCGAGAGCGGAGCAGTGCCGGCCTCGATGACCGTGTCGGCCGCGTCGGCGGCCAGTTGCTTCAAGTCGCAGCCCGGCGTGAAGGGGGTCAGCGCCTCCGCCACTTCGCCCGGCGTGGCAAACCGCTTGTCCGGCGTCTTGGCCATCATGCGATCCAGCACGGCGCAGAGCTTCGGCGGCAAGTCGTCGCGGAATTGGCCCACGGCGGTGGCGCGCTTCTCCACGTGGGCCAAGAGCTTTTTCATCGAATTGTCGTATTCCGGCCCGGAGAACGGCGCCTGCCCGGTCAATAGCTTGTAGAGCGTGCAACCAAGGCTGTAGATGTCAGCGCGGATATCTACCTTGTGGCTGTCGAAGACCTGCTCCGGGGCCATGTAATCGGCCGTGCCCATCACCTGGCCGGAACTGGTCGTCTCGGAGCCGGCCATCCCCGTTTGCAGCAGGGCCAGCCCAAGGTCGAGAATCTTTACTTGCCCCTGCGGCGTAAGCATCAGGTTGGAGGGCTTGATGTCGCGGTGGACCAGGCCATTTTCGTGGATCGCTTGCAGCCCCAATGCTGCCTGGCGGACGATCTCGGAGGCGTCGGCCACCGACAGCGGACCGGAGCGCCGCGGCACCTCGGCCAGATCGAGCCCGTCGGCGTATTCCATCACCAGGACCGTGGTGCCCTCGATATCGCGGGCGTCGTGGGCCTGGATGATGTTCGGATGGCTGACGCGGCCGACGGCCTTCATTTCGCGCTCGAAGCGGGCGACGGCATTGGGGTCCGCGGTCCGCTGTTTGGACAGGACCTTCAGCGCAACGATCTTGTCGAGCCGGACCTGCCGGGCCTTGTAGACGGCCCCCATGCCGCCTTCGCCGAGTTTCGCCAGGAGTTGGTACTCGCCCAGTTGGCCGAGGTCGCCGGCCAAATCGCCCGCATCTTGTGCTGGGGCCGCCAACATTGCGTGAACCTCCTCCCGCAGGCCGCCACCCCCTGCTAGCGCCTTCGCCCGGACCAGCAACTCCTGGCATTCCGGCTCGTCGGCGAACGCGTCGGGCTCCGGCGGGCCGGCCAGTTGAGCCACCAGCGTGTCCGCGGCATCCACGACCGTTGCCATGGTGCACTGACAATCCGGGCAGTGCTCGATATGCTGCGCAACGGCCTCGATGGCCTCGTCAGGCAGACGCCCCAACGCGTAATCCAACAGTTCTTCGCGGGCAGGACATTTTGGAGCAGACATCGCAGCACCTCCGGTTCGTTTTCACCGCCTCTCCCTATAAGATAAATGATGGCCATTTGACACCATTTTCAGGCGGCGACGTAAACACTTGTTGAGCTGGCAGTTAGGGCCGGTCCCCACCGGGCGAAAAGCCCCCCGGCCCTACTGGCCGACTGCCGCTGCGTTCGCATTGTGTATGGTGCGTTTCACGTTGCCGGCCTCAGATTGCCTCCTGGTCCAGCTCGCGACGCAGCCGGGCAAGCACACGCGATTTGGCCTTATAGACGGCGTAGAGGGTCATGCCCAACTCCTCAGCCACCTCGCGGGGCATGCGGCGATCGACCACTACGCACCAGAACGCCTGCCAAGTGCGGTTCTCAAATTCACCCTGTACCAGGGCCAGTGTCCGGTGAAACAACAGTCGGGCGTCAGGCGACGCCGCGCTGGACGAAGCCGAATTGGCCAACGCTACAATCTCCTGCAAGTGCTGCTGCGCCGTGGTGCCGCCCTTGCCCTGCGGCCCACCCCGAAGTCGGCGGAAGTGCTCGCTGAGCTTGTTGCGAGTGATGGCCTGGAGCCAGGCGCGGAAACTGTCGCCCGGCCGATCGTGACGGAACGCGGCCACTTTGTTGGTGACGGTGCGGAACACCTCTTGCGCCACGTCGGCGGCATCGGTTGCCTGCACACCGGACTGCCGACACCAACGGTAGATCAGTGGCCCATATAGATCCACCATCCGCTGCCACGCTGCCGGGTCCTGGGTTTTAACCCGCTCCAACAGGCTGGAAGAAGTGGAATCGGGAGCAGCGCCTCTGGACCCGTCGGTGGTGTTCTTGTCATACACCATGGCAACGGGCCCTCGACCGTGTTCCCCGATACCTCGCGAGAGGTCGGAGGAAACGGTGAATTGATAACACAGCACGACGACGTCTGGCCGTAACGGCCAACCGCGGAGTGCTTGGCGGTTGGCGATATGTCTACGGCCCTCGTACCCAAGATAATCATCGACCCTTCTCGACCGCGCCCCTCTTCGCATTGAGAGCTGATCGTTATTTCGGGAACTCCCGAGACTGGTCGCTCCCCTCAATGTAGCGGGTGGGCGATGGGTGTCAAGAACCCTTCGTTTTCCGGCGATTTGCCGGTCATTCGACGCCCTGCGCCTGCTTTCCCGACATGCCCAGTCCTAGATTGCCATCACCGAATTCAGAGTGCTGGAAAGCCGTCGGAAGGACACGCTGCAAGGCTATTCCGACTACACGCTCTTTCATTATGGGCAGTACGACTACCGCATTCTCCGCCGCCTGTGCAGATTCACCACTGAGAAAGCCCAAGACCTGATACTGTCGCGGTCAGCAAATGTCTTGACGATGCTCCATGCGAGCGTCTACTTTCCAACATACTCCAATGGACTCAAAGACATCGCGGAATGGTTGGGTTTCAGGTGGTCCGATCCCGACGTATCCGGCGTCCAAGCTATCGCGTGGAGAGCTACCTGGGAGAACACGAAGGCGGAATCCTTAAAGCTGGACTTTTGCAAACTCTCAAATGGCGTTGGAAAAATGGGGGTTTTGGGGTCTAATGTTGACGTTTCGGCCGGGCGCAGGAGAGCCGGGCCGTTTGGAGGGACCAGGGAGGGGCCAGCGAT
>JBEKTY010000239.1:0-9705 GCA_049515555.1 Thermoguttaceae bacterium
CATTACTTCGCTTCACACGGCGGAGCAAATCGGGTACACTGTAAGGGTGTTGGGGGAGGAGTTGGAGCGGTTGGGGGCCTGCGACGCCGCTGGGGGTGAGGGCGGATCGCCGGGCGACCAGTCGCCGCCGGTCCAGCCCGGGAAGGAACAAGTCGGGCAAACATGAGAAGGGCGGGACGCCGCAAGGTTGGGGCTTTTTCGTGGGCGATCCAGAAGTTCCGCAACGAGGTGCAGATTGCTGACTGAACACGAAATCTCCCGCAGTTGGAGAATTCTGTTTCGCGAGAGTGAGAGCAACGAGAGCACGTTTGCGCGGGCCGAGGCGCTGCTGGAAGAACTGCGGCCCGAGAGTCCGCTGCGGCACCGCCTGGCGGCCGAACTGCATGAGCTTCGCCGGATGCGGACGCAGAAGCCGGCCCCGCGCAAGCAACTGACCCGCCGCGGCAGGCTGGGGAGCCGTCAGGCTTGAGGTGATAGGCCGCGGATGGCCCGCATCCCTACGCATCTCCCGGCGGGAGAGGGACGCATCTGGCTTAGTGGTCCAGTTCCAGGCCCACGTTGAAGCCCTGGATGAAGACGTCCTGCCGATTGGCGGTCGGGTTGATGTCCATGTTGTCGACGTTGTACTGGACCATGTCGGCGGCGCGGCCGATGCCGGTCATCCATATGGCGGTCCAGCCGGCCTTGAGCGCGACGAGGCGCGTCAGTTGGACATGACCTTCCACGCGGAACTCGACCAGCGGCGAGAACTCGTAGTAGTCGTGGGAATGATTGAAGTAGATGGGCTGCAAAGCCTGGGGCCAGGGAGCGGGATGCGGCGGGAGGCCGACGTCGGTGTTGATGTTCGTGGCCAAATTGGCCTCCAGGTTGGCGGCCTGGCAGTTAAGGCCCGCCATGAAGCGACCTTCTGCGGAGAGGGAGCAGCGCCCGTACGGCTTGCTCCAGGCCAGTCCGATCTCCGGTCCCGAGATGCGGTTCATCACCGCCGAATACACATTGCTGGCGTCCATAACGCCGCCGTAGCCGTTGACCCAGAACTTGTCGTCGAACTGGAGGTACCGGGCACCGAGGAAGAACTTCAGTGAGCCGCCGTTGGGAAGCTGGTTCGGGCGGTAGACGTACAGGGCTTCCGCCCCACTGAGGATCGTCTTGTTCTCGACCGTCAACGTGTCGAAGATCACCGGCGCCCTGCCGATTACTTGGGGCGGGCCGGGAAAAACGATGTCCAAGGTTTCCGGGAAGCCGGCCTTGTTCGGATTTTCCTGAAAGACCACCGGGGTAGCCCCGGCGTTGATGAACTCCGTCTGGCTGTTCATGTCGATGAAACTGGCCTGGAGGCCGTGATGGCCATCGATGTATCCGAACTCGACCCGGTCGCCCTCTTTCCATTTCGCCCGAAATTGCCCGGTGTCGACCGTGTTCGTTTCTTCGTAGGCGTTTCCCGCGTTGTCCACGACGGTGGCGCTTCCACCCTCGACGCCGATGTCCGTCTTCCTGGGCGGCGAGATATACCAGAACAGGCCGTCGAAAGTGAAGAAGAATCCGTCCCTCGGCTGTGCCCAATCGTCATAGGGCCGGACATCGGACGGCTCGAACACTTGCATGCCCGCCAACTCGTGTTCCTGGGCGAAGGCCGACAGACCGGTCAGCATCACCGCCGCCAACGCAGCCAGCCCCGTAGAGATGCGATTAGACGACATCGTTCTGACTCCCGGTCACTGATTGGAGTATGGCCCCCAGACCGCCCCCGCACGGAGCGCCCGAGTACCATTTGTGACGATAGTATCGGATGTAACGATCATGCCAGTTGAGTAAGAACGGTAAACCTTGCCGGAATTGCGGGCTGGGCGGGTAACGGAGCCGGTGAACTGGCTAAGATGCGGGCTCTGAGGGAACCGCTGACGCGACATGTCGCCGTGGGCCGGGCATATTTCAGAGCGTGGCCAGCACGGCGTCGACTGCTGCCGACGTGCTTGTGCCAGCGGTCTTGGCGGCGCCGAGCCCACCTAACAGGCCGGCAACCGCGGTCTTGGCCGCCGTGTTGGAATAACTCGCCGCGGTCAATGCCGCATCCGCGGCCGCCGTGCTGGCGGGCGTTTTCACGACGGCCATGGTACCCATTGTGGCCAAGGTCGTCGTGGTGCTTGTAGTTGTCGTCTTCGTCTTCGCGGTAAGCACGTCGATGATCGTGCCGGTGGCCTTGGACCGGGCCAGCGTGGCGTTGATCGGGTTCGTCAGGATGACGTAGAAGGTCTTGTTGGCGCCGGGCGCCGTATCGTTGTCCACCGACACCGAGATCGGCTTTGTGATCACGCCGGGGCTGAAGGTGAGGACGCCGGAGGCGGCGTTATAGTTCTTGCCGGCCGTGGCCGTGCCGTTGAATGTGGAGTAGTGGACGGTGACCGACTGCTTGTACGCCGCGGAGAGGGTGACGTTGAAGGTGGCCGTGGCGTTGGGCTTGCCCGCCCCGCCCTCCTGGACGCTGGCGTCGCTGATCGTAATGCTCGGCGGCGACAGCACGTCGAAGACCGTAGCGGTGGCTTTGGCCCGAGCGAGCGTGCCGCCCGCCGGGCTGGTCAGGTTGACGTAGAAGGTCCTGCTGGGCGCGGGGAGGGTGTCGTTGAGGACGGAGACCGAGATGGTCTGCTTGGTCGAGCCCGCGGCGAAGGCCAGGATGCCGGAGGCGGCCAGATAGTTCTTGCCGGCGATGGCCGTGCCGTTGGCCGTTGCGTAGCTGACGTGGACTGCCTGCTGCGAGGCCGTGGAGAGGGTGACGGTGAAGAAAGCCGTGGCATTGGTCTTGCCCGCCCCGCCTTCTTGGACGGTCGTATCGCTGATCGTGATGCCCGGCGCCGGCAGCGCGTCGACGACGATGCAGGTGGCCGCGGCCTTGGCCAGCGTGGCGTGGGCCGGGTTGCTCAGCTTGAGGGAGAAGGCCTTGTTGGGAGCGCCGGGGAGGGTGTCGTTGGCCACGGACACCGAGATCGTGTTCGTGAGCTGGCCGGCGGCGATGGTGAGGGTGCCGGAACGGGGCGTGTAATTCTTCTTGGCCGTGGTGGCCGTGCCATCGGCCGTGGCGTAGGCTACGGTGACCGCGGTGCTGGACTTGGCCGAGAGGGTGACGGTGAAGACGGCCGTGGCGTTGGGCTTGCCCGCCCCGCCCTCGTTGACCGTTATGTCGCCGATGGTGAGTTTGGGCACGGCGGTCACCACCGGCGGCGGGTCGATCAAGCGATCGAACAGGCCGGTGAAAGGCCCGTTCGGGCCCACCCAGATCACGATCGAATTGTAAATGTTGGAGTTGCTCTTTCTGTCGAAGAAGATCTGCTTGCGGTCCACGGTCGGCGCGACCTGGCTGCCTATCGTGGTGGCGTTGACGCGGAATACCGGAACGTTTGTGGTGCCGTTGTCGTTATACATTCGGCAATATATGCCGTAGTCGGGCAGGACGCCGAGGTTCTGGAGCTCCTCGTTGTCTTGCCCGAAACTCGTCCAGACGATCGTGAACTCGCCGTCGTCGGCGACGCTGACGTCAGGCATCAATTGCCAGCCCGGCGCGAAGCCGGAATTGGTTTGGTAGTACGATGCCGGGAGGTTGACGATGAATTCGGAGGCGTCGCGCGGCGCGCCGCCCGCGCTGAAGCGGCGGGCGTAGATGCTGTAACCGTTGGGCGAGGACGTGACGTAATTGGACCAGGTAACGACGAAACTACCCATCCCCGCTCCCGTATCGTCCATCGAGACCCGCGGGCCGGTCAACGACAGCCCCGGGGGGGCATTGGTGCCCAGCCCCGTGCCGGACTGCTGGTTCATAACGGGGATGGTGTCGAGCGTGAACTCGCCGCTCCAGGCGCCGGTGTTGTTGTTAAAGTACATGCCGTACATGCCGCCCGAGCTGCCGCTGGTGAGGCCGCCCTCGTAGACCACCGCGATATCGCCGTTATCGTCCATGGCCACGTCGGGCAAATAGCGGCTGTTGGCGGCGTTGCTCAACAACTTTTCCTGGATGAATCCGGGTAGGGGCACGCCGAGATCGGTGTACTCGCGGTAGTAGACGCCGAGGACGGGATTGGTCGCATTGTATTGGCCGTGGCCGGTCCAAGCGACCACGAAATTCCCGTTGCTATGGTTCATGGCGACGGTGGCCTGGTTCTGCGCGCCGCCCTCGGCCACGTTGACCGTGGTTTGGCCGCCCAAGGCGTCGCCGTTGGGAGCGTAGACCCGCATGAACACGTCCGACGTGTTCAGCGGGACGTTATAGTCAGGGCCCTGGCCGGACCAGACGATGACAAAATCGCCGACATTGTCCATGGCCACGTCGGGCGTGCCCATCAGGCCTGAGACGGGCTGTTGGTTGACTACGAACGGCGACCCCTGGGCCTGGCCGTTGGGGTTGAACAACTCGCCCATGATCTGTGTAGTGTTGGCGTTGACGTAGCTGGTCCACACCACGACGTAATTGCCGTTCAGGCTGCTGGCCACTCGCGGGTCGATCTGATTGCCGGTGTCCACGCCGGTGTTGATGGGAACGTCGCGGACGTTGCGCCCCGGAGGCCCGGGAGGCGTGGCCACGTTGGTCGAGGCGTGGATGGTGATCGTATACGTCCAGTTCTTGCCGGTGGGATTGAAGCCGCTGAGGTTCAAGGGCGTGCCGAAGATATTGCGAATTCCGCTCTGACCGGCGGTGGTGGCCGAAACCGGAACGGCATTGTCCACCACCAGGGTATAGGTGCCGTCGGACAGCGGTTGAACTCCCTGCTGGGCTGAGTTTTGGCTGCCGTTGAGCGTCAGAACCACCTCATACTTGTTCGAGGGGATGGGGTTCAGATTGTGGCCTTGGTATGCCGGCTGGCCGGCCAGTTGCGCAACTTCGCTCAGGCCGTAATCGACGTGAGTGATGACGCCGGACAGGAGATTGCCATTGGAGTCGTAAATCTTGTAATTGTTCGGATCCAGGGCGCTGTCCGGGTTGACGTTGGGATCGCCCGACAGCAGCGGCTGGTCGAAGGTCAGGACGAAGTAACTGGCCGTCTCCCCGGCCACGATATTGCCCGGGACATCGAGGAAGCTCTTGCCCGTGCCGTCCGACCAATCCGTGACCTGCGGTCCGGAGGTATTGGTCGATTCGCCCAAGCGCCGGTAATAGACGTTCTGGTAGACGGCATTCCCGTAAGCGTCTTGCGGCACCGCGCCGTTGCTATAGAGCTGCTGCTGGGTGTATGCCAGCGTCATGTCGCCTTCGGAGGTCTCGGCGATCGAGGAATTGTATTGGTCGGTGCCTTGATATCCGGCGTAATCGCCGCTGATGGCAACCGGGGGGTGGGCGGGGTATTTCAACTCGTCAGTAGTGACCTGGTTTTGGCCCACCACGATGACATAGGGAAACCAGGAGAACACATTGTAATTCAGGATTCTCAGGTTGACGGGGATGTTGGCCATCTCGCCATGGAAGGTGACCTCGTACAACGTATTCCCGTGGTTGGCCAGGCCGCCCACAAAGTGAGTCTGGTCTTGGTGGTAGTTGGCGATGTTGATGCCGGGGATCTGCCAATCGGTGTTCTGGCGTTGGAGGATCTCATCCGGCGTGCTGGCAGGGTAGAAGCCCGTCTCCCCCGAGGGCTGTGGACCGATGTCGTTGGGGCCGGGGACAAGGCGTACCGTGCAGTCGCCGCCGAAGGGATTAGTGGGCGACTGCGGCCAATTGCCGGTGCCGCCGTTGGCGCCCCCCAGGGCCTGGTCGATGGCAGCCTCTATGTCGAGCGCCAACTGCTGCTGATCAAACAGCCCGTACGGGTTGCCTTTTATCTGGAGGGTGATCACCGTGTTGAACGGCTCGTTCAAGTCGCCGTTGGGCCGCGCGACCTGGGTCGAGCTCAGCAGGGGATTCAGGGAGTTCTGCAGCGGCTGCCCCTGGGTGTTCTCGCCTACATACAGCTCGATGCTGAAGGTGCTGACGTCGCCCAAGGGGTCGGGGCCCCCCTCCACGTCGCCCGGGATCTCGATGTAGAAGCGTTGGTCGGTTCCGTCGCGGGTCGAGTTCGCCACGCTGTCGGAATAGGTGAAGCTCTGAACGGCCGGGAGGGGGGAGGCGTCGAGTTGGCTTACCATGGTGCCGGCCGAGTCGCCGCGGAGCATGCCGGCCACGCCCTCGAGGATGCCCCGCAGGCGGCCGAGCTGCTCCGGCGAGGCGGCGGCGAGGCCCGAGCCGACCGCCGGCTTCTCGGCGTTGAACAGCACCTGGTCGATGGCGGTGTCCACGTCCTCGGCGATGGTGGCCCCCGCTGAGGTGGCGTCGCCCTGGTAAAGGACGGCGGGCGCGTCGGCGGTGTCGAACGTCGAAACCGCACCACTGTTAACGGCCTGCACGGGCAGCGCGTCGCCCTGCAGCCCGCTGTGCGGATAGGGATTGAAGTATTTCAGCAGGTCGTTGTTGAGGCCACCCGCGACGGTTGAAAAGTACGGCTGGAAGAAGGTGGCGGGGATACTGACGTTGCTGGACACATTGGGCCCCGCCCCCTCATAGCTGACCGCAATGTCGCCGTCTTGATCTTGTGTCACCGCACTGTTGAATTGGTCGAAAGCCCAGGTGGCGGGCACAAACGTGGGGTCGTCCGGGTCCTGGTCGTCGGGGTATGGGATCCCGTCCGGGTCCCCGTTGAACGTGCCGCTGTTGACCCGGAAGATGTCGCGGATCAGCCTGGACCCGATGGCGGGGCCCGGACCGGGCTGCAACGCCGTGGTGCTGTCCGGGTCCGGGCTCTTGACCGGCTTGCGAGTGGCCGGGTCGATCAACTCGAACTCCCGGCCGTATACCCCGGCCGACTGGACGCCGGTGTCGTCGACGATATCGGGCAGTCCGGTGACGATGGTCCCGCCCGGCCAGGCTTCCCAAGTGACCGTGTAGTTGTCTTGCCCGTCCATGGCGATCGAGGAGTTGCCGCCGCCGCCCACGAAGAACTGGTTCCACAGGGGGTTATTGTTGGGATCGTAGGCCCGGGCCTCGACGGTGGCCGCGAAGCCCTGGCCGGCCACTATCCCCGGATCACTGGTAAGGGTCCAACTTACGGCGACGTAATCGTCCAGCGGCCCCATGGCGATGGCCGGCATTATGTTGACGTCGGTGGTTTCGCGGTCGACGGTCGTGTTAGCGCCCACCACCTGGCCATACCGGTTGTAGCGCTGCATGAAGACGCCGTTGAAGTAGCTGATGTCCTGGCCCTGACCGGCCCAGGCCACGACAAAATTCCCCTGCACGTCCATGGAGACGACAGGCTCGAACTGCGGGTTGGCGATGTCCGAGTTGACGTCCAGGGTGTACATGTCGGGAGTGGTAAACGACTGGCTGAAAGTCACGGGCAGGGTTTGACCGCTCGGTAATGAGATGGGCGGCTCGTCGACACCGGTGGCGGCGCCTTTGAAAGTGACCTTGAAGGTGAACTTCGAGGGATTGCCCGGTTGCACGCTGGGCGGCACATAGGCCACGGTCACGTTATCGAAGTTGGGCCCCAAGTTGTAAAGGGCGGTCTGGATGTTGATGGCCGTCTGCGGCAGGTCGGTGCTGTCGAAGGTAATGGGTCCCACCTGGTAGCTGCCGAGCTGCAGGTAGAACGAGCCCTCGACCGGCAGGGCCCCCGTGGCGTTGAACACGATCTGCTGAGTTTGCGCCACGGTGGGATTGGGGAGGGCCCGGACGCCCAAGGCGGCGAACGCCTCGCCCGGCACGTACGCGCCGTTGTACGAGTCGGTAATGCCCACCGGCGAGTACATCCGCGCACAGATGTCGCTGGTGTCCTTGGGCGAGATTTGTTGCGACACTTCGCCCCGCCAGGCGACGACGAAATCTCCCGCCGCGTCCATGGCCACCGCCGGCTGGTCGTTGGACAACGAATCCTGGTTCGGCGAGTAAATGCTGTTCTGCTCGGGCGGGTTGACCTGGAACTCCGGGCTGGATTCCTTCAGGATCTGGACTTGCGTATACTTGGTGGTGTCGATCGTCACCGCGTTCTCGTCGAAGGCGGCCGTGACCTGCATCGCCGGCTCGACGCGGCAGCCCAGCGTGCCGGTGAACTCGATGTCGAACTGCGTGGAGCTCTGCGTGCCGTCCGGCAGGGTCACCGGCGTGACCCTGACGCTGGGCGCGAACTGGTCCTGCGTCACGGGCGCAGGGTGGGAGGCGTACTTGGAATTGGCGATGGGCGACTGGTAGGGGGCCTCGCTGTCGCCCACCCGGCCCGGCACCCCCGGCGAGGCCGGCGGCGGCATCTCGATCGGCGCCACCCCCCGCACCGCCCACGCCTGGTCGACCGCCTGCTGGAAGAAATTGGTGATCGCCAAAGCCGTCAGGTTCGGCCCGTTGACGGGGTCTTGCGAGACGGGAATGTTCGAGACCACGAACGGCCGATCCAGCGTGGTGACGGTCACCGATGGCTCGAACCCCGACAAACTGAAGTTGGCCGGCGCCCCTTGCGGATTATTCGGCCCCAGGAACTGCAGCCGGTTGGACATGTCCAACACCTGCGTCTGCGGCCCGAAGTCGACCAGGTAATCCTGCGGGTCGACCGGCGAGACCGTGGCCTGAGTGGCGTTGCTGACGCCGGCAACCGGAACGAATGACCGCAGCCAGCCCTGGATTTGCTGGGCCACCGCCGCCGGAGTGGATTCGTCGTAGGCCACCGTGAACGTCTCGCCGGGATTGACCACGCCGTTGCCGTTGGCGTCGAACCACAGCGTGAACACGCCCTTGACGTTCTGCATGTCGGTCGAGACGGTCCCCGCCGGATTCACATTGCTGCCCGTGGCAACGACCGACGGGTTGTTGGGGTCGCCGCTGGGGTACGTGCCCGCCGTGACCGAAATCTGCACCTGCGTGTCGCCCATGAACGCCAGCGAGAAATGGCCCACCGTCCGCGTGTCGTCGTCGAAATTCGTGGCGATGCCGTCGGCAAGCAGTTGGCCGGCGGTGTTGACGGAGCCCGGCCCGGGCAGAGAGACCCGCTGCACCTCGTCGGTAAAGTACCGCGCATACACGTTGCCCACGGTCTGGCTGGGGATGGCCGGGTTGCCGTTGCTATCCAACACCGGGGTAAAACGGGTCCAAGCGACGGCGAAATCGCCGTTGCTGTCCGTGGCCACCGAATGCGCCGTGTTGGTAACCTGCTCGGCGCCAAAAGTCTGATTGACAAGGACCGAATCCAGATCCAACGGCGATATGCTCAGCAGGGCCCGCTCTTCCAGCGAGTCGAAACGCAAGGAGCGGTAAGCCTTGTGGCCCGTGCGGCCCCGCGAAGGCTTGGAAAACCGCCCCCACCAATGATCGCGCCTGGCCCCGCCGGCCGGCGCGCGTCCCGAATGAAACCACCCCATCTCTGTTCCCCTTGCGGTAAAGCCGGCCGCCGTACCCTGCCTCACGGCATCCGCCGGCTAATGTGCTCCTTCTATTACACTTCAATCGAGTGCGTTTGTCAATCCTCGTGACCGAAAATGGAGGCTTGTGAACGACCAATTCAGGTGCGGCCATCGTCGTCATAGGCCCCAGAATCGCCAGTTGAGGGGCGAGGGGCGCGGGGCGCGGGGCGAGGCCCCGGCCCGGTCCCCTCTCCCTCCGGGAGAGGGCTAGGGTGGTCTGAATAAAACCCAATAATTTTGGCAAACTGGGCTTGTTAGGTTCTTTGAAATCTGTTGCGCTCCCTCGTGCATACGAACTGG
>JBEKTY010000240.1:0-9651 GCA_049515555.1 Thermoguttaceae bacterium
TCTCAACTGCTCATCTCGCGGGACGACGGGACATGGGAAGTTATGACCACGCCACTTGAGGCTGACTTGTGGCTCCGCGCCGACTTCGATGATTCCCAATGGGAAGCCCTCGTGCGGACCTCGATCGTCGAGCCATCGGAGAAGGAATATGCCCAGAAGCACCGTTACGAGAGGCTTCGGAAGCTCGGTGCCGTTGCACTTGGTATCCAGGGAGGAGCACAGTCCGTCCATGTACGGAAGAAGTTCACGCTGACACCGGACGGCATCAAGTGACATGGCCAGAGACTTGTCGAGCCTCCGTGGTGCTCCTCTTGTGCTGGTGCCGCAGCACTTTGGGAGCATCGTGTACGATCGGCGCACATGCCAATACCTACCGTTCGACCACGAGGCTACCTCCGTCTTCCGTTCGCTTTCGTCGTCTCCGCTTGCGGAACCGCTGAAGACCTGCGGTGATCCTGCAAGCCGGAGGGGGCTGTTGGGTTTCTTCGACCAGTATTACTCCCTGGGGTTCTTCACCATTGACGAGCGTTTCGCTGGCAGAATCCTCGATGTACAGCCCCCGGCGGACCACCTGGCTGGGCCGCTCACGGTACACCTGGAAGTGACCGCCCGCTGCAACCTCCGCTGTTGCCACTGTTTTGCAGACGCGCCGAACGTTACAGACGAGCAAGCGGAGCTGTCGCTGGAAGAACTGGATGGCCTGTTTGCCGAAATGGCTGCTTGCGGATCGTTCCGCCTGGGGCTCACCGGCGGGGAGCCCCTTCTGCGTCAGGACATCATCGAGATCATCTCGCTGGCCGAGAACCACGGGCTGTCGCCGTGCCTGACGACCAATGGACTGCTGGTGACAGAACACCTGGCGTCAGCTTTCGCAAAACACAACCTTGCCTGGCTGAACGTGAGTCTGGAAGGGGCCACGCCAGCGACCCACGATGCTGTCCGGGGTGCTGGCACCTTCGACCAGGTGCAGGAGGCCATCAAGATCCTTCGTCGCCATGTTGCGTTCAGCCTGGCTTTCACGGTCACGCGGCGCAACTACCGGGAACTGGAATCCTGTGCGAAGCTGGCTCGGGAGGTTGGGGCACAGGCAGCAGTGTTTCGACCACTCTACCCTGTGGGGAGAGCGCGATATCAACCGGAGTACCGGCTCACCCTCGCCGAGTACCGCGAGGCGATTGCCTCTCTCGCTCGAATGGGGCTGTCTGGCGAAGCAACCTTGTGCGACGTGCATCCCTGGAGTCCACAGAGTCGTGGTCGAAGCCAGTCCGTCCTGTCCGTCAACTTCGGCTGTGGGGCCGCCAACTCCGTATGCTCGGTCTCGGCATCGGGGGCGGTCTCCCCATGCAGTTTCCTGGGGCCTGAAGCCGTTGCAGGGAATCTCCGCGAGGCTTCACTCCAGAGGATATGGCACACGAGCGAGGTCTTTCGGCGCATTCGTGACTTGCCAGGGGACTCGCGATGCGTCCGGTGTTCGGACTTCGACCTTTGCGGTGGAGGATGCCGGGCACGCGCTTTGGCGCTCGTTCCCCAGGCAACGTGGAATTCGCCCGATCCCTGGTGTATGGCAGAGCTGTCGGCGATCTTGGAGGACTGAAATGGCGAGCAATTCGGAATGGCTGTTGTCTTCTTCTGGACACGAAGGCAGCGTCGAGCAGTATCTCGATCTGGAAAAACAACATCAGGCTGCCGGTGAGCGACACTTGGCCGCCACGGCATACGACCGCGCCTGGAGCCTCAACCCGCAGGATGCGGCGATCACGTCGGCCCGTCGAGAACTGCTTGATGGAATGTCCCTGAAGCTCGCGGACATCGTTTTCCGGTACATCCCCGGCGGTTCGTTCCTCATGGGCTCCGAACAGGGCGAGTCCGACGAGAAGCCGGTCCACATCGTGCAGATAGCGCCCTTCTGGATCAGCGAGACGCCGATTAGTTGGGTTCGGTACTGTGAGGTCATGGACTGGACGCACCCGCCGGAGGGTTGTCCGAAGACGCCTGTGGAAGACCGGAAGGCTGGCTTTCACCTGCACCAGGAGAACATAATCCGTCTCCAATACTGCGAAGACCAAACCCTTCGTGCTCGCGACTGGCACGCTCACGCTCCCGAACATGAGTGGATCCGCGGAAAGGAGAAGGTAAAGGTGAAGGCCCGTGAGATTTTCGGCGACGTGCTCCGCGAACAACCGGACTCTCCGTGGGAATACGACCAGAAACCCATGGTGGCGGTCTCGTGGCAGTCGGCGCAGGAGTTCTGCGACCGCTTGTCCGAGCAACATCGGGACTACCATTGTCGGTTGCCAACTGAGGCGGAGTGGGAGAAGGCTGCTCGCGGCGGCCTCATCGGTGCAACCTACTCCTGGGGTAGTGAGCCGCCTGATCCCGACCGGTGCGACTTCAATCGTTTCGACTCGTTCTCGATTCAGCCGCCGCGCCGCTTCACGCCGAACGGTTACGGGCTGTACGGCATGTGTGGCGGTGTGTGGGAATGGACCGGGGACTGGTACGATGCCGACTATTACCCGGACAGTCCTCGCCTCGATCCGACCGGGCCAGCCCAGGGAAAGGAGAAGGTGCTGCGCGGCGGTTCATGGGCGGACTGTGCTGAGGCTGTGACTGTGCCCTTTCGTTACTCACGGCAAGCAAGTAGTTGGCACGAGGGGGCGTGGGGAGCACACTACTGCCCGAACATCGGCTTCCGGGTCTTCTTGCAGGACAACGGGTGAGACCATTCGGTTGTCTGGGAATCTGGCAGAGACGGGCTCCTGTCTGATGGTCTACCGGCTTGGCAGATTGTCTGGATCTGCCTCACTCCGGCACTTCCATCGGCTTGCCGTTGTCCTTGGGACCGAGACCGAGGAGGAACGGCACCGCCTTCTCTGCCCACGCCGCTGGGTCGGGATAACGCGCGGCATCGGCTCCGAAACAGCTTCGCAGCATCGCCGTGTCGATGATGCCGGGGATGACGGGCACGGCAGCCATGCCATGGGGCAGTCCCGTCGAGACCCCCATCAGGAACAGCGGTAAAGCCTTGGTCCGAAGCATCGCGTCGCCTCCTCCCTGCCTCACGGCGTACCTTTCGGCGTGTCACGGCCCGCCGTCCAGCGGATGGCACGATCCAGCAGGTCGGTGAACGCCGGATTGTTCCAGGTCTCGGAACCATGCCCGAGCATGCAATAGAATACCCGGCACTTGCCGTACTGCTGCGTGAACGCGACCTGGCGCTGGCAGGTCGGACAGTCGGTCGTCAGCAGCACATGGACGCCGGGGTCCACGTAGCCGTTCTTGAACGCCTCGTCGGCTACGGTAAAATCGGCTAGGCCGCGGGTGATGGGGTGTTCCTTGTCGGCGGCGGTCACCTTGATTGGTACGGTAAATCCTGCAATCCTTGTGGGACCGTACGTCTTGCCGTCAATCTCTTGTTCCTTGAAACACCATTGGCAGCCGACAACCCTGCGCCACTCGCTCCAACCCTCGTGCGAGAGCAGGTTGGCGTGCATCGACACCAGCCCGATTCCTCGCTTGAGCAGCTCGCCGAAGGCCCGGTTCTCCTCGTCGGAAGTCTTCGCCCAGTCGAACATCACGATCACGTTGTACTTCTTTTCCAGGCCCGGCTTGAGAACGTTCGCCTCTTGCGGCATCCGGATCTGAGTGTATTGGAGGTCGGGCATCTGGCCGAACTTCGCGGCAAACACTTTCTCATCGTAGCCGTGGCCGCCGACGGTTACCAAAACACGGATCTTGCCCTGGACGGGCGGTTCCGTCGCGGGCGCCTGCGAAACACGGGCAAGACCGACGGCGAGAACCACGAGAACTCCAAGAACGTTGAGTCGCATGACGGTACTCCCAAGTGAGGATTCCAGAACCAGTCCGACATCACCAGCCGCACGCGATTATACCCTATCGCCTCCAAGTTCGCATCGAGTGCCGGCGTTGTGGACAAAGGTCCGCACCTTGGCAAGGTGTTGAGCCAGCTCTGGAACGTGCCACCTCACTCCGATACCGACCCGCATGACGGCTCGCCGGCAGGCTTCTCCCAAGAAAAGGCACCCAGGCTCATCGCCGTGTTGTCGGCCAGGCTTGCCAGCGTCGGGTTGGGCTTGAACTTGCTCGCCTGGGCGACAACGTCATCGCCCTGCGTTTCACCGAAGGTCACCAGGACGGCTGCCGCCGCCGCCAGCATGATCACCGTGTACCGCATTGGCATTTCTCTCTTTGAAGCCATGGATGATACTGGTTTTCCGTCCGCGGCGGGGAACTGCAACGGAATGGTCGGACCTACTCATGCGCAATCAATTCCACAATCCGCACCTCGCCGGGCGGCACCTCAACCGTGACCTCCCCGTTCCGCACGGGCACCTCCTTCTCTTCGCACCATTCCCTTGCGGACTTGATGTTTCCTTCCTTGGCCCTTGCCGTTACCCTCTGTGTCTTGGACGGGTCGATTACCACGGGCGTGATGTGCGTCTTGGTCGCCCCTTCGTTGTTGAACAGGCCGATAAGCCATCCTGTCCTCGTGCGATTCAGGGTGTATTGAATGTTGCCGGAGACCCTGACCGGCAGATACTCGGCACACAGGTGACCCAGTAACTGGCCCGTTTCCTTGACAAAACGCTCTTCGTGCGGCAAGAGCTTGGTCGCTTCATGACGGGCCTGGAGGCTGTCCTCGGTCTCCTTCTCGGGCTCATAAACCACTAGCCTTCCCCATCGAGTCCACCGCGAGGAATCAACGTCCGTTGGAATCTCCGAGGGCTTCAAGCCATACAAGTCCACTTTCCCGGCTTGCCTCAACTTCTGAAACGCCGTTGTCTGATCCTGCCCGCCCTTCATACCCAATTGGGCGGCCTGTTGATAGGTCAGGCACAGACGGCCACCGTACCGGAGATAGTCAACGAGCTTGCCAACGGTTTGCGGGAGGAACTCGTGCTCTCCGAGGCAAATGACCACGGGATAACTCTTGAGAACATCATGCGGCACGCTGCTCAGCAACGCATCGTACCCTTCACTGTAGGGCGTTGGAACCGACACACGTTCCGGATGTACGTGCGTCTTGTATCGCTCGTCACGGGGCGGGAGCATGGTCTCCGGCGTGAATACGAGTTCCATGTGCCCAGGGAACAGGGCTTCAAAGAACAGCACGATCTCCCAGTCAGACCACGATGGCTTCAGCCCATTCCAAGGACAGGGGACTTGTTCCCGAAAGCCCGTGTAACCGCAGTATTCGTCAAACATCAATGCGAACGGCGTGTACGGCACCCCAATATCCGGATGTCTGCGGGTGAGCGAGAGGAACTTCTGCGCCCGGCGGCCAATGGGCGATAATGGAATGGTTACGTCTGGCGGCGACTCCTGGTGACGCTTTTCATTTCCTGCGAAGAAATTCGATTGACATCCTTCAGGGCAAACCACAGCCGCTCCAGCCAGCCAGGCGTGATACCATTCGCGAAAGAGGTAATAAGACGAATGTCCTCCGTTGGGGATCGCGCCCGCCTCATGCCCCAGCGCCGCTTTGATCTGTTCCTCGGTGAGCTGGTGCTGTGTGGTATCGTCATCGCCCGGGAGATAGAAAGGCACACTCCCCATGTGCCATGGCGATGGCTGGACATAAAAAGGCTTGCAAGACTGGCGCGCCGCGCCGCGAACAAACGTGGTCAGAATGTTGTTCGCTCCAAGGTTCTCTCCGGTCTCAATCCCCACCATGTCGCAACCCCATTCTGCCCCGCACAGCAGATAGGTCGCCTGCATGGACAGCATGTAGAACTTTTCCCCCTGCTTGATCAGGGGATCGTTCGTTCCCGGATACTGCCGGTACCTGATCCGCTCCAGATACTGCTTCTTGACTTTCTCGTAACACTCCCTTCGGGTTGTACAGCCGGAGGGCCGCCATTCCATGCTCCATCCCCACTCCGTTGCCCGCGATTCAATCGGATGAGCGAACTTGGGGTCCTCCCAAGTCGGGGTGAGAAGCGACTGTTTCTTGCACTCGTGGGCAATTCGGTCTTGCGCAGGCCATTGTCCCCCGTAGGTCAGGAACACGAGCGGATATCGTTCATCCCATCGCTGGATCTTCCACGGACCGTCCTTCAGCTTCTCGTAGGAAACGCGACCAGGGACGTCGCTTGCCTTACCCACTTGAAGCAGGGATGCAGCCAATAGTTCGGCGAAGATGAGAACGATTGTCTTCATTGCCTAGCCCCTTCGGACTCGGAATTACCCGGCATCGCCCTGCTTCTACCAGCCTACCACTGGCTTTGCCAGATTGCCAACTCGGCGAGACCTCCAATATAATGCCCAGAAACCTCCACGGAAAGGAAACTCATGGACTACTTGGCGCATCGCCCCCAGAGCTACGAGGGCCAAGGCGACTCGCATCTTCCTCGCATCGTGAAGAACCTTCGGCGGAAACTCTCGGAGACGCAGGGCGACTTCGCCCACGACACTCTCCGTCTGCCCTCCCGGGCGCTCGGCGACCTCGCCGGCATCCTGGTCGACTTTGCCGAAGATCTCCACAACGGCACCGGGATATGGGCAGCCTACGAACGCTACAACACCGAGTTCTTCGGCGCTGCCCTGCCATTGACCCCGGCGGAAAACGGCGGCGGCACCGGATTGCGTCCCGACCGCTTCCGCCACTTCCTCCGGATCTTGTACCCGGTGCTCATCGACGGGCTGGTCATCTCGCCGACGCACCAGGATCTCCATCGCATCGCCGATGCCGCCTGCGCCCTGCTATCCGATGCCTTCGCCGAAGTCTCCAAGGATTCGGGCGTAAAGGCGTTCCTCCAGAGTCCCAACACGCACGGCTGGGACGTGAAGCGGAAGCTGGTCTGGCTCGGCACGCACTCCTTCATGTTTCGTACGATGTTCGCCCGCTACATGGAGGAGCAGTCTCCCGGCGGCTCGGACATCCCGCACACCGACGACTTCGTCTGCCAGGAATGCACCCGCTGGTCAGGGCTGGGAGCCATCGACATCCTCGCTGGAGCCCTCGACATCCCGGACGACGACCGCAGGGACTTGCGGAACTGGTACGAGCGGCACGCCTCTTTCTACAGGCTGGTGTCGGTCAGCAGCGAGGCGTTGCAGGCGGTGAATCTCGTCAACGACCAGCCCTACCGGATCAGGATCGACATGAGGCGGCATCCGTTCAGGCGAGGTCAGGTCGTCTTCGGAAGCCTCGTCCCGTGGCGCGGGGAGTGGTACTGGTCGGGCGCGCAGCGGCTCGTGGGCGATGCCTCGAAGGTCGATGCCGACGACCTGAAGAAGAAGATGAAACGCCAGAGCAGCGCCATCGTGTGCCGCTACTCGAAGGACTACGAAGCGATGGTGCGGGAACGGATGTCCGCCCTGCATGAGCAGATGCTCGCTTTCCACGGCGGCAAGGATCTGGTCGTCTATCCGGACGGCTTGTCGATGGCGGCGGACTGGCAAAGGGAAATCCGGTGGCAATGGGAGCAGAGGCCACAGCAGGAGGTGGACGAGGTCGTCCGAAAGCACGGGCTGAAGGAGGGTCGCCCGGAGATCAAGCTCCCGCAAGACCTGCTGGAGGAGAAGGATGGTCTCGGCGTGTTCCTCAACCCCGACGAGGGCAAGGAGATCATGTCGCATTTCACGACTCTCGTCGCTGGGCTGAGGAAGAAGGGCGAGGGTTTGACAGGAGACGAGGCGGATTCGATTCGTGGGCTCGTCGAGTCGCCTTCCATCAGCCCGAGGTTCGTCAGGCGGGTGCTGGAGGAACACGGCGACGAGTCGGTCAAGGAAGCGTTCGTACTGAGGGGCGACTTGCCGGGCTACTGGCTAGACTGCCTGCTGCGGAGCTGCAAGGGCCAATACTACCGGAAATGCTACCCGTCGTTGTCGGTGGTGTGAGGGGTGCCGACAATGATCATCAGCGCCAGCCGCAGAACCGACATCCCGGCTTTCTATGCTGAGTGGATGGTTCGTCGTCTTCGGGAAGGGTACTGCACGGTCGCAAACCCGTACAATCGGAACCAGGTGACCTGGATCTCGCTGAAGCCTGAGGACGTGGATGCGATCGTCTTCTGGACTCGCAACCCCCGTCCCCTGATGCCGTATCTCGACGAACTGGACTCCCAAGGATATCGGTACTACTTCCAGTTCACGATCCTCGGATACCCACGGGAACTCGACCTCACAGCTCCTCCTGCCGCAACCGCCGTCGAGGTGTTCCGCGAACTTGCGGAACGACTGGGACCGAGTCGCACTATCTGGCGCTACGACCCTGTCGTCTTCACCGGCATGACTCCTCCGTCGTTCCACGAGGAGAACTTCCAGCAGTTGGCCGCGGCGCTCCGAGGCCATACCCGCAGGGTCGTCGTCAGCATCGTGGACATGTATCGGAAGATCGAGAAGCGGATGAAGACGCTGGCAGGGACACCGGCGGCAGTACGCCCCTGTGACGTAGCGGAGTTAGGGCCGCTGATGCGCAGGCTCGCCGGACTGGCGAGGGAGAGCGGGATGGAGATCGTCAGCTGCGCCGAGGAAGTGGATCTCCAACCGTTCGGCATCCTTCCCGGCAAGTGTGTGGACGATGGAGTACTCGCCGAGGCATTCGGCATCGAGGTTCTGGGAACGAAGGACCCGACCCAGCGCAAGGCGTGCGGGTGCGTGGTCAGCCGGGACATCGGCATGTACGAATCGTGCCTGTTCGGTTGTCAGTACTGCTACGCGACAAAGAGCTTCGACCAAGCGAAAGCCAACTTCTACTCCCACAACCCGGAGTCGCCTTCGCTGCTTGGCTGGCACGAGCCGCCAGGGTGATGGGCGGCAGACACATGGCAGTTGCTGCACTCGCGCTTTGCCGCCCCTCCTGCGGCGACTGGTTTTCAAAAGCATCACCTTTTTCCCATGTCAGAAACTGGCTCGATATCTCTCATCTTGTCGTGCTCGAAGTTGTCGTGCGCCCACCGGGTCTTCTTCATTTGCTCCCAGACGCGAACTTCAGCCACGGCCCAGTTGTCTGAGGCGTTCGTGCCCTTTGTCCAGCGCGCACCGCACTGGAAGAAGTTCTGCGTGACCCATTCATCCACAAGCGCTGACAGGCTCTTTTCGCCGGTGTTGGGCAGGACACTGGCGCTGACGATTTTCTTCTTTGCAAGGTTGTTGCCCGTCTTGTAGACGTACTTGGCGTGCTTGTCGGCGACGCCCACGTCGACGCCGTCGAAGTAACCTTCCTTGACTTTGTCCGGGTTGAATCCGACGCAATTGAGCGTCACGTAATTCATCAGCGGCGGACGATATTCATGCCCTTTCGTTTTGCGACCGGCTCCGGGGCCCATGGCGGCACGCTGCACCGGCACTTTGTAGAGCGCGTGCATCATGGAGATTGTACCGTCGCCGAGATTGAAGAAGCAACATTCCAGTCTTATGACTTGAAGCCTCGGCGACGAGCCCGCTCACAATGGAGCCAGGCGATACTCGCTCGACACGTCGCGGCAGTTCAACCGCGAGCCAAGCCGCCGACCGTCGCGGTACTGCCGGATCGCGTAGATCGCCGGGGAAGCGGCGTAGGCGATGGCCGGCGCGAGGAAACCGGGTTGCCCCCATCTTCCGCCACCATCGGAAGATGCTCGCTGCCGCAAATCTCGCCGTGTCGTGGTCAATTCCCACGCTCACCCAGCCTTGGTTGTTCGTCAC
>JBEKTY010000241.1:0-9638 GCA_049515555.1 Thermoguttaceae bacterium
GCTGAACGAGACGCTCCGCGCCACCCTTACCTGGGTTGTCCAACAAGTCCAAGAGCACGGAACGGACCTTGACCATGTGTTCGCTAAGATACGACTAGCCTAAGTTTGCAAAAGTCCAGTAAGAAGCTTTCTGCGATCGGTCAATCGGTTGTCGTTGGTCATTAGTCACTGGGATTTGGTCATTTACATCGCATTTTTTTGCCGGCCTAGCGTTTTAGTGCTTCGGGTGCTTGACTTCCCTGGCCCGTCATGGCAAACTCGGCGGGCCGTGCGGCGGATTCGACAACCCCTGTAGGAGCCAAACAATGGACAGCCTCGATCCATGCGAAGCGACGAACATGCAGACCAATGGCAGGCAGATCCCCAAATCATGCTCCGCGCGACGAATACGGATCGGCATCTTCTTGGTCTTGGGTCTGGCAGCCGGCATGCCAACAATCGCCGGCGAGCCGGGGAAGGAGTTCGTTGCGGCAAATACGGCGCCGGAACCCGTGGGGACGGCGGCGATGCGATTGGCGAACTTGCCGTACTTGCGGCGGGCCAAGATGTTCCAATGGTCGAGCTTCAGTCATCCCTCGGCCAACGATCCCGACTTCTACTATCCCGACCCGCACGCCAAGGGCTTCAAGGTACTGATCGACATCAAGGGCCCGGGCTCCTTGAATCACTGGTGGAGCACGGGAGGAATGTCGGCGCCCGTCGGGCTGAAGTTCTACTTCGACGACGAGGAGACGCCGCGGCTGAGCACGACGATCGGCAAGTGGTGCGGCGGTTGCGGGCCGCTGGGGCAGGCCGACGGGCCGAGCGTGAATTTCGTCCCCATGCCCTTCCGGACGCGGTGCGTGGTGAGCACCGACGGTCCGCGCGGCGAGGCCTTTCATCATGCCTACGCCTATACTTTTCCCACGGCCGAAGGGATCACGACCTTCACGGGTAAAGAAGACCTTTCCGAGATCCAGGCCACTTGGCGCCATCCGGGGACCGATCCCAAGCCGGCGTCCGGCGACCGCACAGTGACGGGAAAGGTGGCGATCGCCGCCGGCCGGGCGGTCACGGTTTACGACCGCCGCGGCCAGGAGACGATCGCCAGCTTGAAGGTGGATCCGGCGCCGCGGGACAAGGGGCTGCTGAAAGGACTGTGGATCAGGGCCTATTGGGACGGCAGTCGCACGCCCCAGGTCTGCGGGCCTTTGAGCTATTTCTTCGGCGCCGCCGACCTGGGCGAGTCGGCCGTCAGCCGGGCGGTGCCGGTGGGCATGCGCCTCGACGGGCCGTGGTACTTCTACTTCCCCATGCCCTATTGGACCTCCGCCCGGATCGAGATCGAGAACCGATCCAAGATCGACTGCCGGGAGTTGGGCTACGAGATCCGGTACGCGCCGAAGTCCGCCGTCGATTATCCCAAAGAGCAGTGTGCGTACTTTTGCGCCCATTTCGCCGCGGGCACCGCGCAAGGGCCGGAGAACTTCATGGTCCTGGAGGCCGAAGGGACCGGGCACGTGGTGGGCGTGGTCAAAGGCCCGGGCTTTCTCGGAGAAAACGACGAGATGGTCTACATCGACGACAACCTTACGCCGCAGTCCTGGGGCACCGGCGGCGAGGACTACCCGCTGTTTTGCTACGGCATGCGGACGGAGAGCCATCCGGTGTGGGGAGGCACCCAGGACTGGCGGTACTATCGCTATCACCTGGGCGACACGATCAACTTCCAAAAGAACATCCGCTTCGGTTTCGAGCACGGCGAAGACTGCGTCCACGGTTGGCTGAAACCGAACCGCGACAAGATATACATCGAGACCCTGTGCATGTACTACCTGAACCCGGCCGCCAACTTGCTACAGACCGACGAAGTCGACGTGGGTGATCCCCAGTCCGAGAAGGAACACGACTACACGGTACGGGGGCAAACCTGGCGCGGCGCATCGAAGGCCGCCTACCAGGGCGAGGAGACGGTGCTGACGACCGACAATGGGCGAAAATTCGACGGATACAGTGAGTTCCGCGTGAAGATCAATCCGCACAACGACGGAGTCCGCCTGCGGCGACGCATGCTGCAAACGCAAATCCAGGAAGCCAAGGTCTACGTGGACGGCGCGGAAGTGACCGATTCCCGGTTCTACTCGCCGATCCATTACAAGCCCGGCAACGGGTTCTATGACACCAACCAGTTGTGGCGCGACGTGGAATTCGAGATCCCGGCCCGCTATACGAAAAACAAGAGCACCGTGACCTTGAAGATCGAGAATGCCCCGTCTGCCACGCCCCAGAGCGGGAGTTGGAGCGAGTATCACTACTGGGTGTACTCGTACACTCGTGTAGTGCCCCACTCAAACGGGAGTTTATGATCTTGGGGGTGCCACTGCCGGCTTGTCCAGCAGTGGTGCGCACGACGGTGGTTCGACACTGCTGGGCGCGCCAGCAGTGGCACCTGGCGCTCATCAATCGCCAAAACCTGCGTGCATCCCCCTCACAGAGGTATGGAATGCGGTTTCGAGGCAATCGAGAATGACGGGTGGACCCCGAAAATCCGAGCGGGCGCTAGACACAGGGGCGGGGCGCTGTGTTAGAATGACCGCCGAACGAGCCTGGGTCGGTTCCAGGCTGACTGTAAATGGGAAATCTCGGATTGGGATTGTGAACGATTACCCACAAACCGTGAAGAGAGGAACTGTTCCCAATGTTCAAAGAAGAGCGAGAGGAATCCGCGTTTGATTGGACTATGCTTGGGCAGATCGATGTAGGCCGGCCCAATCTTGGGTTCAAGACCGACGTCGCTGTCTACCGGCTGATGCAATTCACGCTTCGGGACGTGCTTATCAGGATGTATAGCGTGGAGGCGGCGGACAAAGTCTTCTATGCCGCCGGCGAGACAGCCGGAAGGCATTTCTACGAGAATCTCATCACGAAGCGAGATTCCTTCGGCAACTTTGTTGCCGAACTCCAGGAACTCCTGAGAGATCTGGGTATCGGCATCCTGCGGATCGAGAAAGGGGACTTGGAGAAGCTGACCTTCACCCTGACGGTCGCGGAGGATCTGGATTGTTCCGGCCTGCCCATCTGCGGCGAGCAGATCTGCACTTATGACGAAGGGTTCATCAGCGGCCTCCTTTCCGCTTACACCGGCAAGAAATTCCGGGTCAAGGAGGTGGATTGCTGGTGTTCAGGCGACCGGGTGTGCCGCTTCGACGTGAAGCCTGTGCCTTAGAGGCAGTCGCATGCTCGAAGTGCGCGAAGAGGACATCGACAGGATCACGGCGCTGTTCTACCGCCTTCTAAAGGGCGAGGTGCCTCGATCACTGGACTTGCCAACGGATTATCCGGAAAACGAGTTCAGGCAGGTCGTGGAATATGCCAATCGATTCGTCGCGGAGTACCAGACGCTGGCTGGCGGGATGTTGGCCCTGTCACGGGGCGACCTTGATCTCGATGTACTCCCCGGCCGGACGAATGTCCTTCAATCATTCAAGAACCTCCATGCGAATCTTCGGCACCTGACCTGGAAGACCCAGCAGATCGCCGGAGGCGACCTAACCCAGCGGGTCGATTTCATGGGAGACTTCTCCAAGGCATTCAACAGCATGACGCAGCAGTTGCGGGAAGCCTTCGCGAAGATCGAGCGGCAGAACCAGGACCTCTCGTGGGCGAATCAACGGATGAAGCGAGACCTGGATGCCGCCGCCCGCATCCAACGGACGCTCCTGCCGAAAGGCTTTCCGGAAATCCATGGGGCGAACTTCGCCTGGACGTATAAGCCGTGCGACGAGCTGGCCGGAGACGCTCTCAATATCGTCCAGATCAACGAGGACTTGATCGCCCTTTACCTGCTGGATGTCAGCGGGCACGGCGTGCCTGCCGCCCTGCTTTCGGTAACGGTCACTCGCAGCCTGCACCCGCCTGCCGGGGGCGCGCCTTCGCTCGTGGCCGGCCCCGGTGCGAACCCCGATGCCGTGGACCCGGCAGAGGTGGCCTCCAGGCTGAACACACTCTACCCGATGGAATCGAACGGGCAACACTACTTCACGATGATCTACGGACTCTTGGACGTTCGTGCACGGCGGTTTCGTTTCACGGTCGCCGGACATCCTCCGCCGATCTTGGTCCGCGAGGGAAACCCTCCCAAGCGTTTCGACGCGACGGGCTTCGCCATTGGCGTTTTGGATGGGGCTGAATATGACGAGTCTGTGATCGATCTGCAGCCTGGCGATCGTTTGTATCTTCATTCCGACGGTCTGACCGAGGAGATAAATGCAAAGGATGAGCAATTCGGCAATGAGAGGCTGGCCGCTGCCATCGCCGATGGGCAGGCACTGAGCTTGCAAGAATCCGTCGAATCCCTGGTCCAGAAGGTCGTTGCCTGGCGCGGCGAAGAGTACCTCAGGGACGACGTGTCGATCCTGGCTGTCTCAGTCTCCTAGGGTTGCTCCCGCTTCCCGCCCAAGAGGTCGAACCTCCCCTGATCGCCGAGTGCCCCTCGCCTTCTGACTATTCTTGCCCCTGCTATGGAACCATGGCCCGCGCGCGGTATAATCAGGGCCGTTGGGTCGGCGGCGTGCCGACCCGGGCGAAACGAAGTTTCATGAGCGAAAACGACCGCCGTGCAAGAGCCGCGGTGATGAGAACAACTGACCGACGCGTGTAGTCACGCCCTGGAGAAGTGCCGATCAGCATGAGGGAGGACGATGGGATTTTCCGAACAGGACCCCTGCCCTACCTGCAAGACCGCACTTCAGGTGACCACGGAGGCGGGGCAGTCGGCTCTCTGCTCCGCCGGCGATGTACATCCACGAGAATTGCCGAAGTTGATTACCAATTCCGTCGGCATGAAACTGACGCTCATCCCAGCGGGTGAGTTCATGATGGGCTCGCCCGATTCGGACAAGGACGCTTACCCCGACGAGAAGCCCCAGCACCGCGTGCGGATCACCCGGCCGTTTTATCTGGGCGTGTATCCCGTGACCCAAGCGGAGTACGAGCGGGTGATGGGCGGCAATCCGAGCTATTTCACGGGCGACGCCAATCGCCCCGTGGAGCAGGTCTCCTGGGACGACGCTGTGGAGTTCTGCCGGAAGTTGAGCGAGAAAGAGGGCAGGACGTATCGCCTACCGACGGAGGCGGAGTGGGAATATGCCTGCCGAGCGGGAAGCACAACGCGGTATTGCTCCGGCGACGACGAGGTTTCCCTTGGCGAGTACGCATGGTACGAGGACAACTCGGGCCCAGGCGTAGGGACGCACCCGGTGGGCGAAAAGAGGCCCAACGCCTGGGGCTTGTACGACATGCACGGGAACGAATGGGAGTGGTGCCAGGACTGGGACGACGATGGTTACTATGCGAAGTCGCCGGTGGACGATCCAAGGGGGCCTGGAACAGGCTCGGACCGCGTGTGCCGCGGCGGTTGCTGGCACGACCCGGCGGGGCCCTGCCGGTCGGCGGACCGCCGCATCGCCGCGCCTGGGCGCCGTCTGAGCTACCTGGGCTTCCGTGCCTCCCTGGTTCCGGCGGACTAGTGCTTTGTCACAGCTAAAAATTGGGATTGGTTGTAGGGTTGTAGGGTGATTTTATGGGAAGCTGCGTGGGGAGGAAAAGGGGGGAGGAAAAGGGTACATCATTGATGTTGATGGGTCCGGTGGGAGAAAGTATTTGGAGTCGAAATGGGAACGCAGCAATTTTGTCGGGCAGTTCCGCGGAAGCCATACGCAATTCAGCCCTGACGCGACAAGCCTACCGGCCGCCGGCCCTTGAGGACAGAGCGCCGGGCAGCGGCAGCAGGCTGGGCACGCGATCCTTGTAGGGGGGCAATTCCGGGGCATCCCCCGCGGGATCATCGAGATAATAGTAGGCCACGCTTGAATAGTGGTTCCGCAGCGGCTGGCGATCGTCGTCCGGGCCGCCGCGGCCGTGCTCGATCGTCAGCCGAAGCGACTTGGTGAAGGGGACCGGGTCGAGGATGTGCCAGCGGTAGCAGGTGTTGAGGATGCCGCGTTTCTCGCCCCCTTTTTCGGGGTTGTCGTACAGCGGCACACCGTTGTAGGGGTTGGCGAAGGAGTGCTGGAAGTCCCACGCCCCGCAGAAGTAGTCTTCGCTGCCCGTGCCTTCGATGGTGGGCTTGGTTGCGCCATCGACGTAGAACTTGTCGTTCCCTTCGCCCCACCAGCCATCGCTGTTGGCCATCACGCTCAGGAAGGTGCCCACGAAATGTCCGCTGCCGGCGGTCTTGAGGATCAGATAGTCTTGGCCCTTGGGCACGGGAAAGGCTTGGCGATACTGGGTGTGGAAGTAGCGGAGTCCGGCCGCCGGCCGGTCGTCGAGGCGGTAGTCGATGTTGAAATAGCAACTGGGCACCGGCTGGCTGCCTTCGTTGGTCATGGTGAGCCGGGCCCCCGTGGCAAACGGCATCGGCCAGTAGCAGTTAAGCGCTTTCACACCGCCGATGGCGATCGGTGCGCTACGGTACTCGACGTAGCGGCCGAAGCCCAGGCCGAAGAAGTCGCCCAAAGGGCACTCGACCGCGGGCTTCTCCGCGCCGTCCCAATACATCCGCAGCACCAGCTCGCGGAGATGGTCCCGGGATTGGCCGTTGATGGTGAACCATATATGGGTGATCTGGCCGTGGCCCTCGATCCGGCCCAGTTCCAGCATGGCCCCCGGCGCGATCGTGCGGAAGTCGGCATTCCGGAAGTTGGGGTCGGTGCTCGCCAGCCGGTAGGCGCGGAAGGTCTTGGGTTGGGCCAGGTGTTCGGGCACCTGGGCGTACACAGACGCCGCACTTGCCGGCAACAGGGCCAGGAAACCGGCCAGGAACAAGCTCTTTCGTGTCATGGTATTCTCCCGCCTGGGGTGATCTGTGGGCAACGGCAGGCGCCATGCCCACCGTCAAAGCGACCGATTGTAGCGTGCCGGGAAGCGGTTTGCAACGAAGGACGACCCATTGCTTCGTCGCCGGCGGTTCAATTTCTGCTGCGGAGCTTCGACAGCAGCCGGAGGATCTCGATGTAGAGCCAGATCAGCGTCACCATCAGGGCGAAGGCGCCGTACCATTCCATGTACTTGGGCGCCCCCCGTTGCGAGCCGCTTTCGATGAGGTCGAAATCGAGGATCAGGTTCAGTGCCGCAATACCCACGATCAGCACACTGACGCCGATGCCGATAAGGCCGTTGCTGTTGAGCAGCGCGAAAGCGTGAACCCCGAACAGGGACAGCAGCCAACTGACCATGTACACCAAGAAGATGGCCCCCGTGGCGGCGATCACGCCCAGTTTGAAGCGCTGCGTCGCTCGGATCATGCCCGCCCGGTAGGCCAGCAGCATGCAAGCCAGGGTACCGAAGGTCATGGCCACGGCCTGCACGGCGATGCCGGGGTATTGCGATTCTATCATGGCCGACAATCCTCCCAGCACCAAACCTTCGGCCAGCGCATACAGGGGCGCGGTGAAGGGCGCCCAGGACATCTTGAAGGTCGTTATCAGCGCCAGCACGAAGCCGGCAATGCCCCCGCCGACCAGGTACGGCATTGCCTCGGCCGGATTGGCCGTGGAGAAACGGCCCCACGTCCAGGCCGCACTGGCCAAGACGCAGGCCAACAGTACCCCCGTCTTGTTCACCGTGCCGCCGACCGTCATCGTGTTTTCCCGGTTGGCGAAGTCCAAGAATGTGTCGAAGGTCTTGTTGCTCAGGACCGGATTTGCCGTTTGCATAATCATGCTCCAAGTGCGAAGTTTTTCGTGCCCATGCGGAGAAGGCGCCCGCCGCCGGTGCAGATCATTCTATACATGGGGGCTCGCGGCGACCAGATCGACCTTCACGTGAACCCGTCGCTGTTCCCACCCCCAGTGCCGAGCGGTGTGTTGGCTCCCCAGTTCAAGTTTGCCGCCACCGACTTCTGGGCGCAGGGGTTGCAGCTCGGGCTCGACTACCGATACTGACGCCCATCGTGTGCGGATTCTCACTTTCCGCCCCCGGCCGGGCCCGAAAACTCGCACAGGCCGGGTGGCTTGCCCCGTCCGGCCAATGGAGTACAATCGACCTCGTACAGTTAGCGTAGGTCCGGCCGAAGAACAAGTCCCACATTTCCCGTACTCCTCTCGCTCCGCGAGAGGCAGGGCATCACGCGGGGCGTGATGAGTACGGAAGTTATTTGTCGGCCCATGCTTATCGACAGCCAGGAGGCGATTATGCACCGCAGACGGTTTCTGAAGACGACCGGGCAGTGTGCCCTCGCTTCGACCCTTGCCGGAGCGGCCGGCCGCATGGGCGTTGCGGGCGTGGGCGCCGCCAATTCAGGGCCGGCGGCGGGGCCTCAACCCGGCTACGCCCTGCCCGACCACTTGCCCAAGAAGCTCTCCATCGGCATGTTCATCTGGAACTGGGTGGCCATGGGCACGCCCGGCGAGCCGTACCACGACCTGGAGAAGGCCGTGGCCGGGTTGCCCGAGCGCGGCTTCAACGCGGTGCGGGTCGAGGCCGGGCTGAACTGGTGCTTTCGGATGGACGGCCAGCCGCGGGGCGAGATGGAGTTCGGCCCCTGGATCGCGGGCTACCGCGATAATCTCACCTCGGTGAACGCCCGCGGCGGCGGGCGGTACGACGTGCTGAAGCGACTGACGCGGCTGATGGAGCTGGCCCGGCGGCACGGCGTGTACGTGATTCTCACGAGCTGGGAGTACCAGGACAGTTCCTGGCTGGTGGCCGATCCGCAGATCCGTGCCGAGGTGATGGCGGTTCCCGAGGAGAAGCGGCTGATGCACATGGCCCGGCAGCACGACCGGCTGTTGCGCGCCCTGAAGAACAAAGGACTGCATCGGAACATCGCCTTCGTCGAGGTCCACAACGAGCCCGATGCCAGCCTGTTCCCCCAGGGGGAGAAGGGCAAGCAACTGCACCAGGAGGCGATTGCCTTTCTGCGCGAGGCCCACCCCGACGTTCTGGTCAGCGGCGACTATTGCAGCCACAACCCGGCCATCGTGCCCGACAATGTCCAGGTTTACGACCAGCACACCTACGTGGCCGGACTGTACTGGTCGGCGCTGTATGGCCAGACGATTTGGCACAAGGACTTCGACCCGGCCAACCCGCGAAAGCTGAACCTGTTGAAGCGGCTGCTCAAGGACAAGATCGTGCCCTACGCCGAGTTTATGAAGCCCGCCGAGAACGTGCGGGAGTTTTGGCGGGGCATCGACTGGCTGTACTTCAACCTGGACAACGAGCGCTTCGACGAGTGGATTCTGGAAGAGTACACGCGGCGCGAGGCGGGCATGAAGCAGCAGGCCGCCGGGATCTTCGAGGCCGATGCCCGCGAGGCGCGGCGCCGGAAACTTCCCGCGGTGTGCGACGAGGGCGGGTACTTCTATCCCCCGCTGGGATCGAAGTTCGAGCTTCGCCCGCCGGGCACGAGCATGTTCCAGCTTCAGGTCGATCTGGCCATAAAACACGGCTATTGGGGCATGATGCCCACGACGTATTGCGGAGCGGAGCATCCGATCTGGGACAACGTCGAGTGGCTGCGGGCGATCAATGGCCGTTTCCAGTTGGGAAAACTTGCATAGCGTTCGAGCGGCGGTGATAATGAGTCGCTGTTGCGGAAAAGTCGGAGGGTGGGTCGAGGTCGTAGGGTGGGTCGAGCGGAGCGAGCCCCACCGTCG
>JBEKTY010000242.1:0-9558 GCA_049515555.1 Thermoguttaceae bacterium
CGAAGATTTCCTCCTGGAAGACGCGCATCTTATTGTTGCCGAAGAGCACGGTCGGCTTGTAGTAGTAGCCACCCAGCAAGTCGCCTTCCATCTTGGCCGGCTCGCCGCCGATCAGGACTCTAGCGCCTTCCTGGCGGCCGATCGCAAGATACGAGCCGATCTTGTCCATCTGGTTGGTCGAAACCTGCGGGCCGATCTCGGTAGAGGTGTCCAGCGGGTTGCCCTGCTTGATCTTGCGGATGCGGTTCAAACATCTCTCCATGAACGGCTCGTAGATCGACTCCTGGATGAGGGCGCGGGACGGACAGGTGCAGACCTCGCCCTTGTTGAAGGCATAGAGGATCAACCCTTCCATCGCCTTGTCGAGGAACGCATCGTCCTTGGCCATAATGTCTTCGAAGAAGACGTTGGGAGACTTGCCGCCAAGCTCCGTTGTCGAGGGGATGATGTTCTGGGCCGCATATTGCATAATAAGACGGCCCGTGGTGGTCTCGCCGGTGAAGGCTATCTTAGCGATCCGCTTATTGGAGGCAAGGGCTTTGCCGATCTCGGCTCCGGGGCCGTTTACCACGTTCAACACGCCGTCAGGCGCCACATCCTGGATAAGCTCCAGCAACTTCAAAATGGACCAGGGGGTGGGGGTGGCAGGCTTTACTACCGTACAGTTGCCCGCCGCCAGGGCCGGGGCGATCTTCCACGCCGCCATCAGCAGTGGGAAGTTGAAGGGGATGATCTGGCCGACTACGCCCAGCGGCTCATGGAAATGATAGGCGATCAGGTTGCAGTCGATCTCGCCTATGGAGCCTTCCATGGCGCGGGCCGCAGCGGCAAAGTAGCGGAAGTGGTCGGCGGCCAGCGGGATGTCGGCGGCCAGCGTCTCGCGCACCGGCTTGCCGTTCTCGTAGCTTTCGGCCACCGCCAGCATTTCGAGGTTGTCCTCGATCAGGTCCGCGATCTTGTTGAGCACCTTTGCGCGCTCGGTGGTGGAGGTGGCGGCCCACCTGTCTTTGGCCGCATGTGCCGCATCAAGGGCAAGCTCGATGTCTTCGGGCGTGGAGTAGGCTACCTTGGTGAATGGCAGGCCATTGACCGGGCTTGGGTTGTCTCGGTACGCGCCCTTTACCGGGGCGACCCACTTGCCGCCGATGAAGTTGTCGTACCGTTGGTTGACGGATACCTTGCTGTCGGGGGTGCCGGGTCTTTCGTAAATCACTTCTTTCTCCTCCTCCACAATGGATGACTGAACAGGAATTCTCATCCTGCGAAACGCGCCTAATCGTACCGAAAACGGCAACTGCCGTCAAGAACCTGCGCGGATAGGCGGATAGGGCCGGTTATGCTGTGGCTCTCCGACGAGCGGTCCGCCAGGCCATGCCGGCGATGATCGGCTCGCAAATCAGCGTCAAGGTCGTTGGCGGCTACGGCACTTCGGTCTCGCGGATGCTGGCTATGGCCTTCGACCCCTCGATGGGCGCCAATCGCCGCGAGGCTCTGGCCGCCCATGAGATTGACCTTGGGGAGGATTGGGCGGACGTGGAGTGAAGGTGGACGGGCATTCCGCTAATGAGTCGTGGACTGCCTCCAGCTTCATCGACCACGCCCTACCCCTCGCGGTACGATCAAGTCAACTTCTTCTGTTTCGACGTTGGCAACGTAAACGTCTGGTTGATCACCGTCGAGCCCCCGCAGAGCTTGGAGACAAGTTTCGCCTGACTATCGGACAGCCTCAGCTCGAAGGGGCCGTCGCCATAGGGGTCGCGGACCTTTTCCAACGCCGCCACGATCAACCGCAACGCCCCGCTCTGGGAGGTGCCCGCGGAGGAGTTCTCCTGCGTGGTGGACGTGAATATCAAGGGGGTGGTGAATGTCATCCGGCACTTCCTGCCGGCGATGATCGAGCGGGGGCGGGGCGTAGTCGTCAACTTCAGTTCGTGGTGGGGGCGCAGCGGTGCGGCGGAGGTCGCCCCCTACTGCGCCACGAAGTGGGCGATCGAGGGGCTGACGCGGGCGCTGGCGGCGGAACTGCCCAAGGGGATGGCTGCCGTACCCGTCATCCCCGGCATCATCGACACGGACATGCTGCGGAGCTGCTTCGGGGCGGACGCGGGCAACTACCCCGATCCGGCGGCGTGGGCAGAGAAAGCCGTCCCGTTCCTCCTCGGTCTCGGGCCGAAGGACAACGGCAAGCCGATGGAAGTGCCGGAGTGAGCGGTATCTTCGTCCGCGTCCGCGCGACCCGCTACTGCCTCAAGGATTTCGAGGCGGCTTCCGTCCCGCTGTCTCGCACCTCGCCAGACCGATCCTTCCCTAAGCTGCCTATCTTTCCGTTCGTTCGGTCGTCCGACTGAAGTGGCAAGATAGGCAGGCTACTCGCCACGGCAGCTTCGGCAATGAGTTTCGCGCGCGAAACTTCCCCCGGACAGCCGCCCTGGTGGGCAGCCAAGATGCCGGGCTTTTCTCTTAGCTCAGCCTCTGCGAATCATTCCGCCGATTACATCTCTGCGTTTTTCGGCTCCCGGAGAATTGCGTGCCACCTGGCCCAACACGGCCGATGCGTTTTGGCGATACCACACAGCCCAAGACCTGTCTTGCCGGAGGCTTACCTATAGGCCGTACCTGGCCAAGATCATGTTGATGCCGCTGGCAACGCACCGTGTTGACGTACCCTGGGTAGTTTCTTGGCCGATGGCCTGGAGCCAGCTCAAGTTGACAGACGGCGTCAAAGCGGGCTGCGACAGGACCAGATCGTGTGCCTGTGAAACGGCTGCGGACGGTACGGCCCTTCCAGACGCGCCGATCAACGGCATGGCCTGCGCGTCTGGCCCATCCTCGCCTTCGCTACCTCCGGCAACGACGCCGAACTGGCCGCCGCCGGGGATGTTCAGAATCGCCCATACCGTGTGCGTCGTGGGGTCCATGCCCCAACTCGATCGCAAGTCGGCCAGCGCGTGCCCGTTGCCCGGCTGACCGGCCGACATGAACTGCGTGTACGACCCCACGTAGTCGCCCACCGCGTCCGCCCCGATGGCCGGCTGCGCCACCCGCGTCGGCACCCATTGCAGCTTGCCGCTGACGATCTCGTACTTCCCCGCCGCCGGCACCGCCAGGTTCGCGCTCGCAGCGTTCACCCAACTCCCGCGGGCCACCACCCATTGCAGCTTGCCGCTGATGACCTCATAACGGCTGTAGCCGGGAGTAAAGCTGCCCAGCACGATGCCCCCCAGGTTGGCAGCCTTGCCGCTCGTGGCGTTGGGCAGCGTGGTGGTCGTGCCCCCCGCGGTGCTCTGCACCGCCGGAAAACCGGCCACCCCCGGCGCCACCGACAAGGCGCTGCTGGTAACCGGGTAGGGCGTGGCAAGGGTCAACTGCAAGACGTAATCGGTGGCCTGCACGCCCACCCCCCGCATCTGCACCACGTCGCTGGCTAGTCCGCCCGCCCAATTGGGCAAAACATAGCCCGTGGTGTTGGGCACTGGCAGCGCGGCGCTGCTGCTGTCGGGGTTGGCGCTGGCCGTCTCCAGCGGCGACTCGCGGGTCCGCCAGGCCATGCTCACCTTGGTCGCGGCGGCGGCCGAGCCGTCCACGATGTTCACCTGGCTGCCCAGCGGCGCGTTGGGGCTGGCGGCGCTGGCCGCGGCCGTGTCGTCGTAGCTGCCGATGCCGCCGTAGGCCGCGCCGGCCGAAACGGAGATCGTCACCGCCGTGCCGTAGACGCTCATGTCGCTGGTGCTGCCGGTCGTGTGTGGCGTGGCGGCCGGGGCCTGCTTCAGGTCAAGGACTGTCATCGAATAGGCCGGCAGCGAATAGCTGAACGTCGCACCGCTGAGTGCGAGCGTCGTATTCGTTGAGGCCAGCGACGAGTCCCCTGTCGGCGAATGGCTCTGCGCCGTGTCCTGGGTCTTGCCGTATTGCCAGACTTCGGCTGGGCCGGCGGGTTGGAACCCGGCGACACTGATCTGATCGGTGATCGTGGCGGCCGGGTTCGTGTTGACCAGAAGGAGGTCAAGATCGCCGTCGGACTCCATGACGGAATAAGCGTCCAACTCACCGTAATTGCTGCTGGCCGAGACAACCTCGCCACCGGCGACGATGATTTTCGACACCAACTCCAGGGCGTAATAGTCCGGGTAGCCGACGTACGGTCCGGTATCCGGCGGGTTGGACGTCGAGCCGAACAGGCCGTAGTCGCCGGCGATCCGCCAGCCGTAGAGGAGATTACTGTTGTTTTCGCCGGTGTCCCAATAGTTGCGGAGGTTCCAGAAACAAGCCTCGCTGTAACCGCTATCGAGAAGGCCGCCCAAGGCGCTGGCCACGAACAGACCGTTGACGAGGCTCGTCGACTGCTTGCCCGGATTGTTGGAAACAGAATTGTACTCGGTAGCCATGACCTGGACGGCGGAGCTTTGGTTTCCGACGGTCTCCTGAAGCACGGACTCGTAGTCGGCGTAACGCGTCGTCCAATCGTGCACGCTGGCGGCGTCGGTCACAGTGTCGTTTAGGAGCGTGTAATCGCTTTCCGAGCCCGGTTCCTGGACATAGTTATGATCGGAAATGAACCCGGGGACGAAGCCGATTGCCTTGCCCTTGACGAGGACGTTCTCGGTCCAGTTGCCGTCGCTCGCTCCGGTCGGATCGCCGCTGTCGATGCCGATGGAGATGCTCGGCACGCCGGCGGTGGCCGTAATTTCCGCCGCCAAGGAAGCGAACTGCTTGGCGAAGGCCACGTAGGTGGCCGGGTCGTGCTGGACGCCGGTGCTCACGCCGCCGGGCCCAGCCGTCCCGTGGTGGTCGGTCTCCCAGCTCCCGTACTCTTCGTTGCCGATTTCCCAATACTTGATGCTAGTGAAGGGGGCGGTATGACCGATCCGGAGAAAGTTCAGGCCGTCGTCGGTGGCCAGCGGCGTCGCCGCGCGGAGCGAAGCCCAATAGCCGACGGTGTACCAGTCCGAATTCACCCACGCGCTTCCCCCGTACGGCCACTCGATGCCTGTGCCGATTGTCGTCGTGTCGCTGGGGGAGCCGACGAGATAGGCCA
The DNA here is from genome assembly GCA_049515555.1 of Thermoguttaceae bacterium. Lineage (GTDB taxonomy): Bacteria > Planctomycetota > Planctomycetia > Pirellulales > Thermoguttaceae > JBEKTY01. Next base: position 5,036 of record JBEKTY010000242.1, read on the forward strand.
ACTCGGCGGCCGCCTCCTGCGGACTGCCGGAACCGTAGTCGATGGTCACCATGCCGCCGCCGTTGACGGCTGCGACAAACTGGGAGAACTGGGCAAGGCTGATCGCCGCGGAATCGCCGAGATTGTCAGCGACGTCGAAATGGAATCCGAGGTCAGTCGCCGCGCCGCCGGGGTAGCGATATATGTTAAGCCCGGCTGCCGTGGCCGCTGCCTCGGTCTGCGTGGTCACCGCATAGGAATCCCAGTAATCGGTGTTCACGCCCAAGAGGCCCGTCGCCACGGAGTGCAGGTCGCTGCCGGCGTTGACGGTCGTGGTCACGCCTGCCATGGGCGCGGCGCTGAGGACCACGTTGGTGAAGCTCACGGTCCCGGCGAACTGGTAGCCCGAGCCGCTCGGCAGCGTGTACGTCGAGAAGCTTCCGGACTCGCTGGCGAAAGTCATCGGTGTGAAGGAGTCGGTCGTCGCCGGGGCGTAGCCGTTGACAAGATCGGCACGGAGCGTGCCGGCGAGGCTCGCCGCGCCGCTGACGGTCACGGTGCCGTATTGGCCGCCAGACGGCGGGCCGCCGAGTTTAAGGTCGAGAACTCCGGACGAGGTTTGCGTGAAGGAACCGTTCACCGTGACGGGGTCCAAGGCGCCGACGACGATCGTGCCGCTGGAGGAAATGCTCCCCGCCATGAGCGAAGCCACGGCCGGGGCTGGCCCGATCGTCAGCGTGGCGTTACTGCCGAGCGTCAGGCTGCCGACGGAAAAGCTCTCGCCGGAGAGAATGGCGATCATCGCGGCGGACGATGGGTTGATTGTCACTGTGGAGGTCGAGGTCGGAAGGCCGTTGCTCCAGTTGGAGGCCTGATCCCAGTTGCCACTGCCGCCGTTCCAAGAGGTGACGCTAAGCAGTTCGCGGCATTCCAGCGGCTCAATTCGCAGCTTTCGCAACATCCTTTTTTCCCGACCGTTCCCGCCCATCAGGAAGCCCCCCTCATTCTAACGCAAAGCTGCAATCGTGCCAGGAAATTGTCGGGCGAATGATGACTGCGCTGGGGAGCACCCGCTGGTAAATCAGTCGCTCCAGAGGCCGGAAAGCCTGGGCCGTCCGACTCAACAGCCCGCACAGCAATGCCCGCGAAAGCCACCGCTTCAGAGCCTCGCCGGCGAACCGCTTCTTCCCACGCCGGGAAGATCCAGAACCCCTCGGGAGGCGCACCCGGTACTTCCGCTTCATGTTCGGACTCCGAACACGCCGAGACGCAGGCGTCTGCGCCTCCGCGCCGATTTCCTTGAAAAACTCGTCTCGGAAACGCTACTTTAGGAACGGCGGACAGGGGCAGAGAACAGCACACGCAAAAGACCGCTCCGCCTCTGTCCGCCAGACATGGGAAAGTGAGCGGTCTTTGCTTTTCGGAGGCGAGTGGAGCAACAGGAAGGGCAGATCCCGACCGACTGGCTGACGGCGGACTGGCACGAGAAGGAAAAGCCCAGAAAAAGGCACAGGAGGAACGTCCTACCGGAAGCCCGAGCCGGAAACGGACGAGAAAGTGCCTGTCCGCAAGGGGGCGGTGTCCGGCAAGCTGGTCGATCCGGACGAAGTCCGCAAGCTGGCGCCGCTCGCCCGTGAGTGGTTACGCCTTGGTGCGCCGGAGGTCGGGAGCTGTTCGGGGGGGAAGGTAGCCCCTGGATTTCGGTCCAGCCCGGCCGCAAGTAGAATGAGATGGGGCGTCGTCCGCCCAAAAGCCCACGGCCCCCGCCTCGTTGACGGCTGGCCGTACAACCCAGGGAGAACCGACCCATGATCCGCTGCCGACTATGTCTCGTTCTCGTCGCCGCCCTCGTCGCGGCTGGTCTCGCCTCCGCTGTCCATGCCGACGACGCGCCGATCCGCGCGCTGCTGGTGATCGGGGGCTGCTGCCACGATTACAAGCACCAGAAAGACCTTCTCACCCAGGGGATCTCTGCCCGGGCGAACGTCGAGTGGGCGATCGCTTACGATCCCGACGGAAGCACGCGGCACCTGAACCCGATTTATGAGAAGGACGACTGGGCCAAAGGGTTTGACGTGGTCGTGCATGACGAGTGCTCCGCCGACGTGAAGGACCTGAAGGTCATCGACCGCATCCTCAAGCCGCACCACGAGGGCCTGCCGGGCGTGGCGCTCCACTGCGCGATGCACTGCTACCGCAGCGAAGGCTGGCCGCAGAAGGTGACCCCGTGGTTCGAGTTCACCGGGTTGCCTTCGACCGGCCACGGAGCCCAGGCGCCGATTGCCGTCGTGTTTCTAGACAAGAACGTCCCTATCACCAGGTCCTTGCAGGACTGGACGACGGTCAACGAGGAGCTTTACAACAACAGCGCCGGCAAGCTGTTGGACACGGCCCAGCCGCTGGCCCGCGGGACACAGTCATTTACCGACCGTCGCGGCAGGACGACGTCGCAGGAATTCGTGACAGTCTGGACAAACCTCTATAACGGCAAGGCGCGGGTCTTCGGCACGACGCTCGGGCACAACAACGCTACCTGCAACGATCCGCGGTACTTGGATCTGGTGACCAACGGCCTTCTGTGGTCCGTCGGCAAGCTCGATGCGGCGCACCTGAAGCCGGCGAAGAAGGTCCTTCTGGACAAGTAGTGAGGTGACCCACGACGACGAGGTGCGGGCATGGGCGGCGGAAGTCCTGAAGGGCGGTTCGCCCGACCTGCTGGTGAACAACGCCGCCACGATCAACCGCAACGCCCCGCTCTGGAAGGTGCCCGCGGAGGAGTTCTCCCAGGTCATCGATGTGAACGTGAAGGGCGTGGTCAACGTCAACCACTCGTCGGCCAGCCCGACTTCCGCGGCCCCAACGTCGGCACGGCATGTTGAAGACGCCGCGGCGCATCGAGGCGGCGTGGCTGTTGCTGCCCCACCATAGGCGTCTGAGCCATCGTTGTTGGAAACCTCATATTTTCTGTGACTCACAGAACTTGTCCAGATTTCGGCTTCCTGACAACAGAAACCGGAGAAAACTCACCCCTCTATACTCACAGGTTTGATAAATGCTCAGCAGCACGAGGTAGTCAGCCACCCCTCGTTCCGTCATTCGTCCGTTTGTAATCATGCGGTACTTGGCAAAATGCTTAACGGCATGTTCGGCATTGTTATTATTCCACGGAACGCCGTCATGGTCCACAAATACGAACAACTTCTCCTGGTACTTGAGCAGCCTCTTTTGATACTGCTTCACAACAACGGATTGAAACTCTTGCTCTGCCAATTCCCTGAAGAAGATTGCGACCTCAGCCTTGTGCTGCGTAAGATATTCTTGCTGAAGCCCGTACCTGTCGATGGTTTGGACGATGGCTGCAAGGAGCTTTCCGAAGCGGTTTGTCAGCCACCGCATTTCATCGTCCTCCCAATGCGCCCGCAAATCTGTGTTCAGATCTCGTATCAAGTGAACCAAACACTTCTGCTGTGGGTACGGCAGTGAGTCATACGCGCTATAGAAGTCCGAAATCAGAACACCGCGAAACCCCTCCAACATAGTCTTGAGGAAATCCCCTTTGCGTGTGTCCCTATACTGGAATACGACCGTCACAAGGTTCGTGAAGACCCACACGCAGCCCTTACCGCGCTGTAGGCGGACCCCGGTTTCGTCACACTGCAAGAGATGACCATTGAGAACCGTGCGTAACAGTTGCTCATAGGTTGGGCGATAAAACTTGGCTAGACTTGCCTTGAACGCGTGAATAATCGAAAATCGCACCGGCAAGCCAAAGCACTCCTTGAAGATTCCTTCGAGGTTCTCGAATGTGGTTCTATTAACCACATGCTGGTACATGGCCCAGCTTTGCAGGGTATGCAAGAACTTCTCCTGTCTCTTGTAGCGCGGTGGAAGGAAAGCCCTGCCGCATTCCTGGCAACGGTGCAGCGTTGTTATATACCGGGTCACAACTCGCCTGATACCGGTTTCAAGAAGTCTTAAGTCATACGAGTTCTTCCAGTGTGCGCGGTCGTAGTCCCTGGTAAGCTGGGAGCCTTTGCAGAACGGGCATTTCCTCGCCGTTATTACAGTCTTGGCAGTTGGTCTGACACTCTTAGGCTTTGCACGCTTTCGGCTAGGTCGCTTCTTCCGTGCGCGTCCTGGGGCGCGAAAGCGGATCACATCCCGTTGATAATCAAAGTACGCGCATTTGTTCACAAACCCAAACTCGTCCAGAACGAAGCCTGGGTTGCCCCATTGATTGCCCCATCGTTTGCCAACGGGATCGCTCACAATGCTGTCTACCCACACCACACCGTCCGATGCTGACGCGGGTGTACCATTGGCGACTGATGGAGCAACATGCCCGGATATGGCGTGCAACCTTTCGGTAAGCAATTGCAATGCCATACAGTCCTCAGCATTGTATCGGATGAGTTTATCCTTTAACTGGACTTTTGCAAACTTAGGCTAGTCGTATCTTAGCGAACACATGGTCAAGGTCCGTTCCGTGCTCTTGGACTTGTTGGACAACCCAGGTAAGGGTGGCGCGGAGCGTCTCGTTCAGC
>JBEKTY010000243.1:0-9513 GCA_049515555.1 Thermoguttaceae bacterium
AAGCGAGCGAGCGCCTGGGGATTGTATGACATGTACGGCAACGTGTGGGAGTGGTGCCAGGACTGGTACGACAAGGGGTATTATGCGAGCTCGCCTACGGATGATCCGACCGGTCCCCCTGGGGGCTCGGACCGCGTGCACCGCGGCGGCGGCTGGTTCGGCGGCGCCGGGCTCTGCCGCTCGGCGGACCGCTTCGGCTACTGGCCCGGGGGCCACAGCAGCAACCTGGGCCTGCGTGTCTCCCGAGTTCTGGCGGACAAGTAGAATGTATCCGGCACACTCCGTGTGCCGTCCGGCGGCAGCGGCACACGGAGTGTGCCGGATACATTCGAGTGAGCGGAGGTCGAAAAGACGCGATGGCCTGCCGGGCGGAGCAGGGCCGACCGGAAGGTAGCAGGCGCACTCCGTGTGCCTGTTACGTTGGCGCGGGCCCGCCCGCCTTATTTCGCATCGCAAACGCAGCGGAAGCCGACCAGCGCCGAGCGGTCTTTCGACGGCCCGATCAAGAGATACTTGGCGTGCTGGTCCAATCGCGTGTTCTCGGGGAAGTACCACCCCGAGCCGTCGGGGCGATAGTAGCTGCCGCCGCGCAGGACGGCCGCCCGGGTGTGCTCGTCCACGTACTCGTCGGTCCACTGCCAGACGTTGCCCAGAAGGTCCATTACGCCCGTCGGGCTGGCGCCCCGCGGGAAGGCGTCGACGTCGGTGGGCCCGCGCAGCGTGCGGCCGTGCTCACACTTGGGCAACGCGGCGGGGTCGGGCCGATTGCCCCAGGGATACAGCCGGCCGTCGACGCCCTGCGCGGCGTACTGCCACTCCCATTCGTGCGGCAGACGTTTGCCGGCCCAGGCGGCATACGCCCGCGCGTCTTCCAAGGCCACCCACGTGACCGGCTTGCGGTCCCAGCCGGCCGGGTACGTGCCCGCCGACCAGTCCTTCAGGAAGTTGTGCCCGTCGGTGGGCCGATAGCCCGAGGAAGCGAGAAACTGCTTGAACTGGGCGTTGCTGACCGGGTACTTGTCGATGTAGAAGGCCGGAATGTCCAGTTGCCGATCGTGCTTGCGGAAGGCCTGCTCCTCGCCGGGATACTGCACGTCGACGCCCGGTCCGTCGCCGCCTTCGATCTCCACGCCGGAGACCTTGAAGCGGAACTTCCCGCCGGCGATCCGGATCATGCCCTCCGGCGCCTTGTCGGCCGGCGGGGTGGGCGGGATTTCGACCATCTTCTGCGGCAAGGGCTTCCACTCGCCGGAAAGGCTGGCCAGGTGAACCCGCGCTTCACGCAGGGCCATGTTCCGCACCGCCGCCAGCAAGCGGGTTTTCTCGCGTGGCGCAATCTGCCGCTGGTCGACGGCCAGGATCGCGCCGAAGCCGCGTTTCGCCATGGCGAAACTCAGCCTGGCGGTCTCACCGGCCCCCGGCTCGAGAATCTTCCCGTGCCAGAGATCGAAGAACTCGATCGACGATCCGGCCGGCACGCGAAGCTGCTCGCCATTAGCGTCCTTATCGCTTCGATTGACCAAGAGCCACAAGGTCCGGTCCTTGCCGGGGAACCGGCTGGCGTAGACCCCGGCGCCGGCCTGTAGCGTCGGAAAGTGCGGCTGCCAGTCGGGGCTGACTAGAAGGTCGGCCATTTGGCGCTCGATCGTGGCGATACGCCGCAGCAGCTCGGCGTCGCGCGGGGTGAGCTGGTTCCAGATGCCCCAGACGTTCTCCCAGCTTTCGTAGCCCACGCCGTTGAAGAAGGCCGCTTGCAGACCGTCGGTGCGGTCGCGGGCCCAGCGCTCGCAGACGTTGACCATGTGCCGCGGCTCGAGCCACTTGTACTTGCTCACCACGGGGATCGGCCGGTATTGCCAGTAGCCCCAGCTCATGTTGTTCCAGGCGACCATGGCGTCGTCGGCCAGTTGATTCTCGGGTTCCAGCACCAGCGGATGGCCGGCGCCGTCGGCAGCCTTGCGGAATTCGCGCCCGATGCCGCCCATCGTGTCGCCGTTGATGCCGTCGGCGCCGATGGCCTTCATGTCGCGGGCTGCGGCCTCCCAGAGCGGAACGTCTTCCGGGCGGGTGCCGATGTCCCAGGGCATGACCGGGAACAGGACGCGGACGCCGCGGCGGTGGAAGTCGTCGACCATGCCCCGCAGGCCCGGCAGCCCGCCGGGCATGTCGTGCAGCAGGTCGTGCTGGTTGCGGTTGTCGATGCCGATGTTGGGGTAGACCGGCCAGATCAGCACCGAATCGATCCCGCCGTAACGCTGCTGGAGGTCGTCCAGATAGCGGTCCACGGTGTACTTGCCCGAGGCGGGATCGTACAAGGTCCGCTCCTCGACCATCACTTGCGGTTGCACGAAGCTGCGGCGGGCCCAGGCCAGCTCGGGCCGGGCGTACTGCCCGCCGTCGTAATGGATCGCCGCGCGACGATCCCGCCGCCAGGCTTCCATCGCCTGCTGCCAGGCTGCGGCGTCGGCCCCCGCGGGCGGCCCTTGAATCGTCTCGCCCGCAACCTCGACGCGGACGCCTTCCGCCCAAACCGCGGCCGGGGCCAAAGCAACAACCGCCACGCCGACCTTAATGATATTCGCGATCATTTGGGCCTCCTCTCAGGGAAGATATGACTGGACGTTTTGCAAATTGCGGATTGCCCGGTCCCCTCTCCCTCCGGGAGAGGGTTAGGGTGAGGGCAATGGATGATGACCCTCTATCGTCGGTTTTCGCGAAAAGCTCAGGTTCCCCTCACCCCGGCCCTCTCCCGGAGGGAGAGGGGGATCACCTGTGTCGTCCTCACCCCAATTTGCAAGAGTCCAGTTTTTTACCACAAAGACACAAAGGCACGAAGGGCAGCAGCCCCAAATCCCCAAATCCCCAAATCCCCAAATCCCCAAATCCCTAAATCCCTAAATCCCTAAATCCCCACCATCACGCCAGCAGGCCCTTGATTACCATGGCCTTCTCGACGCCGGTCAGCCGCTGGTCGAGCCCCTGATAGCGGAACGTGAACCGCTCGTGCTCGAAGCCCAGCAGGTGCAGTATGGTGGCGTGGAAGTCGCGCACCAGCACGGGATCCTGGACCACATTGTACGAGAAGTCGTCGGTCGCGCCGTAGATCGTTGCGGGCCGCGATCCGCCGCCGGCCATCCACATGGTGAAGCAGCGGGGATGGTGGTCGCGGCCGTAGTTCTGCCTGGTGAGTCCGCCTTGCGAATAGATGGTGCGGCCGAACTCGCCGCCCCAAATAACCAGCGTTTCGGCCAGCAGCCCGCGCTGCTTGAGGTCTTGCACCAGGCCCCAGCAGCTTTGGTCCACGTCTTTGCACTGGCTGGGCAGGCGGCCCGCCACGTTGGCGTGGGTATCCCAGTTGTTGTGATAGATCTGGACGAAGCGTACGCCGCGCTCGACCATCCGCCGGGCCAACAGGGCCGCGTTGGCGAACGTGCCCGGCCGCTTCGCCTCTTCGCCGTAAAGGCTGAAGGTGGCGGGCGGCTCCCGGCTGAAGTCCATCAGCTCGGGCACGCTGCCCTGCATGCGGTAGGCCAGCTCGTATTGCGCAATGCGCGTCAGCGTCTCCGGGTCGCCCAGCCGCTTGTAAGTCATCTCGTTGAGGGCCTTGACTCCGTCCAGCGTCAGCCGCCGGACTTCGGCCGGCACGCCCGGCGGGTTGTTGATGAACAGGATCGGATCGCCGCTGGTGCGGAAGGAAACGCCCGCGTGCTGGCCGGGCAGATAGCCGGCCGACCACAGCCGGGCGGAGATGGCCTGCGTCTGCTCGGTGTTCGTGGGCCGCGCCACCAGCACCACGAACGTCGGCAGGTTCTCGTTCAAGGGGCCCAGGCCGTACGACACCCAGGAGCCGATACAAGGCCGCCCCGTAATCTGGTTGCCGGTCTGCATGAAGTTGATGGCCGGCTCGTGGTTGATGGCCTCGGTCACCATGGTGCGGACGAAGCACAGGTCGTCGACCATCTTGGCCGTGTTTGGGAGCAGCTCGCTGACCCACATGCCGCACTGGCCGTGCTGCGCGAATTTGTACTTGGAGGGCGCGATCGGAAACCGCGCCTGGCCCGAGGTCATCGTCGTCAGCCGCTGTCCCTGGCGGACCGAATCGGGCAGGTCCTTGTCGTACCACTTGTCCATCTGGGGCTTGTAGTCGAACAGGTCCATCTGCGACGGTCCGCCGACCAGGTGCAGATAGATCACGTGCTTGGCCTTGCCCGGGAAATGCGAGCGGCCGGGCCGGCCGAAGGGGACAGTCCCATTTTCGCCGGACGAAAATTGGGACAGTCCCCCGCCTTGTTCCGCACCCAGCAGCGAGCCGGCCGCCAGAGAGCCCATGGCGGCGGCGCCGCGGAAGATGAACTGCCGGCGGGTTCTACGGGGGCCGAAGGGGACAGTCCCATTTTCGTCGGACGAAAATCGGGGCAGTCCCCGTGATGAATCGAACGCTTTCATGGCGGGCTCACTTGTTCAACACTTCGTCGAGATTCATTAACTGGTTGGCGAGCATGGTCCAGGCGGCCAGGGTGGCCGCGTCGATGGCCGGATCGGCCTTCGACTGGCCCACCGCCAGCAGCGCCTGGGCTTCCGGCGGATGGGCCCGGTAGAACTGCAGCAGCTTCTCGAGCGTCGTCAGGGCCACCTGGCTTTCCTCGGGCCGGAAGGGGCGCAGGAGCAGCCGTCGGACGACGAAATCCAGACGGCTCTCGCCAGTCGCGCCGCCATCTTTCAAAGCGGTCTGGGCCAGGCGCCGCGCAGACTCGACGAATTGCGGATCGTCGAGCGTGACCAGGGCCTGGAGCGGCGTGTTGGTCCGCTCGCGGCGGACGGTGCAGGTTTCGCGGCTGGGGGCGTTGAGGATGTCCATCGAAGCCGGCGGCGCCGCCCGCTTCCAAAACGTGTACATGCTGCGGCGATACAGGTTCTCGCCCTCGTCTTGCTTGTAGTAGCGGGTATTGCTCTCCATCATGGCCACGGCTTCCCACACGCCGTCGGGCTGGTAGGGCTTGACGCTCGGCCCGCCGATCTTCGGCGCCATGAGGCCGCTTGCGGCCAGGGCGTAGTCGCGGACCATCTCGGCATCCATGCGGAAACGCGGCCCGCGCGACAGCAGGCGGTTGGGCGGATCCTTCTCCAGCTTCTCCGGCGTGGCTACCGATGCCTGCCGATAGGCGGCGCTGGTGACCAGCAGCCGAAACAGCTTCTTCACGTCCCAGCCCGACTCGCGGAACTCTACCGCCAGCCAATCCAGCAACTCGCCATGCGACGGCATCTCGCCGTTGACGCCGAAATCCTCGGCGGTCCGCACCAAGCCCATGCCGAAAACTTCCTGCCAGAAGCGGTTCACCGTCACGCGGGCGGTCAGCGGCTGCTCGGGCCGTAGCAGCCAGCGGGCCAAACCGAGCCGGTTCCGCGGCAAATCGGCGGGCATGGGCGGCAGCAGGGCCGGCGTGGCGGCGGCCACCGGCTCGCGCCGCTTGTCGTATTCGCCGCGGTACAGCACGAACGCCGTGGCGGGCTCGTTTCGCTCTTGCATTACGTGGGCCGCGGTGCCCCGCGCTTGCACGGCCGCCTGCTCCGGCTCCAGGGCCGCCACGCGGGCCGTCAGCTCGCCATACGGCCGGTCGTCCGGCAGCCACCCGTCGAACAGCTCGTTGCGCTCGGCGTCCGAAAGCCCGACGGCCGCCACGGCGGCCAGCCGCCGGTCGAAGTCGGCGCGGACGATCTTTTTCCGCTCTTCCAACTGCCGGCGGGCATCGGCCAGATCCTTCTCCAGGGCGGGCCAGCGGCCGCGATCGGCCTCGGCGGGCACGAAGACCGTCGGCGGCGTGTCCTTGACGTTGCCGTCCATCGCGGCTTGCGTCGTGTTGTTGAAGAAGGCCGACATCTGGTAGAACTCTTTCTGGCTGAGCGGGTCGAACTTGTGGTCGTGGCACACCGCGCAGCCCGCCGTCAGCCCCAGCCACACCCGGGCCGTCGTCTCGGTGCGGTCGCGGGCGTAGAGCACCAGGTATTCCTCGCCAATCACGCCGCCTTCGTTGGTCGTGATGTTGCAGCGGTTGAACCCCGTCGCCACCCGCTGCTCCAGCGTGGGCTCGGGCAGCAGATCGCCCGCAAGCTGCTCGATCGTGAAGCGGTCGAACGGCTCATTGCGGTTGAAGGCCTCGATCACCCAGTCGCGATAGGACCACATCTCGCGGTAGTTGTCGAAATGGATGCCGTGCGTGTCGGCGTAGCGGGCGGCGTCCAGCCAGTAGCGGGCGCGGTGCTCGCCCCAACGCTTCGAGGCCAGCAGCCGGTCGACGAGATTCTCGTAGGCCGCCGGCGACGGGTCGTTGACCAGCGCCTCGACCTCGGCCGGCGCGGGCGGCAGGCCGGTCAGGTCCAGGCTCAATCGCCGGGCGAGCGTGCGGCGGTCGGCCTCCGCCGCCGGCGGCAGGCCGCGCTCGTCGAGCGCCGCGAGTACGAATGCGTCGATGGGGTTCCGGACCCAGGCCGGATTCTTGACGGCCGGCGGCTGCGGACGCACCGGCGCGATCAACGACCAACTGGGCTGATACTCCGCGCCCGCGGCGATCCACCGCCGCAGGCGCTCCTTCTGCGACGGGGTCAGCGTCTTGTGCGACGCCCGCGGCGGCATGCGCTCGGCCGGATCGTCGGAAAACACGCGGCTGATAAGCTCGCTCTCGTCCGGCTTGCCCGGCACGAAGGCCCCATGCTTCACGGCCGACTGGCGCTGGTCCAGCCGCAGCCCCGCCTTGCGCGCGGCGCTGTCGGGTCCGTGACAGGGGAAGCAGTTTTCGGCAAGGATCGGGCGGACGTCGCGGTTGAAGAGAATCGCTTCGGCCGCCCCCAGGTTAACAACCGATATCGCCGTCAGACACACCACGGCGATGCCGCAAAAGAACCCCGTCGCCGTATCCAGTCCCCTCTCCCTCCGGGAGAGGGTTAGGGTGAGGGCTGGCCCAAGTTCGGCGCGGGTCTCCCGACCAAGTTCGGCGCGGGTCTCCCGACCCCGCCGCAGGCTGACCGAAGGTCTCCGGGCTCGGGAGACCTTCGGTCGGCGGTGTGGCTCGGTCGGAGACCGGCCACAACGCGCGGAAGAATCCGTGAAGACCCGATGGTGGGGCTCGCTGCGCTCGACCCACCCTACTGTGTATCTCCGCAACATAAACTACTTCGTAATCTCCGCCGGCAGTTTCCCCTGGCGGATCACCTCGCCGAAGGTGGGCGAGCGGGGATCATCAGGATTGCTTTTCATGGCGGCCACCTTCTCCAGGGCAACCTGTATCTTCGGCTTGTCCTTCACGTCGGTCTCGCGTTTGAGGAACTTGGCCAACGCCTGCCCGTAGGCGTTGCGGTTCGTCCGATCGTCGCCCACGTGGCACAGATTACAGCCGGCCTCCAGGAACGCTTCGCGGAAAGCGACGTCCTTGGGGTCGTTGCTGTCGGCCTTGACGTACTTCGCGCGGAAACCGTCGCGAAAGGCCTTGTCGGCGCTGGCCGGAAGAGCACTAGCCGCCACGAGCCCCGCGGCAATCAATATCGCCACGCCGGCCGAAGGCAGTGCGCACTGCTTTGTCATCGCAAGCACCTCTCGAAGACGGAACGGTTACCGTTGCATTGTCAGCCTATGGCGCCAGTTCATTATATCACTGTTCGGCGGCAAGCTTTTTCCAGGCCCCCATGGTGGGTGCGAGAATGGACCGGGCGTCGGCGTTGATGCCATAGCCCTGGAAACCGATGGGGCCGGCGAAGGCCGTCTTTTTCAGCGTCCGCAGCACAATTCGGACGTCAAACGTGCCCTTGTCGAGCGTCTGGATGAGGCGATTCCACTGCGGCCCGGCCACGCCTGAATCGGCGCCGCTGACGGTGACCGTCGTAAGGACCGGCTTTGCCTCTTCCAACAGCGTGGGGATGAGCCGCTCGTCGCCCGCCGCCAGGCAATGGCAGAGGTTGAAAGTCACGCCGAACTGCGGATGATCGACGAGCTTGGCCAGTTTCGTGGCGTCGCCGAAGCGGGCCGTCCATTCGCCGAAGTGCGGGTAGATGGCGATCCGCCCTCCGGCGGCGGCGGCCACGTCGGCCAGGGCCCGCAGTTTCAGCACCAGCGGTTCCCGGCCCGTCAGCCGATCGAAGGCCGGTCCTTGCCCGCCCAGGTGCAGCCAGATGATCGTGCCGTGTCCCTTGAGCGTTTCCATGAGCTTGGCCAGTTGCGGCGAGTAGCTCAGATCGCCCTTGGGGCTCACCTGGGCGGAGCAGTAGATGGTGAACATCTTCAGGCCGCGCTGCTCGCATTCGGCGCGCATGGCTTTCACTTGATCCGGGGCCTGTTCGGTCCAGGCAATGCCGGCGTAGCCCAGTTGCTTGACCAGGTCCAACTGCTGAGGCGTCGTGAGCCCCGGCCGGTTGAACGACGTATCCATGGCATAGAACGGGTTGGCCAGTCCGGCCGGCGACGCCGTTTGCGCCGCCGCCGAGCCGGCCACGGCAAGCAGCATCGCCATTGCAAGACCGCAAAGTTCACGTTTCATGGCTGTCTCCATCTTGAACCGGTTATTGTTAAACAAGCCCTTACTGGAAGCGGAACGTCGTCACCGCGCCGCCCGGCACTTCGATCTCGATCTCCCACGTCTTCCACACGTTCCATTTGGCGGTCACGGGAAGGATGGCGATTGCTTCACCGCGCGGGGGAACCTCCGCCACGGCGCCGGCGGCGAAAACATCGCCGCCTTTGTCCTTGGGATTGCGCAAACGCACCTTCACGTTCCGGGCGGCGCGCTGGCCCACGTTCATCAAGTATGCCCGCATGGTCTTGGGCTCGACCAGCTTTCCGGGGTCGGCCGCGCTGCGGTCCGGCTCGACCCACACCGGCGAGGCGACCAGCGCGGGCTGCTCGTGGCGGCCGGAGAAGAGCCGGGCCAGGGTCTTGACGTCGTCCGGCAGCCCCGCACCGTCGGTGGGCAGCTCGAAGAAGCGGCTGCACAGCGCATCGGCCTGGGCCATCAGCTCGGGCGTGGCCGCGCAAAAGAAGCCGACGCCCGGCGACTCGGGCGCGATCAACCGTACGAAGCGGAGCTGCCGCTGGAGCTCCTCCGGGGTCCGTGCCCACAGCTCGCCCGGGTTGCCGCCCGTCCCCAGCCCCAGCGCCACGATGGTCTTGGGCAGCAGGCCGTGCATCCGCGCCGCGTGGACCTGCGTGGCGATCCACCAGTAGTCCTTCTTGTCGCCCACGTAGCATTCCAGCATTACCAGGCTGGCCACGTCGCGGTAGGCCTCGGCCAGGACCTTGGGGATCGGGCCGCGCATCTCCCACACGCTCAGGGCCAGGTCCGGCCGCTGGCGCTTGGTCTGGCGGAGGATCGCGGCCGACTTCTGATCGGTCTGGCCGCCGAAGTCGAAGCCGAACTCGTCGATGGAGACCACCGGTCGGGGATTGCCGCCGTAGTCCAGATGCGTCAGGATGTCCACGGCCTTGTCGGCGGGGTTCCGCAGCAGGTCGAACCACGTGTGGCCGACGGC
>JBEKTY010000244.1:0-18291 GCA_049515555.1 Thermoguttaceae bacterium
CGCTTGGTGAGCGTGGTGACGAGCACGCGCTCGCCGACGGCGGCCCGGCGGCGGATCTCGGCCAGCAGGTGCGGCACCTGGGAGCGCGCCGGGGCCACCTCGATCTCGGGGTCCAAAAGGCCGGTGGGCCGGATCACCTGTTGCACGACCGCGCCGCCGGTCTTCTCCAGCTCGTAGGGCCCCGGGGTGGCCGAGACGAACACCACCTGCCGGGTGCGGGCCTCCCATTCGTCGAACCGCAGCGGCCGGTTGTCCAGCGCGCTGGGCAGGCGGAAGCCGTGCTCCACCAGCGTCACCTTGCGATTGTGGTCGCCGGCATACATGCCGCGGATCTGCGGCACGCTGACGTGCGATTCGTCGACGAACAGCAGGAAGTCGTGGGGAAAGAAGCTGAACAGCGTATCGGGGGCCGACCCCGGCGGGCGCCCGCTCAAGGGCCGGCTGTAGTTCTCGATGCCCGGGCAGTAGCCCACCTCCTGCAGCATCTCCAGGTCGAAGCGGGTGCGGGCGCTGAGGCGGTGGGCCTCCAGCAGCTTGCCCTGGGCCTTCAACTCCTCGAGCCGCGCGTGCAGCTCGCGGCGGATCTCATCGACGGCGGCGCGGATCCGCTCCTCAGGCATGACGAAGTGCTTGGAGGGATAGATGAACAGCTCCGGCCGCCGCTCGATGACCTCGCCGCTGGTGGGATGGATGACCGAAAGCTGCTCGATCTGGTCACCCCAGAACTCGATCCGCAGCGCCACTTGCTCGTAGGTCGGCCAGACCTCGACGCAATCGCCGCGGACGCGGAACTTGCCCGGCTGAAACTCGAAGTCGCCTCGCTCGTACTGGATCTCGACCAGCTTGGCCAGCACGCGGTCGCGGTCCACCTCGTGGCCCACCGCCAGATCGACGATCATCGAGCGGTAGTCCTCGGGCGAGCCCAGGCCGTAGATCGAGGAAACGCTGGCCACGATGATCACGTCGCGGCGGCTGACCAGGGCGCTGGTGGCCGCCAGCCGCAGCCGGTCGATCTGCTGGTTGATCGAGGCGTCTTTCTCGATGTAGATATCGCGCTGCGGGATGTAGGCTTCGGGCTGGTAGTAATCGTAGTAGCTGACGAAGTAATGCACGGCGTTGTGCGGGAAGAACTCCTTGAACTCGGCGTAGAGCTGGGCGGCCAAGGTCTTGTTGTGCGACATGACCAGCGTGGGCCGCTGGAGGGCCTGGATCACGTTGGCCATGGTGAAGGTCTTGCCCGAGCCCGTCACGCCCATCAAAACCTGCTCCCTCTTGCCGGCGCGCAAGCCCGCCAGCAGGGCGTCGATGGCCTGCTGCTGATCGCCGGCGGGCTGAAAGGGGCTGACGAGCTGGAACATTACCCTATTTTACGGCTTCCTGCGGACGTTGACCATGCGCAGCGGGCGGAATAAGATGCGGCCGGACGGCGAGAACTCGCTGGGGCGCTCGACGCGGGGGGGCGCCTTGGTAAGATGAACGACTAAACGATTCTGGATCGGTTCCAGGCTCACTGCAAATGGGAAAGGGCAAGCTTATGAAGCTCGCGGTTCGGCGGCGCGGATGGGGCCTGGTCGTTGTCTGGTTGGTTGCCGCGGCGTCGGCATGCTCGGCGGCGGAACCGGGGACGCTGCTGGAGGACCATTTCCGGGACGGCGTCTCGGCCGAGTGGTCGGCGGTCGGCCACGGCGGACCCGAGAGGCTCGACCCCGCCCAGGCGGCGCTGGGCAAGGATCCCGTGGGCCGCCATTTTCTGGAGATTCGCTCCGGCGCGCACATCGGCAAGAACTGCTCACAGTGGAAAGACTATCGCCTCACGTTCAGCTTCCGGCTGCCGGAGCCGGCGGCCGACGGGGCCCAACTCCTGCGGGTCATCGTTCGCGGACCGGCCGCCAACATCTGGGCCGGCTACAACGTCTACCTGTTCAATGCCGGCGGAAAGTTCAAGATCCAGGCGAATGTCTGGCCGACCAATCCCGCGGCCACCGCGCCGATCGCCGTGGATTCGCAATGGCATCGGCTCAGCATCCGCATCCTCGGCCAGGAACTGGAAGCGGAACTGGACGACCGCGGCGACGCAAGGCTGGTGGCCACCGACATCTACGACGCCTCCACCGTCGGCGGAATCTACCTCGGGTTCTCGCCCGGCAAGTGGCAACTGGCCGATGTCCGCGTCGTGGCGCTTCGCCCGATCCTGGAGGCCGCGGACGTGTTGGCTCGGTACTGCCTGTTCGCCTACCACCCTTCGCTGGACAAGCTGGCCGTCAAGGTCGACTTGAGCGAGTGCTCCGACCAGCCGTGGGCCCGCCGCGTTACCGCGATTCGCTTCGCCGTTCAGCCGGCGGAGAAAGGCGCGGTGCTGGCCCAGGGGGAAATCGCGCTGGACGCCAAGAAGTGCGGCACGGCGGAGGTGCGGCTGCCGAAGCTGCCCGAGGGCCGGTACGAGCTGAAGCTGGCGGCCGTCGGCGCGCCGCTGACCGCCGTCAGACGATTCGTCCGGCGGATCTTCCCTTGGGAAAGGAACTCGCTGGGCATTACCCACGAGGTCTATGCACCCTTCGAGCCGATCTCCGTCCGCGGCAGGGACGTAAAGGTCGTCGGACGGGTCTACCGCATGAACGACCTGGGACTTTGGGACCGCGTGCAGTCACAGGGCCACGACCTGCTGGCCGGCCCAATGACCTTGCGGTGCGAGGCGTCCGGGGGCCCGGTGGCATGGAAATCGGGCGACGGCCGTTTCAGGCAGGTGGCCGCCGATGCCGCGGTGTTCGAGGGCTCGGCCGAGTCGCCGGCCGTCACGGTGCGGAGCACCTCGACCGTCGAGTTCGACGGCTGCATGAAGATCGAGATGGACCTTGCCCCGCTGGCCGGCGGCCCGGCCGTCAAGCGGCTATGGCTGGAGATTCCGCTGGCGGACCGCGAGGTGCCGCTCTTCTTCCCGCAGCTCAGCGGGTGCCGGGAGAACTACGCGGGGCCGACGCCGCGCGGCGGAAAGATCGTCTGGCAGCCACGGACCACGGAGTGGATGCAATTTCCCGCAAGGACCTGGAAGGCCGAGCCCGGACCGGAAGACGGCGTGATCTGGACGCCGCGGGCCTGCTACCAGCGCGATTTTGCCTATTACATCTGGCTGGGCGGCGCCGAGCGGGGCCTGGCCTGGTTCGCCGAGAACGACCGGGGCTACGTCGTCGATCCCCAAAGCGACACGCAGAGCGTCCGCCGCGAAGGCCAAAAGGTCGTGCTGCGAATCCACCTGGTCAACCGCGCTGGGCTGGACAGCCCGCGGCACGTGGTGTTCGGTCTTCAGGCCAGCCCCACGCGGCCTATGCCCAAGGATTGGCGGCGGAACGTGGCCGTCCCGATCCATTCCGGGCCCTGCATGGGAATCGGCGGCTACATGTGCGCGGACAAGTATCCGGCGGACTACGATTTCACGGTCGTCGAGCGGGTGCTGGAGGCCCGTCGCACGGGTACGATCGACGAGGCTTTCTTCCGCCGGAAGGACGCGGCCCGCTCCCACCAGCCCGCGCTGACGCACGGCACCGAGCCCTGGCTCAGCGCGGTCCTCGGCGAGGCGGGCATCGCGCGGATGTACACCCGGCCCGAGTGGATCGAAGTTCAGGGCGGCATGCTGCCGGCGGATGTCCGCGCCAAGGCGCTCGGCGGACCGTTCCCGTCCTATTTCGAAGAGCACTGCGCGAACGTCGATACGCCCGAGTGGGAAGTCTTCCAGGACGAATGGGGCCAGAACGAGTTTACCCTGCGGCAGTGGCGCAAAATGGACACGTTCATGTGCCGCATGGAAGGGAACAAGATGATGCGCTGCGCCAACGCCAACGTTGTCATCACGCCGAGCTACGCCGGCTTTGCGCTGTGGTACGCCAACGAGTGGCTGAAACGCGGCGTAAGCCTCTACCTGGACAACTCGATGTTGACGCCGTGCTCCGATCCGCGGAAATCGGCCGCGTACCGCGGGCCCGACGGACGGGTCGTTCCGGCCGTGCTGCTCTGGTCGCAGCGCGACTACTACAAGCGGATGTGGAACCTGCGATGCCAATGGAACCAACGGGGCTTGGCGTACCCGCTGACCGTCAGCCACCATGTCACCAACACCCAGATCCTGCCGTTGCACACCTGGATCGATAAGCTGAGCGACCTGGAATGGGTGCCCAAGTCTCCTCCTGCGGACCCGGACTTCCTGCTCACGGAGACCGTCGCTCGCCAGATCGGCAGCTACTCGGACCTGATCGTTCCGTTGACGCGGGGCCTGGAGGAGTCGGTCGTGTACAAGGCGTCCGGAATGGGGCCGGAATCGCTCGTACGCATGGAATGGGGAATGCGCATGGTGCACGAGATCGCGCGCTGGGGCTATCCGTTCGGGAGCGTGGCGTCCGCCGAGCCGGCCCGCCGCCTGGAAAAGGCAGTCTGGGACTTCGGCTACGGCCTGCCCGCCTGCCGCGTGCAGAACTACTGGAGCGACGATGCGGTGGTGCAGGGTCCCGCCGGCCTGCGCTGGCTGGCGCTGATCTCCGAGACGGACCGGCGCATCATGCTCGTGCTTCAGAGCTATGATGCCAAACCGGGCGATGCCCGGCTGGTCTTCAACGTGCGGCGGCTGGGTTTCGCGCCCTCCGGCACGGTCACCGACGTCGAGACCGGCCAGGGCCTGGGACCAGCGGGGGCGACGGTCGCCATTCCCATGAACCGGCCCTACGCCACGCGAGTGATCGTCTGCGCCGCGGGACCGTTGTCCGGAGGCGTGGCCATCGAGCGGGCCAGCGGTCCGAACCTCGGGCGATAGAGATAGGGGGGAGGGAGATAGGAGGGAGATAGGGGGGGAGATAGGGGTCGGGACTCATATCGGCCGTCGAACCGATGTCTTGCTGACGTAACTCCTGGCCCAAGGTCGCGGTCGCTGTGCACGGGGACAGTGACGCGCCGTCCGTCCGGGTGCCGGAGGACGGCGTGTGATCCGCTCTGACGCACGCGGACAAAGCCATGTCGTGCCAGCACGGAGATCATTTGCCGGGCCGAGAGGGTCGGGATTCTCTCGCTCATACTGCCACTCGTACCTTCGCCGTGCCGACCTCCTCGCCAATAGGCTCCCCGGTTTGCAGGCGGTCTTCAATGTGGAGGCGAATGGCATCCTCGATAAGCACCTTCGCCTCTTGCTCGGTTTCGCCTTCTGTGTAGCAGCCTTGCAGGGCAGGACAGATTGCGAGATAGCGTCCGTCTTCGTCCCGCTCGATCACTACGGTAAATTCATATTCTTTCATTTGCTCTCCTTCGTCGTTCCCGCTTTTCCCTTGCACAGCCTATCGCCCCAGCTCATCCAGCAAGGCTCCCAGCCGCTCGGCCAGCTCGGGCGTCAGGCCCTCGATCCCTTCGCGTCCCACGAGCCCCACGTCGATCAGGTCGCGGAGGTGGACGCGGTCCTCGTCGCGATTGGCGAGAAGCTTCATTCGCACCAGCCCGGCCAGCGATACGACGGGTATGCCGAGGGACAGTTCCTGCCGATCGTCGATAGCCGGCGAAGGCAACTCGTATTCCGGCCGTACTTTCTCGCCAGCCCAAATGAGACGGACCGCATGGCGGGGGTTGGGATCGTCACGGTCGAGGAACATGCCGACGCCCAGCACCTCGAAGTAATCCATACCGGCCGGCGAGGCCGCGGCCCGGGCCTGCGGCAGATCGTCGCGGCGGAGCAGGATATCCACGTCCTTGGTCGTGCGAACGGCGGCCGGGTCGCGGCTGGCGACCCACAGGGCCACGGCCTGGCCGCCCACCAGGGCAAACGGCACCGAGGCCTCGCCGAGGGCCCGGCAGATCCGCTGGAGCCTCGCCGTGACGTCGTCCAGGGCCATGGTGTACCGCCTCCAGAGGTCAACGGCTGGGGCCACCGCAGTGCGTCCTCAACGTACTGTAATCATCTCGCTGGAGCGAGATGAATACGTTCTTTCAAGAGTCGCCGCTGGGGACGTTCTCCCGCACCCAGTCGCGGAACGAGCGGATCAGCGCCACTTCGCGGACCGAGCCCAACTGCAGCAGGATTTCCTGGGCCCGGGCAATGGGGAAATGGGGGAAACAGATGCTGGTTTCGCGCGGAATGTAGGTTCCCTCCGCAGAGAGTTCATACACCTGGAGCTCGCGGCCGGTGAACCGCCACAATTCCGGAATGCCGAAAGCCGCGTAGATCTTCATCTTACGCACGGCGCTGCGGCTGGTCTCGACTTCGATCGCCAGATCGGGCGGCGGATCGACCTTGAAATCCAGCTCGGTTTTATCCCACACCCGCGGCTCGTTTTGGACGTAATAGCAATTGTCCGGCTCGAAACCGCGCTTGAGCTTGGCCCGCCGGATGGTCATCGTCCGGCAACTCTTCCGGCCGATGTTAAGCTCCATGGTCCAGATGTCGATCAGGGTGCCCAGAAGCGCGGCGATTCCTTCGTGCAGCGGCGACGGCGACATGATTTCCAGCTCCCCATGGTCATAGGTCATGCGCAGGTTCCCGTTCTCCGGCATATCGCGCAGCGCCACGTACGTGGCCCAGGGAATGTCGTGCAGGACCACTGCGCTGTCGGGGCTGACAGTTTCGGCCGTGCTCATTGGATTACCCCTTTCTTGCCTGGTGGCTGCTCCGTGTCCGGCGAACAACGTCACGGGAACGGTTCTCGCGGGCCCGCCTTCGATTTGGCGACCATCTCCCGAAAGGCCGGATTGGTTTCCAGCAAGTCTTTTACGAGCGAATCGTCGTCCGTTGCTTCAAGGGACTGAATCGAAACGAAACGGTGGCCCGGCAACTCGACAACGAATGTCTGCCCCGACTCACAGCACTCGGCGAGCGTGCCTTGCGGGTCCGCTTCAAGCCGGCTCAGAGGGATTATCTTTGTGCCCATGACAGGCGGCCGTGTTAGCCGGCGGTGGCTTGCGGCGGCGCCGCGCCGCCGTTGCTGCCGACGGGCACGGGGGCCGGGGGCTGGGCCGGCTGCTCCCGCGAGCCGCGGAACACCAACTGCTTCTTGTCGCCCACTTCCTTGACCTCGATGGTGATGGTGTCCATACCCTGGAACTCGCCCTTGAGGATCTCCTCGGAGAGCGGGTCCTCGACGAAGTTTTCCAGGGCCCGGCGCAGCGGCCGGGCGCCGAAATCGAGGTTCGAGCCCTTCTTCACCAGGAAGCGCTTGGCCTCGTCGCTCAGCAGCAGCTTGATTCCCCGCTCGGAGAGCCGCCCGCGGACCTTGCCCAGCTCCATCTCGACCACGTCGGCCAGGTCGTGCTCGGTCAGGTGGCGGAAGACGATGATGTCGTCGACGCGGTTGAGGAACTCGGGCCGGAAGACCTTTTCGATCTGCTCCTGGACGCGGGTCTTCATGCTCTCGTAGGACGAGTCTTCGTCGGGTTTCTGGAAGCCGAAGGCGGCCTCGTTCTTGATGGCCTCGGCCCCGGCGTTGGTGGTCATGATGAGGATCGAGTTGCGGAAATCGACGTTGCGGCCGAAGCTGTCGGTGAGCCGGCCTTCCTCCATCACCTGCAGGAGCATGTTGAACACGTCGGGGTGCGCCTTTTCGATTTCGTCCAGGAGGACCACGGCGTAGGGCCGGCGGCGGATCTTCTCGGTGAGCTGCCCGCCTTCCTCGTAGCCCACGTAGCCCGGCGGGGCCCCGATCAGCCGGCTGACGTTGTGCTTCTCCATGTACTCGCTCATGTCGATCTGGATCAGGGCGTCTTCGTCGCCGAACATGAACTCGGCCAGGGCCTTGGCCAGGAGGGTCTTTCCCACGCCGGTGGGTCCGGCGAAGACGAAGCAGCCGGTGGGCCGCTTGGGGTCCTTCAGCCCGCTGCGGCTGCGGCGGACGGCCTTCGAGATGGACTTGATGGCCTCGTCCTGGCTCACCACCCGGTGGTGCAGGTCGTCTTCCATCTTCATCAGCCGCATGGAGTCCTCGGTGCTCATCCGCGTCAGCGGGATGCCGGTGATCTTGGAGACCACCTCGGCGATCACCTCTTCATCGACCACGCCGTCGGTGGCCCGCGATTTCTCCCGCCATTCGTGGGTGATCATCTGCTTCTTCTTCTTGAGCTTGTCGGCCTGATCGCGCAGGGCGGCGGCCTTCTCGAAGTCCTGGTTGGCCACCGCCTCTTCCTTCTCGCGATTGAGGG
The DNA here is from genome assembly GCA_049515555.1 of Thermoguttaceae bacterium. Lineage (GTDB taxonomy): Bacteria > Planctomycetota > Planctomycetia > Pirellulales > Thermoguttaceae > JBEKTY01. The sequence continues at coordinate 8,158 of JBEKTY010000244.1, forward strand.
TCTCGACCTCCTCGTCGATCTCCTTCAGGTCGGGCGGGCGGGTCATCGACTTCAGGTGCACGCGGGCCCCCGACTCGTCGATCACGTCGATGGCCTTGTCCGGCAGGCAGCGGCCGGTGATGTAGCGGCTGGAGAGCTCGGTGGCGGCCTCGATGGCGTCGTCGGTGATCTGCACGTGGTGGTGCTGCTCGTAGCGGTCGCGGAGGCCCTTGAGGATGTCGATGGTCTCGCCCTTGGTCGAGGGCTCGACCATCACCACCTGGAAGCGGCGGTCCAGGGCGCTGTCCTTCTCGATGTACTTGCGGTACTCGTCCAGGGTGGTGGCGCCGATGCACTGGATTTCGCCGCGGGACAACGCGGGCTTGAGCACGTTCGAGGCGTCGATGGCGCCTTCCGCCCCGCCGGCGCCTACCAGGGTGTGCAGCTCGTCGATAAAGAGGATCGTGTTCTTCGCCCGGCGGACTTCATTCATCACCGCCTTGATCCGCTCCTCGAACTGGCCGCGGTACTTGGTGCCGGCGACCATCATGGCCAGGTCCAGGACGACGATGCGGCGGTCGGCCAGCAACTCGGGTACGTCGCCGTTGACGACCCGCTGGGCGAAGCCCTCGACGATGGCCGTCTTGCCCACGCCGGCCTCGCCCAGCAGCACCGGATTGTTCTTGGTGCGGCGGCCGAGGATCTGCATGGTGCGCTCGATCTCCTTCTCGCGGCCGATGACCGGGTCGAGCTTTCCCTGGCGGGCCAGCTCGGTCAGATCGCGGCCGAAGCTGTCCAGGGCGGGGGTCTTGGACTTGGCCCCCCGCTGCTGCTCGCCGCCGGGGCCCGCGGGGGCGCCGGGGCCCAGTCCGCCGGCCCGCTCCGAGCCCTCGGCCCCTTCCATGCCGGGCCCGCGGGGTCTGCGGCAGCTTGCCCATCGTGACCATGTCCGGCCCGCTTTGGACCAGCTTCTCCACCTCCAGGCGGATCTTGCGCAGGTCGACCTCCAGATTCTTCAGGACGTTGGCGGCAACCCCGCTGCCCTCCTTGATCAAACCCAACAGGATGTGCTCGGTGCCGATGTATTCATGGTTGAACCGCTGGGCCTCCTGGTTAGCCAGTTGCATGACCTTTCGGGCGCGGTCGGTGAATCGCTCGTACATCAACTTTCTCCCACGTTCACAGGCTCTTGACGGACTGGCACGGTTCATCGAGAACCGCACGCCTTCAGGCTCCCGCTTGTTGTTCTACCTGTTGTTCGATTTGTTGTTCCACTTGTCGTTCTATCGGCTCCGCGTCGTCGGCGTCGGCCGCCGGCTGGCGGGCCTGGCGGAGCAACTCGCCCTCGCGGCGGGTTTCCCACGCCCAGGACTCGGCGCGATCCAGCCGCGCCAGGAAGTTCAGTTCTCTGGTCGCCTCGTCCAGCCGCCTGGTGCGCCGCAACAGCGTGGCCAGCATCAGCCGCGCTTCCGGATCGTCCCTGTCGCGATGCAACAGCCGGGCCAGGACTTGCTCCGTTCCGAACCAATTGCCTTTCAAGTATTCCAGCAGTGCTTCGCGGAAGCCGTCGTCATCGGGCTGGGCGGAGCGGGCCTTGCGGCGGCGATCCGACCGGGCGGAGACCCCCGCCGCGGCCACCCACGTTACTGCCAGCAGGGCCCAACTTATTATACGCAACTCCCGCGCGATCCAGTCCGGCCAAATCCAGGTTGTAACAAGGGCCGCGTTCAACAGTACGGCTGCCCCCACGGCAACGACCAGGGCGGCCCAGCCACCCCCGCGGGCGATCTGCGGCAATCCGGGCCACAAATAGACCGTCCACCGCATCCTGCGCATCGCGTCTCCCTTCGGGAAAAAGGGGACAGGCACCATTTGCCGGAACGGCCCGGAGGGTGCTTCGCACAAATGGTGCCTGTCCCCTTTTTCCCTTGCGGCTGCCCTGCCGGCCATCGAATTGTAGCTTTCAATAGGCGTTGAATCAAGGTAACTAACCGAAAGCCAGATCGACAGTTAGGATTGCCGGCCGCCGAAAGATATGCGAGATTGTAGGAGTTAGAGGTTAGGAGTTAGAAGTTAGGAGTTAGGACCATCTCTAGCCGGGTTCGGCGCGGGTCTCCCGACCCCGCCGCGGCCCGACCGAAGGTCTCCGGAGCTAGGGAGACCTTCGGTCTTCGGTGTGGCTCGGTCGGAGACCGGCCACAACGCGGGGAAAAATTTACAAGTTCTCAGGAGCTAGGGGTTAGGACCATTTCCCGCCGTTCGCAGCATAATTCGGCTGATACAGCGGTGATTCGCCTCGTAGACGCCTCTGCCAACCGGGCCAGCGAGGGGTTGCGGGTGGTGGAAGACTGCGTTAGGTTCGTGCTGGACGACCGCCACTTGACCGAACTTTGCAAGCGGCTGCGGCACGATCTGGCCGCCGCCCTGGCCGCGGTCCCCTTCGAGCAGCGTCTGGCGGCCCGTGAAACCCAGGCCGACGTGGGAACCGAGCTGACCATGCCCTCCGAGCGGCAGCGGCCCGATCTGGAAAGTGTCCTGACCGCCAATTTCCTGCGGCTGGAAGAATCGTTGCGGAGCCTGGAAGAACTAGGGAAAATAATTGACCCCGACATGGCCGCACAAATCCGGCACATTCGCTACCAAAGTTACACCCTGCACCGCGCGGTCCACATCACGCGATCCAGCCGGCAGCGGCTCCAAGGCGTGCGGCTCCAGGTACTGCTGGACGGCCGGGCCACGCCCGAAGAGTTCGACCGCCTGGCCCAGGGCCTGGTGGCGGCCGGCGTCGGCGCAATTCAACTCCGCGACAAGACATTGGACGATCGCCGGTTGCTCGATCGGGCCGAGCGCTTGCGCCGCTGGACTGCCGGCACGCCCACGGTGCTGATCGTAAACGACCGGCCGGACCTGGCCGCGCTGGCCCGGGCCGACGGAGTACACCTTGGCCAGGAAGATCTGCCGGTGAAGGACGCCCGGGCGATCGTCGGCCCGGGGCGGCTCATCGGTGTTTCGACCCATTCGATCGAGCAAGCCCGGCAGGCGGTGCTGGATGGTGCCGATTACATCGGCGTGGGCCCGACGTTCCCTTCCGGCACGAAGCGGTTCGAGCACTTCCCGGGCGTCGAGCTGCTGCGAGCCGTGGCGGCCGAGATCGGACTGCCGGCCTTCGCCATCGGAGGGATCACCCGCGACAACCTGCCGCAGGTGCTGGCCGCCGGCTTCACGCGGGTCGCCGTCGGCGGGGCGATCGTGTCCGCAGAGGATCCGGCCGGCGCGGCCGGCGAGTGGGTCCAGGAACTTGTTGACAAGAAGATGGAGTTGGAGCAGTAGGGTCGAGCGCAGCGAGCCCCACCAGACAATCGCTAAACTGTGAATGGTCGGGCTCGCTGCGATCGACCCACCCTACGGGGAGCACCCGTCTCATGCCGTACGAAGTCGAGTTGAAGTTTCCCGTGAGCGATCTGGAGGCCATGGCCCGGGCGTTGGCAGCCTTGGGGGCCACGACGGCCGGCTGCCGCGAGGAGGCCGACTTGTATTTCACCCATCCGGCTCGTGATTTCGCGCGAACCGACGAGGCCCTCAGGCTCCGCCGCCGGGGTGAGGTGAACTTGATTACCTACAAAGGGCCGAAGATCGATTCCGCGACCAAGACCCGCTCGGAGATCGAGCTGCCGCTGGAGCCGGGCCAGGCGTCGCTGGGCTCGTGGCGGGCATTGCTGGAAGCACTTGGGTTCCAGGGCGTGGCCGAGGTCCGCAAGTCGCGCCGCAAGATGCACGTCCCGTGGCAGGGCCGATCGGTCGAGGCCTCGCTGGACACGGTCGAGCACTTGGGCACCTTCGTCGAGCTGGAGCTGATTGCCGAGGCCGACGGCCTGGAGCCGGCCAAGGCCTGCATCCTCTCCTTGGCCCAGACCCTCGGCCTGACGGCCAGCGAACGGCGGAGCTACCTGGAGTTGTTGCTGGGCCGACCCGATCAGCGGAGCGGTAGCGGGTCTTGATCGGGTCCGGCTGCCGAGTTATTCTGGTAACGGCCTTTCTGGGGAAGCGGATGGAAAGCGTATAATAGAGTCAGGCAATGCCGTTATCGAGTCGCGACTTCCAACGGGCCGCTAAGCAAAGACTTACGACGGCCGAGTTCCTACTTCGCCACGGTTACGCTCTCGACGCGATGTACCTGGGCGGGTATGCTGTGGAGTGTACGCTGAAAGCACTGATCTTGGAAGTCACGCCGGTATCGGAACGAGAGGACGTACGCCAGAGAATCAGTTCAGGTGCAAAGATGCACAGCGCAGAAGTATTGGGACAGATCCTAAAGGGCCGCTCGCGTCCAATACCCTTGGATCTCGTCAAGCGGTTTCGCAGGTGCGGATGGTCGACGGCCCTGCGATACGAATCGGGACATGTGGACAGGGGCGAGACACGCGGCTTTTTGAAGACCGCCAAGAGGGTCGTAGATTGGGTAGAAGGACAATTGCCATGAGCCAAGGAACGACGCGCCGCTGGGAAACGATGCGGACCGATGAGACTCGCCGGGTAGAGGCAGTTCTCAGGAAGGAATTCCCCAATTCGGATGCTTACCGTTACAACTCGGCCTCCATCCGAGTCCGCGTAATCGATCCACGCTTCGAACGGATGCCCGTGGACGAGAGAGATGCCGTAATTGAACCACTGCTGGGGCAGCTTCCTGGGGAAACCCAGGCGGATATCATGAATCTGATTCTCCTGTCTCCCAGCGAGATTGAGGCTTCGTGCAGGAAGTCCCTCGTCAACGAAGAATTCGAGGATCCCAGCGAGTCGATGCTTTGACAAGCCGGGATTCCAATGGACTATTGGCAACGCAAGGCGGTGCTCGTGACCGGCGGTTCCAGCGGGCTGGGCCGCGAGATTGCCCGGCAGTTCGCCGCCGCCGGGGCGAAGGTCGTCGTCGCCGGCCTGGAAGCCGACGCCGTGGCCCGGGCGGCCGGCCAAATGCAAGCGGCCGGCTACGACACCCTCGGCATTCAGGCCGACATCACGCGGCAAGACGACGTCGATCGGCTGCTCGCTCAGGCATTGGAGCGCTTCGGCCGACTAGACGTACTGGTGAACAATGCCGGCCGGTCGATGCGCGGCAAGCTGCTGGACACCACGCCGGAGCAGTTCCGCGAGCTGATGGAGCTGAACCTGATCGGGCTGGTCCGCTGCACGCGGGCGGCGGCCGCCCACCTGCTGAAGCAGCGGGGGCACGTGGTCAACATCGGGTCGCTGGCCTCGAAGTCGGCGGCACGCTGGGTGGGGGCATATCCGGCCACGAAACACGCGGCGGCCGCCTACTCCCAGCAGTTGCGGCTCGAACTGGGCCCCCAGGGCCTGCACGTGCTGCTGGTCTGCCCGGGCCCCATCGCGCGGAAAGAGGCCCGGCTCTACCCGCTGGAAGGCCTGGAAGACCTGCCCGAGCGGGCCCGCCGACCCGGCGCCGGGGTGCGAACCAGTGCCGTCTCGCCCGAGTGGCTTGCCCGGGCGATCCTCCGCGCCTGTCAGCGGCGCCGGGCGGAGCTGGTCGTGCCCGGCCGGGCCCGCTGGCTGTTCGCCCTGGCCCAGCTTTGGCCCGCGCTGGGCGACTGGATCGTGCTCAGGAAAACGTGAGGAAGGACGGCGAAGGGAAGGGGGAAGGCGGAAGGGGGAAGGCGGAAGGGACAATAGACGGCGGCTTTTCCCATCGCTCATCCCTCACCCCTCATCCCTCACCCCTCATCCCTCATCCTTCCGCCTTCCGCCCTCATCCCTCCGCCTTCCCTCCCTCCCCCTTGCCAGCGGCCAGCAGATTTGGCACGATAACGGTTGCATATTTGGCCCACGATCCAGGAGATCCCCCATGACCGCCTTCCCGGAAGTCCAGAAAATTGCCTACGAGGGTCCGCAATCGAAGAACCCTCTCGCATTCCGCCAGTACAACGCGGGCGAAGTGGTGGCGGGCAAGACCATGAAGGAGCATCTCCGCTTCAGCGTGGCCTATTGGCACACGATGCGGGGAACGGGCTCCGACCCCTTCGGGCCCGGCACCATGCTCCGCCCTTGGGAGGGGAACATCGATTCGGTGGACAACGCCATCCATCGGGTCCGCGTGGCCTTCGAGTTCATGGACAAGCTCGGCGCCCCGTTCTTCTGCTTCCACGACCGCGACGTGGCCCCGGAGGGCAAGACCCTGGCCGACAGCAATCGGAACCTGGACGCCGTGGTGAAGATCATCAAGGAGGAGATGCAGCGGACGGGGATCAAGCTGCTGTGGGGGACGGCCAACCTGTTCAGCAATCCGCGGTACATGCACGGGGCGGCCACCAGTTGCAACGCCGACGCCTTCGCCTTCGCCGCCGCCCAGGTGAAGAAGGCCCTGGAGGTGACCAAGGAGCTGGGCGGCGCCGGCTACGTGTTCTGGGGCGGACGCGAAGGCTACCAGTCCTTCCTCAATACCGACATGAAACGCGAGGTGGACCACCTGGCCCGATTCATGCACCTGGCCGTCGACTATGCCCGGCAGATCGGCTTTGCCGGCCAGTTCTATTTCGAGCCCAAGCCCAAGGAGCCCACCAAGCACCAGTACGACTTCGACGCCGCGGCGTGCATCAATTTCCTGCGGGCTTGCGGCCTGGGCGACAAGATCAAGCTGAACATCGAGACCAACCATGCTACGCTGGCCGGCCACTCGGTCGAGCACGAGCTGGAATACGCCGCCATGCAGGGCTTCCTGGGCTCGGTCGACGCCAATACCGGCGACCTGCTGCTGGGCTGGGACACCGACCAGTTCCCCACCGACGTCTACCTGACGACCCGCATTATGCTGCCGATCCTGAAGCACGGCGGCTTTACCACCGGCGGCTTGAACTTCGATGCCAAGGTACGGCGGGAGAGCTTCGAGCCGATCGACCTGTTCCACGCCCACGTGGGCGGCATGGATGCCTTCGCCAAGGGCCTCAAGATTGCGGCCGCCATCCTGGCCGACGGCGAGATGGCCCGCATGGTCCAGGAGCGCTACAGCTCCTGGGACAGCGGCGTAGGGGCCGACATCGAGGCCGGCAAGCAGGATTTCAGCTCGCTGGAGAAGTACATCCTGGCCAAGGGCGACGCGGCGCCCAACCAGAGCGGCCGCCAGGAGCTGTTCGAGAACGTTTTGAACCGCTACGTGTTCTAATAGTTAAACCGTACCCCTCGTCCGCGCAGTTCCGCCACCAGCTCGGGCGTCGAAGTGTACTGTACCGCGTCGATCCCCACCGAGCGGGCCCCGGCGATGTGCGCGGGGAAATCATCGGTGTAGAAGATCTCTTCGGGCGGGCAGCCGGCCATTTCGACCGCCTTGCGGAAGATCGCCGCATCGGGCTTGCAGGCCCCGATCCGGTAGCTCAGGGCGTAGACGGAAAAACTCTGCCGCAGGATCGCGTAGCGCCGGAAACAATGCTCCCAGTGGCCTTCGCAGGTGTTGGAGAGGACACCCAGCCGATAGCCCGCCTGGCCGAGCTGGGCCACCACGGGCAGGAGCGACGCGTTGAGCGTGAAGATGTCGTTGGCCGCCCGCGCCAATGCGTCGTGGTCCGGCCGGGTGCCGGTCAGGCGGCCGAACGCCAGGTAGAACTCGCGGCTGGAGATTCGCCCCGACTCATACTGGGCCTGCAGTCCGCCGCTGAAGACGGCCTCGGCCACGCGGGCCGGCTCGATGCCCGCCACCGCCCCCATCTGCTTGCAAAGCTGCTCGATGCTGAAGTCGACCAGCACTTTTCCCAGATCGAAATAAATGAATTCAGGCGTCATTGCCGCTCCCAGACGGTTGACAGAAAAATGTGGGACAGAAAAATAATGATGCGGCCGTACAGCCGAGCGGCCGCCCTTCGCCCCGTCTTTCTGTCCCCCATTTTTCTGTCAAAAATACCGTTGTCGCTGCCCGGCCGCAAGCTCCCTCTACCATTTTCGCCCGCTCTTCACTTATAATGGCTGAATTCGTTTCTAGCCTGAGGGAACCAAAACCATGCGATCCGACACCGTGAAGCTGGGCGATGCCCGCGCCCCCCACCGCAGCCTGCTCCGGGCCACCGGCGTGGCCGACGCGGATTTCAGCAAGCCCTTCATCGCCGTCTGCAATAGTTATACCGACATCATCCCCGGCCACGTGCACCTGGACAAGGTCGGCGAGCTGGTCAAGGAGTGCGTCCGCCGCGCCGGCGGCGTGCCCTTCGTGTTCAACACGATCGGCGTCGACGACGGCATTGCCATGGGCCACGCGGGGATGAAATATTCGCTGCCCAGCCGCGAGATCATCGCCGACTCGGTCGAGACGATGATCCAGGCGCATTGCTTCGACGGCATGATCTGCATCCCCAATTGCGACAAGATCGTGCCCGGCATGCTCATGGCCGCCGTCCGCACGAACATCCCCACGGTCTTCGTCAGCGGCGGGCCGATGGAGGCCGGGCGGACCCCCGACGGCAAGACGGTGGACCTGGTGGACGTGTTCGTCGGCGCCGCGGCCAAGCAGGACGGCAAAATGTCGGCCGCCGAACTGCTGGCCCTGGAGAAGGCGGGCTGCCCCACCTGCGGCTCCTGCTCCGGTCTGTTCACGGCCAACAGCATGAACTGCCTGTGCGAGGCCCTGGGCATGGCCCTGCCCAACAACGGCACGCTGCTGGCCACCAGCGTCGAGCGGCGGCGGCTCTTCGAGCGGGCTGCCCGGCGGATCGTCGAGATGGTTCTGGGCTTCGACCGCCAGGGCCAGGGCCACGGCCTGCTGCCCCGCGAGATCGTCACCGCCGAGTCGATCGACAACGCCATGATCCTCGACATGGCCATGGGCGGCAGCACGAACACCGTGCTGCACATGCTGGCCGTGGCCCAGGAGGCGGGCGTGGCCTACGGCATCGAGCGGATCAACGTGCTCAGCCACCGCACGCCCAACGTGTGCAAGGTCGCCCCCAGCAGCAGCTATCACGTCGAGAACGTGCACAACGCGGGCGGGGTGCACACGATCCTGGGCAGCATCGAGCGCGGCCGCCCGGGACTGCTGCACCTGGATTGCCCCACCGTCGCCGGCCAGACGCTGGGCCGGAACATCGCCCAGTACGACCTGCGGGCCGCGGGCGTGGCCCAAGAGGCCCTCGAGCTGGCCGCCGTTACCGCCGGCGGCCAACGCACCAGCCAGGGCATGGTCGTCGAGCGCAAGGCCAACACCATTCGCGATCTGACCAATGCCGATCTGGGCTTCGATCCCTACGACTGCATCCGCGAGGTCGATAACGCCTATAGCCAGGAGGGCGGCCTGGTGATCCTCTTCGGCAACCTGGCGCCGAAAGGGGCGGTGGTCAAGGCGGCCGGCGTGCGGCCGGAAATGCTGCGGCACACCGGCCCGGCCGTCATCTTCGAGGCCGAGCCCGACGCCTACGCGGGGATCGTCAACGGCCGCGTAAAGGCCGGCGACGTGGTAGTGATTCGCTACGAAGGCCCTCGCGGCGGGCCCGGCATGCAGGAAATGCTGGCACCCACCTCGGCCATCAAGGGCATGGGACTGGACAACCACGTGGCCCTGGTGACCGACGGCCGCTTCTCGGGCGGCACGGCCGGGGCCTGCATCGGACACGTCAGCCCCGAGGCCGCCGCCGGCGGCCCCATCGCACTGCTCCAGGACGGCGACATCGTCGAGATCGACATCCCCGCCCACACCCTGAACGTCCGCCTGAGCGAGGCCGAGCTGGCCGCCCGGGCCCGAGGGTGGCAGCCCCCCCCGCCGCGCTTCACCACCGGCTGCCTCGGCAAGTACGCCTCGATGGCCACCAGCGCCGACACCGGCGCGGTGCTGCGGTGGAAATAGTGGATGCTGAAAGCTGGAGGCTTTGCTGCCGGTGAGATGACAAGGCCAGTTTCAACTAACGAAAACAGATCGTCTCTGGTGCCGCCGCTTGGCCACAAGCGGAAAAGACGATCCCTGGCTTGGTTCATTGTCGTTGCCGTTTTGGTTTCATCGGCCCTTGCGGCTGTCGGGACCTTGCTCGCCGCCGCGCACTACCGGAAGCTTTCCGCGGGCGGTTTCGGGGGCAATGGTGGATTTGCATTCTTGGGTGAAGCAATCCGCGGCACGTTCTTGGCGGCGCTCGTGGGGGCATTTGCAGGAAGTATGCTTGTTCTGTTCTCATACCC
>JBEKTY010000245.1:0-9391 GCA_049515555.1 Thermoguttaceae bacterium
CACCTGCGACTACATGGCTCCGGAACAGGCCATCGACACCCACGCGGCGGATCATCGCTCCGACATCTATTCCTTGGGTTGCACACTGTACCGGCTGCTGACCGGACAGCCGCCGTACCAGGGCGAGACCCTGATGATGATTCTTCTGGCACATCAGCAGGCACCGATTCCGTCGCTGTGCGAGGCCCGGCCCGAGGTGCCCGCAGAGCTCGACGCGGTTTACACCCGCATGCTGGCGAAGAAAGCGGAGGACCGCTACCAGTCGATGGCCGAGGTGGTGGGCGAGTTGGAGGCGGTGCTGGCCGCGTTGACCGGCCAGTCGGTGACGGCGGTGGTGAAGGCCGAATCGTCCAGTGCGGCCCTGTCCAGGACCCTGGCATTCTTACAGGAAGACAGGCCGGTCGGTACGCTGACCCGGCAGCACAAGATTGCCGCTGCGGAGAAAACCGACCCGCACGCCGGCCAACAGGATACCGGCACGAACATTTTTGGCAAGGTGAAACGGGCGGTCGGTACGGTTCGGCAAAGGCCGCTGGTGCTGGCGGGGCTTGCGGGCGGCGTGGTTTTGCTGTTGGGGATCATGCTGACGATCAGCCTGCGCCACGGGACGCTGACGGTCGAGATCGACGAGAACCTTGGCCGTGACGTGCAGGTGGCCGTCACGCAGGGTGGAGAGCAGGTCCAGGTTGCCGATGCTAAGAGTGGCTGGACGCTCAGCCTGGGCGCGGGCAAGTATGACCTTACAGTGAAGGGCGGCACCGACCAGTTCCAACTCGACTCCCAGAGCGTTACGGTCACACACGGTGGCCAGGTAAAGGTCAAGGTGACACTCAAGCCGCCGCTATTGGCCGTCGCGCCCTTCGACGCGACGCAGGCACGAAAGCACCAGGAGGCGTGGGCCAAGTATCTCGGCGTTCCGGTGGAGACGACCAATGCCATCGGCATGAAGCTGGTGCTCATCCCGCCGGGTGAGTTCGAGATGGGCTCGCCCAAGGAACTGATCGACGAGGAGTTGAAAACGGCTGACGGCTGGTACAAGGATCATCTGCCTGGCGAGGGGCCAAGACACCGGGTGCGGATCACGCAGCCCTTTTACCTTGGCGCATACGACGTGACGCAGGGGGAATACGAGCGCGTGATGGGCACGAACCCCAGCGAGTTCTCGGCCACCGGAAAGGGCAAGGACAAGGTAGCCGGGCAGGACACGACGCGCTTCCCGGTGGAGTGCGTGACGTGGGACGAGGCGGTCGAGTTTTGCCGCAAGCTATCGGAGCGAGCGGAGGAGAAGGCAGCGGGGCGACGGTACCGTCTGCCATCGGAGGCGCAGTGGGAGTATGCATGCCGCGCCGGGAGTAGCGGTCGGTACGGCTTCAGTTCGGGCCGCAGCGGGGTTCCCAAGGAATACGAGGAGCACGAGTTGTTCGGCTACGGGTGGTTCAACGGCAATTCCGACGGCATGCCTCACGCAGCGGGTCTCAAGCGGCCCAGCGCATGGGGATTGTATGACATGCACGGGAATGTATGGCAATGGTGTCAGGACTGGTACGACAAGGATTATTATACGAACACGCCTACGGATGATCCGGCGGGGCCTTCCGGTGGCTCGGACCGCGTGGGTCGCGGCGGTAGCTGGATCAACCCGGCGAGGAACTGCCGGTCTGCGCTCCGCAACGACTTCGAGCCTGGGGACCGTCGCGGCGACCTGGGCTTCCGCGTCTCCCGAGTTCTGGCGGACAAGTGACAAGCAAGGTGAGTGAGCGGAGCCGGTGCGCAGCCCGCAGCGTAGGCGAGGGACGAGCCGTAGTCGGGCAAGCGCAGGCGGGCCGGTGGTGGCCGCGCCTAGCGGTCGGGGGCCGGGCGTGTTGGCCCCAACGTGGCCCGCGGGCCGGGCCTTGGTAGCTTTTGCCCAGAGCAGGGCCGGTCGCCCAACCGGCGCGAACACGGCGGCCAACGCGGGGCTGCCGTGGCCCGTGGCCGGGGCTGCCGGGCTGGTGGTGGCCGGCGCTGCCCTGGGCAAGGCGGCCCCAACGGCGGCCCTGGGGCGGCCTTGGTAGCCTTTCACCAACCCTCGCCCCGAAGCCGCACACGGCGGAACACGGCGGCCAACACGGGGCTGCCGTGGCCCGTGGCCGGGGCTGCCGGGCCGGTGGTGGCCGGCGCTGCCCCGGGCAAGGCGGCCTCCTTGCCCCCAACGGAATCCAAAACGGCACTTGTGACCAAATACTTTTTCGCTTTTCCCCCTGTTTTCCCGGCTGGAAACCGGCTGAAATGGCCGAAATAGCACCGAGGGAGCAGCGAGGGAACTCGATCCGGGGCCTTTTAATCCGTAGGTCATGGGTTCGAGCCCCATCAGCCTCACTTGCCTAAGAGCCGTTGGACGTGGAACTTACGTCCGGTGGCTCTTGGTCGTTTTGGGGCGGCGTCACGTAAAGCGCCACGCTCTTGGTGTTTGTCGCCACAATAAGCCTACTAGGGGGAATATAAATAAATCAGTAAGGTCGTTCGTCTCGATACTTCAGTTCCGTGTGCCCGTAAGGAGGAGTCTCATGCGTTGTCTCCTCGGCATTTCGGTTGTGGTGCTGCTATGCTGTACGGCGATGTCGGCCACTTGTGGAGCCCAAGAAAAGGGGCTTTCCGGCGACCAGGTTGCCACCGACAACGGTGTCCTGGTGATCCATCCGCTACAGCACGCGACCTTCGTCATGCACTGCCGATGACATTGCCCATCGCCGATCCGCTGCTGCCACGTCCGACGCGCCGCCGGTTCCTGGCCACGGCCGCCGCGGGGCTGGCCTTGTGGCCGTGCGGCGAGCGGGCCTCCGGCCAGGTCACGGGACCCCTCGTGCCCAAGCTGGCCGCCTATGACGATCTGATGACCAGTTTCATGCGCGAGCACAAACCGCCCGGCAGCGCCTTGGCCGTCACCTATCACGGTCGCCTGGTCTACGCGCGCGGTTTCGGGCAGGCCAGCCTGGAAGAGCACGAGCCGGTGCGGCCCGCTTCGCTGTTTCGCATCGCCAGCGTGAGCAAGCCCTTCACCGCCACGGCCGTGATGCACCTGGTCGAGCAAGGCAAACTCCAACTGGAAGACCGGGTGTTTCCGATCCTGAAGCTCCCGCCGCATCTCCGGCCGGGAGCGCCCTTCGACCCGCGCTGGCACAGCATTACCGTGCGGCATTGCTTGCAGCACACGGCCGGATGGAACCGCGACAAATCGTTCGACCCCATGTCTGCCGAGACCGCCGAACGGGTCGCCAAGGCGCTCGGCGTCCCGCTGCCCATTCACCCCAGGCAAATAATCCGCTACACGATGGGCAAGCCGTTGGATTTCGATCCGGGCACGGCCTACGCCTATTCCAACTTTGGCTACTGCGTGTTGGGCCGGGTCATCGAGGCCGTTGCGGGGCAGCCCTACCACGAGTTCGTGCGGCAGAGGATCCTCGCCCCCCTGGGCATCCGCGGCATGCAGTTGGGCAAGAACCTGCTCCGGGACCGCGCGGCCGGCGAAGTGCAATACTACGACAGCCGCCAGCGCACCGGCCGGGCCATCTGCGGACCGAAGATCGGCCAGCAGGCGCCCCTGCCCTACGGCGTCGAAGGCCTCGAGACGATGGACGCCAACGGTGGTTGGATCGCCTCGGCGGTGGAGCTGGTCCGCTTCGCCGCCGCTCTGGACGACCCGAAACGATGTCCGATCCTGGGCGCGGACAGCCTGCGGACCATGCTCGCGCCGCCGCCGGGAGCGGTAGGCCACGGACCCAACGGGCGGCCCAAGACCACTTACTACGCCTGTGGCTGGGAGGTTCGGCCGGCCGTAGGGCAGCCGGGCAAGTGCACCAAGTGGCACGCCGGTTTGCTGGCCGGCAGTTCCACGCTGCTGGTCTGCCGCGCCGACGGCATCAACTGGGCGGTCCTCTTCAACAGCGATGCCGGCCCGGACGGCAAGGAGTTCGCGGGCCTCATCGATCCGCTCCTTCACAAGCCGGCCAGCGAGATCACGGACTGGCCCCAGATCGACTTGTTCCCGCGGTTCTGATGCCTGGTCCCCTCTCCCTCTGGGAGAGGGTCAGTCGGGATCATTCACCGAGGCTCGTAGCGACCCGATTTATCGGGCCTGGAGGGTGTGAACAGGTCAAGGACCGCATGAATGCGGTCACTACGAACAGTCGGTGAATAATACGGGGCAGGGTGAGTGAGGGCCGGAGAGCGGAGCGGCGTCGAAACCCGGACCGGCGACTGGTACCGCTGGCCAACCGCTCTTTCTTGGGGCGGTGGAGGGCACGCCAACCAATCCCCACATGGGATGAGCGCACCCCCCAATAATTATTCGCACACTTGTTTGCCAATCGCTTGACAGGAATTTTGACATATGGATAATAAAGGGAGTTGTCGTCTGTTCCACCCGTCCAGCGAGGCAGCGCGGTTCGGTAATCTTCGCCGTCGCACGCAGGACTAGGTATCGCCTTTACGCGATCCATTCTGGGGTTGGGTCTCCACCGTGTTTGTGATCCGTCGCGTGCTTCGCGGACAAGGTTTCGAGAGGTATCACCCGTTTACTTTGGGGAGAACACAAATGAATCGTTGCGTATTGCTCCTGGCCGTGGCGTTTGTCGTGCTCGTCGTCGGCGGAGTGGGGCAGACGAAGGCTGAGCCATTCGTCAATCCGCCGGAATTGAATTGGAGTCCGCCCTGGCAATCGCAGTTTCCCTATCCGCGGAACATTGACTGGAGTTTCGACACTGTGAGCCCCGTGGGCGGACCCACTCCCAACGGTACGCCGGGAGCGGTTTATGAGGGCTGGCTCGACCCGGAGTTGATGTCCTCTGATGTGGTCAATTTGAACGGCAGCGTCCAATGGTACCCGACCCTGACGATAGGCCCTAACACATACACGGGTGTCATTGGAATAGATAATACGCTGGGCCAAACGATGCTCACTGGTACGGCAAAATTCCTTCTTGACAACACGCCTATGACTACGCCGTGGGTCAAGCATGTATGGATCGAGACCACCAGCGCTTCAGTGGGAGGAGGTTGGGGGGTCGGCGTAAGCGCACCCGAATCGGATACATCCCTCGGGTATCACACATGGTCCACGATTGGCAGCATCACCGCCCCTGAATACCTGGACGACTTCGGGTTTACCCTTGACCCTAATCCCATGGAGGAGACGGTCACGTTCTCATTCGACGCGCCCGCCGGGGGATACGCTTTGCTGGATACGGCGCACATTGCTACGGAATGTGTCCCCGAGCCGTCCACCCTCGCCCTGTGTGCCGTGGTTGCCCTGGGGCTGATTGCCTGCGTTCGGCGGCGGCGTGGCGCGAAGGCTTGACGCTTCGCCAACTCAACCGGCGCCTCGTTGCACCAGGATTTGGTGGGCAACCTGGTTCGGATTGTAGCCGCCGGGCAGGCGGACGAACTGCTTGCCGTGCTTCAGGCAGAACTCCCGCGCCTCGCCGTAGGAATGGCTGGACCAGCGGATCGCCAGCCACACGGCAGCCACCTCCGGTCGAGCCACGTAAGGCTCGAACTGCTCCGCAGATTCGTGTTCGCGGGTAGAGATCCAGATCAGTTCTTTCAGCCGGAAGGCGGATTTCAGGGCCTCGTGGGCGTGTGGCCGGCGTTCGCCGCCAATGACGACGACGGCCTTGTTCTCAAGAAGTTTGGCCACCTCTTGCACTTCCCCGGAAATCTCCCGGCTGATTTCGGCGGAGGGCGCCACTTGGGTGGCCAGATAGCGGTCGATCTCGGCCAGGACACGCTGGAATCCGGGAGGCGCTTCCACGTCGTCCGGCATGTCATCGACGATGGGCGCCAGCATGTCTCGAAGGGCCGAGTTGCTGGGAGGAATGCCGTCGTTGATGAGCGACTCCACCGCTCCCACCACCTTCTTCCAGTCCTCTTCCGAGCCATGCGCTTCGGCGATGCGGCGGGCATGGTACTTCCCCTTGCCCAACAGATTCGCCCGTTGTTTCTCCTGCTTGTTGACCGCGTCGATCTGGGCGTCCACCCGGCTGATTCGCTCCTGCAAGCCATTGCAGCCGGCCGGATCGGCAGGGTCGTCCAGTCGCATGAACCGCCGCACGAAGACTTGCTGTTCGGTGGCCGTGTGCCGCAGCCAGTTGAACACCTTGTCCTGGTCGCTGTCTGCTCTGCCTCCCACCGCTTCCACGGCCATTCGCAAGGCCGACTGTGCCTCCGCGACCAGATCGAGGGTCTGCTCGAACAGTCCCCGGTTCTTTTCCACGTCCACGACCAGTTGCCGCAGAAGCGAAATCACCATGGCCACCGCATCGAAACACCCGGCAACATTCTCCCACAGGTTAAGGTCGTGCGGCGTCGGGCCGGAGGGATGGTTCATCCACAGGAAGCAATCTTCCAGGGCCTTGGCCCTGGTGATGATGTCTCTGTCGGCGGGTTCGATCTCCAGGGCATAGTCTGCCCCTTCGTTGAGCCGCCGTTGACGAGTGGCCGCCCAACGCGCCCCTTCCGCCTTCAGACGACAGCGGTTCTCGATCTGTTGCAGGTCGGCGTCGGAAACACCCAACCGCCGTGCCCAGCGTGCGGGCACCTCTACGCCGGGAGCGCTTGGCAGGGGCACGTGGCGTGGCGGCGCCGCTGGCACGGCAGGCTCGCTGCGAAGCTCCTCGGAATCCGCCGCTTCTGCCGCCGGCTCAAGAGGCGGCTCCGTCAGCTTCAGGAATTCTTGGGCAAGCTGACGTAGTTCTGCAACGAGCTCCGGGCTGCCAATCGCCATCGAGCCCAGGCGGTGAACGACCGCGGCAAGGGCCGCCTCCCAGTCTGTGGACATGAAAAGTGCTCCCGCAAGGGGTTTTGCATATTCTAACTCGATTCTTGCGAATTGCGGATGCCCGGTCCCCTCTCCCTCCGGGAGAGGGTTAGGGTGAGGGGAAATGGGTGAGGATCCTGCCTCGCCAGTTTTCGTGCCCAACGCAGGTTCCCCTCACCCCGGCCCTCTCCCGGAGGGAGAGGGGGACCACTTGTGCCGTCCCCACCCCAATTTGCAAGAGTCAAGTTCTAACGGCAACACTCCCCAATCCCCAGCCCCGCTGAGTGTCCAACTGGCGAGCGGCCGGTTATCTCAACATCTCCTTGATGAACTCCGCCTTGATCCTGCAATAGTCCAGCGAATCAGTCACGCCGCCGGCGATGATCTCCCGTTTCCGGGCGACGTAAGCCTGGAGCAATTCCGGGTCGGCACGCAGGCAAGTCCGAAAGAACCGCATTTCGTCCACTTCGGGCGAACTGGCCGGGATGACGTGTACGTGGAGCAGGAATGTCTCGCCGTCGTGTACCAGCGATCCCGCCCGCATCGGACGGCTCTCGGGGAACGGCTCTCGCCCAATCCGCCCCTGGAACCCTAGCCGGTCGAGAAGTTCCTTCACCTTCTCCCATTCGCCGTCGCCGACGGCGATCATCAGGTCCACGGTTCCTTTCCCGGCGCAGCCGGGCACCGAGGTGCTGCCGACGTGTTCCACTCGCACCTGGGGCAGATGCTCGCGAACCACCGCGGCGACCAGTCGGGCCACGTCAGCCGCTCGGGGATCGTACTCCCGGCACGCCGCCGGGCGGCTGACGTACGGGCCGATGACGGGTTGAACGTGATCGAACACTGTGAATCACGCAGCGGACGAACCGGCGGCCGGTTTACAGCCACTTCTGCCGCACCGGGAGGTGTACGATGGCGTCGGCCTCGGGCGCGCCCTTGACCTTCAACGCTTCGCTGTCCCACTCGATGGTGGAGAAGGTGTTCACGCCCGGCTTGAAACGCATGGCGAGCATGCCCACCATGGCGATCTCGGCCACCATGGCGGCGGTCTCGAAGCCTTGGAAGGTCTTGGGGCCGCCCTTGCAGGCCGCCAGCCATTCGCCCACGTGGTTCTGGCCGGGCACGCGCGGCAGCGTGACGGGCACCGGCTTGCAGGCCGCGTGGTCCTGCACGCCGCGGCACTTGGCCTCGCCCTTCAGCTTGACCACGCCGCCCACGCCCCAGCAGTCGGAGCACAGGATGCCCTTGTCGCCGGCGAACAATACGCCGTTGCCTGGCACCCGGTTGTAGGTCGAGATCAGCTCATTGCCCAGTTCCTTGGGCGGGCCCTTGCCGCCGTCGTGCCACCACAGTTTGACCGCCGGCATGTCGTCGCGCGCCGCGAACTCCCAGCAGATGTCCGTGGCCGAGGGGTAGCTGTCCTTGACCGGCTCGGGGACCTGGATCGCGCAGCTCGTGGGCGCGGTAAGCTTCAGCGCCCGCCACGGCAGGTTCAGCCCGTGCGCGCCCATGTCGGCCAGGTGCCCGTCGCCGAACTCCAGCCAGGGGCCCCAATTCAGGCAGAAGCCGAGATAGTGATTCTTGAACGGCAAGACCTTCGACGGGCCGCACCAGAAGTCCCAGTTCAACTCCCGAGGAATCGGGTCGGCCTTCGTGTCGTAGTTCCGGCTGGGCGGACAACCGCGGTCCATCCACACGTGCACCTCGCGAATCTCGCCCAGCACGCCGGCCTGGATCACCTCCATGCTGCGGCGGAAGGTGTCGGTCGAGCCGCCCTGAGAGCCCACCTGGGTGGCCAGCTTCGGGCACTGCTTGGCCAACTCGCGGATCTCGCGGGCCTGGACGCAGCTATGCGCCAGCGGCTTCTCGCAGAAGACGTGCTTGCCCGCCAGCAAGGCCCGCTTGCTCATCGGAACGTGCCAGCGCTGGCCCGGCGCCATCACCACCGCGTCGATCGACTTCTCCTGGTCCAACAGCTTGCGGTAGTCTTCGTAGACCTTGGCCTTGCCGGCCGCGCGGCCCCGGGCAAGCTGCTTCTTGGCCTCCGCCACCTGCCGCTGATCGACGTCGCAGATGGCCACGATGTTCTCGCCCATGCATGCGCCCAAATCGTCGCGGGCCCGCCCGCCGCAGGCCAGCAGGCCGATGTTGAGCTTATTGCTGGGGGCATCCGCGCCGAACACGCTGGACGGTACGAGCTGCGGCAGCGCCATGGCGCCCACGCCGGCCGCGGCAGCCTGTTTCAGTAGCGTGCGCCGAGTAATCTGGATGTGTTTCATGAGGGTAGGCTCCTGTGGGGGGGATAATGGGTGGGTCGTTCGCCAGTACACGAATTTCGGACAGGGGGCTCTCGTCCCTTGACCGATTACGACTTTAGCATACCGGAAGGCGACAAGCAAGCCAGTGGGCTGCACCGGCGGGTTGCACCACGGCAAGCTCGGCCGCACCGGCTGGCTAACAGGCTGTCTCAAGAACTCCCCTGTTCTAAGCTTGTCAACAGGTGTTTTCTAGGGGATGCCTATTCCATAGGTAAAGACGTTGAGCGTGTGGCTTCGGCCGCGCGCGGCCGAAGCCACACGCTCAACGTCGCTCGCGGCG
>JBEKTY010000246.1:0-9354 GCA_049515555.1 Thermoguttaceae bacterium
GAGGAAGGCTTTTCGGTGCAATCGAAACAGGGCAAGATGCGCCGTCTGGGAAACAAGAAAACGCCGGAAGCTGGGCAAAACAAGCTCTTCATGGGCCATCAATTGTGATTTGCGGCACTAGCTCCTCCCAAGTTACGGGCGATTCATCGCCCTGGAATCGAAAATGACAAAGGCGGGAACTCCCCGCGTTGCCTCCCACTTTTCTCGATCCAACCGGTCGACGCCGCAAACAAAAAAGGAGCGTCGAACCACGACCGCTCCCCAAGCCTCCGCCAAGAGGCACCAAAGAACGGCACATGGCCGACGCCCCTCGCGGGGCGCGGCACAAGTGCCTGCTTCTTTGGTTCAGGAGCAACGCTCCAGTTGGCGGTTTTGGGGAAGCAGTAACCTGACGCTCGCGCGTCGTTCAAGTTGTCTTCATGGCCGGGCTGCGGCCTCTGTTGTTCCTCGTTAGATGTTCCGCTTGCGCTGACTGGCGCCGCTCAGTTCCTTCACAACACCGTTCGAATTGCCTACCAGCATAATCGCGGGGCCAGAGGGCCGCAAGAACCTGTACGCACAGCTTACGGCCCGGTGTCCCAGCCTGCAAGCCATACGCGGTACTAGCCCCACCGATGGTGTCGCTACCCCCGACTTGACTCCGACCCTATTTCTTCGTGATAACCCATGGAGGGGGGCAAGGAGAGAAAACCGCCCGTGACAGCGGTCAAATCAGACTTTGGGGAGCGCTACGCCGCGGTCGTTACACACAAGTCACAGGAGGGCGGCGCGGTCTTGCCCCGGAGGGGCATTTGAGAATAGCCCAGCGATTCATCGCTGGGGGATCGGTTGGCATAGTCCTGTCTAAAGTCCCGTAGGGACGATTGAAAAGGAGAACAGATTCACGTCTTCAATCGTCCCTCCGGGACTCTGAAACTCCTGCGTAGCCCATCTTCCCAGCAGTGAACTGCTGGGCTATTTTCAATCGTCCCTCCGGGACGGCGACACCGTCGTTGACGTGTGTCTAGTGCCGATACTCTACGCCTCGGGCAGGTATAGCAGGCGGCCGCAGGTCTTGCAGAAGGTGGGATGGCCCAGGCGGATCTCGGCCTGCACGTTGATCGGCACCTGCTGGTTGCAGCCGCCGCAGCATTCGTCGACCACGGGGGCCAGGGCGTCTTCGCCCTTCTGGCGGGCCCTGCGCTGGTAGGTTTCGCGGACGGTGGCCGGCAGCTCGGACTCGTAGCGGCGGAGCTCGGCGGTGAGCCGCTCGATGTCGGCCCGCAGCAGCGGCTGCTGCTTTTGGACTTCGGCCTGGGTCTTGGCCGCCTTGTCGCGGGTGGCGGCCAAGGCCGCCTCCGACCCGCTGATCTTGGGCTGGAACTGGTCCACCTGCTCCAGGGCCTCGATGATCTCGTCTTCCAGCACGCTCTTGGCCATCTCGTCGGCGGCGATCTGGTCCTTCAGGATCTGATACTCGCGGTTGCTGGCCGCCGCATTGAGCTTCCGCCGGAAATCCTTGATCTTTTCTTCGATCCCTTTGAGCTGGAGCTGTTTCTGATCGGCGGCCACTCGCATGCTCTTGGTCTTCTCGCGAAGCTTGGCCAGTTCTTCCTCGCGGTGCTTTATGCTGGACTGGCCGGCGCTGACGTGCCTGGGGCCGCGATCGAGTTGCTCCTGCAAGTCGGTCAACTGGCGGTGGATGCGGTGCAGGGTGCGGAAAACGTCCAGGCTCACACTCGGCGTCGATGCAGACATGGTATTCCAACGTGGGGTGAACAGGGTGAAGTAAAGCGACAAGAAAGGGACCGTCCACGGGGGACTGTCCCGATTTTTGCCCGCCATGCGCAGCGGGACCGCGAAAACGGGACTGTCCGTTTCGATGGCATGTGAACGGGTGCATAAAAAAAGCCGCCGGCATAGTGGCCGGCGGCATGTTGGGCAGGGGCCTGCGGATCGCCCGTCGAAGAGCTTCCGCGGTGCGGGCGCGGGGCACTGAAGGCCCTCACCCCCGGCCCCTCTCCCGATCGTGCCGCAGCGGCACGCGGGAGAGGGGAGTTCTGGTGGGGCTCGCTGTGCTCGCCCCACCCTACTTTCTTCCGTCCGTCGTCCGTCGTCCGTCGTCCGTCGATCTCGTTACGCGGCGGGCTCGAGGAATCCCACCAACTGCCCACTGCGGACCGGATGCTGGAGCTTCTTGACGGCCTTGGCCTCGATCTGCCGCACGCGCTCGCGGGTGACCTTGAAGATGCGGCCGACTTCCTCGAGGGTGTAGGTATAGCCGTCGCCCAGACCGTAGCGCAGGCGGATGATCTCCCGCTCGCGATAGGTGAGGGTTTTGAGCAGGCCCTCGATTCTCTGGCGAAGCAACTCATTTCCGGCCGCCTTGTCGGGACGGGGCAAGCCGCCGTCCTCGATGAACTCTCCGAAACAACTATCTTCGCTCTCGCCGACCGGCCGGTCAAGGCTTACCGGATGGCGGCCCATGCTCAGGACGCGGCGGACCTCGTCGCCCCCCAGATCGGCGGACATGGCCAGTTCGTCGGTCGTCGGCTCCCGGCCCAGCTCCTGCAACAGCCGCTTGGACACGTTGCGGAGCTTGCTCAGCACGTCGATCATGTGGACGGGGATGCGGATCGTGCGGGCCTGATCGGCGATCGCCCGGGTGATGGCCTGCCGGATCCACCAGGTGGCGTAGGTCGAGAATTTGTACCCGCGGCGGTACTCGTACTTATCGACTGCCCGCATCAGGCCGGTGTTCCCTTCCTGGATGAGGTCGAGGAAGCTGAGCCCCCGATTGCGGTATTTCTTGGCGATGGAGACGACCAGCCGGAGATTCCCGCCGGAAAGCTCGCGTTTGACGCTTTCGTAGTCTTGGTACTGGCTCCGCATCCGCTGGCAGCGGCGGTCGAGACTCGTGGGGGTTTCCTGGGTCTCGACCATCAGCTCGCGGAACTCGTGGCGGAGGCTGGCGCGTCGGTCGCGTCCGCCGGGCACGTCGCCGGCGGCCAGTTGGGTGCGAATGCGGGTCATGCGGGCCAGCCGCTCCTCCATCTGCCGCATCATGGCCTGCACCCGCCGCGTCCGCAGACTGAGCTCCTCGGCCAGGGTCAGCATCTTCCGCCGCCGGCGGATGAAGCGTTTACGGGCCTCGGCCCGCACGGCCTCCGGCGTCCGGCGGTTCAGCAGCCGGTTGAAATCCCGCTGATTCTCCTCGTCCAGGTGGGTGAGGGTCTTCAGATTGTGCGGCATGCGGGCGATGATCTGCTCTTTGGTAAGCCGCTCGGTCAGCGAGACCTTGATCGTGCGGTCGAAGGGCAGGAAGCCGCCGTGGACTTTGGCCAAGGTGCCCAGCGTGTTCCGCATGGCCAGATTGCAGCCGATTACCGTGCGGCGGAAGCGTTTGCGGGTGACTTCGATCTTCTTGGCCAGCGAGATCTCTTCCTCCCGCGTCAAGAGCGGGATCTCCGCCATCTGCGCCAGATACATGCGGATCGGGTCGCTGCTCCATTTTGTGACGTCCGGCGGCGGCGGCGGGGGATCGGCGGTGCCGTGGGGCAACTCGCCTACAGCCAGATGTTCCACCGCCTCCGGTGCCTCGATCTGCTCGGAAACGTCGAAGAATTCCGGGGCGGGGGCCTCGTTCACCAGGTCGATGCCCTCTTCCTCCAGGGCGATCAGCAGGCTGTCGAGCTTGTCCGGATTGACTTCTTCGTCGGGCAGATAGTCGTTGACCTCGTCATAGGTCAGATATCCTTGTGCCTTGCCCCTGGCGACCAGTTCTTGGAAATCCTTGTCGAAAAGGTCCACAAGCGCTCCTCCTTTACGCCCTCCTGGCGTTTTGGGATGACTGCGGGAATTGCGATCAAGCCTCTCGTGCGACCGCGCGGGTGCGGTGCGGCCGGAAGTGCCTGGGGACTGTCCCCTTCGCTCCGACTGCCAGAGGGTGATCGCCCGGTCGATGGCATCCTTACCCGTCCGTGGGCTTGGAAATACCCTGCCGGCTGCGTTCCTGCCGGATGATGTCTTCCAGCAGGGCGATCTCCTGGCTCGTATCCAGGTTCTGCTCGCGGAGCGCCACGGTTTGGGCCGGGCGCCGCTTTTCCACCTCCTTTTGCTCGAAGTTTTTCAGTAGCTCCTCGAACCGCGACTGCGACTCGGCGGCCCGGTCGCCTTTGGCCCGGCCGCCTTCGTCCAATTCGACCAGCAGGCTTTTCAGGCCCGGATCGTCGAGTTCCAACATCAGCCGCGCGAAGTCGGCCATCTGGCCGGCGGTCACCAGGCGGCAGCCGGTATCGTAGATCTTGCGGCAGGCCGGGCTGCGGACCTGCTCCGGCGCGATGCGGGCCATGGCGATAGGCCATTGCTGGGGATGCGCGATGAGCAGTTCCAGCAGTTCCCGCTGGAAGGGGTCGGGCCCTTCGGCCGGGCGCAAAGTCGGTTCCGCGACGGTTGCCTGCCCGGCCGGCGACGGCTGGTCAGTCAGCGCCGCGGCGGGCCGGGCCTGGGCCCGGCGGCGCACGGCCGTCAGATGCCGGCGGACCTCGGCCTCGTCCACCCGGAAGAAGGCCGCCAGCCGCTGCAAGATCTTCTCTTCCCGCAGCCGGTCCTGCGGGGTGGTATCGTGGCGCAACCGCGGGGCCTTGGCCACGATGCCCACCAGCCGCTCCAAGGCCTGGCTCGTGGCGTGAACGTCACGCTCCAGATCGATGCCCCGGGTAGCCGCCCGGAAGGCATGCTCCAGCGCGTCGACCGCGGCGCTGGCCAGCAGCTCCGAGAAGGCCGCTGCGCCCCGCGCTTGCAGAAAGTCGCAGGGGTCCAGGCCCTCGGGCAGGGTGAGGATCTGCAAGTCCGCCTGCTGGGCGACGAACAGCTCGAGCACCTCGTTGGTCCGCTTCTGGCCCGCCTCGTCGCCGTCGAGCACCAGCAGGATGCGGTCGGCGAAGCGCTTCAGGATTCGCACGTGGTTCTCGCCCAAGGCCGTCCCGAGCACCGCCACCGCGTTGGCGAACCCGTATTGATGGGCCACGATCACGTCGGTGTAGCCTTCCACGACCATGGCCGTCCGGCTCTTGCGGATGGCGTCTTTGGCCAGGTCCAGGCCGTAGAGCAGGTGGCTCTTGCGGAACAGGGGGGTCTCCGGCGAATTGACGTACTTGGCCTGGCTGTGGATGTCCACTTCGGGCAGCAGCCGGCCGCCCAGTCCCACCGGCCGGCCCTGTACGTCGCGGATCGAGAACAGCAGCCGGCCGCGGAAGCGATCGAAGGCCCCGGAGGCCGACTGGCCGAGAATGCCGATCGCTTGGAGGATCTTCGCCCGCTCGAGACTGCCGCCGGCCTGCTTCAGGATCCAGTCCCATTCCAACGGCGCGAAACCGAGTTGGAAGCGCTGGATGCTGTCGGCGGTGATTCCGCGCTCGAGCAGATAGCGCCGGGCGGGCTCGGCCTCGCTGCGGCCCAGCAGGCACTCGTGGTACTTGCGCTGGGCCCAGGCCGCCGCCTTGTATAACGTCTGCTTATCGAGTCCTTCGGCCGGCGCATCGGCCGCCTGGGGAGCTGCCGCCCGCTTGAGCGTTATGCCCGCCCGATCGGCGAGCATGGCCAGGGCCTCGGGAAACGCGACCCCCTCCATCTTCATGACGAAGCTGAACACGTCGCCCCCGATGTCGCACACCCAGCACTTGAACGATTGCCGCTCGGGATTGACCTGCAGACTGGGCCGGCTGTCGTCGTGCCAGGGGCACAAGGCGACATAGCCCCGGCCCTGACGCCGGAGTTGCACGTAGCCCCCCACCAGATCGACGATGTCGATCGCCTGGCGGACTTGCTCCTTGGCATCGGCGGAGGAATCGAAAGCCACGGTCAACTCCCGCGTGGCGTGCAGGGCGAAGTCCATTTCGCCTCCTGGGGCTCACTGCCGCTGCCGAAGAAGCACAGGGTAGGCAAATCCGTCTGCCATGCCGCGCAGCCGCCCCGGCGTGCCAGGGCGACGGATGACCGGAGTCATCCACGGCGGTCAGATTATAGCCCGGCGGGCAAATCGGGTCAAGAACGCAAATCTCCCTCTTCCGCCTCCTCATCGTGCATCACTTCGGCGACTTCGCGGCGGCCGCCCAGGAAGTAGTACACCACCCCGACGGGCGCGATCAGGATCGAGCCTAGCCGGTAGGTCAGGGCCAGGATCAGGCCCTGCTGGTTGGCCGTGGCGACGGCCGCGGCACCCTCCAAGAGGTTGGCCTTTAGCCATGCAATTCGATAAAGAAACACTACGCCCGTTTCCATCGGGCCGGCGGGAAGCGGAATCGTGCTAAGAATGCCGCTGACCGAGTAGATCGAGAGGTAATCCATCCAGGGGACATCCGTGAACCGCAAGCCCCGCGCGAAGCTGAGCACCGCCAGTGCCAGCAAGCCATGCACCGGTACGGTGAGCAGGCAGCTCAGCACGAGCACGAACCGGTCGCTGCGGTAGATCCGCAGGGCCACCAGCAGGCTATCGACCGCGGGCCCAATCTTGGGGCTCCGCGCCAGCGCGATCAACCATCGGCCTTCCAACACGCCTGGTATCAAAAGGATTACGATTCCCACGGTACTGACGGCAGTCACGGCCAGCACAGCCGTCCGGACGACATGCACTTGGGGGTTCGCCGAGGTCCAAAAACCGTTCAGCAGAACGCCCCCGCTGGCCACCAGGAACAGAACGTACAGCCCGACAATTCGGTCCACGACCACCGAGGCCAAGGCCTTGGCGCGGTTGCCGGGCCGTTCCCGGGCCAGCATCACGGCCTTCAGCAGATCGCCCCCGACGATCCCCATGGGGGCCAGATTGAACAGGTAGCCGAGGAAGCCGATCCGCAGGCCGTCACGCAGGGGAAACTCGATCCCCACGGCCCGCACTAAATAGCACCACCGCAGGAGCGTGAACAGGATCGCGACCAGGACGAGCACCAGGCCAATGCCCAGCAGGTCCCACCGCTTGGGCTGGGCCAGCATCTCGAAGAAGGCTTTTCTCTGGTCCTCACCCTTGATCGCCGACCAGAAGAGCCAGCCGATAATGAGCAGCGAGATGCTGATTTTTGCCAGCGTGATCAGGAATTTCTTCAAGAGACTTGCCCTATCCGCTCTCCAACGATCCGTGGAATGCCCAAAGATACCACAACGGCTGCGGGGGGGCGAGGGGTAGGACAGGCGGAAGGATGAAGGATGAAGGATGAAGGATGAGGGCGGAAGGCGGAAGGCGGAGGGCGGAAGGATGAAGACGGGAATAGCCGGCGGCTAACCGCCGCCGGAGGGCAGAGGGCAAGAGCTGCGGCAGGCTGGGGGGAATGGCCAAAGACTGCCGGCGGTTCCCGCCCCCGCTCACCGCGTTTGCAAGCCGCCGAACTTCCGTTTAATCCGGTTGTAACGGTTCTTCCGTGCCGGACAGTTGCAATGTTACGGTTCTAACGGATTTGTCGATGATTTGCGTGGGACCGGTTATCGGCGTTTTGACCGGTTTTCCAGTTCTACCTGGTCTGAGCAATTTGTGGATTGTGCCGATTGGTGGACCGCCAGTCCCGCGACGAGAAGGAGCGAAACATGTGTCGGTTGTTTCCACGGTGGCTGATTGCTGGAGCGGCTTGTGCAATAGTGCTCGGTTTGAGTGGCTGTTCGGGGATACACGACTACGTGCACAGCGGTTTCAAGGTCGGGCCCAACTACACCCCGCCGGCAGCCTCGGTGGCGGAGCGCTGGATCGACACCGCCGACGCCCGCGTGCGGCGGGAATCGGCCGACCTGTGCCGCTGGTGGACGGTCTTCAGCGACCCCGTGCTGGACGGCCTGATCTGCGACGCCTATCGGCAGAACCTGACCTTGAAACAGGCCGGGTGCCGGGTTTTGGAGGCGCGGGCCCAGTTGGCCTTCGCCCGCGGCAACATCTTCCCGCAGACGCAAGACGCCACCGGGTCCTACGACCGCATCGGCACGGCCGCCAGCGGCCCGGTGCCTGGCACGCACTTTGACAGTTGGAACAGTGGATTCAACCTGTCGTGGGAGATCGATTTCTGGGGCCGGCTGCGGCGGGCAATCACCGCGGCCGACGACCAGGTGCAGTTCTCCGTCGAGGACTACGACGCCACCCTGGTCACGCTGCTGGGCGACGTGGCCAGCAACTACGTCACCGCCCGCCAGGCCCAGGAGCGAATCGACCTGACGAAGAAGAACGTCGAGCTACAGCGGGGGATTCTGAACATTACCAAGGCCCGCTTGGAGGTCGGCCGGGTGGGCGAGCTGGACGTGGACCAGGCCGAAACCACGATGGAGCAAACCGCGGCCCAAATTCCCGCCCTGGAGATCAACCTGCGGCAGGCGGAGAACCAGTTGTGCATCTTGCTGGGGATGCCGCCGGCCGACCTGCGGGCCCGGCTGGGCGTGCGGGCGATCCCCACCGCGCCGCCGGAAGTGGCCGTGGGCATGCCCGCCGATCTGCTCACGCGCCGCCCCGACGTGCGGCGGGCAGAGCGCGCCGCCGCCGCCCAGGCCGAGCAGATCGGCATTGCCCAGGCCCTGTTCTACCCCATCATGCAGATCAACGGCAACATGGGCTACAGCGCCCAGAACTTCGCGGACCTGTTCAAGAGCTCGGCCTTCAACGGCAGCGTCGGGCCGTCGTTCCAGTGGAACATTCTCAACTACGGCCGGATCCTCGCCAACGTCAAGCTCCAGGATCAGAAGTTCCGCGAGCAGGTGCTGGCCTACCAGCAGCAGGTGCTCCAGGCGGCCGACGAGACGGAAAACGGCGTCGTCACCTTCCTCCAGGCGCAACAGCAGACCAAGGACGCGCATGCGGCCGTGATCGCCGCCCAGAAGGCGATGGACATCGTCATCGCCCAGTACAAGGTGGGAACGGTCGATTTCAACCGCGTGGCGACCATCGAGCAGACGCTGGTCCAGGTGCAAGACCTGGAGGCCCAGTCGCGGGGCCTGATCGCCACCGGCCTGATCCAGGTGTACCGGGCCCTGGGCGGCGGCTGGCAGATCCGCCTGCAACAGGGGGAAGGGTCGGGACTGGTCCAGCCTCCGCAGGTCCCGGGGGCGGCGGAGCACCTGCCCGCCCCCACCCCCGTGCCGATCCCCGCACCGATGGGCGAGCACGGGCCCCTTCCGCCCGTGAACCTGCCCAAAGCCCCGGTCCCCGATAAGGACGGCCATTACCAGCCGAAGCCCCTGCCCGAGTCGCTCGATCGCGGCTACGCCATGGTCAATCCCGGCCTTTCCAAGTGATTGCGGCGCGCGGGGTGCCCCCGCGCGCTGGCCCACCAGAGGGCCAACCCCACCGCGCGCTACACTAGAGGAAACACAACCCCAGGCACCCCCCCCACCCCCGCCCCCCCAAAA
>JBEKTY010000247.1:0-9333 GCA_049515555.1 Thermoguttaceae bacterium
CGGAAGGTTCGGGTGCCACTGCTGGCTTGTCCAGCAGTGCCGACAGCACGGGTGGGCAAGCCACCCGTGGCACCCGTCAGGCGGAGGACGGAAGGTGGAAGTCGGGGGGCCGAGGCGCGATTCTTGCGCTGTACTTGTCGGTGGTGGCCGCGCTGGCCCTGGGCCTGATGGCCAAGCCCATGCTGGTGACGCTGCCGTTTGTGCTGCTCCTGCTGGACTACTGGCCGCTGGGCCGGTTCGCGAAGGCGGAAGAGGACGCGGGGAGTTGCCATGTCCCCGCGTCCCCGCGTCCCCGCGTCCCCGCGTCCTCTTCCTTCCCGCAACGGCCAGTCCCTTCAAACGTGCGGCTGGTGGTCGAGAAGATCCCTCTGTTCGTGCTGGCCGCCGCATCCTGCGCGGTGACGCTGTGGGCCCAGCGGGCGGGCGAGGCCGTCATTGACGTGCCCAGTGCGCCGCTGGGGCTCCGGCTGGCCAACGCCCTGGTCTCCTACACGGCCTACATCGGTCAATCGTTCTGGCCGGCGGGGCTGGCGGCGTTTTATCCGCACCCGGGCCACTATGCCGACCCGTGGAAATACCTGCCGGCGTGGAAGGTGGCCGGGGCCGCTGCGCTCCTGGCCGCCGTCTCGGCCCTCGCCCTGATCGGGCGGCGAAAATACCCCTACCTGCTCGTCGGCTGGCTCTGGTTCCTGGGCATGCTGGTGCCGGTGATCGGGCTGGTGCAGGTCGGCAAGCAGGCCATGGCCGACCGCTACATGTACCTGCCGCAGATCGGGCTGGCCATTGCCCTGGCCTGGGCCTTTTTCGGAGGGCGGAAGGCGGAAGGCGGAAGGATGAAGGATGAAGGCGGAGGGCGGAGGGCGGAAGGCGGAGGGCGGAAGGCGGAAGGCGGAGGGCGGAAGGCGGAAGGCGGAAGGATGAAGGCGGAAGGCGGAGGGATGAGGGATGAAGGCGGAGGGCGGAAGGCGGAAGGCGGAAGGCGGAAGGCGGAAGGCGGAGGGCGGAAGGCGGAAGGCGGAGGGCGGAAGGCGGAAGGCGGAGGGCGGAAGGCGGAAGGCGGTCCGGGAGAGGAGAGGGCGGGCTCGGGCGAAGGCGCAAAAGCGCAAAGCGTGGCTTCATCCGTCATCCTTCCACCTTCCACCTTCCGCCCTCCGCCTTCCGCCTTCCGCCTTCCGCCTTCCGCCTTTGTGGCCGTGGCGGCCCTGACGGTCCTGGCCGCGGCGGCCTGGAAACAAACCACCTACTGGCGCAACGCCGAGGCCCTGTGGCGCCGCGATTACGACATCACCCGCGGCGACGACGCCTGCAACGGGCTGGGCAATGCCTTGTACATCGAGGGAAGGTCGGACGACGCCGCCGAATGGTTTCGCAAGGCGATAGCGCTAAGCCCGCGGTGGGTGGAGCCCGCTTGCCGCCTGGGCGCGCTGCTGGTGGCCCAGGGCCGGCTGGACGAGGCGATCGAGCACTTCGAGCGGGCCGCCCGGTCGGCGCCCGATGAGTTCGGGGCGCGGGAGCGGCTGGAGGAGACCCGGGCCCTGCGCCGCCGGCTGGACGAGGACATCGCCCGCTTGCGCAAGGCGCTGGAGCGGGAGCCCGACCGCGTCAACCTGCACCACTTGCTGGCGAAGGCGCTGCTGGCCAGGGGCCGGCCGGCCGAGGCCCTCCAGCAGTGGTGCGAGATACTCCGCCTGGAGCCGAGGAACATGGCCCTGATGAACAACATGGCTTGGCTCCTGGCGACCGATCCGGAGGTCTCGATCCGCAACGCTGCGGAGGCCGTGCGGCTGGCGCAAGGGGCGGCGGAACTCGCGCAAGACCGCGACCCGACCGTCTTGGATACACTGGCCGCGGCACAGGCCGAGGCAGGCCGCTTCGAGGAGGCCCTGGCCACGGCGGGCAAGGCCCTCGACCTGGCCATTGCCCAGGGCAAGACCGCCCTGGCCAACTCGCTGCGGGCCAGAATCGAGCTCTATCGGGCCGGCAAACCCTTCCGCGACCAGCGGCAAGGGGGGAAGGGATGAAGGGGAAGGCGGAAGGCGGAGGGCGGAAGGCGGAGCGATGGGGAACTAAGGCGGGGGGCGGCGGTCGAAATGGGGCGGAAAGCGCGGAAGAATCGCCCGGCTGGCGGCCGGGGGAAGGGAGATGACGCGGGGACGCGGGGACGCGGAGACGCGGAGACTTCGCAACTCTCCGTGTCTCCGTGTCTCCGTGTCTCCGCGTCGTCCGCCCTCCGTCTTCCGCCTTCCGCCTTCCTCGTTATCGCCTTGCTCCTGCTGGCGGTGGCTGCCGTCTTCGGCCAAACGCTGGACTTCAACTTCGTCAATTTCGACGACGACCAATACGTAATCGCGAACGCGCAGCTCATGCGGGGCCTGACGGGCGAGACAGCCGCCTGGGCGATAACCACGTACTACGCCTCCAACTGGCACCCGCTGACCTGGCTCTCGCATACGCTGGACTGCCAGCTTTACGGCCTGCACCCCTGGGGCCACCATCTAACCAACGTGCTCTTGCACGCGGCCGCGGCGGTTCTCCTGTTCCTTGCCCTGCGGCGGATGACCGGGGCGCTCTGGCCCAGCGCCTGGGTGGCGGCGGTCTTCGCCATTCATCCCCTGCGGGTGGAATCGGTGGCCTGGGTGGCCGAGCGCAAGGACGTATTGAGCGGGCTGTGTTTCATGCTGACGTTGTGGCTGTACGCCCGTTACGTTGATAGGGCGGAGGGCGGAAGGCGGAAGGCGGAAGGTTCGGGTGCCACTGCTGGCTTGTCCAGCAGTGCCGACAGCACGGGTGGGCAAGCCACCCGTGGCACCCGTCAGGCGGAGGGCGGAAGGCGGAAGGCGGGGGGCCGAGTCGCGATTCTTGCGCTGTACTTGTCGGTGGTGGCCGCGTTCGCCCTGGGGCTGACGGCCAAGCCGATGCTGGTAACGCTGCCGTTTGTGCTCCTGCTGCTCGACTACTGGCCGCTAGGGCGCTTCTCCAAGGATGAAGGCGGAAGGATGAAGGATGAAGGGGGAAGGGGGAAGACGGAACGGTGCGGTCTGGTGGGGCGCGCTGCGCTCGACGCACCCTGCATTCGGCAGGAAAACCGGCTATTTCATCCTTCATCCCTCATCCCTCATCCTTCATCCCTCGCGAGGCCGGTAGTCGAGAAAATTCCCCTGTTTGTTCTGGCTGCGGCTTCGTGCGTGGTAACGCTCGCCGCCCAGCGCGACGCCATAAAACCCTTGGAGCAAGTGGCCTTTGCGGGGCGAGTGGCCAACGCCGCGGTGGCTTACGTCGTCTACCTCGGGAAGATGCTTTACCCGGCCGGGTTGGCAGTCTTCTATCCGCTCCCCAAGGGCCCACCGCCGGTCTGGGAAGTGGTTGCCGCGGCCGGCGCGCTGTTGGCGATTTCCACGGCTGTCCTCGTGGTAAGGCGGAGGTGCCCTTACCTGCTCTTCGGGTGGCTGTGGTACCTTGGGACACTGGTGCCGGTGATCGGATTGGTGCAGGTGGGCGACCAGGCGATGGCCGACCGCTATACGTATTTGACGCAGATCGGGCTTTACATGGCGTTTGCCTGGGGCGCCGCGGACATGGCCGGCGCTGGGCCCTATCGTCGTTGGCCCTTGGCGGCCGTCTCGGCGCTTGTCCTGGCAGGGTTGATTGTGTGCGCCTGGCGGCAGACGCGGCACTGGCGGGACAGCGAGACGTTGTGGACCCACACGTTGGCCTGTACCTCGCAAAATCCGATCGCGCAAAACAACCTCGGAAACGCCTTTGCCGGCCACGGACAGCTCGACAAGGCTGTCGACCATTACCGGAAGGCCCTGGAAATCAAGCCCGACTATGAGTTGGCCCAATATAACCTCGGAAACGCGTTGTGTGGCCGCGGACAGTTCGACGAGGCTATCGACCATTACCGGAAAGCCGTGGCGATCAAGCCCGACTACGTGGAGGCCCGCAGCAACCTCGGAAACGCGTTGTGCAGCCGCGGACAACTCGACGAGGCTATCGACCATTACCGGCAGGCCCTGAAGATCAAGCCCGACGCCGTGGAGGTCAACTACAACCTCGGAGACGCCCTGGCCGGCCGCGGGCAGGTCAACGAGGCGCTGGGGTATTACCAGAAGGCCCTCGACCTGGCCACCGCCCGGAACGACAGGGCCCTGGCCGACGTCATTCGGGCCAGAATCGAGATCTATCGGGCCGGCAAACCCTTCCGCGACCAGCGGCAAGGGGGGAAGGGATGAAGGCGGAAGGCGGAAGGTGGAAGGCGGCTTATGGCCGATAGGTCCTATAGGTCCCATAGGTCTTATAGGACTTGTTGCGGAGGGCGGAGGGATGAATTCGCAGGGCGCTGAATTCATCCTTCCGCCTTCCGCCTTCCGCCTTCCGCCTTCGGGAAGAGCTTCGAGCGGACCAGCCGCAGTTTGGCCAGACGATACGTGGCCGCGGTACGCAGGCAGCCCAGCCCGTAGACGATCGAGCGCGGCAGGTTGATCGACGAGGACTGGGCTTCGTAGCGGGTGGGGCAGCTCACTTCGGCGATGACACGGCCGGTCCACAGGATCTGGGCCAGGATCTGGTTATCGAAGACGAAGCCGTCGGAACAGGCCTGCCAGGGGACCCGCTCGAGGAGCTCACGGGAGAAGGCCCGATAGCCGGTGTGATATTCTGACAGCCGGGCCCCCAGCAGGAGGTTCTCAGCGTGGGTCAGGAAGCGGTTGGCGAGGTATTTCCACCAGGGCATGCCGCCGCGGAGGGCGTGGCCGCCGAGGATGCGGGAACCCAGTACGCAGGGATACAGCCCGCAGCCGACCATCCAGGTCATGGCCCCCAGCAGCCGCGGGGTGTATTGGTAGTCGGGGTGGATCATGATGATGATGTCGGCCCCGGCCTCGAGGGCCAGGCGGTAGCAGGTTTTCTGGTTGGCGCCGTAGCCGCGGTTCTCGGGGTGGACGTGGACGAGGGTGTGGGGGAGGGTGCGGGCAATGGCCGTCGTCTGGTCGTGGCTGGCGTCGTCGGTGATGATCACCAGGTCGACGAGCTCCTGGGCCATCACCTCGTCGTAGGTCCGCCGCAGGGTCTGGGCGGCGTTATAGGCCGGCATTACGACGACGACTTTCTGGCCGCGAAACATGGGCGAACGGTGTTCGGTGTTCAGTTTTCAGTGTTCGGTGTTCAGCGGTCAGCAATCAGCGGTCAGCGGTCAGCGGTCAGCGGTCAGCAATCAGAACTTAGCATTCACTCGCCACTCCCCACTCGCCACTCCCCACTCGCCACTCCCCACTCGCCACTCGCCCCTAGTTCATCGAGGGGTCGGCGGGGACGTGTTTGATGCCCAGCAGGGCGGGCAAAGCGGTGGCTTGGGCCCGGTCCAGCAGCCGCTGCCAGAGGTCGTCGGAGCCGTCGAAGACGTCCTGCGACGTGGCGGGCAGGGCCAGCCAGGCCCCCTGCTCGAGTTCGTTTTCGAGTTGCCCCGGACCCCAGCCCGCGTGGCCCACGAACATGCGGTACTGGCTCTCTTGGCGGACCAGCTCGTCGAGGTTCTGTTTCTTGGCGGCGAAAAATACGCCGGGCACGATTTCCATTTCGGCCAGTTGGTTGCGGGTATGGATGGCCATCAGGGGGCCGGACACGGGCCCGCCCAAGTGCACCTGCATCTGGCTCTGGCAGGGCGACTGGCCCACCTGGTGCCACAATTCGGCGACGGTCTTGCTGGTGGGGCGATTGAGCACCAGGCCGATGGCCCCCTGGTCGTTGTGCTCGATGAGCAGGACCACGGTATGGACGAAGTTGGGGTCGGCCAGTTGCGGCGCTGCCAGCAGCAGACGGCCTTCGAGGGATTTCATCGTCGCGCTCCGCGGGCGAAGGGGCAGTCCCATTTTCGTCGGACGAAAATTGGGACAGTCCCCCGGGGCCCAACCCAATATTAGCAGCCGAGCGGGGGGAAGAAAAGGCGGCCTTCACCGCCGGGCGGGAATCTGCCATACTACGTCGGTTTTCAGTGTTCAGTTTTCGGCGTTCAGCGTTCGGTGGCCTCCTTGCTGAACACCGAAAACTGAAAACTGAAAACCCCATGAAGAACGTTACTACAGCCAGGGCGGAGATGCAGCCAGTCCCCAGGCCGATCCGGATTTTCTTCTCGGCGGGGGAACCCAGCGGCGACCTGCACGCAGCGAACCTGATCGCAGAGCTGCGGCGGCGGTGCGCCGATTTCGAGGCGGTGGGCTACGGCGGGCCCCGCATGGCGGCGGCCGGCGGCCGGCTCCAGGCCGATCTGACCCGC
Source organism: Thermoguttaceae bacterium (assembly GCA_049515555.1). GTDB lineage: Bacteria > Planctomycetota > Planctomycetia > Pirellulales > Thermoguttaceae > JBEKTY01. The sequence continues at coordinate 6,272 of JBEKTY010000247.1, forward strand.
CTGGCCGTGATGTGGTTTGCCCGGGCGGTGGCCAACCTGCCCCGCTTCTGGGACCTGGTCAGCCGGGCCGACCGCTACTTTCGCCACCATCGGCCCGATGCGGTGGTGCTGGTGGATTATCCCGGCTTCAACTGGTGGATAGCGCGGCGGGCGAAGGTGCACCGCATTCCGGTCTTCTATTACACGCCGCCGCAGATTTGGGCCTGGGCCACCTGGCGGGCCGAAAAAATGCGCCGCCTGACGGACCACGTCCTATGCAGCCTGCCGTTCGAGGAGGAGTGGCTCCGCCGGCGGGGCTGCAACGCCACGTTCGTCGGCCATCCCTTCTTCGACCAGGTGCGCAACGAGCGGCCGGACCAGGCATTTCTGGCCGACTGGCGCCGACGGCCGGGACCGCTGGTGACGATCCTGCCCGGCTCGCGGACCCAGGAAGTATCGCACAATCTGCCCGGGCTGCTGAAGGCGGCCGTCGCGATCCGCCGGGCGGTGCCGCAGGTGCGGCTGGCCGTGGCCGCCTTCCAACCGCGGCAGGCCGAAATGGCCCGCCGGATGGCCGCCGCCGCAGGCTGGACGTTGGGGAACGGGATTGGGGATTGGGGATTGGGGATTGGGGGAGCGGCCAGCGGCGGCGGGGAGGGAGAGGACGCGGGGACGCGGGGACGCGGAGACGCGGAGACGCGGACGCTGGAAATCCATAGCGGAAAAACGCCGGAGCTCATGCAACTGGCCGATTGCACCATGGCCTGCTCAGGCTCCGTCTCGCTCGAATTGCTCTACTACACCAAGCCCACGGTCATCCTCTACCAGATCAGCCGGCCGGCCTACGCCCTGCAACGACACTTCCGCAAGGTGAAGTACATCACGCTGGTCAACCTGCTGGCCACGGGCGAGCTATACCCGGCCGACCTGAGCCCCTATGATCCGTCGCAGCCGGGGGCCGAGCAGGTGCCGTTCCCGGAGTACCTGACCTGCGCGGACCGCTCGGAGCGGATCGCCGCCCACGTGATCGAGTGGCTCCGCGACCCGGTCAGCCGCGCGGCGCGGGTGGCGGAGCTGGAGCAGCTCAAGGCCCGGGTGGCCCACGCCGGCGCCTCGGCCCGCGCCGCCGACTATATACTGGATGCGTTAAACCACTGACCACTGACCACCGATGTTGAGCGAACCGCCGCGGACGCAAGCCGATTTACATTTCTCGCTGGCGGGCATTCCCGTCCGCGTGCACCCCATGTTCTGGGTGATCTCGCTCTTGATGGGAACGCGCAGCGACACGCCCCCCGTGTTCACCTTGATCTGGATGGGGGCCGTGTTCGTGTGCATCCTGCTGCACGAGCTGGGCCACGCGGCGGTGATGGGGTGGTTCGGCTTCAGCCCGCGAATCGTGCTGCACGGCTTCGGCGGACTGGCGACTTACGGGCCCGGCAACCGGCTGGGCCGGCGCCTGGGACCGGCCGACGAGATACTGATCGACCTGGCCGGGCCCGCCGCGGGGTTCCTGCTCGCCGCGGTGCTGTTTGCGATCCTGCGCAGCGGCGGATTTGGAGAAGTCGTGCTGGTGGACCCGCTGGGCGCCGGCGTCCGCGTCCTGCCCTTTGTCGTGCTCCCCCAGCACCTTTACCTCATGGTGTTCCTCAACAACGTGTTCTACGTCTCGGTCTTCTGGGGCCTGATCAACCTGCTGCCGGTCTTTCCTTTGGACGGCGGGCAGATCGCCCAGCAACTGGGGTCGCTGGGGAGCCGGGATTCCTATCGGCAGACGTTCGTGCTCTCGTTCCTGGTGGCCGTCGGCATGGCCGCCTTGGCCCTGCTGCGCTGGAACGATTGGTACGTGGCCTTGCTGTTCGGCTACTTGGCCTTCCTGAACTACTCGATGTTGCAGCGCTATCAGGGCGGCGAGCCCTGGTAGCCGGGCACGCCCTGGGTGCCACTGCTGGCTTGCCCAGCAGTGTGAGAAGCACTGCTGGGCAAGCCAGCAGTGGCACCCAATCCTGGCTCTGCACGAGCCGGCAGTGGCACCCAATTCCGGCTCTGGACAAGCCAGCAGTGGCACCCAATCGTGGCTCTGGACGAGCCGGCAGTGGCACCCAATTCCGGCGGTAACTCCTGTTGCAGGAATGGGGAGAAACGCTACAACTATAGGCAATCATTGGCCGCATCGGCGGGCAATGGATTGTCCTGTTGCGCCGGCCCGCGCCGGCAAGAACGTTAACGACGGAGGAGTTCCCATGGCGAAGAAGAAGGCGGCGGTGAAGAAGGTTGCCAAGAAGGCCCCCAAGAAAGCGACCAAGAAGACGATGTCGAAGAAGGGCTGCGGCTGCCGTTGCGGCTGACGCCCGCGGCCGGTGCGATTTCATCTGCCCCAGGGCAGGCCGGCCCAGATCCGCTCGACGAGCGTCTGCTGGGGCGGCGGCAGCGTGGCCAGGTGACGGATCGCCAACTCGGCCAGCGGGCCTAGCCGGCGGGGCGAGGTGACGAAATGCACCGCCCCCGCCTCGCGCAGCAACCACTCGCAGCCGGCCAGCGCTCGGGGCGCCACGACTGCCAGCCGGGCCAGCGGAAAGTCGCGGGAAAACCACGCCATCCGCTCCAACAGCCCGGCCAGATTCACCCGCGAAATCTCGACCACCAACACCGCGGCGGGCGTGCGGGCGAGCGACTCCCAGGCCTCGGCCAGGCTGCGGGTTTCCCACACCCGTACCCCCGCCAGGGTCAACTCCCGCCGCAAGACGAGCGACCAGCGGGCAGTCTGCTCGCAGACGATCAACCGGCCGACAGTGGAAACTTCGACCGGCGGCGAGGCGGCAGAGGGCAGTCGTGTCATGGCCGTTCCCGTTTAGGTCCCCTCTCCCTCCGGGAGAGGGCAGGGCAAGTTGCGTCGCTTGAAAACAGGGGAGACAGGATTTTCACCCATTTCCCCTCACCCTAACCCCAATACCGTTGAAATAGCCGTAAAGTATTTGTGTGTAATAAGTTATGAAAGTACATTGATTCTGTGTGCGATCGTTGCAACGTCGAGCCCGATTCATCGGGCTTTCCGCCGAAGGCGGTGTTCGGCCCGGCGTTTA
>JBEKTY010000248.1:0-9128 GCA_049515555.1 Thermoguttaceae bacterium
AAGTCCAACATCGAGTTCATCGGTACGGGCGCCCAGACCGTGCCTGCCATGCAGTACTACAATCTGGTGATCGCTACCGACAGGGGCGCCAACGACGTCACCTTCCAACCGGGCACGATCGAAATTGCCGGTGGTTTCGCTCCGTTGGCCACGTTCACCGCGCCCAGCGGCGGCACCGCCGGCAATTACGCACTTGCCGGCACCACATTCGATTACAACGGCGCCGCCCAAACGGTATCGTCCTTCATCTACAACAATCTGTCGTTGGAGGGCAGCGGCACGAAGACCATCAGCACCAGCAATTCCAGCGGGCCCTCGCCGGCGGTAATGATCGCCGGCGCTTTCAGCGTCAACCCCGCCGTGACGGTCGACGCCCTGAGCACCAAGTCCAACATCGAGTTCGTCGGCAGCGGCGCCCAAACGGTTCCCGCCATGCAGTACTACAACCTGGTCGTGGCGAGCGAGAGGGGCGCCAACAACGTCACCTTCCAGCCGGGCACGATCAAAATTGCCGGCACCTTTGTTCCGCTGGCCACGTTTACCGCGCCCAGCGGCGGCACCGCCGGCAGTTACGTGCTCACCGGCACCACCTTCGAGTATGACGGCGACGGTTCTTCGCTGCAAAGCATCGCGGCGTTCGGGTACAACAACTTGACGATAGACCCCCGCGCCGGCAGCGTTACTTTCATCAGCATCAACAGCAGCGACATTTTCGGCATAAGAGGCGCGTTCCAGCCAGGGGCCCTCACAAGCGGCGGCGGATACACGTTGGCAGACTCCTCCAGCGGCACCTATTCCACGTTCATTTTCAGCGGCAGCGCCGCGCAAACGGTGCCGGCAGTGCCCGGCGCCGACTACGCCAACCTGGCAGTGTACAACGCCAGCGGCATAAGCCTCGGCGGCAATATAACGGTAGACGACACCTTGACGCTTAGGTCGGGAATCGTCAACACCGCTGGGAACACGCTTACGGTCGGGTCCGCGGGAAGCATCAGCCGCACCAGCGGCGGGGGTTGGGTCGAGGGGAACCTGGAAATGACCGTGCCCGCCGGCACGGCCGCCAACACCTCCAGCACTACGTTCATCGTGGGAACCGCTGCCAACTACACGCCGGTCATCATTACCACCACCAGCACCAGCACAAGCAGCTCTGCGACCGGCCTGCTAACCGTTTCGGTCGGGCCCCTGGCCTTCGACGCGGCCTCGGGCCTGAACGCCGCGGACACCGTGCCCGTCGAGTGGAGCGTTACCGCGCCGCTGGCCAGCACGTTTGCGGGCCCCTACGACGCCACGCTCACTTATACCGGGCTCGTACCGGCGGGAGTCGATCCGACCGGCTTTGCCGTGGCACAGTTGTCCAACAATGTCTGGAGCCAGCCGTACACGCCCGGCAGCGCCAACGGCACGGCTATCACCACGACCAGACTGAGCAACCTGGGCTCGTTCATCGTGGGCCTCGACACCGTGCCTCCCGTCGTCACGCTCACGGCCGGTTTTACCACTCCTACCAACAACACTACCCCCAGTTTCACCCTTGCCGGCGGGACCGTTGCCGGGGACGGTAGCTCGGTGAGGCTGGAGGTGTTCAGCGGCGGCAGCCCGGCGGGAACAATGATCTGGAACACGTCGTCGCCCGTTTCCAGCCGGACGGTTACGCTTTCCTCCCTGGCCAACGGCACGTATATGGCCATCGCGCTGCAGTCCGACGCCTCGGGCAACGTGGGCATCGGCGGGCCAGTTGTCTTCACCATCGACACGCAGGGGCCGACGGCCTCGGGCCTTTCGGTCACCACCAGTGCCACCAGTCTTTTCCCGACCGCCCAAGCTACCATCAACGACACCGCGACGGGCAACAGCAATATCATCGCGGCCGAGTACTTCATCGATAATTCGTCCGGCGGACCCGGCACCGGTGCTGCCATGACGGGCAGTTTCACCGCTCCCGTGGTGAGCGTCAGCGCCAGCCTTACCACGATCAACAACTACAAGAACGGCGTTCACACGCTTTACGTACGCGGCAAGGACGCGGCGGGCAACTGGGGGCCGTTGGCCAGTAACACTTTCACCAAGAGCGCCGTCGGCCCGGCAATGACGGCCCTGGCGGTCAGCCCCAGTCCGACCAGCGCGCCGCCCAAGGTGACGGCGACCTTCAGTGATTCCAACACGAACAACGTGAACATTGTGGCGGCCGAGTACTTCATCGATAAGGCGGGGACCACGGGCAAGGGGATTGCCCTGCCGCCGCTGAGCGGAAAGCTCGGCGGCAGCCCGACCGCTCAGGTGGCCGCTACGCTCAGCGCGGCAACGTTCAGCAAGCTCGCCGACGGGCCGCACACGATTCTCGTTCATGCCGAAGACGCGAAGAACCAGTGGAGCAGCCTGGCTTCGGTGACTTTTGTCAAGGACACCAACGGCCCGGTTGTATCGAACCTCAAAGTCTCGCCCACCTCGACGAGCACCGTCGCCCCCACGGTGACGGCAACGGTGAGCGACGCCGCCACCGACAACCTGAACGTCGTGGCCGCCGAGTACTTCATTGACAAGGCGGGCGCCAACGGCACGGGCACGGCCTTTGTCCTTGCCACTCCCCTGAGCCCGACGGCCAATCTCAGCCAAGCCATCGGCGCGGCGGCCTTCGCGAAGCTTTCGGTTGGGAAGCACACCGTCTTCGTACACGGCAAGGACTCGCTGGGGATCTGGGGCAAGACCGTTTCCTTCGCCTTCACGAAGGCCAAGCCGACGATGGCGGCTTTGCTTCCTGCCGCCGCCCCCGCCGCCGTCAGCACGACCGCAACGGCCCGCCAGAAAGCCACCGATCTCCTGCTGGCCATGGAGGGGCTCTGATAGCAACGGGGGTCTTGGGCCTTGGGTCTTAGGTCTTCGGACTTGGAACGTAGGGCGGGTCGATCGCAGAAACGTCCTACCAAGATCGAGTTGGGGCTTGGCTTATGGATCGTGATTCAGGGAGAAGCCCCGCGTCCCAACATCTAAGACCCAAGACCCAAGACCCGGAACCCAAGACCCAAGACCCAAGACCCAAGACCCAAGACCCAAAACCCAAGACCCAAGACCCAAGACCGTACGTTACGCTCGTGTCGGGCCTTCCGCGGTCGGGCACGTCGATGATGATGCGCATCATCGAGGCGGGTGGTATCCCGGCGCTCACCGACCACCTCCGCCAACCCGACGAAGACAACCCCTCGGGTTATTTCGAGTTCGAGCCGGTCAAGAGGACCAGGACCGATCCTGCCTGGATAGGTGCGGCCGTGGGAAAAGCGGTCAAGATCGTGCACCTCCTGCTCCCGGATCTGCCGCTGACCCACGCCTATCGCGTGGTCCTCATGCGGCGGGATCTGTGGGAGGTGGTGGCCTCCCAGAAGAAAATGCTGTGTCGGCGGAATCGAGATGCGGGGCAGCTTCCCACCGAGCGCTGGATCACCCTCTGCCGCGAGCAGCTTGAGCGGGTGCGCCGGCACATGATGGAGCGGCCCGAGCATTTCCGATTCATCGAGGCCGATTACAACCACCTCGTAACGGGCAGTACCGCTCCGCTGGAGGGCATCAGCGGCTTGCTGGACGGCCTCGATCTCGCTGCGATGCTTTCCGTGGTGGACAAGCGACTCTATCGAAGCCGGGCCACGCCGAGCGGCGGTGATTATAATGCGAGCGGCCGGAATTGATTCCACGTCTGCCCTATTGTTGCGGTTCGCGTCGTTTCAAACCGCGCGGAGTGCGAGAATCCCTGTCGTGGTCCACGAAGACTTCATAACCGACGCGACGGCCAGTCGCACCCCACGGGACAGCGGACACAACGAAGCGGAATGGAGCGGAAGAGATGAGCGCGAAGGGCCTTTCTTGGGGATTGGTTGTCCTCGCTCTGGGATGCGCATCGCGGCTCTTGGCGGCCGCTGACCCAGCGGACCATTCCGAGATCATTCCCGCCGACCGCCGCATCACTTGGCAGGGCCTTCCCGGCGTTCCGGATGGGATTCCCCACCGCACGACCATCTTTGCCGGCGTGCTGGACGCCCCGTATCGGGCCGTGGGCGACGGCGTGACGGACGACACTGCGGCCATCCAAGCGGCGCTCAATGCCTGTCCGGCCGACCAGGTCGTGTACATCCCGGCCGGCACGTATCGCATCAATAGCAGGCTGACCTTCAACGGAAGCCACCGCACGATTCGTGGCGGCGGGATGGGCAAGACTATCCTGGAATTCCATGTGGCCGGCGGCAACGGCGCTTTCGAGGTGGGGGCGGCCCAGTGGCCGCGCCCTAAAGCCGGCCTGGCCATTACCGGAGGTGCGACCAAAGACAGCACGACCGTTACGGTGCCCAACGCGTCCGGCGTGGTGGTGGGGAGGATGATCCGGATCGAACAGGCGAATCCCGATTTCGTTCACGCGGTGAACGGCGCGAGCAACAACATGTCATTCATGTTCAAGGTCGTCTCGAAGACCGCGACCACCGTCACCTTTTCACCGGCACTCCCGTTCACGCTCACGAATTCCCCCGCCCTGGCGGTGTATGGCGGCGGGCTGCTCGAAAAGACCGGCTTCGAGGATTTGACTTTCGACCTGGAAAACAGCTCTGCCGGGTGTGCCGTCTTTCTGCAACAGGCCTACGGATGCTGGTTCAAGGGAGTGGAAGTGAGAAAGTCCAATGCCAAACAACTCTGGCTCGTGTGGTGTTCCAAATGCGAGATCCGCGAGTGCTACACACACGAAACTCGATCCAGCGGGCCGAACCATGAAGGCATCGACCTCTACGAGGACTGCTGCTGGAACCTGATCGAGAACAACACCTGCCTGCGCGGCGGCTTTCCCATGATCATCCTCGGCGATTGGAAAGGGGGCTGTTCCGGGAATGTCGTTGGGTACAACTACTGTGCCGACATCGATACCGGCAGCGAGATCGCGGGAGGGGATATCTCCGTCAACCACGGACCGCACAACATGATGAATCTGTTCGAGGGCAACGTGGGTGTCATGTTTCAGTCGGACGGGTATTTTGGATCGGCGAGCCACAACACGGTATTCCGCAACTGGTTCTCCGGCGCGCATCCCAAGCTGACGCAGGGACTGCGCGCCGTGGCTCTCAGTCGCTGGAGCTACTACTTCAATGTCGTCGGCAACGTGCTGGGCGATGCCTCGTTCCCCGCCCCGCCGGCCGGCCTGCTTTCGACCGAGGCCAACGGCTACAGTTACCTGACCAGAGTGATCTACCAGCTTGGCTACCCGCACATGGGCAACAATTCCTATTCGGGCGTGAATCCGCCGCATAGCGGCAAGGACGCTCTCGATACCCGCGTGAAAAGCACCCTGCTTCGTCACGGGAATTATGATTATGCCACCCGGAGCATTCAATGGGATGCCGGCATCGCCGATCATGCCCTGCCCAACAGCCTGTATCTTCCCGGAAAGCCCGCTTGGTTCGGCGATCTGCGCTGGCCGCCGATAGACCCGGCAAACCCATCGACCGCGGCGGCGGGCAGCATACCGGCAGGATGCCGTTTCGGCGCCGGGAGTCTGACGAAGCCCCGCGCTCCTTGAGACCGCCGAGCCGTCAACCGGGGCCAACCTGCGACCGTGGTTCAGGATGGCGGGTAAGGGTGATCGTGGCGGAGGACGGGGTCAAATCCCGCGGTTGTCAAGCGGCCGACACCCCCAGCAACTAAATTGGCCCTGCTCCTTGGGGGGACGCTCCGGGACGTCTGCCTCCCGCACCTCACCGGATCAACCGCCACGGGTCTCGGCAGGGCCGCAGGTAAGGTGCGAAGCCGACGAACTGCCATCGCTTCAGCCGTGGTTAACGACTACAATAGAATATGCACGCTTTGAGCTGACACCCATCCCTGATCGCCATGCGGATAGCTTCATGAACAGGCCGTTGTTTCTCGGCATCGACATTGGATCCACAACGCTGAAGGCCGTGCTTCTGTCGGCCGATGGGGAATTGCTTCACAGCCTGTACTGGCGCACTCAGCCACAGCCTCCCGCGGAATCAGGGTGTGCGGGCCAGTGCCAACTGTGCGGCCGATGCAACCTGGGCGCCGTAGCCAAGACCGTGGACGATTTCCTGGCCCATGCCGGAGTCACGCGAGACGACCTCGCCACGACCATCGCCACCGGCAGCCAGGTGATCGACGACCTACCGCGCTTCCTGCACTTTGATGCCTCGGTGAGCGAGGTGTCGGCACACATTGCAGGGGCAAGGCGCTACTATCCCGATTGCCAGGCCGTTCTCGACGTTGGCGGACAAGACAGCAAAGCCATGTTGTTCGACGACAACATGCAGATTTGGATATCGAAGATGAGCGGTATCTGCGCCGCCGGCACCGGCGCATTCCTGGACAGCGTCGCGGCCAGGCTGAACGTGCCCGTCGAACGGTTGGCGGAGCACGTGAATTACGATTCGCCGCTCCAGCTTTCTTCGGTCTGCGCCGTGTTGAGTGCGACCTCGGTCAACAAGTTCAAGAATCGCTATCCTCTGGGCGACGTGATTGCGGCTGCCTGCCGCGCCCAGGCCCGCACGATCGTCTCGGGTGTGGGCGACCTTTTTCTGGACTACGGCGGGCCGATCGTCTTCCAGGGCGGCGTGGCGTCGAATCGTGCCGTCGCCCACTACCTGCAAGCGATCACGGGCAACCGCATCCTCATTCCGGAACTGAACCAGGTGATGGGAGCCTTGGGAGCAGCGCGGATTGCCCGCGACAGTTGGGAGTCGCGAGGCACGTGCTTCTCCTTGGGCGCGGGGGAAAGGCGCGCACCCCGCGTCGCGCCGCCCCACGTCATGCCCAGGTCCGCCGGATCGGTCAAGAAGTCGGTGGCCATGCGTACGCGCCTGACGCGGCGGGAGTTCCTGTCGCGCGGCGCCGCCCCCCTGGTGTGGCGCAACCTGTTCTACCCCGCGGAGATCCTCAACGCCTTGGGTGTCCGCATGCTGACCATGGAAACCTACGCCGCTTTGCGGGCCCGCAACGGGAAAGGGCTGCGGACCATGTTCGACAAGGCGGCCCGCAAGGGCTTTGCGGCCGAAACCTGTTCCTTCCTGCGCGTTCTGGAAGGCGATGATTGCCTGCCGAAGCCCGACTTCGTCGTGGGTACGAGCGAACCTTGCCAGCAGGGGGAGCGAGTGTTTGCCGATCTCGCGCGGGACCTGGGCGGACCGGATCGCTATCATCTCCTGCAAACCCCGATCCGGCACGATGACAACTCCGTGGAAAGCATCGCTGCCGCGCTGGAGACGTCGGTTGGCCATTTGGAGCGGTCGCTGGGCATCAAGATGGACTGGGGACGGTTGAAAGAGGCCTGCGCCGTGTCGAACGAGGCCCGCGCTCTGGCGGCGAAATGCAACCATCTTCGATTTACCAGTCCGCCCTTGATGCGCGGCAGCGAGGCGGTCTTGTTTGCGACGATGTTCTCGCAACTCTGGGGCAAGAGGGAGTTGGTCGAGTTGCACCGCACGTTGCTTGAGGAGTTGTCGGCGGAAAAGGAGTCGGTGGAGCGGGAGATCGGCATCGAGGATACTCATCGGCTGATTTGGCTTCATCTGCCGCCATTTTACAGCAGCCGGCTCATGGATTTCATCGAACTTTCCTGCAACGCCCCCGTGGTGTTTGAAGAAGTGAACTCCGTGGGCTGGCGGGAGCTGGACCCCGAGGATCCCTATCGCAGCCTGGCGCGAAAGCTGCTGACGGTCGGGTTTCTCGATCCCGAGTCGCGCGCGGCCCAGATACGGCAGTCCGGGCCCGACGCCAAGATCTCCGGTTTCCTGCTCTATAATCACATGTTTGGCCGATGTTCGATGGCCGACAGTTGCTTTACCAAGCGTCTGCGGGAGGAGCTGCAGGCGGTCGGCATACCGCTGCTGGTTCTGGACGGCGACTGCCTCGACGAGACGATCGATCCATGCAGCACCACGACGAAAGTGCGGGCCTTCGTGGAGGCACTGAATCTGAAAAAGTTCGGCAACCTTTTCGGCGACTGTTACGGGAACAGCCGGCTCAGCACGGCTGCGCCTTTACGCAGGGCGGCGTAGGTAGTTTTCGTTGCGGAAGGTGGGAAACTTGTAGGGTGGGTCGAGCGCAGCGAGCCCCACCGTCAGTTCTTCGTGGATTCTGGCGGGGCTTTTCTGCGCTCGACCCACCCTACGATGCTCCCTTGATAGCCTGGTCAGGGCCCGAGTGTCGACGCGATGAGCAACTCGGGCACGGATTGGCCGCTTTACAGCGCGTCGAGGATCTGATCGATCTTCTCCTACATACAGCCTTGGCCGCTTCCTGCGCAGCCGCTGCCGCAGCGATGCTCTTTCCGCATCGGCGAGCGGATCTCCACGCCGCGCCAACGCCCACGCCGAGCCGGAAGAATTTGTCGCGCTGCCGAGGCTGGAAAGCGGGCCATGCCAGTTGCATCTGCACAATCGCTGATAGAGCCGCCACTTGCGCCGAGGGAAAGAAATGTCGCACGCCTTCAATGCCCGGAAAGCATCGTCGCGATTGATACACAAAGAGAGAAGAGCGGAAGGGCGCGACTCCCGCCAAGGTAACCGTTCACAGCATAGAAAGCAGAAGGCACACTCCGTGCGCCGCTGGCCATGCCTTGTTGTGCTTCAGCGGACGGCACACGGAGTGTGCCTGCTACCTTGGCTCGGGGGCGTGAACGGTCACCCGCCGAGTCGCGAAGTGTCGGCTCTGCGACCCGCGCCGCTCAGGATCTCGGGCCGAAAAGATAATGCCGCATCCGTGGTGGGCCGTTCACCTGGAACTCCATCCCGCCAAGTTTGAGCGTGTCGCCCGGCTTGATCGTCGCCTTGCTCACCCGAGTCCCATTCACGAACGTGCCCCCCGCCGTTCCGAGATCCCACACCACCAACTGACCTTCGACCAGGCTGACCAGGCAGTGGCAACTGCCAGGGACTGGATTACTAACCTGGACTGAGTCCGCCCCCCGGCCAATCACGGCGGGAAACCTCTCCAGCAACGCACTATCCGAGCTGTTCGTAGCGACTAATATTACTGCGCAAGTTCAAGGCCATTTGCAGCGGATGAGATCTTTCAGGTAGATGCCCATTTTCCGCAGTTTTTTGCGTGTTCGTTTGATGTGCGACTCGCGGGCCGTGGCGATGCGT
>JBEKTY010000249.1:0-9079 GCA_049515555.1 Thermoguttaceae bacterium
CATCGCCACGGCCCGCGAGTCGCACATCAAACGAACACGCAAAAAACTGCGGAAAATGGGCATCTACCTGAAAGATCTCATCCGCTGCAAATGGCCTTGAACTTGCGCAGTAATACTAATTGCCTTCTTGGCTATCTTGGGCATGAAATGTTGGTCCCGCCCTTCCTCCGCGAGAGGGGGAAGGTGGGGACCTCGTCGGATTTCCGGGAGTAAGGTATGGGGAGATCATTGATTGTCCTGCTGTTTACGGCAGCCGGTGTCGGCGGATGGTATGTCACCAGTCATTACGCGATCGAGGTGCATCGCGGCCAGGACGGCAGATGGGAGTCGGTGCGGGTCGCCTCGCGCGGCGTCCAGCCGGGCACCCCCGGGGCCGGCGACTTGCCGCCGGCCGGACCTGCGCGGTCGGCCGTCCGCATCGCCAGCTTCGATCTGGACGGCCTGGACGACAACAAGTTAGCCAATCCCCAGGTCTGCGACGCCCTGGTGCGGGTCATTCCCCGCTTCGACATCGTGGCCGTTCAGGGCATCCGCTCGAAGAACCGCAGCGTGCTGGTACGCCTGATCGAGCAGATCAACGCCACGGGCCGGTCCTACGATTTCGCCACCTGCCCCACCTTGGATCGCGACCCGGTCGAAACGTACAACGCCCTGCTGTTCGATCTGACCTCAGTCGAGATCGACCGCTCGACGGTGCACTCGGTCGAGGATTCGGCGCGGCGGTTTCGGGTAAAGCCCCTGTTGGCGTCGTTTCGCGTGCGGGGTCCGCCGGAGAGCGAGGCCTTCACCTTCACGCTGGTCAACGTGATGGTCGATCCGCGCCGGACGCCGCAAGAGTTGGACCTGCTGGCCGACGTGTTCCGGGCGGCCCGCGACTCGCAGCGCAACGAGGACGACATAATCATGTTGGGCGATTTCGATGCCGACCCGGATCACTTGGGCCGGTTGGCCCAGGTACCCAACCTCGCGGCTGCCATCAACGCCACGCCGACCACAACCCGCGGCACCCGGCTGTCCGACAACATCCTCTTCGATCGCCGGGCCACCATCGAGTACACCGGCCGATCCGCGGTGATGGACCTGATCCGCGAGCTGGACTTGACCCCCCAGGCGGCGCTGGAGGTCTCCGAGCATCTGCCGGTCTGGGCGGAGTTCAGCTCCTACGAGGGCGGGCAATCCGGCCACGTGCCGTGAGGCGGAGGGGTTAAAGGGCTAAGGGGTTGAGGGGTTGAGGGGATGAGGGGATGAGGGGAACTAGTAGTCTGTCCATCTCGACTTTACGAGTTGGGTGCCACTGCTGGCTTGCCCAGCAGTGCCGGACACACGGTTGGGCAAGCCAACCGTGGCACCCGTAAGCTCGACTTGGACAGACCACTAGCCGGCGGCTAGCAGCCGCCGGATGCTGACGCGATGCGAGGAGATCTAGGCTGAACACCCTCAACCCCTTATCCCCTTATCCCCTCAACCCCTTAGCCCCTTATCCCCTCAACCCCTAATCCCCTTATCCCCTCAACCCCTAATCCCCTTATCCCCGTGGTCGAACATGCACCTCTCCCCCCGCTTCACCGAGGCCCTGGTCTACGCCGCCACTCTTCATCAGCACCAGCGGCGGAAGGTATCCGGCGCGCCATACGTGGCGCATCTGCTTCGCGTGGCCGGCATCGTGCTCGAAGGCGGCGGAGAGGACGAGGGGATTGCCGCCTTGCTGCACGACGCGGTGGAAGACCAGGGGGGCAAGCCAGTCTGCCAGGAGATCAGCCGCCGCTTCGGCGAGCAGGTGGCGGCGATCGTCGAAGGCTGCACCGACGCGGACGTCAGTCCCAAGCCGCCCTGGCGCCAGCGAAAAGAGGCCCACTTGGCCAGGCTGAGGCACGCCTCGGACGCCGTGCGATTGGTGGTCGCCGCCGACAAGCTCGACAATGCCCGGGCGCTCTCGGCCGAGTATCGCCGCCGCGGCGAGTCGCTGTGGGATTTCTTCCAGGGCGGCCGCGATGGCACGCTCTGGTACTACCGGTCGATGCTGGAAGTGTTGTCAGCGACCGGCACATCCCCCCTCCTGGACGAGCTGCGGCGTACCGTGGACCAACTCGATCAGCTTATCCACACCATGCGTATGAGGGGATCGGAATGATCCACCCTAATGGGTATTTTGGTTGACACGGGAAAATAGGCGAAGTTATACTACCAGAGTGATCGTGACCGTGCGGTTCAGCCAGGGCTCGGGGTGTCTGGGGAATTAGGCTTGGTGGCCCGAGTCTCCGCTGCTGTTGTCGGCGCCAAGGGAACCGCCCCGGGCAACCTATACTATGAGCGGCCAGAAATGATACGACGCCTTCCCTACTGTTACGGCTCGGCTCATTTCAAACCGTGCGAAGCATAAATGCTGAGACGGGCCGCTTGCCGCGTCGTTGAAACCAGAGAGGTCGTGATATGAACCTCGTGGGAAAAATCTTTACCGTCCTGATTCTAGTCATGAGCGTGGTTTTCGCCTCCTGCATGGTGGCGGTCTACGCGACCCACAAGAACTGGATGGTGGTCGTCGACAATGCGACTGCAACTCCCACGGCGCCCCTGGGGCTGTCGCAGCAGTTGACCGCCGCGCGGACCGAGAACAAAGACTTGGAGAAGAAGAAGCAGGACCTCGAGTCAACGATCCAGATCGAGAAGACTCGTTTCGACAAGCGCGCGGCCCAATTGGAAACCGAGAACCAGGCCCTGCGCAAGGAGAAGCTCGCCAACGAGGGCCAGATCCAAGATCTCGAAAAGCAGGTCCGCGAGGCCGTGATGGCCATGAAAGCCACCCACGAGACGCTGGCCGTCCTGCGGCAGCAGGTCGACACGCTGCGGGTAGACCTCAAAACGGCGCAGACCGTGCGCGACGACACGTTCAAGAAAGTCGTCGATCTGACCGACCAGGTCAACAGCCTGGCCAACGAGCGCGTGCGGTTGAACAAACTGAGCAAGGACCTGGTCGACCAATTGACCAAGGCCCGCGAGTGCCTGCATTACTTCAAGCTGAACGAGGGCGCGGATTACAAGGCGAAGGAGCCGCCGACGGGCTTGCAGGGCGAGATCACCGGCGTGCCGCGGGCAGACCTGGTCGAAGTCTCGATCGGCGCCGACGACGGCCTGCGGAAGGGCCACAAGCTGGAGGTGGTTCGCGTCGGCGGGGGCGTGGTGAGCTACGTGGGCCGCGTCGAAGTCATGGAAGCCTCGCCCGACCGTGCCGTCTGTCGCCCCGATCCGGCCATGCTCCGCAGCCCCATTCAAAAGGGTGATCGTGTCTACGCCAATCTCTCCCAAGTTCGATGAGCCGCCGGACGAGCCGCGCTTTCGCAAGCCGCGGGCCGACGTCTATACCGTCCTGCTGGTGATCTCCCTGCTGGCCATTATTCTGGCCACGGTGCTGCTGTGGCTGGTAATGCAGACCTACGACTACAAGATCAAGGGCGGGCCCGTGGCGGTCAGTGTTGAGCACTCAGCGGTCAGCAATCAGCAATCAGCAGCCAACAGCCAGGGTTCAGCAGTGAACGCATCGCGGGAATTCTGTGGCTGACCGCTGATAGCTGATCGCTGACCGCTTCATAGTGTACGCCAGTACAATAGATGCACCGCAGCGGGGCAAGCATTGTCTTGGGTTTCGCGCGGATTTTGGACTTGAAAATGGGCCAGCACTTATGGTAAGGTAAGCGTCGATCTGCGGGTATCTGCGGGGCCTGGTCATCAGGTGTCTCTAAGAGCCCGCCGTCGGGAGCGGTTCCGGCGGGGCCAATAAAAAAAGCCCGCCGCCGGAATCGCTTCCGGCGGCGGGCTTTTTTTATTGGCCCCGCCGGAATCGCGACAGCCGCAAGCGCCCGCCACCGCTTGCGGCTGGAGACCCTTGGCGGCCCGGGAGGGCAACCATGATTGCACGCGCCGTAGCCCGGCACATCCGCCGCCTGCTCGACGAAAAGCGATTGAGCCATCGCCTGATCGCCTCCGCCGCCGGCGTCTGCCGCGGCACCGTGGCGGCAATCGCCGCGGGCCGCGGGCCCAACGGCCAACCGCACGGCTCGGGCAACGGCGAAGAATTTCAAGATCCTGCCGGGCCGTTCGAGCGTTGTCCGGGCTGTGGCGGGATGGTGAACATGCCCTGCCGCTTGTGCCTCGCCAGAAGCCTGCTGCAATCGGGCGGGGCCGTGCTGCCGCCGCCCGACGACGCCGCAGACCCGCTCCACCTGGACCTGAAGGAAGACCATCGGCGGCGCTACGAGCAGGTCTGCGCCCGCCGGCAAGCCGAGAAGGAGAACCCATGACCCGCGTCCATCACCGCGAGCCGAGGCTGGTTCGCTACCCCGCCGTCCGCCACCACATTCGCGACGGGGATCTGCTGTTGTTGCGCCGCCGGGGAATAATCGCGGTTACCGGCCGCGGCGAGCACAGCCATGCCGCCAAGGCCGCCTGGTGGGGCAACGACCTGTTCTGCTTGGAGGTTCGCGAGTGGATCGGCGGCCGGGCCGTTACGCTCTCCAGTCAGGTGGCCCGCTGGCCCGGCCGAATCGACGTCTACCAGGCGAATCCGGACAACCGCTGGCCGAGTTACAACCGTGCGGGGGCGGTCCGCGCCATGCGCCGCCTGTGCGGCTGCCAGTATGGCTACGCGGCCCTGGTCGGCGCGGCCCTGCTGCACCTGCCCGTGGCGCGATGGTTTGTCCGGCCCCGACTGGACCAGGAGGCGGCCGAAGGCAGCCCGCCCTTCTGCAGCCAGGCCTGCTCGATGGCCGACCGGCTCGGCGGCGGCGTCGATCCGGTCGAGAATCTGCCCGACCGGCTCACCGAGCCGGCCGACCTGGCGCGATCCCCTTTCTACCGATACCGATTTACCTTGCTCCCGTGAGCTGTGGGCCATGAGCCGTGAGCTGTGAGCAATGAGCTTTGAGCAATCGCCGCGCACTCACCACTCGCCACTCACCACTCACCACTCACCACTCACCACTCGCCACTATCCACTATCCACTAATTCGAGGAGGGCTCAGTCATGTTTGGATCGAGAAACGTTGTGGCGTACCTGTGCCGGCTGGCGGCCGTTGTTCCGCTTCCGCTGGCGATGTTTTGGCCGGCCGGTGTTTCGCAGGCTGCGATCGCCAAATGCCTGGAGGCCACCTGTCGCATCACGGCCCACGACGGGAGCTGCGGCAGCGGCTGCGTGTTGGCGATCGACCGCGGCCAGGTGTACGTGCTGACTGCCGCCCACGTGGTGGCCGATGCGTCGGCCGTCCGCTGCGAGTTCTGGCGGCAGGGGCACCAGTCGCAGCCGCTGCCGGGCAGCGTGGTTCGGCGCTGGCCGTCGGCCGATGCGGCGGTGGTCGGCGTAGCGGAATCGGCCTTCGGCGGGATGCCGCCGGCGGCGATCCCCTTGGCCGCCCCCGGTCGCACGATCCGGCCCGGCGAGACCCTGGCCTCGGTCGGTTGCGCGGGCGGGTCGTGGTCTACCGGCTGGGTCGGCCATGCGCTGGTTTGCGCGGGCGACGACCTGCACTTCGTGCCCGCCCCGGCCAACGGCCGAAGCGGCTCGGCCATCTTCGACGCCGACGGGCGGCACATTCTGGCCGTGGTCCGGGCCCGCTCGGGCGACAACTCGGAGGGCATCGCCACCTCGGTGCAGGCGATCTACCGCAGCCTGGACGCCGACGATCAGCAGATGTCCGCGGCCCCGGTGGTCGAGATCGGCCACCACTGGCGAGACGCCAGTGCCACCCAAACTTTGACCGGGACCCCGGCAACCGGGACCGGCCCAGCCACTGCATGGCAACTGACCGACTGCGGACCCGGCGGCTGCCCCTTGTGCCCGCCGCTGTTCCAAAATCGGCTGCTGCCGAACCGGCCTAACCGGGAAGCGGAAGGGCGCGGCCCATATCCGACCCTGCCGCCGCCGGCCGTCGACGTGAAGCCGCTGGACGAGAAGCTGCAAAAGATCACCGACTTGCTCACGGAGATCGAGGGCCGTCGGTCGAAGGAGTCGTCGCCGGCCGAGCCGGCGGCCGATGCGCAGGCCCGCCGCATGGCCCAGGAGGCGCTGCAAGGCGCCGGCCAGGCCCTCGAGACGGCCAAGGCCGCCCATGCCGAAACCGCCCGCATCGCCCAGCTCACCGAAGGACTGGCCTCCCAAGTCAAAGACGTCGCCGCCCAGACCAACAAGCTCAATGCCGCCCAGGAGAAAACCAACGAGGCGATCCAAAAACACGGAACGCTCGGCGAGCGGATCGAGCTGTTGAAGCAGCGGGTAGACGAGCGAGTGGGCGAGGATGCCTCGCGGCCCGAAAAGATCCGGGCCTTCATCCACGAGGCGGTGACCGACAAGACCGAGTGGCTGCGGATGGGCCTAATCGTGGCCCTGGCCCTGCCGCTGCTGATCTTCGTCATCGACTACGCGCACCATAAGAAGACGGGCGATCCGCTGTTGATCGAGAAGCTGGCGACCCAGCTCGGCGCCGTGGCAACCCAGCAGCCGATGTTGGCGCCGGCGGCGAATCTGGCTAGCCACGCGGCCAACGACGTGACCGGCCTGCTGGCCCTGCTGAATCAGCAGACGCAGGCCCAATTGCAGCGGCCGGCGGCGCCCACGGTGGTGGTGACGCCAGCCCAGCCGGCTCCGGCCGCCGCGGCCCCGGCAGCCGCGGCCGCCCCCGTGGCAGCGGTCGCTCCGACCGCCCATTGACGCGTTGGGCGACTGAACACCGAACACTGAACACTAACCCGAAGGGTTCCCGATGGGCACGCAAGAATGGCAAATCGTTATCGGCGTGGTCACCTCCGCGGCTATCACGCTGGGCTCGTGGATGTTCATGGTCCATGCCAAGCTGGCCGTGCTGGCCGCGCGGATCGTCGACCTGGCCGACAAGATGGAGAAAGCTGCCGAGGCCAACCGCGAGCTGTGGACCCGCTCGGCTCACCACGAAACCCGGCTGCAGACCCACGACGTCCAGTTTGCCCACGTCGCCGAGCGGCTGGAGGGCATCGGATGAAGATACGCGATCGGATCAAGGAATTGAGGCGGGTGAAGGCCGGCCAGTTGCGGCCGCATCCGAAGAACTGGCGGACGCATCCCCAGGCCCAACGCGACGCGCTGTGCGGCCTGCTGGCCGAGATCGGCTACGCCGACGCCCTGCTCGTCCGCGAGCTGCCCGACGGCTCGCTGCAACTGATCGATGGCCACTTGCGGGCGGAGACCACGCCCGACGTGGAAGTCCCCGTCCTGGTGCTCGACCTGGACGACCGGGAGACGGCCAAACTGCTGGCCCTGCTCGACCCGCTGGCGGGCATGGCCGACAAGGACCGCGACGCCCTGGCCGACCTGCTGGCCGAGGTCGAGACCGACAACGGCGCGGTGCAGGCCCTGCTGGAGCAGATGCTGGCCGCACCCGACGCCTCGTTGGCCAATGCCTCGCCGGCCGACGACGAGCACCGCGCGGCCGGGGGCGCCGAAGTCGACGTGCCCGAACTGTTCCAGGTCGTCGTCGAGTGCGCCGACGAGAGCCAGCAGCGACAGATCTACGAGCGGATGACCGGCGAAGGCTTCAAGTGCCGACTGCTGGTAATGTGAAACAGTGTTCAGTATTCAGTTTTCAGTGTTCAGCCTCCGACTGAAAACTGAACGCTGAAAACTGAAAACTCAATTCTCCTCTAACCGGCCGACGACGGAGTAATTCTCATGGCCCGAATCGACGTGACGGTGGACTGTCCGGTTTTCGACTCCTTCGGCGTGCAGCAGGTGGCGGGGATGTTCGACGTGCCGCTTCGCCAGCGGGCATCGCAGCGCTTCGGCGTGGACGTGCCCGACGACCTGGGGCAAAAGCCTTGGCGGATCGGGCTGATCGTCGGCCCCTCGGGCAGCGGCAAGAGCACGATTGCCCGGCACATGTTCGGCCCACGGCTCTATGAGCGGCGGGAGTGGCCGCCGGACCGGGCGGTAATCGACGGCCTCGGCAACCGGCCGATCAAACAGGTGACGGGGCTGTTCACGGCCGTGGGCTTCAGCTCCCCGCCGAGCTGGATCAAGCCGTATCACGTGCTCTCGGGCGGGGAGCAGTTCCGCTGCGACCTGGCGCGGGCGTTGGCAGGCTTGGAGCAGGGCAGCGGCAGAGCAGGAAGTAGTTGTCAGTTGCCAGTTGTCAGCCATCCCACTGACAACCGACAACTGACAACCGACAACTCGTCACCCCCGCTCGGACCTTCCCCCGCGCTGCCCTTGGTGGCTTTCGACGAGTTCACCAGCGTCGTCGATCGCAACGTGGCCCGGGTTGCTTCGGCGGCCATCGCCAAGGGACTGCGCAGCGGGCAGATCGGCGGGCAATTCGTGGCCGTCACCTGCCACTACGACGTGACCGAGTGGCTCCAGCCGGACTGGATCATCGACATGGCGACCGCCCGGTTCCAATGGAGGTGTCTTCCACGACCGCCGATCAAGCTTAAGATCGTTCGTTGCGCGCGTCGTGCGTGGTCCCTGTTTGCGCGTCATCACTATTTGAGCGGATCGCTCAGCGCCATGGCCCGCTGCTTCCTGGCCCTGTGGGAAGACGAGCCGGTGGCGTTCTGCGCCACGGTTTCACTGTACGGGCACAAGAACCGGCGGCGGATCAGCCGGGTCGTCACGCTGCCGGATTACCAGGGCATCGGCATCGGCATGGCCCTCACCGAGTCCGTGGCCGAGCTCCATCGCGGCGAGGGTCATCGCGTGAACCTGACGGCCAGCCATCCGGCGATGCTCGCCCACCTGCGGCGCTCGCCGCGGTGGCGCGCCATCGGCGTGAAGAAGACCGGCTCGAAGCGCTCGGGCGCCTACTGCGGGTCACCCGGCCGGGCCGTCGCGTCCTTCGAGTTCCAAGGCTGACAGTTCTCAGTGTTCGGTGTTCAGTGGACTTTTGCAAATTGCGGAGGCCCGGTCCCCTCTCCCTCCGGGAGAGGGTTAGGGTGAGGGAAAATGGGTGAGGATGCTGCTTTTCCATTTTTCGTGACCAACGCAGGTTCCCCTCACCCCGGCCCTCTCCCGGAGGGAGAGGGGGACCACTTGTGTCGTCCCCATCCCAATTTGCAAAAGTCC
>JBEKTY010000250.1:0-9051 GCA_049515555.1 Thermoguttaceae bacterium
TTTTCGCGTTGAAAGGCTTGTGTGGGATCTTGCGTCATGGGTTATTTCCAATCACCGCTGAGGACGAAGGAGGCCCAGTAGAAGGGCGAAAGCGACTTCGCCCCGCCGGCTTCCTGCGCCGCGGTCAGTTTGGCCGGATCGACGGGCCGCTCCGCTCCCGGCCCCCGCAGCTTGCCCACCTTCGGGTCGTACTCCCGCAGCATCGTCAACTGGGCCTGCCGCAGGGCCTCGCGCTTGGGCAGTTTCTTCTCCCACAAGTTCGTATAGAACGTCACCATCAGGGCCTTGGTGGCCGCGTCGTCCACCGGCCACAGACTGGCCACCACCGTCCGCACCCCGGCCGACTGGAAGGAGCGTTGCAAACCCAAGACCCCTTCGCCGGAAGCCTGCTTGCCCAGCCCCGACTCGCAGGCCGAAAGCACCACGATGTCAACGCAGTCGAGATTCTGCGTGCCGATTTCCTCGGCGGTCAGGATGCCCTGGTTGCCGTCTGCCTTGCTCCCCTCTCCCGCGTGCCGCTGCGGCACGATTGGGAGATGGGCAGGGGGTGAGGGCTGTTGCTCCGCGGTGCGATTGGCCCCGGCCAACGCCAGGCCACAAAGAATCGCCGGATACGTCCGTCCGGCCTCCGGCTCGTGGAGCATTTCGCCGAACCGGCTCGCGTCGCGGGAACCCAAGGCGGGCGGGCGAACTTTCTCTTCGATGAAGAAGCCATGCGTGGCCAGATGCAGATAACCGTGCCGGCGGGCCTCGGCCAAAAAGGCCTCCTTGCCGGCCTGGGATTTCCGCAGCGCCGTTACCCCCTCGGAACCAACCGCGCGGCGATAGAGTTCTTCGATCGCACAAATCTCACCCTCAGTGCCGGGCAACGGGCCAAAGTGCAAGCTTCCCGGAGGCACGCTGCGGGAAGACATCATCAATCCCTCGGTACGCGGACCATCTGCATTGTCGTTCACCGGGGCTGCGGTCATTCCTCGCATCGTGTCCGGGGCCTTGTCAGGCAGCGCGTCGTAATCCACGTTGCCCAACAGCAGCAGTTTCTTCCGCAACTCTTTGCGGCCTTCCTCTTGCACCAGTTGCGGGATCAACTGCGGCACGGGGACCAAGGCGAACGTGCGTTCCTCGATCAGAAAGCTCCCCGGCCTCTTGCCCGGCAATGCGCCGAAGGGCAATCGGCTGAGGGCCCCGTCGGGCGAAACGAGCACGATCTTCGCCCCGTGAAGCTTCTCTTCGATGGGCGCCCATAACCGCTCGCGGAGCAGACGGGCTGCCCCGGCCCCTTCGGCTGACATGCCGAACGTCACGCGCCATGTGCGGATCGCCTCGTCGATCGGCCGCGTCGGGCCCAGATCGATCATTTCCACCGGCCGGCCTGGGGCGACGACGAAGCCCAAGAGCCGCCACTCGGAAGTCGCCTTGGTCTTTGACTTCTTATCCGCCAGCCTGTTGTGCCAGTACTCGACGAAGTCGACCAGTACAGAATCCTTGGATAACGCCGCCTGGAGCCCGTCCAGCGGAATGGCTTGCTTTGCCTGGCGGTATTCTGCGCTGCGGGCCGAAAGTTCGGCCTCAAGTTCCTCTTTCTCGGCAGAAAGCTCCTCCAACCGTCGGCGCCAATTCGCCTCTTGCCGGGGATCGGGTGTGGTCCAGGCCAGATGGGTCAATTGTGTCGCCACGCGCTGCAGGCGTGTAAAGGTTGTCGCCAGTTGCGGCCTTTGCGTGGCGGCGCGGGACACGCGATTTCGCCGCAGTACCATGCCTTTCCAGGCAAGAAGTTCCTGATAGACTGGTTCTGAATACTGGCTACTGTCCACTGCCAAGTTCAGATAGCTATCGAGATAACGGCGATTGCCCTGGAGCATTGCCAGTTGTTGTCGCTCAGATTGGATTACCGCCGTTGCCTCGATGTGCCTGCGGATGATGCTCACGGCCTGGCGGCGGAGCGGTTCGGCCCGCGAATAGTTGCCTTGGGCTTGATACAGGTAGGCTAGATTGTCCAGGCTGAGGGCATAATGGGGGTGGTTCTCCCCCAGGACTTTCTTTGCGATCTCCGACGCCTGTCGGAAGAGCGGTTCGGCGTGCGAATAGTCACCTTGGGCCCAATATAGAACGGCCAGACCGTTCAGGATGGCGGCATAATCGTGGTGGTTCTCGCCTAGGGCTTTCTTCTTGATCTCCAATACCTTGCGGAAGAGCGGTTCGGCCCGCGGGTAGTCGCCTTGGGCCTTATACAAGTAGGCTAGATCGTTCAGGCCGGTGGCATAATAGGAGTGGTTCTCGCCCAGGGCTTTCTTGCAGATCTCCAATGCCTGCTTGTACAGCGGTTCGGCCCGCGGATAGTCGCCTTGGGCCTGATACAAGCTGGCCAGATTGATCAGGCTGTGGGCATAATGAGGGTGGCCCTCGCCCAGGGCTTTCTTGCAGATCTCCAATGCTTGCTTGTACAGCGGTTCGGCCCGCGCATAGTCGCCTTGGGCCCGATACAGGCTGGCCAGATTGTCCAGGCTGTTGGCGTAATCGGGGTGGTTCTCGCCCAACATTTTCTTGCGGATCTCCAATGCCTTGCGGAAGAGCGGTCCGGCCCGCGGATAGTCGCCTTGGGCCCAATACAGAACGGCCAAACCGTTCAGGCTGGCGGCATAATGGGGGTGGTTCTCGCCCAGGACTTTCTTTGCGATCTCCGATGCCTGGCGGTAGAGCGGTTCGGCCCTCAGATAATCACCTTGGTCCTGATACAGGCTGGCTAGATTGTTCAGGCTGCCGGCATAGTCGGAGTGGTTCTCGCCCAGGGCTGTCTTCCGTATCTCCAATGCCTGCTTGTACAGCGGTTCGGCCCGCGCATAGTCGCCTTGGTCCCGATACAGGCCGCCCAGATTGTTCAGGCTGGTGGCATAATCGGGGTGGTTCTCACCCAGGACTTTCTTGCGAATCTCCAAGGCCTGCCGATAGAGCGGTTCGGCCTTGGCGGGCTCGCCGAGAGCGTGGTACTGCGCGCCAAGGTTCATGAGGCTCGCCGCAGTATCATTGTGTTCCAGGCCCAGGATTTGCTGACGAATCTTGAGGGCCTCGTGGGCCAGCGGCAGGGCCTCGCGCGACCGGCCAGCCCTCCAGAGAACGTAGACCCGGCGGTTTAGCTCCGCAGCTTCACGGAGGCGCTGCTCCTGCTCGGGCGTCAATGCCTTGGGCGCAGCAGGTTTTTCGGCGGGCGCAGTCTTGTTTGACGGCGGATTTCCAGGCGGCGGTTGTGGGTCACAGTGAGCCGGCCATGCCGCGAGCGCGAGTAGAATGATTGCCACCGCGGCAACGATCAACCGGAGCGACGGGCAAGGAAGCAGGGCCATACATCACAATCTAACGACTTGGCATACACTGGGCAATACTCTGGTGTATCGGCAGCACCGCCCTTCGAGGGCCTCGGCGTTGAGCACGTTCATTCTCCGGCAGGCTTCACCTGGGCCATCAGCCCGCCAGCGTTCGGGCGATCGTTGGGCGACGGCGGGTCTTGCAGCTCGGCCAGCAGGGCCCGGGCGAAACGCTTCACCGCCACGTAGTCTTGCGGCCGAATGTTCCGGATGTCGGTTTTCAACTCCGCCAGGATCTCCGCGGTCATCTGCTCGATCTGTTGGCGATCGGCGGCCGGAACCTGGCCCGTGCGGGCCTTCTGCTGGAAAAGCTGGGTGACTTGGGCCCGGTAGTGAGAATAGTTCTCATTTTGCAACCACGTGGGCCAGTCGATGGCGTCCGAAATGGGCGAGACGACGTTTACGGACGGAGCCGCGCGGGGCCCCGCGGCGTTCTGCTCTTGGATGAGGTCCATGCGCTTCTGCTTCTCCACTTCGCGAAGCTCGGCTTGCATCTTGCGGAGCCGTAACCGGTCCTCGGCATGCTGCCGCTCGTTTTCGTTGGCTAGGCGTTGCCTCTGCAACTCGTTCATGTCGGCCAGCGAGGACAGGTAGTTGTATCTGCCCGCAGAATCCGCCATGGCGGCCTGCCCGTAAGACATGCCCTCCGGACTGGGGGACGCATAGTAATAATCGGGACCGTCGTAGTCGAACGACTTGTGGAGAACCAGCCAGGCGGGACGATATCCACGCCATCTCGCGTGAGCCTGGGGGTGCGCCGCCCATCTCGGGTACGATGCATGGACTGCGGGGGGAGACGCATGCGTGTTACCCCGCGTCTGGGCCAGGGCGGTACCGGTGGTAGCGACGAACACGACCGCCATGTTCAGCAGAGTCTTCATTTTCGATTTCTCCCGTTCTTGGGCCTTGCTTGAAGGCCGGTGATCTTTGAGGTGTCCAGAATGGGGATACACCGTGCGTTCTATTTGGTAATCCCCGTTTGGTCGTCCAACCCATCACGGGTCTGCGAGAAGTCGCCCAAGACGCCCCCTCACCCATCGTTGCCGTGACGGCCGTGGCGGTGGCGTCGGCCGTGACCGTGTTGGTGGGCTGGCCGGCCGTAAGAACCGCTATCGACGGTGTCTAGTTTAGAGAACTAGCCGCGTTCCGGTCGTGAAGTTCTCGGCGAGAGCGACCTGCACCGTCGCGTCCAGGGGCGGGTCGGCAACACCGGGCAGTTTCTTGTGCTGACTGGCCGCCGGATCGAATACCGCATCCACCAAGGCCGGCGTCAGCCCGGCAGACGGTCGGCACGACGCGCCGCTACGGTCGGAACCCGACCACTGCCAATCGCTTCCCAGCGAGGCAAACCACGCCAGGGCAGCGTGCGAATCGCCGCTGGCCGATCCGCGGCCGGGGGCCACCGTATCGCCGTGCACCCCAATCGACGCGGCCATGCTCGGGCCACCCACCATCGACGCGAGCCGGAGAGAGACGATCGCATCGCCCACCGCCGGCGCCGGCGAAGAAATCACCGGAGGCGTGGGCAACGGGTTCGCCACGGCAAAGCCGTTCATGTTCGCTTCCACGTCGGCCCAGGTGAGAGGATTGGGTTGGTCTGTGTTCCACGGGTTGAAGAGCGTGAACGTATCACTGCTGCTGTCGTAACTAATTATGTTGTAGCAGTGCCATCCCGCCAACTTCGTAGACGGAGCGGGCGTGTCGATGGTGCAACCGGCGACCGCCATGTTGCTCGCAAGGGCGCTGATCAGGGCCTGCTTGTCACTGCCAGTCAACGACCAGCCCCCGTCCCCTGGGCCGTAGTCGGTGGAGGCGCGGCCCAGCGCCTGAGCGTCGACGTCGCCCGGCGAGCCGCCTGAGATGCTGGCATAGTCGTTATTGCCATTGCGGCCTTCGTTTCCGGTCTCGTTCCACTGGGCATAAGCCTTCTCCGCCAGCGCGGTCCACAATATGTTGCTGGAAGCGGTGGGACTGTCGCCTGCGTCCGAATACATTAGGTTGCCCGAAGAGTTGGCCGGCAGCACGCGGTCGACCGTCACGTAGTCCGGCGTGCCGTCGCTTTCCTTATAAAAGCGAATGGTCCAAGTGCCGTCTCCGTTGTCGATGAACATGTGCTCGATGTCGGCAGCGGAGACCCTGGCGATCGACCCCAAAGCGGAGACGAAATAGCAGTCGCCTAGATCGCCTTGCCGCACGTCCGTGTATTGGGGCCCATTGGCGCTGAACAACGATCCAGCGCAGGATACCAGGTGGTCATAGGGGTCGCCCTGGTCCGCGCCGAACGTTCCCGGCGCGGGATGATCCATGCCCAGGAACCACTTGTCCACCAGTTCGGTGAGATTCGATGCCGCATCGCCGGCAAGCAGGTTGCCTAGCGATTGACCTTGGTATTGGGCGTTGGCGGTGTTGCCGTCGACCACGTCGCTGGCCAGAGTCTGCACGTAGCCGGGCATGTGGAGCGCCGAGGCATCGCTCACGATCGTTTGTAGATCGCTAACGTCGGTGGCGCTTACCACGCTGCCTTCCGCTACGACGCTTTGCAGGATCTCGATCATGTCGGCGCGGTTGATCTGGCCGTCGCGGGCAAACAGGTTGCTCGTCAGCGCCAGCAAACTGGGGTCCTGGAGATTCAGGAAGGGCGTGACCGTCGCTTGCGCCGTGCCATGCACAAAACCACTGGCAGCGGTGACGATGACGGTGCCCGATGAAGCGGGAGCCGTGAACAGGCCGCCGGCGGATATCGCGCCGGCGGCGGTGTTCGTGCCGGCGGTGACGGTCCAGGTAAACACTGGCTCGGGCGACATGGTTTCGCCGAACTGGTCGTAGCCCACGGCGGTAAATTGCTGCGTCGAGAGGCCTATCACGAGGGCCGTCGCCGGGCTGACCGTGATGCTCGTCAATCCCTGGGCAACCGTTACCGCAACGCTACTAGTCACCGAAAGGCCTCCGGCGTCGGTAATCGTCGCGGTAAAGGAATAGGACCCAAACGCACCGAAGGTTACCGTGCTACTCTTAGCGGCGTTGGTGCCGTTGGCGATGAACGTGGGGGCCGGCGCCCCGTTGGGCAGCGCGGCGGTGGACCAGGTGTAGGTCAGGTTGGGCTCGCCGCCGTCGTCCGCCCCCAGGACGGTCAGCGTGGTCGTCGTGCCGGTCACGGGGTTGGGGTTGGCGTTGGCCGCCTTCGCCACCGTCGGCGCGTCGTTGACGATTGCCGTCGCCGTGCCCTGAATCGAACCGCTGGCCGCGGTAATCGTGACGATGCTGGGCGAGGTGGCAGGGGTGAACAGACCGGCGGCCGTTATCTTGCCCGAACTGGCCGCCCACGTGAAACTGGGCTGCGCGGCCAAGGGGCTGCCGAATTGGTCCTGGCCAACAGCCGTGAACTGCTGCGTTGTGAAGCTCATGTTCACCGTGGCCGGGCTGACCACAATGCTGGTGAACGTCGGGCTGACGGTGACCGTAACGTCACTGGTGACCGACAGGCCGCCGGAGTCGACCATCGTCGCGGTGAGGCCGTAGGTTCCCACGGCGCCGAAGGTAACCGTGCTCTGTTTGGCGGCGTTGGTGCCGTTGGCGCTGAACTTGGGCGCCGGCGCGCCCATGGGCAACGCGGTGGCGGACCAGGTGTAAGTCAGGCTGGCCTCGCCGCCGCAATCCGCTCCCAAAACAGTCAGCACGGCCGTGGTGCCGGTCACGGGATTGGGGCTCGCGCTGGCCGGCGTCACCACCGTGGGCGGAGTGTCGAAGACGGTGACCTTCACCGCGCGTTGAATCGAACCGCACGCCGCAGTGACCGTCACGCTGCCCGGCGTGCCCGGAGAGGTGAACAAACCCGTAGGCGTAATCGTGCCCAAGCTGGCCTTCCAGGTGATAGTCGGCTGTGCAGCCAGAAGATTGCCGAACTGGTCCAGCCCCGCGGCGGTAAACTGCTGCGTTGAAAAGCAAGTGATGCTTGCCGTGGGTGGGTTGACCAGGATGGCGGCGATCGCCGAATTGACGGTCACCGTAACGCCGCTGGTGACCGACAGGCCGCCGGCGTCGGTGATCGTCGCGGTGAAGTCGTACGTTCCCGGCGCGCCGAACCTGACGGTGGTGTTCCGCGCGGCGTTGGTGCCGTTGAAACTGAACGTTGGAGCGGGCGCACCCTGCGGAAGCGAGGTGGCCGACCATGTATAACATAGATTAGCCGGGCCGCCGTCGTCCGCCCCCAGGACGGCCAGCGCGGCCATGGCGCCGGTCACGAGACTGGGACTCGCGCTGGCCGCCATCGCGACGGTGGGGGCTTGGTTGACGACGGTCACCTGGGCACTGCTCACAGCCGACCCGCAGGCGGCCGTGACCGTAATATTGCCGCTCGGACCGGGCGCCGTAAACAGGCCGGCGGAAGTAATGGCGCCCCCGGTGGCGCTCCATACGACGCCAGCCTGGGGCACAAAAGACTTGCCGAACTGGTCGGTGCCCAGGACGGCGAACCGCTGCGCCGCAAGGCTTTCCACGCTTACCGTGGCCGGGCGGATGGCGATCTTGGCGGCCATCGGCTGGACCACGACCGTGACGCTGCTCGTGGTCGAGAGACCTAGGGCGTCGGTGATGGTCACACCCAAGACATAGCTGCCCACCGTGCCGAAGGTGACCGTGCTGTTCTTGGCGGCGTTGCTGCCGTTGACGCTAAACTTCGCGGCCGGCGCGCCCGGCGGGTGCGTAGTCACCGCCCAGGTGTAGCGGAGCTTGGCCTCGCCGCCGTCGTCCGCTCCTAAAACCGAGAGCGCAGCCGTCTTGCCGGTCGTGGGGTTGAGCTTTGCGCTGGCCGCCGTCGCTGGCGTGGGCGCGCAATTGAAGACGGTCGCCGTGGCCTTGCCTCGAATCGAGCCGCTGGCCGCCGTGATCGTGACGTTGCCCGCTCGGGCGGCAGGGGTAAACAAGCCCGCGGACGTAATCTTGCCCGAGCTGGCCTTCCAGGTGAAAGTCGGCTGGACGGCCAGAGGACTGCTGAACTGGTCCAGGCCGACGGCCGTAAACTGCTGTGTTGCATAGCAGTCCACACTCGCGCTGGCTGGGCTGACGTCAATCTTGGTCAGTACCGGCTTGACGCTCGCCGTAGCGGAGATCAAGGCCGCAGTAGTTAAATCGGTCGGGCGCGGAACAACCCTGCCCCCGCTCAGGAGCAACCTCGTCTCCAACGATTCCGCCTGCAAGGTTCTGTTGAAAACGAACCCCCGCTTCGCGCGGCGAGAACGGTACGGACGAACGGATGGCGTGCTCATCATCGACTACTCCTCGCTTACAAGAAGAAGCAGATAGGCGGGCGGCATCCATTTGCCGCTCGGAATATGTACCCGCATAGCCGTGAGTCCACAACCCCTTCTAATTTACCCCTGGTCACCTCCGAGTTCAACATGACTGCCCCAAAAAATTTTGACTTCAGCGTTTACACTAGCCCCTATTGAAGGAGGACCACGATGGTGACCTATTGGATGGGTGTTCGTTTTTTTTATTGAGCCTTAATTGAAGGGCGGTTTGCCTTCGGCCGTAAAGAAGGAGGGGGCACGTCAGTCGCTCTACCTTGCTAATCCCCGTTTGGTCGTCCAACCCATCACGGGTCGCCGATACGCCCCCAAGACACCCGTTTCCGGGAGACACCCACCTTGCAAACAATGTCATGCCGA
Source organism: Thermoguttaceae bacterium (assembly GCA_049515555.1). Classification (GTDB taxonomy): domain Bacteria; phylum Planctomycetota; class Planctomycetia; order Pirellulales; family Thermoguttaceae; genus JBEKTY01. The sequence continues at coordinate 9,029 of JBEKTY010000250.1, forward strand.
CTAGGATGGCTAACAGGAGTTGT
>JBEKTY010000251.1:0-8950 GCA_049515555.1 Thermoguttaceae bacterium
TGACAACGCCGAAGCGATGATGGCCCTCGCGTGCCTGGACGACAGCCGCATGTGGCAAACTTACTGGACAACCCCGTATCCCGCAAGGAATTAGCGGTGCCATAAAATATGGCCGCACACGGCATTCGGCCGAGCTTGCATTCGCGTGGATTCCGATTATGCTGATACCCATTCCGCTTAACCCCTGCCCCACCTGTTCCATTCCACGGAGACCGACGCCATGAAGATGACTGCCCTGATTGCCGCGACGTTGTTGTTCCCGAGCCTGCTGCTGGCCCAGGACGCCCCCAAAGCCGAGGAGAAATTCGTCAGCCTCTTCGACGGCAAGACGCTCGATGGCTGGAAGGTCCACAACTGCGAGGTCGAGGTGCAAGACGGCTGCATGTTCCTCAAGGGCGGCAACGGCTGGCTGTGGGTCGAAAAGACCTACGGCGATTTCGTCCTGGAGCTGGACTGGAAGGCCCTCAAGCAGGAGCATTACGACTCGGGCGTGTTCATCCGTGCGGTGCCGCCCAAAGGAAAGGCCCCCTGGCCCGGGCGCAACCAGGTCAATCTCCGCCAGGACCTCATGGGCAACATCCAGGAATACAAGGGGGCCGTTTCGCGGCTGGACCTGGTCAAGCCGGGCCAGTGGAACCATTTCCGGCTGGTCGTCGTCGGCCAGACGGTCGAGCTCACGATCAACGGCAGGCAGGCCTGGAAGATCGACGACTTCAAGCCGGCCAGCGGGCTGGTCGGCCTGCAGTGCGAAGTGCCCGCCGGCGGCCAGTTCCTCGTTCGCAACATTCGCATCAGCGAGCGGTAACGACCAGCCCGCAACCTTTCGCGATTCCAGAAAGCATCCTCGACACCCCTGCAGGAATTCCTCCTCGAATCGCGAAATGCAATTTAGCAGTTCCCAGAGCTGAAACCGGAACGGGACCGGGCGCTCCCGGGCGGGAAACCGCCTGGGGCCACCCGGTCCTGCTCATTCCCCAAGCACCGGCGGGTCTTTGACGGTTAGCCAGGCGGGTGTTTGCCGGCGGACGCGGGGGCGTGAGCTACAATTGAACGCCAACCCTGATCGGCAGAGCAAACCGTTACATTCTTTTGGGTGGGAGGAAGGTCATGTGAAGCAACGTAAGACGATTTTGCTGGCAGCAGCCCTTGCGATGGTGTGTTTTGTAACCGCGGCACGGGCCGAGACCGATCCGCTCCCATCCTGGAACCACACCGCGCCGAAAAAAGCCATCGTCGCCTTCGTCGAGCGGGTCACGAAAGCCGGCTCGCCGGACTTCGTGCCGCCCGCGGAGCGCATCGCCACGTTCGACAACGACGGCACGCTCTGGGCGGAGCAGCCGCTGTATTTTCAACTGCTCTTCACGCTGGACCGCGTGAAGGCCCTCGCCCCCCGGCATCCCGAGTGGAAGAATAAGGAGCCCTTCGCCTCGCTTCTCAAGGGTGACGTGAAGGAGGTGCTGGCGGGCGGCGAGCGGGCCGTGTTCGATATGACCATGGCCACGCACGCCGGCATGAGCACCGAGGAGTTCCAGCAGATTGTCACAGACTGGCTCGCCACCGCGCGGCATCCCAAGACCCAGCGGCCTTACACCGAGATGGTGTATCAGCCCATGCTCGAACTGCTGGCCTACCTCCGCGCCCACGGCTTCAAGACCTTCATCGTCTCCGGCGGCGGCATCGAGTTCATGCGCCCCTGGACGGAAAAGGTGTATGGCATCCCGCCCGAGCAGGTCGTCGGCAGCAGCGTCAAGACGAAGTTTGAACTGCGCGACGGCAAGCCTCTGCTCCTGCGTCTGCCGGAAGTGAACTTCGTCGACGACGGGGCGGGCAAACCCGTCGGCATCAATTCACACATCGGCCGCCGTCCCATCGCCGCGTTCGGCAACTCCGACGGCGACCTGCAAATGCTCCAATGGACCGCCGCCTCCCCGGGCCCGAGTTTCTGCCTCTACGTACATCACACCGATGCCGAGCGCGAATGGGCCTACGACCGCCGGTCGAAAATCGGCCACTTCGACAAGGGGCTCGACGAAGCCATAGCCAAAGGCTGGACCGTCGTGAGCATGAAGGACGATTGGAAGCGTATCTTCGTCTCCGAGAACCAGCAAGCGGTCGGGCTTTCGCAACCAGCTCTTTGGTCCGAGTGACATAGATACTGACAACCGACAACCGACAACTGACAACCGCTATTGCATCCCGCCGTACCACTGGTCGAGCACGGCGTGCCACTGGTCTTTGCTCTTCACGGCCACGAAGGCCGCGCGGACTTCGTCGGCCCGGGGGTGCAGTCGGGAGGCCAGGATGCCCACCTTCCGCATGTGGGCGCAGGTGCGGCGGGGCCCGTAGAGCGCTTCGGCCAGCCGATAGTGCTCGGCCAGCACGTCGCGCTGCTCGGCCGGGGCCGGGGGCAACGCCGGCCGGCCGGCGGCAAGCTCTCGCACCTGCCGGAAGATCCACGGATTGCCGATCGCCCCCCGGGCGACCGTCACGCCGTCTACCCCGGTCCGGGCCAGCATGTCCAGGCAGTCTTGCGGCGTGAACAGGTCGCCGCTGCCCAGCACGGTGCGGTCGTGGGCGTGCTGTTTCAGCTCGCGGAGGAACTGCCAGGAGCTGGGTCCCTCGTAGCGCTGGCGGACGGTCCGGGCGTGGACGGTAACGGCCGCCGCGCCCAGGCGGAAGGCGCCGTCGAAGATGGTGAAGAAGTTCTCCCGGCTTTGCGGGCTGTCGTCCAGGCCGCGGCGCATCTTTACGGTGAGCGGAACTTCGCTCGGCAGCGCGTCGCGGACGCGGGCCACAATCTCCAGGGCCGTCTGCGGCTGACTGAGCAGGAACCCGCCCCGGCAGCGGCCGAGGACCTTTTTGACCGGGCAGCCGAAGTTCAGGTCGACGACGTCGAAGCCGGCCTGGACGAGCTTGAGCGCGGCGGGTGCGAACTCTTCGGGCAGGGCCCCCGTCAGTTGCGCCCCGCAGGGATGCTCCTCGTCGCTCACCTGGACCAGCCGCCGGGCCTTCCGCCCCTTGGCGCTCAGAATGAGCCGATCCAGCAGCATTTCGCCCAGCACGTAGGGCGCGCCCAGCCGCCGGGCGATGATCCGCATCGGCCCGTCGCTATAGCCGCTCAGGGCGGCCTGGACCACCGGCAGGTCGAGCTCGATCCGCCCGATCCGCAGGGGGCGAAGCGGCGTTGCAACGTCGGCCATTTTGGCTCCCCCTTCCGCCAAGTTTAGTTTTCAGTTTTCAGTGTTCGGTGTTCAGCATCAAGTCTCATGCCTTCCGGCATTGGCTGAAAACTGAAAACTGAAAACTGAACACGCCTTAGCTAAAACCAAGCGGCCGTGAAGCCGCCGTCGACGTTGACGTGCGTGCCGGTGATGAAACTGCCCGCCCGGGGCGAGACCAGCAGCAGCAGTGCGCCGATCAGCTCGGCCGGCTCGCCGAAGCGGCGCATGGGGGTGTGCCCCATGATGTTCTCGATCCGCTGCGGGTCGAGCAGTTTGCGGTTCTGCTCGGCGGGGAAGAAGCCGGGGCAGATGGCGTTGACCCGCACGCCATGGCCGGCCAGGTCCTGGGCGACGTTGCGGGTCAGATTCAAAACGGCTGCCTTCGAGGCCGAATAGGCGAATACCCGCGACAGCGGCAGGTGCGAGGTGACGCTGCCGATGTTGACGATCGCCCCGCCGCCCGAGCGGACCATGTGCCGGCCGAAGACCTGGCAGGCCTGGAACACGGCCCGCAGGTTGATCGTCAGAATGCGGTCCCAGTCGGCGTCGGTGGCTTCCAGGAAGCTGTTGCCGACGTTGACGCCCGCGCAGTTGACCAGGATATTGGCCCGGCCGGTCTGCTGGATCGCGGCGGCCAGCAGGTTTTCGATCGATTCGCGCCGGGTAACATCGACGGTGGCGAAGCCGGCCGACAAGCCGGCCTGTTCCAGCTCGGCGGCGCGGGCCGTGCAGGCCGGCTCGAGCAGGTCGGCGATGAGCACGCGAGCGCCGGCCCGGCCCAGGCCGCCGGCCAGGGCCCCGCCCAGCACCCCGGCCCCGCCGATCACGACGGCCGTCTGGCCCTCCAGTCCGAACAGATCGTTTAAGAAATCAGGCATGGTGCGTTTCCCGGTTCGAATTCTGGTGGGACTGCACTGCGATCGGTCCCCATCTCCCTCCGGGAGAGGGCCGGGGTGAGGGGAAGTGTGAGTTGGTCACGGTAGCTCAAGAGACAGTATCCTCAAACAGTTTCCCTCACCCTAACCCTCTCCCGGAGGGAGAGGGGACCGGGCGTCTACAATCCCCAAATCCCCAAATCCCTGCGATCACGGTTTCCGCAGCGCGAGCCAATCGCTGTGGAAGATGCCCGGCCTGTCGATGCGGGCGTAGGTATGCGCGCCGAAATAGTCGCGTTGGGCTTGCAGCAGGTTGGCCGGCAGGCGTTGGCTGCGATAGCCATCGTAGTAGGCCAACGCGGCGGAGATGGCGGGCGTGGGGATGCCCAGCCGGACGGCCGTGGCCACCACATTGCGCCAGGGCCCCTGGGCCTGCGTTACCGCGTCGCGGAAGTAGGGCGCCAGGAGCAGGTTCTCGAGCTTCGCGTCGGCGTCGAAGGCCTCCTTGATCCGCTGGAGGAACACGGCGCGGATAATGCACCCGCCCCGCCACAGCAGCGCGATCGGGCCAAATTCCAGCGGCCACTTGTGCTCGGCGGCGGCGGCCTGAAGCTGCACGAACCCCTGCGCGTAGCTGCAAATCTTCGAGGCGTAGAGGGCCTGGCGGACGTCGCCGATGAATGCCTGGCAGTCGCCCTCGTAGCGGCCCGTGGGACCGGAGAGCACCTTGGCCGCCCGGGCCCGCGACTGCCACATCGCCGACAGGCATCGGGCGTAGACCGCCTCGGTGACCAGCGTGCTGGGCACGCCCAGGTCCAAGGCCAACTGGCTCATCCATTTGCCGGTGCCCTTGGCCCCCGCCGCGTCCAGGATCAGGTCTACCAGGTGCCGGCCGGTCTCCGGGTCGCGGGCGCCGAAGATGTCGCGGGTAATCTCGATCAGGTAGCTGTCCAGCTCGCCCCGGTTCCACTCGGCAAACACGTCGTAGAGCTGTTCGTTGGTCAGGCCCAGGGCATTCTTGAGCACCCAGTAGGCCTCGCCGATGAGCTGCATGTCGCCGTACTCGATGCCGTTGTGGACCATTTTGACGTAATGGCCGGCGCCCCGCGGACCGACCCACTGGCAGCAGGGACTGTCCTTGTTCGGCCCGACCTTGGCCGCGATGGCCTGGAAGATGGGGCGGACCAGGGGCCAGGCGTCGGGGCTTCCGCCGGGCATCATGCTGGGGCCCTTCAGCGCCCCTTCTTCGCCACCCGATACGCCCGTGCCCACGTACAAGAGGCCCTTCGACTCGACGTAGGCCGTCCGCCGCTCGGTCTCGCTGAACAGCGTGTTGCCGCCGTCGATGATGACGTCGCCGGGTGCCATCAGCGGAATGAGCTTGTCGGTGAACTCGTCGACGGCCGCCCCCGCCTTGACCATCAGCATGATCTTGCGGGGCGGCTTGAGGCTTTCGACCAACTCCTGGAGCGAATGGCAGCCGACGAAGTTCTTCCCCGCGGCCCGGCCGTGGATAAAATCGTCCACTTTGCTCGTGGTCCGGTTGAACACCGCCACGCTAAACCCGCGGCTCTCGACGTTCAGGGCCAGGTTCTCGCCCATCACGGCCAGGCCGATCAAACCGAAGTCGCATTTATTTGCAATATTCTAACCTGATCGTGCTCGAAAACTCTTGGGGCGGGGCGAGCACAGCGAGCCCCGCCAGAATCCGTGGAGAACTCACGATGGGGCTCGCGGCGCTCGACGCACCGAATCATCTGCCCCAGACGTGTACCGTCCTATATGCCGCGCACCCGGCGGACCTCTTCGATCGGGATGTCCCCGCTTTCCTTGGCCCTGGCCTCCAGGAAGGACATGAACTTGTCGCTCCCGCCCAATGTGGCGACCTCTCGATCGAAATCGTCCGCCTGTTCGAGAAGGAAATCCTCTCCCGTGGCCGAGTGGATCAGAACCGCTTCCGACTTCGCCAGCGTGAGCACCTCGCTGAGCGAGTGCTGCCCCTCCCGGAGATCTACCGTTTTCATATCTCAGCCCTTTGCCCACGTATGAACAACTCGTTGTGCACCTTGTGGCCCACCGCCAACAGCCGGACGAGTCCTTCTGGTCGGGCCTCGTAGAAGACCCGGTACTCCCCGACTTTCAGTTCCCAAGGCGCCAACGGATTCGGCCGCAATTGCTTGCGCCTCTTGCTCTTCACGTTTGCGTCGACGCCCAGGAACCGCCGGATGGCACCGAGGATGATCTTCTGCTCGCGGACCGTGAAGTACGCCAGGTCCCGGTCCGCGCTTGGGACAAGCGTGAACTTGAACTTCATGCTTTGAGCCTACCACCGTCCTGAGCATCTGGCAACCCATCGTCGGGTCGGACAATCGCAGTGCGGCCCAGCCCTTGCCGCATTCTGACCACCCACCCTTCCTTCTACTCCACCACCGGCCAGGGTGGCCGGTCGGGCAAACAGCGGTCGAACTCGGCCAGCAGCTCGGCCTGGTACTGGCCGGCGAACGTGCCGGCGAGGAAGCGGTCGATGCCTTCGTCGAACAGCCGCTTCCAGCTTGCCTCTTCCGCGCCGGGGTTGATGGGGAAGAACAGGGCGTGGTTGGCCACGGCCGCCTTGTGGTCGCCCGGGGCGTCGCCGACCATCAGCGCATGTTGGGGCGGGTACTTCTGGGCCTCGCCCAGGAATTCCTTCTTCGTGCCGCTCTCCTGGCCGCAGATGGCGACCACGTACTTGGCCAGGTCGTGCTCGGCCCATTCCCGCTGCAAGGCATCCTGGGGCGTGGCCGAGACAACCAGCACGTCGGCCCGCGGAAAGAGTTTCTCCAGGCACTCGCGGACGAAGGGAAAGGGGGGCACGCCGTGCACCATCTCTTCCACCGCCCGGTTGATCGCCCGCGACCACTCCAGCGTGTGCCGCAAATCCGGATCGCCCGTGGCCTGCACAATTTTCTCGAGGGCCGGGTTGCCCAGCTTGGGCTCGCGGGCAATCCAATCGCGGAGCGGCTGCGGGATGCGCACCGTAACGCCGCGGGCCCGCACCTCCGGCCGCCGGGCCGTCCACTCCAACTCCTCGACCAGCGCCGGAAAGCGGTTCACCCCCCGGCTCTTGGAATACAGGTTTACGAAGTCGCAGGCCTCGCGGGCATACTTGCTCACCCCTTGCAGGCCCCAATACTGCACCGTGTTCGGCGTGAAGCATTCCTTCTGCTTCAGTTCCATGGTGTCGAATGCGCAGCCGTCGGAATCGATCCCGACCAGGTAGTCGTACTTCGGCGTAATATTCAGCATTATTGGTCAGCCCTAACGTCTTGATCGCCGCTCGCGAAGCGGCACACGGCGTGTGCCGGATACATTGTCACCTCTGGCGATCGGCTTGGGGGACATACTTGGGAAGCTTCGGCTGGGCATAGATCGGGGCGAAGCGGGCCAGCCGCTGCCGGCCGTCGACCAGCGGCAGGGCGATCATGTCGTTGCCCACCAGCGGCCGGGCGTAGCGCAGGAAATCGTCGGTCACGTCGCAGCCGCCCGGCGCGATCCATTGGGCCGGGAAGGTCCGCTCGCTGTTGGCCACCTCGGCCAACGGCACCCGGTCGTAGCGGACGCTATACGCCCGGCCCGGATTGCGGAGAATCGTGGCCATCGAACCGCCGTGGCCCGAAACGGCCAGCTCCAGCGCCGTTTGCCCAAGGGCGTAGGCCTCGTCCAGGTCGACCGGCGAGGCGTAGGCCATCGAGTGCCGCTGGTCGGTGCCGGCCACGTTGCCCCGCGCGGCGCCCTTCGCCGCCAGCCCCGAGTCATTGAGATAATTCACGATGGTCTGGGCCACGCTGGCCCGGCTGGAGCCGAAGGCGGTGTGCCCGAAGGCGTCTTGCACCTTGCCCAGGTCGCCCACGTCGAACCCCTCGCTGACCACCACCAGGCATCGGCCCGAGCGGCGCAACTGGTCGTTGATCTGCTCGACCATCTGCTCCAGCGTGCACTGGCCCTCGGCCAGGTAGATTTGCAGCGGCATTTCCCGCTCCGGATCGGCCAACCGGGCCGCCGCCGGAATGAACCCGATCTTCCGGCCCATCGCCTGCAACACTAGCACGGGGTCGGCCGGAGACGAGCCGGCGTTCTCCTCGTTGGCGTTCTGCACCATGTGCATCCAGTACTTGGCCACCGAGCCGTAGCCGGGCGTGTGATCGATCAGCCGAAACTCGCTGTCGCCCACGTCGTTGTCGATGGTCTTGGGCACGCCCACGGCCACCAGCTCCAGCCCCCGCTCATGGGCCAAAGCGGCGATCTTGTTGGCCGTATCCATCGAGTCGTTGCCGCCGATGTACAGGAAATAGCCCACCTCGTGAGCTCGCAGCACTTCGATCACCCGCTCGAAATCCTCCTGCTGCCCCTTCTTCAGCTTGTAGCGGCAGGTGCCGATCGAGCCGGCCGCGGGCGTGAACCGCAGCAGGGCCACCTCCTCGGCCGCCTGCGCCGACAGGTCGAGCAACTCCTCCTTGAGCACGCCCTCGATGCCGTGCCGGGCCCCATAGACCCGGCCCACCGCATGCAAGTCTCGCGCCGCCTCCAGAATGCCCTGCAGGCTGCTGTTGATCACCGGCGTCGGGCCGCCGCTCTGGGCGACCACCAGATTGCGAGCCGCGTCCATAAGCACCTCAAAACCCAAGCCGGGTCCAGACGAAAAGCCCTATTTTAGCGGCGGCCGAAGGGGTGGGCAATGAGGGGAGGGGATGAGCAGCAGTTCCGCAACCGGGACAGAGTTGGGGTGGAAGTGGCAGCAAGAAAGCGTTTGGGGGCCTTAGTTTGTGTTGAAAGGCCGAGACAGTCACGGCAGCGGGCATTTTCCGAGGCGGTTGG
>JBEKTY010000252.1:0-8922 GCA_049515555.1 Thermoguttaceae bacterium
AAGTAATAGGGCTCGTTGACCTCCGGCGCCGGCCAGGCCCCCTGCAGGAAAAAGACCGCGAAGACCAGGAGCGTTTCCAGGCAGGCCTGGCCACGGCCGCCGATAGGGCCCTTCTCCTTCTCAGACGGCTCTTGCGACGGGCACATGTTGATAGTGGGCAAGGCTGATTTCCGGATGTCTGAGCAAACAATTCCAATCGCAAACCATTGCCAGCCGATTCGTCAATAACTAGTAATGTGTCCTCGGACTTGCCTGTCCCCGGATTTGCAAACGTCTTTTCCAGCCAACGAACCGGGGTCTGTTGGGGCGGTGGGCTACCAGGTGGCAGGTCTGTTTACGGTTCTGCCACCGCCCAGGTCGATGGAGGCCGGAAGCTGGGATTTGGCTAGGAGGTCCAACGGAAGAGTCTTGTTTTTGTGGGCCTCGGCTCGCAATTCGAGGGCTGCCCCTCTGGTTTCGTTCTTCGCAGGGATGTACGCTACGATTTCTTTTTCCGGAAAACGATCCCTGACCATACGAACCGCAGGCACCAAATCAGAATCGCCGCTGACCAGAATCAGTCGATCACAAAGGTCTCGCTGGGCGTCGTCAAGCATCCAGAGAGCGATGTTTACGTCTGTCCGCTTTTCTTCTTGCGTCGTGAAGACCCTTCGCCCGGGGTTAGGGCAGCCCGGCACCATGCACTTAATCTGTTTGGCCTTGAACCTACCAAGAATCACATCCACGAGCGGTAGTGTCGTGAGCGCAAGCAGGTACGCCTCCTGGTTCGCCAAATGATTACCGCAGACCTTCGCCGTAAAGTATCGAATCCTTTGGATTTGGTCGTGCTGCCGAAGGCGACAGAAGAACCGTTCAAGATTCAGCCACTTGTGGGGACCGCCCTTTAATGCGCCATAGTAGAGGTTAAACCCATCAACGTACACTATCGCGCGCCTTGTTTGTGGTTGGGCGGCTTGGACCTGTGACATGGCGTCCTCGCGCAAGTCATTCATGCCGGCGCAAAAAAGAGCCGGTCATATAGACCGGCCAACCACCCTAAACGGGCGGGGAGTCGTTATGCTTATACACCAAATTATCGACTTCGCCCCACAATTGTCAACAATCTGGCGCTCACGTCAAGCTGAACTTCTTGGGTTACGCTGTGCAAGACGCGCAACTCGTTACGTGCCTAAATGTTAAGTAAATAAGAGCGGCACGAAGAATCAGGTCCGCCACCCCGGAACCCATCGGCGGGTGTCGAGCGGTCTTCAGCTTCCGGTCGGGCGGAGGACGGGCGATATCGACTTGGGCTGGCAACCTACGTTGCGAAGCGCTCGGCGACGATCCGGCGGACCTCGGCCAGCCAGGCGGCCCGCTCGTCGGGCGTGCTGAGGATGATCGGCTCGAAGTTGCGGCGATAGAAATTCTCGACCCCGCAGAACCCGAAGACGCAGGTCTTCCACAGGTTCTCCAGCGGGTCGCCGAAGAGCCGCAGCTCGTCCTCCCGCGGCGTGTTCGAGGTAGTGAACACGACGGCCCTTTTCCCCGTCAGCCGGCCGATGACGCCTTGCGGGCCGAACTCGTAGGCCACCCCTTGCCGCAGAACGCGGTCCAGCCAGCCCTTGAGCACGGCGGGCGGCTGGGCCCACCAGTTGGGATGCACCACCACGTAGCCGTCGGCCTCGACCAGCTCGCGGCAGTGCCGCTCGAGGATCGGCTCCAGCTCGGCCCCCTTGGGAATCTCCTCGTCGCGGAGGATCGGGTCGAACCGCTCCTGGTACAGATCGTGATAGACCGTTGTGCAGCCGGCCGACCGCAGCGCGTCGATCGCCGTCTGGGCAATCGCATGGCAGAAGCTGCCCGCACGCTGATGGCCGAGGATCACGAGCACGTTCATCGCATCACCGCACGGCCATGTCGCAGCTTACCCCGCCCGAGGCCGGCAAGTAGCATTGGCGGACGTAGTCGGCCACCATGCGGTCGGCGCTAAAGCGCCAGCCGAGCGAGCTGATGGAATTCATCATCCGCCGGATCCAATGCCGCGGCAAGCCGTCGATGTCGCGATCGTAATAGAGCGGGATGACCTCGGTGGTCAGCACCTCGTGCAGCTCGGCGGCATCGCGGCCGTCGGTGATCCGCTCGTCGACGTGCTGCCGGCCCTTGCCGATGGCGAAGCCGTTGGAGCCGTCGTAGGCCTCGGCCCACCAGCCGTCGAGGATCGAGAGGTTCAGGGCCCCGTTGAGCACGGCCTTCTCGCCGCTGGTGCCCGAGGCCTCCAGCGGCCGGCGGGGATTATTCAGCCACACGTCGACGCCCTGGATCAGGTGCCGGCAGACGTTGATGTCGTAGTCCTCGACGAACACGATGCGACCGGCGAAGCGCGGGTCGAAGCGGAGATTGGAGATCTTCTGGATCAACTGCTTGCCCGGCTCGTCGGCCGGATGCGCCTTGCCGGCGAAGATGAACTGCACCGGCCGCTGCGGGTCGTTGATTACGGCGGCCAGGCGGTCCGGGTTGGCCAGGATCAGGTCGGCCCGCTTATAAGTGGCGAACCGCCGGGCGAAGCCGATGGTGAGGATGTTGGGGTCCAGCACGCTGCGGGCGGCCTCGACCACCTCGTCGCTCTCGCCGCGGCGGCGGCACTGCCGGCTCAGCCGCCGGCGGACGAAGGCCAGCAACAGGTTCTTCAGCGCGTAGTGCGTCTCCCACAACTCGCCCGGATCGACGGCGTAGATCCCCTGCCAGATTTCGGGATCGCTCAAGCGGGCCATCCAGCCGGGCTGGAAGTTGCGGTCGTAAAGCTGGAGCATCTGGTAGGCGAGCCAGGTGGGGATGTGCACGCCGTTGGTGATGTGGCCGATGGGGATTTCCTCTTCGGCCCGCCAGGGCCAGAGGTGCGCCCACATGCGGCGGGTGACCTGGCCGTGCAGGTTGCTCACGGCGTTGGCCCGCCGCGACAGCTTCAGGCCCAGCACGGTCATGCAGAAGGGCTCGTGCTCGTTCTGCGGCTCGACGCGGCCCAGGCCCATCAGTTGCTCGAAGGAGATCCCCAGCTCGTCGCGGAGCGGCCCCAGGTGCTCTTCGATCAGGTGGCGGTCGAAGCGGTCGTGGCCGGCGGGGACGGGCGTGTGCGTGGTGAACACGGTGCGATGGGCCACCTCCCGCAAGGCCACCTCGAAGCTCATCCCGTCTTCCTTCATCCGCTGGCGGATGGCCTCCAGAGTGGCAAACGCGCTGTGTCCTTCGTTGAGGTGATAGACGCCGGGCGTCAGGCCCAGGGCTGCCATGGCCCGGATGCCCCCCACCCCCGCCACCAGCTCCTGCCGGATCCGCGTGCGGTTGTCGCCGCCGTACAGGCGGGCCGTCAGCTCGCGGTCTTCCGGGCCGTTGCTCGGCACGTCGCAATCGAGCAGGTACAGCCGCACCCGTCCAACGCGCATCAACCACACCTTGGCCAACAACTTGCCGGTGCGGGTCTCGATCTGGACCGTGATCGGTTTGCCCTCGCGGTCCCGGGCAGGCTCCATGGGCAGGTTCTCTACCTTCGTGTCCAGGTATTCCTCCTGCTGGTAGCCCTGCTGATCGAGATGCTGTTTGAAATAGCCCTGGTCGTAGAACAGGCCGCTGGCCACCAGCGGAACGCCCAGGGCGCTGGCGCTCTTGATGTGATCGCCCGACAGGACGCCCAGCCCGCCGGAATAAATGGGAACCGACTCGTGGACGCCGAACTCGAGCGAGAAGTAGGCCACCGGCCGCGAGCCCAGCACCCCGGTATGGGTCCGACCCCAAGTTGGGGTCTCGGCCATGTACTCCTTCAGCCGCCGATAGGCCTGATTGATGCGGCTGAAGAGGACCAATTCGGCCGCCCGCAGCTCGAGCCGCTCCGGGGTGAACTCGGCCAACAGGGCAATCGGGTTATGGTCCAACTGCCGCCAGCGGATGGGGTCTAAATCCCGAAAAAGATTGATTACCTCGTGATTCCAGCTCCACCACAGGTTTCGGGCCAGTGCCATGCACTTGTCGTATTGCGTTTCCGCGGTCAGTCCGTACGACGACACCGGCTCGATCTCCCCGTCCGTAAGCGTTTCCAATTGACTCATAGCCGCACGCTCTTTCCCAGAGGCCTGATCGGCAAAAGATGGGATTATAGCAGCCCGCTGGCCGCGAAGCGACCCCATTGCGGGTTGCAAGACCTGCGCCTCTGGCGTATCATGCCCACTTCCGTGTGGCTTGGTCATTTCTATTCTGCCCTGACCAAACTTGTCCAGGCCGCCCCGTCGAGCCAACTTTCAGGGAGATTTCTACCATGTCGGACCCCTCGAACGTTCAAGTTCATTGGCACGAGCATGCCGTCGGCCGCTCGGAGCGCCAGGAGCGCAACGGTCACGCCGGCTGCGTGCTCTGGCTGACAGGTCTGAGCGCCTGCGGCAAGAGCACCGTGGCCAACCTGGTCGATCACAAGCTCTGGTCGGCAGGGGTCCACAGTTTCGTGCTGGACGGCGATAACATCCGCCACGGCCTGAACGCCGCCCCCGCCATGCTCAAGGAGCGGCATGGCGAGGAGTTCGCCAAGCGGTTCGGGCTGGGGTTCTCGGCCCAGGATCGGGAGGAGAACATCCGCCGCATCGGGGCGGTGGCCAAGCTGTTCAGCGAGGCCGGGATCATCGCCATCACGGCGTTCATTAGCCCCTATCGGGCGGACCGCGGGCGGGTCCGGGCTACCCTCGCCCCCGGCGACTTCATCGAAATCTTCGTAGATGCACCCATTGATGTCTGCGAGGTCCGTGATCCGAAGGGGCTGTACAAGAAAGCCCGTGCCGGCGAGTTGAAAGGCTTCACCGGCATCGATGATCCCTACGAAGCCCCCGACCGGCCGGAACTGGTCCTCGACGCCGGCCGCAAGCCGGCTGACCGCCTGGCCGACGAGGTGATCGACTATCTGCGGGCGGCCGGAAAAATCCGCTAGCCCGGATTATTCACCGAGGTTCGTAGTGACCCGATTTATCGGGTCTGGAGAGTGTGAACAGGTCGTGGACCGCATGAATGCGGTCACTACGAACGATCGGTGAATAATTCCGGCCAGCGGGCCTGCCCATATTAGCGAGCCTGCCTGCCTTAGCCATCAAGCCTGCTTCACCACCGCGGTGAACTCGGTGGGATCGGGCCCGGGGCAGGCTGAACTCGGCGGGGTCGGGCGGCGTGCAAACCGTGCAGAAAATAGAAACCCGGTCTTTTCGAGATTGACAGGTTCGCCGCCCGCGGGCTAAATTAGAGCTTGCCACAGCAGACTTCCTGCGCGACCGGGCATACCGCTCGCCGTGCCGGGGGTTGCCGCGGTCGGTCTGCCTCCCGGCCCAGCGGGGAAGCGGATCGAAACCCATCCTCGTGGAAGTGCCAAGGAGCCACCGGACCGTGGGTCCGGCGGCAGACGAGGAGGAGCCCATGGAAGAGGAACTGGCAGGGCCGGTGCGCCCGGTCTCGCCTCAACTCCTGGCGGTCGTGCCGGAGACCTTGTCCGAGGCGGAGCGGTTGGCGGAGTCGATCGAGCGGGCCGTCCATCAGGAGACGGGTGGTCAGGTCCACAATCTCTCCGTCGAGGTGCACCACGACGGCATTCTCTTGCGCGGATCGTGCAACAGCTTCTATTGCAAGCAATTGGCCCAGCACGCCGCCATGGCCGTCCCCGGCAGGACCCAACTGACCAATTGCATCGAAGTCGAGTGAGCGGGCCGGCGCGGGCAGTCCATGCTGCGAACGGGTTCGGCGCGGGTCTCCCGACCCCGCCGCGGCCCGATCGAAGGTCGCCCGAGCCCTGGAGACCTCCGCTCGGGCGGTGTGGCTCGGTCAGAGACCGGCCACAACGCGGAGACCGGCCACAACGCGGGAGTGTGGCGTGCTACCTTTGCCGTGAACGGTTGCCCCGCCGCGCTACGGCCCGGCCACCGCATACAAATGCTTGTTGGTGGCCACGAACAGCACGCCGTTAGCCGCGGTTGGGCTGGCGTACATGTGGTCGCGAAGGTGGATCGAGTTGCGGACTTTCAACTGCCGCCCGGCAGTCAGCACCCACAGCGCCTGCTTGTCGCCGGCCGAAAGATAGACCTTGCCGTCGGCCACCAGCGGCGAGCCCCACAGGTGCACGCCGGCCTCGAACTCCCAGCAGCACTGGCCCGTGTCGGCGTCCAGGCAATGCAGCTTGCCGGCGTAATCGGCGGCATAGACCAGGCCGTCGGCCACCGCCACGGTCGATGGGCCCGAGCCGATCTTGTCGTAAGACCAGAGCAGTCCGCTGCGGGTGACGTCGCCCGTCTTCGTGGCGTCGATACATGCCAGGAAGCCTCGTTTCATGCCGTGAAACGCCTCCTGCGTGAAGTAGGCGTACACGCGGCGGTTGTGGAAGACGGGCATGGCGGTCACTTCGTAGGAGGTCGAGTCGTGCTGGTGATCGGGCGGCGGAGCGGGCCCGCTCTGGGCCACAGGATTGCCGTTGAAGCGCCACACGTTGACCAGCCGCAGGGGCGGTCCATCGGGCGGCGGGCCCTCCAGCGCCTGGCACGCATACAGCCAGCCGTTTCCGCCGCCGTAGAACACAAGCTTCCGTGGGCCCACTTGGCCCAAGGCCGGCGAGCTCCAGGAACCGTGCGTAATGTCCGGCCCGATGCCGAAGTCATCCCGGGCCACCACAGCGCCCGTCCGCTTATCCAGCACCACCAGCGACGGGGCCTCGGGATGGGCCACGCTGTGATGCGTCCAATCCACTCCCTGCGACGTGGAAACGTACAGCAGCTCGCCGTCGATCAGCACCGAGCCGTTCGAGCCGTTGTGCGGCGTGACGTTCAGCCGGGCCGGCATGTCCAGCAGCCACAGGATATCGGCGTCCTTGGCGCCCGGCGTCAGGGGCGGCTGACCCTCGCCGGCCATCAGGCGGCCCTGGTCGGCAAACGGGCCGCGACTGCCCGCCGCCCATCCGCGCACGTCCAGGCACAGCGCCTCGCCGCGATTGCTCACCAGGTAGGCCCGATCGCCCTCCACCGTCGGCGGCGAGGTGATGCCGATGTAGTACCAATCAGACCATTTGATCTTCGACTCCTTGGGCAGGCACAGTTGCCACAGGAAGCGTCCGCTCTGCTCGTCGAAGCACATCAGCACGCCGCGGTCGCCTGGTAGGCGCGGATCGCGCGGCGCTTCGTTGTTGGTGCCCACAAACACCCGGCCGCCGGCCACCACCGGCGTGCCGTAACTGGCGTTGCCCAGCCGCGCCACCCATCGCACGTGGCTGCCCGGCGGCAGCTCGATCTCACCGCTTGGGGTCCGCGTGCCGGCGTCGAACGTCTCGCTCAGGCCTTTCTCGTCGGAGACCATGTTGCGCGAGTGGCGCTGGCCCCACTGCGGCTGATCGGCCGCTCGGCCGGCCGCGGCCAACGTCAGCGCGGCGACCACTACTGACGTGTCCAGGAGAACCCTCACGTCGAATCCCCTTTAATGATCTCCTCCTGTCTCTGGCGGCGGATCTCGTCAACCGGATCGGTCGCACCCCCCAGCAGAACGCCCTTGTGCACCAGGACGTTGCCTTCCCATTGCAGCGGCTCGGCCGCCTGTGCCGGCCTGATCACCCAGCGGCCGTCTTCTTCCTCGATGACGACCCCGTCGCCAGACTTCAGGCCCAACCGGGCCCGCAAGGCATCCGGCAATTCAATCCGTCCGGACGGGTCTAAGATCACGTTCACGGCCCACTCCTTACTTATTGTGTTCGATTAGTATTCTACGGCCCGGCCGCGGCAGCCACAAGATCCGCTTCACCCGCGGCGGCCGCGGGCTTAAACTTAATGCGGGAGCCGACGGCTGGCCGAACACCCTTGCTGCTCCATATTTTCTGATGAAACATTCTCGCACCGATTCCCGCTCGCAGCGCCGCATCGAGGTCACGGTGCGTGGCGTGGTGCAAGGCATCGGGATGCGGCCGTTCGTGTACCAGGCGGCACGCTCGCGCGGACTGGCCGGCTGGGTGCAGAACGAGGCCGACACGGTGCGGATCGAGATCGCCGGCCAGTCGGCGGCGGTGGCCGCGTTCCTGGAGGCGCTTGAGCACGACGCCCCGCGCCAGGCCCGCATCGATTCCATCGACGTGGCCGAGCTGCCCGCCCACGACGCCCAGCGGCCGCCCGCCGATCCGGCCTTCGAGATCCGCGCCAGCCGCGGGGGCGGGGCCCCGGCGCCGGTCATTCCCGCCGACCTGGCCACCTGTGCCGACTGCCTGGCCGAGATCAACGATCCGGCCCAGCGCCGCTACCGCTATGCGTTTACCAATTGCACCGCCTGCGGCCCGCGCTGGTCGATCATCCGCCAGTTGCCCTACGATCGGCCGCGAACGTCGATGAGCGGCTTCGCCATGTGCGCCGCTTGCCAAGCCGAGTACGACGAACCGGCCGATCGGCGATTTCACGCGCAGCCCATCGCCTGCCCACGCTGCGGACCGGCCTTGGAACTTCTGGACCCGCAGGGCAAGTCACTGGCCGCGGGCCCGTCGGCGCTAGAGGCCGCCCAACTGGCGATCCGCGCCGGCCAGATCGTGGCCCTGAAAGGATTGGGCGGATTCCAGTTGCTCGCCGATGCGACTAGCGCCGAGGCTGTGGCCCGGCTGCGCAGCCGAAAAGCCCGACCCCACCGGCCGCTGGCGGTGATGTTCCCCGCACTGGCCGACGTGCGGCGGTACTGCGAACTCTCCGCCGCGGAGGCCCGCGCGCTCCAGTCGCACGAGGCCCCGATCCTGCTTTTGCGGCGGTTAGCGGTCAGCGGTCGGCAGCCGGCTCAAGACAAGGAGACAGACCGGGACGCGGAGACGCGGAGACGCGGGGACGCGGGGACCTCGAAACTCTCCGTGTCCCCGTGTCTCCGTGTCTCCGTGTCTCCTTGTCTTCTTCCTCACCCCTCACCCCTCGCCCC
>JBEKTY010000253.1:0-8913 GCA_049515555.1 Thermoguttaceae bacterium
TGTGCAGAACTTCCTGAATGACGCCGTCCTCGCCGCATTGCGAGTGTACATTCGATTCCAGCTCGGATAACCACGCGGGCGACTTGGGCATGACGGCTCCGGTTAAATCGCCGGGAGGGACGAAGAAGACAATTGCCGGGATGGCCGGCCGCGAGCGTGAGCATAATCCCCTTGGGGAGGCGGTCGTGGAAGCAGTTAAATCGCGACTTCCTCGACCACACCGCCCGCCGGAGGAACGGGCTGCTCGACCGGCTCCAAATAAAGCGCGATCGCTTCGCGGATATTCCGCCGGGCGTCTTCCAGCGTATCCCCTTCGGAGATACAGCCCGGCAGGGCCGGTACGAATACCGTGTAACCGCCTTCCTCGGATGGCTCGTATACTACTTTCAGGTGCATGGATGGCCTCGAATCGGGTGGCGAATTACACAGCGTCCAGAAAACGCCCGATCCAGCATCGGGCTACATTGACCCGCCCAACACCAGGTCGCGGACCACAATATCATTTTACAGCGCGGCAAGGAAATCATCGAGGGTGATTTCGGCTTGTTTGAGCACGCGACTGAGGGTCGAGCGCTTGACCGGCCGGTGGGCGGGCAGGGTGATCCTGACGGTTCTGTGCGGGAATTGCCTTTCGAGACGGATGTGGCTGCCGCGCTGCCGCACGACGCGAAACCCGAGTCGTTCGAGGGCCGCGACTATTCGGTCGTAGTGCTCCGACGGGACCTTGGCCACCTTTGAACCTCCATGCCTGGAATCTCATCCACACGGCCCCGCGACCGGGGCTGCGGTAGCCGAAATGTTAATATGCCCCTTGTTCGGGTCGCTCGAATTCCCCTTGCCATTTTCCCCCCGTGGACAGGACGAGTTTCTGCCACTCCTCCTGCGACACGGGCGTACGAAGGACCGGTTCCACCGTGACCTGCACCTCCTTGTTCGCCTCCTCGATGCCCATGGGCAGCGCCAGGTGCAAGATGCCGTCGCTGCTCACCGTGGATTTCACCACCATTCGGTTCATCCGCGTTCCTCCCTCGTTATGCCAACAATTGGACTTATCCCATTTTTCCCCTGTCCCCTTTTTCCCCTCAACGTCGCGCCGCTTCATGCCGGCAAAACCCGGGTCATCTGCGAGAGCCAAGATCAGCATTCTGATCTCAATCGGTCAAAAAGAGCCCAGTTGTTCTCCCATTCGGGCTTTAGATCGGTTAGGCGAAATCTCCGCTCCCAGTTGGCTGTACCATGGGCACTATGATCCTTGCATGCCTTGCCAACGTCTGCCTTCAGAGCAATCCAATACTTGGGGCCCTCGTTTCTTGACGGGGAACCGAGCCAGACGAATGCGACGATCTGGTTATCGGGTGCATTTTCCCATTCCTCGTTTTCCTCGGTCAAGATGAAAGTTCTTGCTCTGTCAGGATGGCAGGACTTGACTTGAATGAAGCACATCTCCGAACCGCCTTTCTTGCCCGCAAGAAGATCGTTGCCAGAGAAGTTCTCAGGCAGTAGAGAGTTCGGAATGCCGCGTTTTGACAGCTCGGCTGCCATGTAAAGTTCCCCGGCGTGGCCACCGAGCTTCTTGATCCATTGTGATGTGGCCATAGCGCGTCTCCTTCGTCAAAGTATGATAATGGCATGCCTTCGATCTATTGCCCACGAACGGCGAACTATGTTCCCCAGTCCCTAGCGTAGCGGAAGTCGCGGTCCATGGTGCGGTAGGAGAGCTTGGCGATGACCGGCATGCGGCGCTTGTAATGATTGCGGCGGATGAGCGTGGCCACGCGATCGACGAACTCGGCCTGGAAGCCGGCGCGCACGAGCTCGGCCCGCCGCCAGCGGCGATCGACGAGCAGCACCAGCAGGCGGTCGACCTCGGCGTAGGTGAAGCCCAGCTCGCCCTCGTCGGTCTGCCCGACCCACAGGTCGCCGGTGGGCGGTTTCTTGAGAATGGCCGGCGGCACTTCCAAATGCGCGGCCAGGGCGTAGAGCTGCGTCTTATATAAATCGCCCACCGGGTTGATGGCCGAGGCCATGTCGCCGAACTGCGTGCCGTAGCCCAGGAGCAGCTCGCTCTTGTTGCTGGTGCCCAATACCAGGGCCCCGAAGGCGGCGCTTTGATCGTAGAGCACGGTCATCCGCTCCCGGGCGCACTTGTTGGCCAGCCGGAGTTGGGTGGCCTCCGGGAAGCGGGCGAAATAGGCGTCGATCGGGCCGGTAATCGGCACCTCGGCCGTGTGCACGCCCAGGCGATCGATCACCGCTTGGGCGTCAAGGCGGGTGGCGTCGCTCGAGGTCTTGTAGGGCATGGTGACGGCCAGGACATTTTCGGGTCCCAGGGCCCGGGCGGCCAGGAAGGTGACCACGCTGGAGTCGATGCCGCCGGACAGCCCGATTACGGCCCGCTCGAACCCGGCCCGCCGAATCTCGGCCCGCACGAAGCGGGTCAGGATCTCGGCGACCAGCTCGCAGTCGATTCGCAGTTCGCTTTCGGTCGGTTCAGGATTCATAGCGGTTGCGCTTGATGCGGTTTAGTTCCTCGATGGTCAGCAACAGCCGCTCGTCGCGTGCCAAGGGGGTGATCAGCCGCTGCCGGCGGAGCTCGGCCGGGTCGAAGGCGGCCACGCTCAGCGACTCGTCGAACATGGGGGCCTGGCAGATCGTGCGGCCGTTGGGCCCCACGATCGAGCTGCCGCCCCAGAAACACAGCCCGTCCTCAAAGCCCACCCGGTTGACGACGATCACCACCGCGCCCATCAATTGTGCGTAGGCCTTGGAAAGGTGCTCGTAGGTTTCGGCCGTGCCCAGGCGGGGGCCTTCCACGCCGCGGCCCGGCGAGTTCGACGGGCACACCAGCATGTCGATCTCCTCGGCCTGCATTACGGCGGCCGCTGAGAGGTGCCAGAAGTCCTCGCAAATCAGGATCCCCAGGCGGCCGAAGCGGGCCGTATCGAAGGCCTGGAACCGCTGGCCGGCCGCGAAATACCGCTGCTCGTCGAACAGGCCGTAGGTGGGCAGGTACACCTTGCGGTGCAGGTGTACGATCCGCCCCGCCTCGGCATACAGCACCGTGTTGTAGAAGCGGTGCTGCGGCGATTCCTCGACGAAGCCCAGCACGACGGCCATCTTGCCGGCCGCCTCGAGGATGCGGCGGATATCGGCCCCGTCGGGCGGCAGGGCCACGTCGGGCACCATGTCGCGAACGAAATAGCCCGTCAATGACAGCTCGGGAAACACGATCAGGTCGGCCTGCTGCCGCTGGGCGTCGCGAATCTGCTCCAGGTGCACTACCACGTTCCGCTGCCGATCGCCCAGTACGGGCGCGATCTGGGCCAGGGCCACCCGCAACGGGGCGTCAGTAGCGTCAGATCTCGCCATGGCCGTCATCGTCGTACTTTCTGGAACGACGCGGAGACGCGGGGACACGGAGAGCACCAACGTCGCGTGTGTCCCCTTATCCCCTTATCCCCTTACCCCCTTATCCCCTCCTACCTTAATCCCCAGCTCGCGCAACTGCTTGGCGTCGACCTCGCCGGGGGCCCCGGTCAGCAGGTCGGTCGCCCGCTGCGTCTTGGGAAACGCGATGCAGTCGCGGATGCTGTCCAGGCCGGAAAACAGCATGACGATGCGGTCGATGCCCAAGGCGATGCCGCCGTGCGGCGGGGCCCCGAACTGCAAGGCGTCGAGCAAAAAGCCGAACCGGTCGCGAGCCGTCTCCCGATCGATGCCCAGCAGATCGAACACCTGTTGCTGCCGGGCCTGGTCGTGAATACGGATCGTGCCGCCGCCGGCCTCCGAGCCGTTGATCACCAGGTCGTAGGCCTGGGCCCGGCATTTTCCCGGATCGCTGGCCAGCAGCTCCAGGTCCTGCGGCCGCGGGGCGGTGAACGGATGGTGCATGGCGGTCCAGCCGCCCGTCTCCTGGTCGAAGTCGAACATGGGGAACTCGACGACCCAGGAGAAGTGCATCTGGCCGGGGTCGTACAGCTTCAGCTCGGCGGCGAGCCGCTTGCGCAGGGCGTACAGGGCCTTGCAGGTGATCTCGAAGCGGTCGGCCACCAGCAGCAGCAGGTCGCCCGGCGCGGCGCCCATCCGCTGGCCGATGCGTTCCAGCAGCGTGGCGGAAAAATTCTTGGCGATGGGCGAGGCCAGCCGGCCGCCTTCCTCAACCTTGAACCAGGCCAGCCCCTGGGCCCCGAAATCCTCGATGATGAGCGCGGTCAGCTCGTCGATCGTCTTGCGTGAATAGCGGGCCGCCGCGCCCTTGGCGTTCAGGCCGCGGACCCGGCCGCCGGCCGCCACCGCATCGCGGAACACGCGGAACTCGGACTGGCCGGCCAGCTCGGTCACGTCGATCAATTCCATGCCGAACCGCAGGTCGGGCGCGTCGTGGCCGAAGCGCTGCATGGCCTCGTCGTAGGTCATCCGCGGCAGCGGCAAGGCCAGCTCCAGGCCCAGAACCTCCTGGGCCAGCCGGGCCATCAGGCCGTCGATTACGCCGATGATGTCCTCGGCCGTGATAAACGACATTTCCAGGTCCAACTGCGTGAACTCGGGCTGCCGGTCGGCCCGCAGGTCTTCGTCGCGGAAGCAGCGGGCAACCTGCATGTAGCGGTCGTAGCCGGCCACCATGAGGATCTGCTTGTAAAGCTGCGGCGACTGCGGCAGGGCGTAAAAACTGCCCTGCTGCACGCGGCTGGGCACCAGGTAGTCACGGGCCCCTTCCGGCGTGCTGCGGCCCAGCATGGGCGTTTCGAACTCGATGAAGCCCGCCGCATCGCAGTAATCCCGCATGAGCTTGATGATGCGGTGCCGCAGCAGCATGGTCTCCTGCATCTTCGCCCGCCGCAGGTCGATATAGCGGTACTTCAGGCGGAGGTCTTCGCCGGGCACCTCGGGGCTGCCCGGGTGGAACGGGGGCGCCGCGCTGCGGTTGAGGACCTCCAGCCGGCGGGCGCGGACCTCGATGGCGCCGGTCTCGAGCTTGGGGTTGGCCGTGCCCTCGGGCCGCACCGCCACGCCGCCCTCGACCCGCACAACGTACTCCGCCCGCAGCGACTTGGCCTGCTGCAGGGTTTCATCGCCGCCTTCGGGCGTGAAGACGATCTGCGTCCGGCCGTAGCGGTCCCGCAGATCGACGAACAACTGCCCGCCGTGGTCCCGATAGGTATCTACCCAGCCACACAGCGTTACCTGCCGGCCGACGTCAGTGGCGCGGAGTTCTCCGCAGGTATGAGTCCGAAGCAAGATCAGCCCCCCCGTCAACAAAAAACCGCGGCCACGCCCCGATTCGTCAAAATCGTTCACGGCATTGAATGTAGCCGGCACACGCCGTGTGCCGTCCGCCACGCCATTGCCGCCCCAGCAAACGGCACACGGCGTGTGCCGGATACGTTGGGGGGCCCGCGAACGCTTACAATCCTTAATTTTAGCTTGCGCCGGCCGAAGCGGGAAGGGCTGCCCCGGCGGGGTGCATTGCAAATCCTTCTGGCAGTGGATAGAGCCGCACAGACGCCGGGGAACCCGCCAGGGTTCCAAGCCATTAGCCCCAGGTCGCCCCGGGACCCGGGGTTGCGAATCGGCAAAATCGCCGACCCCAGCGGGGTCGCAGCCGGCTCCGACCCCGCTGGGGTCGGTATCGCGTCGGGGGTCTGGCGACCGGTGGTGTCGTCGCTGGCGCTCCGAAACCACCGGCTAATGGCTGGCATCCCTCCGGGATGACGGTATGCGACCGCGGACATTACCCAGTATAGACGCGGCGAAACGGCCGGGCCGCAGACTGACTGCGCGGGCAACGCCCGTGAGTGCGCGTGGATTTCTCTGCCAGAGAGAATTGCCACGCACTCCCGGCCTCAATTGTCATGCTCCCCCAAGCGGCTTAAGATAGGGTGGCCGGTATTTACCAGGACTGTCTAACTTGTCCCGCTACCTCCTCTCGTTGCCGCTGCTTGCGACTACAACGCCGTTGCTGGCCTCCAAGAACAGATGTTGACCACTGCGAAAGTTGCGCTTACGGTCTCATGGACAATTCTGACGGTGATTGTATGCACGCTGGTCGTTGGGTTGGAGGCTCGCGGGACATTTATTGTTCTAATCACAGGTCTCCACTTGATTGGTTATCAGCTATACAAGCACCAGGGTGCGGGCGGTTATTGCTCGTCGGTCGTAATCGCACCAGTATACCAACCTGCCATGCAATCGGCAGCGATACAACAGCTTGTGGTTGGTCTACTGTCTCTATTTATGTTAGATGGGGGATTCATGGCCCGCACGGTTCTGATTAGCGCAGCCGCCTATTGGGTATCGGTGGGTATCATCGCCGTCCGGCGACCGACCGCGCCAACAGGAATTGATACCCTTTGGGTAAGGTACGGTTTCCTCTTGCTTTTCGTTATGATATTAGGCCCGTTCTATGCATGGGCAACTTTTCGCCGGCCGTGACCGTCAACACCGCCCAGTGGCGAAGTTCCGCTTTACGGAACCGCCCTGCGGGTGGCCGCCATGCGTCACTCTGAGTCCCCACCTGATTGAATCGCTACGCCAGTTCCGCGATCCGCGCGGCGAGCGCCGGCGGATCGAGCTGGACGGAGACCGGCACCGGGCGGCACTCGCTTAGGCTGCGGAACCAGGTGCACTGCCGCTTGGCCAACTGCCGGGTATGCAGTTTGACTAGCTCGATGGTCTGGGGCACGTCGCGGTCGCCGGCAAGGTGCTCGATCACCTCGCGGTAGCCGACGGCCTGCCGGGCCATCTTGTTTAGCGGCTGCGGCCGGGCCAGGAGCCGCCGCACCTCGTCGACCAGTCCCGCGGTGAACATCTCTTCGACCCGGCGGTCGATCCGCTCGTGCAGCTCCGCCCGCGGCCAGTCGAGCACGAACACACGGCACTCGGCGGCCGGGCGGGCGGTCTGGAATTGGACCTGGAGCTGGCTAATGGGCCGGCCCGTCTGGTGGAAAACCTCCAGGGCCCGGACCAGCCGCCGGGTGTCGTTCGTGTGCAACCGCCCCGCGGCAACGGGGTCTACCGCGGCCAACCGCGCGTGCAGCCAGCCGGCGGGCTGCTGCCGGGCCTCGTCCTGGAGCCCGCGGCGGTAGGGCCAATCGGCGGCCGGACCTTGGAAGATCCCGCGCAGCAGGCCCTTCAGGTAGAGCGGCGTCCCGCCGACCAGCAGCACCTCGCGGCCCCGCGAGCGGATCTCCGCGATGCTCCGCTTGGCGGCTTCCAAGTACCAGGCCAGGCTGCACGACTCGTCCGGCCCCAGGATATCGACCAGGTGATGCGGCACGGCCAGCCGCCCCTGGGCATCGGGCTTGGCGGTGCCGATGTCCATTTCCCGGTACAGTGTCATGGAATCCATGGCCACTATCTCGGCGCCGATCCGCCGGGCCAACTCCAGGCCCACAGCCGTCTTCCCCGACGCGGTCGGACCGGTGAGGAACCAGCAGCATTCGGCGGGCGGAGGCATGGGGGTGGGGGTGCGGAGGGGATTAGGGATTAGGGATTAGGGATTAGGGATTGGGGATTGGAGGGGAACTGGACGCTTGCGAATCGTAGAATCAAGGGGCCGTTCATCTACAATTTACACGAGTCCCGTTAGAAGAGCAGGAGCAACGCGGCGCCGCCGGCCGCGGGGATGGCAAATAGTGCGGCCAGGCGGAGCCCCAGCCGCCAGCCGCCCAGCAACCCGGCCAGCGTAAACTTCGAGAGCATGTTGGCCATTACCGCCAGGACGATCATCCGCCAGCCTACGTGGGCCACCACGGGATCGACCGCCGCGAGCTTGGCGGTGGAGAGGGTGATGGCGTCCATTTCGGTGAGGCCCGAAAGCCCGGCCACCACGTACAGCCCGCGGTTGCCGAGCCACCCCTTGGCCGCGGCCAGCGTGAAGAGGACCACGGCGTATAGGACGCCGAACACGAGAGCCGACTTCAGTTCGGTGGGGTTTCCCGGGGTGGGTCCGCGGCCGGGCCGGTGGCGGTGCCCCAGCCACAGCACCAGCGCCGGCAGCAGCGTCAGCAGCGCGAGCAGGAGTACGGGCGGGGCCACCGAGATCAGGAAATCCCAGGAGATGACGGCCACTACCACCAGCACCCGCAGGCAGGAGACGGTCGAGGCGATCATCACCACGATCGAGGCCGTGGCGGCGGCGGCCGGATCGTCGCGGACCATCCGCGCGTAGCTGACGGTCGTGGCGGTGCTGGAAACGGCCCCGCCCAGCAGGCCGCCGAACAGGATCCCCGCCTCCTCGCCCACGAACTTGTAGAGAATGTATCCGCCCAGGCTCAGGCCCACGATCAGCACTACCATCAGCCAGATCTCGAACGGGTTCAGTACATGGAGCGGGGCATAGGGCGAATCGGGCCAGGGCGTGTGCCGCGGCAGGACCGGCAGAATGATGCAGGTGATCAGCACGAACTGCATGATGGCCCGCAGATCGCGGTCGCCCAGCCGGCTGGCGAACCCGTGCAGCTCGGGCTTGAATTGCAAGAGGACGGCCACGGCCCCACCCACGGCCACGGCCACGGCCACCGGGCCGACGACCAGCATCGCGCCGACCGTATACATCAAGAGCATCGTCACGTCGGTGGTCGCGCCGTGGGCGATGGTTGCCCGGCGGAGGCGGGGCGAATGGACGGCGATTAGGATGGCGATGGCCAGCAACCCGGCGGCAACGACCCAGCCGCCCAGCGATTTGGCCAGCCCCGCCGAGGCCGTCCCCAGCATGGTGATCAGAGGGAAGGTCCGCAGGCCGGCGATGCCCGAGGCGGCGTGCTCCCGCTGCAACCCCACCAGCAGCCCCAGCAACAAGGCAAGGCCGAAATGTTGAAACAGCGGTTCCATGGAAGCCCTGGAAAGTGTAGCACACAAGGGGGAAGGGATTAGGGATTGGGGATTAGGGATGAAATGCCCCCTTGGCCGCGT
>JBEKTY010000254.1:0-8899 GCA_049515555.1 Thermoguttaceae bacterium
CGACGGGCGCCCCTGCCGGCTTGTCCGGCGGGGAGCCCGCCGATTGCAGGCAGCGGACGACGACGGGCTTCAGCAGGATGGCCCCCTGGCCCAGCACGCGATCGCCGGCTTTCAACCCCGAGCGAACCTCGACGTCCGTGCCCCGCAACTCGCCGACTTGTACCTCGACGATGTGCCAGGTTTCCGGCTCACGGCCCAGCAGAGCGTAATCGGCGTCGCCGACGTGCAGCACGCCGTCGGCCGGCATGAGCTTCGCCTGTCGCTTGTCCGTTCCCAGCCCGATCTGCGCGAACATTCCCGGGCGGACCGCATTCTCGGCGTCTTTGACCACGAACTGCACGTTGAGGACCCGCTTGTCCTTGGAGATCACCGGCGAAATGCCGGAGACCTTCCCGGTGAACACGCGGTTGGGCAGGGCGTAGAACCGCACTTCACAGGTCATGTCGAGTTTCACGCGATCCATGAGCCTTTCGGGCACTTCGGCCACCACGATGTCGCCCTCGGCGGCGGCGGAGCGAAGCATGGTCGGCTCCAGCCCGGCCTGCTGAAGCTGCCGCGCCAGGGTGGCCTCGGTTCGCCGGGCCAACTTAACGGTCGTCTCCGCCTCGTGAATCTCTTTGCGCCCCTGAATCCTGTATTGGATGAGGTTGGTCCGTTCGGCAACCAAGTCCTTTTGCGTGTCCGTACCGGCGGCGACCAGCTTTTCCATCCGGGTCACAACCTCCTGCTGGGCATCGATCCGCGACTCGCTGAGATCGCGGATGGCCTTGAGTTGCGACTCCTGGAACTGGATGTCCGTGACCGCCTTCTGCCAGTCGGCGAAGGCTGTCAGCAGATCCGGGGTGGCGAACTGCCATGCGTCCTGCGTCAGTTCCTTGCCGGGCCGAAGGCTGGCCAAAGCCGCCCCCGTTACGGGCAGGACCGGCGACGTTAGCCACACGGCATTTACCGTCGTCACGCGAAGCTTGTCGTCCAGCGGCGTTCCCGGCCGCACCCGGATCGCGCTGGGGCCGGCGATCGAAACGACTTCCTCCGGCCGGCTCGGACGCTTTTCCTCGTCCGGCGCGGAACTGCCCTTGCCCGCAAATAACAGGTAGAACAAAACGCCGCCCACGACGGCCAGCGTCAAAGCCAATTGCACCGCCGGGAAGACGCGCTCCCACAACCCGCGAAGTCGCGTCTTAGGGGCCGACGGCTCCGCCCCCTCCGGGCCGAGAACATGCTGCTCGTCAGGGTGGTCGTTCGTCATAAGCAACAATTGCCTGTCATCGAGTAGCCTGTTCGCCAATTGCGGAATTGTACCTGTAAACGGCCCGCCAGTAGTTGGCCCGGGCCGAGATGTACAGCCGGTACGTGTCGCGGTAGCTGCGCTCGGCGTCGAGCACGTCGATCAGCGGCCGGCCGCCCGCGTCGTAGGCCCGGGTGATGCTGTCGCGGACCTCGGCGGCCAGTTTCACTTGCTCCCCCGCTACCGACCGCGCGTTCTCGTAGGCCGTGCTGAAGTCCTGCACCACCGCTTCGATCTCGGCCCGCAGATCGACCAGCCCGGCTTGCAGGTTGAAACCGTTTTGCGCCGCCACCGACTGGGCCTTCGCCCGGTTGCCTTGGTTGCGGTCGAACAGAGGCACGCTGGCCGTCAGCGAAACGTCCCAGGAATCGGCGTCCGGCGCACCGATCGGGCCCTGAAACTGCCGGCAGTAACCGAATTGGGGCGTGATCTGCGGAAAGGCTTTCCGCCGCTCGACGACGGTATCCGCTTGGGCCTTGGAAACCTGGGCCCGCAAGGATTGAATGTCGGGCCGCTTCTGCTGCGCCAGCCAAAATGCCTCCTCGACAGACCGCGGCGCCGCGGTCAGGGGCGCGTCCAGGCTGCCGGCCACGTCGAAAGTCGGATCGCGGTCGGTACGGCCGAACTGCGCGCGGAGCTTGGCCTTCGCCACGGCCAGGGCCGACGCCGCTTCACGCAGGTCTTGCTGACTCTTGAGAAGATCCAAACGCACGCGGTTCAGCTCGACCACCGGGCGACCCCCCGCCTCCACGGCCCTCCGGGTGGCGGCCTCAAGCCGGACCAGGTTCTCGCTATCCTGGCGCGCCAGGTCCAGCAGCGATCTGGCCTCCAGGACATCGTAGAAAGCGGTCGCCGTGGCGGTCACGCGCTGCCGAACCAGGTCGGCGTAATCGAACTCCGACTGTTGCACGCCCAACCGGGCGCTGGCCATCGCCGCCGCGCGCTTGCCGAACAGGAACCAGTCGATGGGGTATCCCAATTGCACGTCCATCTGCGTCGGCCCGCCCGGTGCGGCCACGGTGAATGGCCGCAGCGGCAGGAAGAGCCCGTCCGTCAGGAGCGTGGGGTTGGGAAGAATCGAGCTGGTCAAACAATCCGCGTTGGCCTGATGAATGGCTTCCAATCCGGCACGAATCTTGGGGTCGGCCAGCAGGGTGGCGCTGATTGCCTGGTCCAGCGACATCCCGCCGGGGGCCGGCTGCGGCGCCGGCAACGTCTCCGGCTGCGGCGCCTGGGCTGCCGGCGGCGAGGCTTCCGGCGCTGCCACCGGCTGGGCCCAGTTGATCGGCGCGCCGGCCACCGGTGAAAAAGCTAAAGCTGTCGGCGCCACCCGGATGCCCTCGGCGGATACGCCGGTCGGCGGAGCTGGCGCCACGGCGGTACCCGGAAACTGCTGCCCCACGGCGCACTCGGCGCCCACCACAAGCAGGCCGATCGTGACCGCGCAAAACGCTAGTGCCCCGACCGGCCTGAAGTGATGGGTGCCACGGTTGGCTTGCCCAACCGTGTTTTCGGCACTGCTGGACGAGCCAGCAGTGGCACCCAACGTGTCAACCGAGAATCGTCGGGGCGCTAGCCCAAAGCGGATGGTTCCGGGCCAGAACTCGTGCTCGATTTGCCGCAAGTCACGCATCGCGTCCCTCTGGGCATCCGTGCCCACCAAACGGAAGGGTCATTATCCTAATTCATGGAAGCCTTTATCAAGGTCGGCAAATCGAGCATTACCGGCACAACCTCTCCTGGCGCAAAACCCGCCCTGCCCCGGCAAAGTCGATTATACTCCCCCTATCTTTACAAACAAGGATGAAGGCGGAGGGATGTGAGATGAGGGACGAGGGATGAGTAAGGGATGAAGGCGGGCGGCGGAAGGATAAAGGATGGGCTCGAAGGGGCCACGGGCCGGTTGCGGCAGAGGCGCTGCCATCCGGCGCCCTGGGCGTCGGCGGTCGCCCGGGCTTTGCCGCCGGCCAGCCCGCCCGTGACCGTCTGGCAATCCCGGCGATCGTGGTTACTCGACCAACTTCCAGCGGACGCCGCAATTGCTGGCCCGCTCCCAGTAAGGATGCAACGTCAGGCCGTTCTTCTTGGTCACGGCCTTGTCGGCGCCGAAATCGACGTGCGGACCATTATTGTTGCCGGCGCGGAGCATGATGCCCAGCGTCGTGCCGGCCGCCAGCTTCAGTTGCGACAGTTCTTCCTTGGGAATGGCCATTTCGTAGATGTAGGTGTTGCCCTCGCGTCTGACCACGTGCTTGGCGCCGGGGACCGGGCCGGTCGAGTGCTTCGCCTTGGGCTGCCGCGGCCAGTCCGAAACGCGCGGCACGCCGGGAGCCATGTATCGCCATAGCTCGCTCCCCTGATTGGTAATGTACAAGGCGTACTCGTAATCGGTGTCCGGCACGGCGTGGAAGCCGTAGGGCACCTTGTCGGTGGTCGGCGCCAGATCGTGCCAGTCGTCGGTCACGTCCAAGGCAATTTGCAGCCGGTCGCGACGGAAGGGAATCGCGGGCAGCGCGGGGTGCTCGGGGTTCTCCAGGTTATAGCGGCACACGTAGGGCACCTCGGCGAAGCTTCGGCCCGGCCGTTTCGCCAGGAACTCCTTGTAGGGCGACTGCTGGTCCGACTCTCGGCTGTGGAAGTACAGGTCTTCATTGCGCCCGGCCATGGGGGCCAGGCCCTTGTCTTGCGGCGTAGGGTCGTTCACCAGCGCGGCCACGTACAAGTAGTTCTCGTCCCAGGCCAGCTTGAACTGGGCGAAGTTGCCCTGCGGCTCGGCGTCTTTGATCGCCAGCCACGGACGGCGAAGCAATTCGGTCGCCTCGGCCTTCTGGGCCTTGGCCACCACGGTCACGCCCGGGATATCCTTCCAATCGTCCAGGTTGCCGTCCACGCGGATCGTCCGCTTGGGGATGATCGTGGCGTTAAGCACTTCCTTGTACTCGGCGTTGCCGGCGTCGCTGGTGAAGCGGAAGGCGAAGGGATAGGCGTTGGCCGGATTGGCCGCGGCCTGGGCCAGCGCGAAGGGGAACGCCCGTCGCTCACCCGCTTTCAGCTTCACGGGTAGCTGGTCCTGCCGGAGCGCGAAGCCCTGGGGCGCCTCGACGGCCAAGCGGCCGCTGATGGCCCGGTTGAGGCAGTTGTGCAGCTCGACGGAGAGCACGGCGCCCTTGGCCACCGGCTGGGTGAAGTCGCGGGGCAGGATCTCGACGGGCCGCTTGCCTGCGATGCGGGCGGCGGCCAGACGCTTTCCCGCCGCGGCGGCCCCTTGCTGGCAGGTGACGTAGGTGGGGAAGATCGTCATGGGCAGCTCGATGCTCGGCTGGCCCACATACACGGGATTGCCGGCCAGGTCGTAGAATTGCAACAGCCCGTCGGCGTTGTCGATGGTCATTTTACCGCCGGCTGCGCCGTCCACCTGGCACCACAGGCGGTCCTTGGGATCGCTCCCGGCGATGGGCATCAACTGCCCGAAGACGATCAGCAGCGCGGCGGGGTCGTCGTCCTTGCCGTACTGGAAGACCCACGGCAGATGGTCTTTGAAGACGATCTTCTCGAACTTCTTTCCCGTGACGAAATAGTTCAGCGCCGCCGTGGCCGCAACCACCGGCGAAGGGATGAGGTACTCGTCGTTGGCGCCGGGCAAGGAGTCGAACAACACGCGGGGGTGCCAGGGCGAGAGCCGCTGCTGCCCGCAGGCCATGAACTGCGCCACGCCCTGCGGCAGCAGGTACTCGGCATTGACGAACCAGGTTTCGGTCTCCATCGACTCCTTGCCGTGCGCCTTGGCCACCATGGGTCCATAGCACATCGGCGGGACCACGTAGTGGTCGGTGAAGACGTCGATGTACTGGTCGAACTCCCTGGAGCCGTCGCTATAGAGCTTGTCTTCGGTGTTCATGATCGAGGAGGCGGCGAGGATCTTGATGTCGGGCGAGACGCGGCGGGCGCTGGTGGCGATGAGTTTCTGGATGGCGCGGTACTGGAGCATGTCGCGGGCCCAGCCGCTGATGCCGCCGCCCTCCCAGGGCTCGTTGTAGTTCTCCAGGCCCCACAAGGCGCCGTGGCCGCCCTTCCAATAGCGCTGGCAGAAGTCGGTGATCCACCGGCCATAGCGTTCGTACATGTCGGGTTTGCAGACCCAGTCGCCCGTGCCTCCGTAACCGAAGGAGCCCGGCCGCCAACCGGCCGCCGGCGTGGGCTCGCCGAACGTCCACAGCCAGCCCGAATGTCCGCCGAGGGTGACCATGATCTTGCAGCCGGCCTTCTCGGCGGCGGCGAAGAGCTTGTCGTACGAGTCCCAGTCTCGTTTCCCGTCGGCCGACTCGCGCCAGCTCAGCTCCGACCGCCAGCCCCGGACGCCCATGCGATAGAACTGCAAGGCGCGGGTTTCCATCATTTCCGCCGGATTCAGCATCTGACCCTCGCCGAAGATGGGCACATTGTCGATACGGCCGTACTCGCGCGGCTTGGGCACCCGGCACAGCGAGGCCAGGAACTGCCGCTTTGCACCGCGCGTGAGCACCAAGGCGTAGGTGCCGAAGCGCGCCGGCAACGGAAGGCCCTTCACCTCGAAGGCCGCCTGGGGCTTGTCGCCAAAACGCACGGCGATCGGCTGCGTAATCGGCTTGCCCTCCAGGGCGATGAGCGGGGCGTTGCCGCCCGTGTCGGTAAAGGCCTCCTTGATGCGGGCCTCCGGGTCGCGCGTGGTGATCTCTTGGATCTCGACGGCGAAACCCTGCACCTCACCCCGCTCCTGACCCTTGGCGAACACCAGCTTGATGTCCACCGGCTCGCCGGGCAGGAACAATTGCCCGGGGGCATTGCTGCCGGCGAAACGGTAGTTGGCGTTGGGCATGTCGCAGCGGAGGACCTTCATGTTGGCCCCCAGGACGAACTGCGACTCGGCCCGGGCCGGCTTGCCGCCGGCCAGGACCGCCAGCGTCAAGAGGAACAGCGGCCCGCATGCGCCGCGTACGGGAGCGACCCGTGGAGTATGCCGGCTCGTTGTGCCACACGTTCGATGCTTCAATGGTCCAGGCATGTTTTCTCATTCCTTCTCTGGCCCGAGCCGCGTGGCTGTCCGGTTTGCGAAGCGAAACAACCGTCCCGATTGGCCCCATTTTACCATCGGCCACCGCGGTGAACAACTTACGACCAATTAGGGTGGCACGCCCTGAGGGATGGGCGTGGCGTGGCGTGAAAAACCACGCCCTTCGCTGCGCTCAGGGACGTGCCACCCTCACTGGAATTTGTTCAAGTTATTCTTCGGCCGATCCTTAGCCAGCGCCCCTCGGGCCGATCCTTGCACACTGCCGGCCATTCCCGGACAATGATACGGTTCCGCGGCCGGGAGATTGAAGTACGCCGCCGCGTCCGGTTGGCTAAAGAGCAAAGGAGAATCGCCAAATGCCCAGAACCTTTTGCCTGTTGACCGTACTGACTGCACTGCTCATCGCGGTGGGACTCTTGCAGTGGCCGCCCTCGGCGGGGCCGTCTTCCCGGGCAGGCGATCCTGCGTTCCCACCGTCTGCCACGGAAGCAATCATCCCGCCGCCGGTAGAACTGCATCAAGGATTGGGATCGCTGCCTTACCTGAACCGAGCGCGGACGCGCTCCGTGTGTGCCGAAAACCCCACCGGGGCCAAGGGCAAAGGAGGCCTGGCCGTGCCAAATCCGTCCGAGCCCTCGCCGGCAGCGTCGGCACGGGCAGCCGACGATCTGGGACAGGGCTGGAAGGTCCGGCCTTTCCTCCGCGTCAACAAAGGTGAGACGGCCCTACTCATGGACGTGGACGGCCCAGGCGTGATCCGGCACATTTGGATGGTGGAGGGGCTGAGCCGGGCAAACGTCTTGCGTTTCTACTGGGACGGCGAGCCGACGCCCGCGATCGAGGTTCCCGCTCCCGACTTCTTCGCGGTGGGCCATGGCAAGTTCGCTCCGGTCAATTCCCTGGCCGTGGTCGTCAACCCGAGCAACGCCCTGAACTGCTACTGGCCGATGCCTTTCCGCAAGCATGCGCGGATAACGCTGAGCAACGAGTCGCCCGATCAGGATCTAACGCCGCTGGCTTATCAGATCGACTACGCGGAGATGGAGATGCCGGCTAGCGCCGCCTATTTCCACGCCCAGTTCCGCCGCGCCCGCACCGACCGGCAGAATCCGTACGTGATCCTCGACGGGGTGCGGGGCCGCGGCCGCTACGTGGGCACTTTTCTGGCCTGGACGCAACTGTCCAAGGGTTGGTTCGGCGAGGGGGAGATCAAGTTCTACATCGACGGTGACAAGGAGTTCCCCACGATCTGCGGCACGGGAACCGAAGACTACTTCTGCGGCAGCTACGGGTTCCCGCATCCGTTCAGCGGTCCCTACACGGGCACGACCTTGCCGGCCAACGAAAACGCCCCGCCGCCCAGCTTCTGGAGCCTATACCGCTGGCATATCATGGACCCCATCTGCTTCCAGCAAGACCTGCGGGTCACGATCCAGGCCTTGGGCTGGCAGGGCGACAAGTACAAGAAGCTCTCGGACGACATAGCGTCGGTCGCGTACTGGTATCAGATCGCTCCGCACGCGCCGTTTCCGCCGCTGCCGCCCCTGAAGGATCGCACCGTTTCCGTCCTGCCGGCGCCGCCGACGGGGCCCGGAACGAATTGACGCAAGGAACGCCTATGCTGAAGGTTCTTGTCGTTTCCGACGCTACCGGCGGCACGGCCGAGCGACTGGTGCGGTCGGCGATGGTGCAGTTCGAGGGTGCGGCGGTGCGCCTGGTGCGCCGCGCGCAGGTTCTTACCCCGGAACAGGTGCGGACGGTGGTTCAGGAGGCCGCCCGCGGCGATTCTCTCATCGTTCACACGCTGGTGTCCGATGAGCTGCGGCGGTTGATCCTCGCCGAGTCTCGTCTGCACGGCGTAGACTCCCTGGATCTCCTGGGACCGATGCTGGATCGCCTGGCCGTCCATCTGCGGCTGACGTCGCAACAGAAGCCGGGCCTCTTTCGGCAGTTGGACGACGCCAAGACCCGCGAAATCGAGGCCGTGGCCTTCGCCTTTCGCCACGATGACGGTCAGAACACGCAGGATTTGCAGCACGCGGAGATCGTTCTGGTGGGCGTGTCGCGGAGCATGAAGACGCCCACCATGTTGTACCTGGCCTACCGGGGCTGGTTTACCGCCAACGTCCCGCTCGTCCCCGAACTTCCGCTGGACGGCGCCTTGGCGGCCCTGCCGCCCGCGCGGGTCTTCTGTCTCACCATTCAGCCCGAGCAATTACGACAACGACGTTGCGCTCGGGCACGCGAGGAAGCGATTCCCGTCGAGCCTTACGCCTCGCTGGCACAGATCGCCAAGGAAAACCGCTACGCCGAAGAGTTGTGCTCGAAATACGGATGGCAATGGATCGACGTCACGGGCAAGGCCGTCGAAGAGGTGGCACGAGAGATCAGCACCCTGCTGACGGCGGAACCTCCTCCCTTGTGATGTCTATCGGGCTCCCCTAGTATTACTGCGCAAGATTGATATTGCATGAATTGGCGAAATTGGCGAATCTATAGGCGTTCTGCTTCACCAAGGAGGCCGTGGCATGGACGCCGATCAGATTCGCAAGTTGAAACCG
>JBEKTY010000255.1:0-8806 GCA_049515555.1 Thermoguttaceae bacterium
ATGCTGTCTCCTCGGCGATGGTCCTGTATTGTATCATTGGGACGCTGGCGCGGCTGCATTGGCGACGGCAGTCGGTCCGCTCCGCGCCCGGAAATGGCTCACGGGCCCTTCACGTCCAGGCACACCAGGTCCCCGTTGTGGCTTCGGCAGTAGACACGGCCGCCGCACAGCACCGGGCACGCCCAACACTCGCCATCGACGACCTTGGCGCGGGCCAGTTCCTTGAAAGCCTTGGGCGACGCCTCAGCCACCACAAGTTCCCCGCGGCCGGCCATGATGATGAGCTTGCCGTCGGCCGCAATCAGCGGCGCGTGCCCGAGGCCCCCCTGCTGCCATTTCAGCTCGCCCGTCTCGAACGACACGCAGCGCAATGTAGCGTTCTTCGCGTCGGCGTCCGGGTTGTTCGTGCCGTAGACGTGGCCCTCCACCAGCACGCCCGAGTGGAAATAGATGCCCAGGTTCTGGTTCTTCCAGATTTCTTTCGGGCCGCCGGGCGTCAACTCCAGTAGCACGGACAACCCCTCCTTCCCGTCGAGGCCGGTGAGAAACACCTTCTCGCCGAGGACGATGGGCGTCGGCTGATCGGTGGCTCTCCATGGATAATGCCAAAGTTCTTCGCCGTTGTCGGCGCGGATCCCCCGGGCCATCCCAGGGGTCATCATGAGAACCGCGCTCTTGCCGCCGGACTGGTAAAGGACGGGCGAGGAGAAGCCCGATTGCCCCTTGCCGTACTTCCACAGCGGCTGGCCGGTTTTTCTGTCGAGTCCGAGGAGCAATGCCTCCTTGCCGCCGCAGCCCACCACGACCACGTCGCCCGCCACCAGCGGCGAGCAAGCGTAGCCGTAATAGGGCCTTTCGCCGCCGAAGTCCTTGACCAAGTTCTTATTCCAGATCACCCGCCCCGCGGCGGCGTCCAAGCAGCACAGTTGTCCGAAGCAGCCCAGGGTGTAGACCCGCCCATCATGGACTGTCGGTGTGCTGAAGGTGTCGTCGCCCGGGGCCGAATACGAGTGCTTCCAAAGGACGTTGCCCGTGTCGGCGTCGAGACACCAGACGATGTCGGTGCCCAGCCGTCGGCCGTCCTCGTTCTTCTTGTACTTGCCGTCCGGACCCGGCTTGTCCAACTCGAAGCCCATCGTGTAGACGCGGCCGGCCACCACGGCGAGGGACGAGTGCCCATTGGCGACCTTGGCCTTCCAGAGCACCTTGGGGCCTTTTTCGGGCCATTGAGTGGTCCAGCCTTTCTCGGCCGAGATGCCGTCGCGGTTCGGGCCGCGCCACTGCGGCCAGTCCGCGGCCCGTGCCTCAGCAGTCACACCAAGCAACTCGTCGACGACGATAGCCAGCACTATCACACGCAGCATCCGGCCAGAAATGTCGCTCATCGTAACGGCCATATTGTGTACTCCCGGCCGCTATTGTACGGCCGATCTTGTCTTGTTCTTGTGGTTCTTGTTTGTTGTCCGCTCATAGCTCGTAGCAGTAGAGAGAGTTACTATCGCGGACGTAGAGGCGGCCGTCTACCACGGTCGGGTGCATCAATGTTTTCTTGCAGATCGTCTTCTTGCCCAAAACCTTCATACCCTGGCGATCGAACTGAAACAGCACCAGAACGCCCTTGCTGTTCATCGCCAATGCACGGTCTTCGGCGAGTATCAGGTGGCAGTCGTTCCGAAAGGCATTTTCGGTCTCCTGCACCCAAAGTGTCTTTAGCCCACCGGCAGCATCCACGCAGACCAATTTCTCCGCCTGACCAAGGATCATGTCGCCTGCGCTGACCGGCGTGGAGATCTCAGGCGCGAGGTCTTTGTTGCGGGCGACCGGTGTTTCGCGGATCTTTCCGTCCTGGTCGAAGGCGAACAGTTGGGCTTGGTTGTTGCCGTCGGCAATCAGCAACTTGTCGCCTACGGCCAGAGGCGTGGGCACAATATAGCCGTGGCCGGTTTCCACGTCCAAGGTCCAGAGACGTTTGCCGGTCGGCAATTCCCAGCCTCCCAGCGACGTGGCATCGTAGCCGACGACCTGCTCCACACCGCCAAAACGGCCCGCAATGAAGCTGGAGTAGTTGGGCTGACCGCCTTCCCCCTGCCAGACTACCTCGCCCGTCTCTGGTCTCATCGCCACAACTGCCGCCTTGCCGCCAGGGTTGACGATCAGCTTGCCATCGGCCACCAGGAGCGAGCCGCAATAGCCCCAGTTTGGCACCCGCTTGACTCCGAACTCCTTGGTGAGGATTTCTTGCCAAACCGTGTTGCCCGTTTTCAGATCGAAGCAATACAATTCTCCGAAAGCACTCAGGACATACACCTTGTTCTTGTGGAACAAGGGTGTGGCCCGCGGACCCGAGCCGTGGTCCATCTCGCGATCGTTGGGGAAACTCCGTTTCCACAGTGCCTTGCCGTCCGCCGCGGCATAGCAGCGGTAGTAGTCTTGTGTGTCGTCGTGGTCGGCCATCACCAAGATTCCCCCGGCAACGCCGATTCCGGCATCACAGGTGCCGGCCACAGGCTGCTTCCAGAGGGGTTTCATTTCGGACAAGGTCTTGGGCAGCGTGGCCACGTGCCCGTCGCGCCCGGCCCCACGCCACTGCGGCCAGTCGGCGGCGGCCACGGGATAGCACAGTGACCACACAACCCACATAGAAGCAAGTGCAGAAAGGCGAAGGGGAAGATGGACAATCATTGTTAGCGCTCCTCACGAGAAAAGTCCTTCGTATCGCAAGCCGCTTGCCCGAAGGGAATCCAACCTCACTGTCAGTTCTTGGGCTCGTAGATGACCATCATCGCCGGGCGAACCTTGACCTCCTTGTGCTCGCGGCTGTAGGTCAGGAAGTAGTCCTTGCTGTCGCCGTGGAAGAGGAATCCGTGGTTGATGTGCTTACCGTCGGTCCAGAATCGGACGGCCTCGGTGAAGTCCCATATGCTGGCCGGCCCTTGTCCCGGTCCGTGCGCGATAAACAATGGCAGGAAGTCCGGGTCGTCGCCGTAGTAGCAGCACCCACTCATCGCCTTCCAGAGCTTGCCGGCCGCGTACTGGTAGCAGTTCACTTCATATTCGTTCCAGTCGCGCATGCACGGCTCGGCGACCCACATCGTGGGCTCCTTGGTCGCGTCGCGGCTCGCATTCGGCACGCGGTTCAAGACCAGTTGCGCCGCCAAGATGGTCGAACCCTGGGGGATCGACGAAAGGTCCGCCTGGGCCAGCAATGCGCGGTGACGCATAAAAACCTCCAGGGTCTCGTTCTTGCCGGAATTGTTTTCCCGTCCCGGCAGTGGCCCGTCGGGCGAGTGGCAATCCAGATGCGCGTCCTTCCAGCCAAGGTATATCTTCTCGGGATTGGCCGGATCATAACTCGGCTGACCATCGCGGAAGACGGCCAGTACGGCCTTGGGATGCTTCTTCTTAGTCTCCTCATATTTCTTCTGGAAATCGGCTTCGACCTGATCCAGCGTGCGGGCTGCCGGCGCAGTCCACTTGTCCTTAAGCTTGGCCGCCAGGGCGGCACAGTCGGCCGCCACGAGATCCGTGCCGGCAACCCTGAACTCCGGCAGCTTGCCGGATTTGAGGAAATCCGCGGTGTTGAACATGGATTGGCCGTAGATGCAATACGGCCCCCAGAGAGGGTCGTAGAAGATATTGCGAGTCGGCTTCTCCCTGGAAAGACGGACGTTGTCCACATACAGTGCCTGCCCTTCGGTCGGCCGATACATATACAGGACCATCGACACCACCTCGCCGAACTTGGCGTCCAACGGTTCCCAGCCCGCCGGGTGTTTGAGGTACGCCAGCACCTCGTTCTTGCCGGCTTGGAGGTAGACCGTACGCTCCCAGGTCGCCCCGAAGTCGTCCGGCCCTTTGCGCTGAGTGATGCGCAGCCCGGCCAGGCAGGGCTTCTCGGTCGTCATGTCCAGCTTTATCGAGTTGTACTGCTGCCAGTCGCCGCAGACCGGCAACTTGGCGTTGACGATGCCCGGCCATGTGCCGCCCGGCCATACCCCGCCGTGGAACGTGATTTTCAGGCATTTCTTGCCGTGGGTCACCACGCCTGGCATGGAGGATGGGTCCTGATCGGCCAATTGCACCGAAGCGGCCGTCGAACCCGTCTCGCTCTGGGTGCCCAGTGCGGCCGGCCACGGGGCCGCCGGGATCAAGGCCGTCTTCGAGTCGCCTGCGGGCTTCGAGGCGGGCTTAGGGGCGACCACCTGCTGGACCGTTACCGGCGACCAGTCCGCCAAGTCGGCCGGGTTCTCAAAATCGAATAATACGGTGTCATCCGCCATTGC
The DNA here is from genome assembly GCA_049515555.1 of Thermoguttaceae bacterium. Lineage (GTDB taxonomy): Bacteria > Planctomycetota > Planctomycetia > Pirellulales > Thermoguttaceae > JBEKTY01. The sequence continues at coordinate 4,284 of JBEKTY010000255.1, forward strand.
CGCGCGGGCCAAAAGCAGAGTCAATACCAGCGCAGCGGCAGTCCACGTTCCCTTGCGAGCCATAGGTTTCTCCTTGTCTTTCGTGTGACGGTGTACGGGGTCGTTGTCTTGTTCACGGCCACCTGGACCCCATGGCGGTCGCCCGACGAACTTGAGTCTCTTTACAGGGCTTGATTTCTTCGGCTGTAACCGTTCACGGCCTTTCTGCCGATCGGTCCCGTCACCTTCCTGAAAGGCTCCGGTCCACGGCCGCCGCCGCGTCGTAGAGCCTTCCCGAGCGCTCCTCCCAGCCGGAGCCTGGGTACCAGAGACTCCCGGCGTAGCTGGCCCCGTGTGCGTAGTTCACCACCCCCCCCGCGTCGTCGCTGCATGCGCGGCGCAAGGAACGGAGGCGGTCGTCGAGGGCCTCCTGGCATTTTTCGGCGAGGTCTCCGGAGATCTTCTTGTCGAGGATCGCGCGTTCGATGAACATGCGCGCCTCGCATTCCTCCACCCCTTCGCGCAGCATCTCGAAGCCGTGGCCGGAGAGTGCGCCATCCGGGCCGGGCTTGAGAAAACAGGACTGGATGTCGAAGCTGGGAACTCCAGGGGAGCTTTTCGGATATCGGCCCTCGATGGAGAACCGGTTGCCCCTCTTGTCCTGGATTACCGGGAAGAAGTCCCCACCGAGCCGTCCGAAGCCGTTCTGCCCTCCGGTGATATTCATCTCCCCTATCAGTCGGCAGGTGGTGAGGTAGGGATGGTGTGACTTTTGTGTCATGGAATCGGGATTAATTCCTGGCAAGACCTGGCGCGGGAACTGGGCATACAGGGGGTTTCCCTGCCAGCCGTAGCTGCGGCCCTCACTAGGGTCCTTCGGGAACTTCACCGCATAGACGAGGGCCTTGTAGCCGATCGGCACACCCCGGGTGTTGGCTTCGCCCGAGCCGTGGGCGTGCCAGACCCACGGCAGTCCCGGGGTCATTTCGGCGAAGGCGGCGACGGTTTCCTTGGACGGCGTGTGGTCGTACATCACTCCGAGCATCACCTCCTGGTCCAACCCGTGCTTCCTGAAGAGTTCGCGCACTTCCCTCAGCAGGGGTGTCCAGAGTCTCTTGCCTTCGGCTGTCGTGTAGTAAGGCAGAGCGATCTCTTCGGTCTTCTGGGTGGCGGGATCGAACAGGGTCACCGACTCCGGTTCCCCCTTGACGGTGCCAAACACGTTGTGGCTCCCCTCCAGGAACCTGTCCCAGACGTACAGGCAGACCACCCTCGGCTTGCCGAAATCTCTCTCGGCGATTTCGATGTATCTCTCCAACGGCTTCAGGTCGTAGCGGTAGGTGTTCTCGCCGGTCCTGATCCACCGCACCATGGACTCGGAGTTGCCGAAGTTGGTCTGGCAGATAAGCGGGATATAGAGGCTCCGGCTCCCGAGTTCTCCGATCAGCTTGAAGGATTTTTCCATCTTCCTGAAGTGCTCGTCGGACCACAGCGGCACATTGTAGTAGAGCGCCACCGATTCCGGGGACTCGATGAGCTCGGTGAACGTGGTCCAGTTTCTTGGATCGGGGAGCTTCCAGGCACAGACCCGGAGTTCAACCGGGACACTGAAGTCCCGGCCGCCTGCGGAGAGCGACAGTGTCCCTGCGTAACTGCCCGGTGGTGCGTCAACGGGGACCTTCACCGTCACCCACACCGGTTGGACGGCGCCGTAGACGAAATCGGGCTGACCCGGCGCGATCCACGCGCCGAACCCGCGGCCGGTCCGGATGGGGACCTCGACCGGCGCCGATTCCGCGAGCCCGTCGAAGGCAACGGCTCCCCTCGGGTACCTCGCCGCGAAGCCACAGTCCATGTCTGTCAGCCATTTGCGGTCCGCCAGGGCGTAACGCACCTGCACCGCCGAGGCCGGGAGGACGGCGCCCTCCTTCGACCTGAACAAACTCATCTTCGCGGTCAGTCCTTTGATCGGCTGGTCCGAGCCCACGACCACCTTTCCGGAAAACGCCCCGTTCCGGGTCCCGACGATACGGATCGGCTCGATCTTCTCGCACGGGTCGCCCCAATCGAAGTCGAAATCGACGGCCATCACGTTGCTGTTCCAGACCTGCAGTCCCTTCGATCGCACGACGTTCGGCGCGACGCCGTCGGCGGCGGGCGCGGTCAGCCTTGCCGCCCAGAGACCGCAGGTGGACCAGGTGAGCGTCAATTTCCCCCCTGAGCCCCGTCGTTTCAGCACGTCTTCATGATAAGGGGCCCGGTGGACGGAGATAGCCAGCACGTTGACGCCGCGGCGGAGCAGGCTTCCGGGGATCTGGGCGCCGCTGAGGGAGCGGTTATGCAGCAGGGCGCGGTCGCGATTTCCCTTGGGCGGACTGGCGGATTCGAGCCGCGAGCCGTTGGGCATGGAGAAGGCCTCGGCCGGGTAATCCTCCGCCAGGGTATCCGGCGTGGCCGTCCCCGCCGGCATGCTCCCGCGTGCCACCTCTTTGCCGTTCAGGTAGACCACCACGCCCCCGCGGTAGCCCAGCGAAAGCGTCAGCCCCTTCACCTTCGACGGGTCGGTGACCTCGAACCTGCCGCGCATCGCCAGGTGGGCGAGGTACGGAGAGATGCCGTCGTTCTGGGAGAATCCAAAGTTCGCATCCTCGAACTTGGCTCCGTTAGGATAGATCTGGGGAAAAGGCATCCCCGGAAGTCGAACCCAGCGGGAATCATCGAAGTCCGGTGCAACCCACCCATCCGGCGGCCCCGGCGTCTCGCGATTCATCCATGTTCCTTTCTTCTGGCGACCAGGCTGAATCCCGCCGGCCGTCTTCACCACCGGCGGCTTCCACGTGAAGTGCAGCCGCCAGTAGCCGCCGCTGAGTATGACCGTCTCATTTCCGGCGGGAGGCTTCTGCTGAGCCGCGGCCCCCTTCGCCGCGTCCAGCGCGTTCGCTGCGCCCGCGCACATGACTGCGACGGCCATTCCCGCTGCAACAATCATCCCTGCGCGCATTTTCGTCTCCTCCCGGTGTTTCCGTTGCGGCCGCGCCCGCAAAATCCCCCACCACCACTGTTAGGTTTCTTGTGCGAGTTCTTCGTGAAAAGACTCGGCGGAGTCCGCTCGCGAGTTCCGTGTCTTTCCTGTGACGGTTCACGGGGTCGTTGTCTTGTTCACGGCCACCTGGACCCCATCGAGGCAGCCCGACGAACTTGAGTCTCTTTGCAGGGCTTCATTTCTTCGGCTCATAGATCACCATCATCGCGGGACGTCGACTGACATCCTTTACCCAGCGGGAATGCACCCAGAGATAGTCGACGGCCGTGTAGTCGCCGTTGTACAGGGTGAAGCCGTAGTTGGGATGCTTCCCGTCGGTCCACCACTTGACCGCCTCGGTGAAATCCCAGACGTTGGCCGTGCCCTGGCTGGGACCGTAGGCGGCGAAGATCGGCAGGAAGTCCGGATCATCGCTGTCCCAATTCGATCCGTGCGTCTCTTTCCAGAACCGGTCCTTGGCGTACTCGAACGTATTGACTTCCGTTTCTTTCCACGGTCGGTTGCAGAATTCGGCGACGAACGGGTGCCGGCGGGCGTTCCACTCTTTCGCTAGCGGCGACGATCGCACCAGCAGCAGTCGGGCCGCCAGGACTTGGCTGCCCTGGGGAATGCTGGAGAAATCGACGCGCATCATCGCTGGCCGGCCGCGGAAGGTCACCTCCATCTGTTCCGCCCCGGCTATGCTGTGCAGCGATTCCAGCAGGACGGCGTTGGGCCCGTGGGCACTGATGCCGGTAGACTCCCAGCCTGCGTACTCCTTCTCGGGCGCGGCCGGGTCGAAGCCCCGCTGCCCATTGCGGAAGATGGCCATGACCGCCCGGGGATGTTCCTTCTTCAGCCGGTCGTACAGGGCGCTGAATTCGGCCTCCACCTGCTTGACGGTCTTGTCTTGGGGCGGGACCCACGGGTCCGTCATGCGCTTGGCAAGTTCGGCGGCGTTGGCCACCTCGATATCGAGCCCGAGCACAGGGATCTTGCCGAGCCTGGGATAGAATCGCACTTTGTCGCCTGGCTTGACGTGCTCGCCGTGCGGGGGCGTGGCCGTGGCGGGAACCTCGGTGGAAACGCGAATGTCGTCCACGTACAGCGTCTCACCGTCGTGCGGCGCGTACATGATGATCTCGAACTGCGTGGGTCCTTTCAGCGGCGGCGCCACGTCCACCACCGCATTGCGGCCTTTGTGGAGCAGGGCGAGCTTGACCCAGCCGCGGTGTTCTTTGTCGTCCTCGCGAACGACACGAAAGGCGACCAGGCACGTGCGGCTGGCCGTCACATCGGCCCCAAAAGACTTGTAAGCGGTCCAGTCTTCCAGCGGCGAGCGAGTCTCGATGGCCGGAAACTTTCCGCCGGCGAACGTGACCTTCAGGCACTTCTTACCGGAGGCGGCGTTCTCGCCGGAAAGTTCGATCTTGACCGGCGGCTCCTTGGCGCCGGGGACCTTCAGATTGTCGGGCAGGAACTGCGACCAGGCTTTCAGGTCGGCGTCGTTCTCAAAATCGAA
>JBEKTY010000256.1:0-8764 GCA_049515555.1 Thermoguttaceae bacterium
CTCGGCACCGACAGCGGTGGATTCGCTTGCGCTCTGGGTCTGCCATGACCATCTCCCCATCCGTGGAAGCGGAACAGGCAGATTATACCAATGGCTAAGTTATTTCTTAACAGCAACTTAGCCGTGTTCGGCGCGCTGTGGGGCGCGGGCGCGATCCTCTTTGGACTGGGCATTGCCAGACTCGGCATGGCAGTCGGCTACCCGATCATCATGGGATTGATTCTTAGCCTGGGCGCCGTCATCCCGCTCTTGCTGCAGAGCCCCCTGGATCTGGTTTCCCGCACCGGACTGTTGTTGTTGGCCGGCATGGCCGTGACCGTTGGCGGCGTCATCCTTTGCTCGCAGGCCGCCGCGGCCAAGGACGCGCAGTCGGGCGACAAGGCCGCCCAAGCCGCCGGTTCCAGCCTGGGTGCCGGTCTGGTGATCGCGGTGCTGGCGGGAGTGTTCTCCTGCTTCCCTAATGTGGGCATGAACCACGCGGAGAGTCTGAAGGTTGCCGCGGTCGGGCTCGGCGCGTCCTCGGACATGGCTGGCAACGCCGCCTGGGCACTTCTGTTCACCGCAGGCTTCTTGCTGAACTTCGGCTATTGCCTGGGCCTGATGGTGCGCCGTGCAAACCTCGGCGCCCTGGCCAACGACTGCGGACGCAACCTGGGCTGGATCGCCCTTATGGCCGCCATGTGGATCGGCAGCTTCTATCTCTATGGCATGGGCGCGGTGCGCATGGGCAAATGGGGCGGCATTCTGGGCTGGCCGCTGTTCATCTCGCTGGCCATCCTGGTGGGCAACCTCTGGGGCCTGTGGCGCGGCGAATGGCGCAACGCGAAGCCGTCGGCCCGCGCGCGCCTGAACTTCGGACTCGTCGTGCTCCTCGTGGCCGTGGCGGTGTTCGGCGCCGCCAGCGCTTCGAAGGCCCCCGATCAACCGATGTCTGAAACTCCGGCTGCCCAAACTTCAAGATGAATATGTCCGTCGCAAACAACCAGAAAGGTGACTACACGATGAAGAACATCCGTCTGCGCTGCCGGATTGCCGTATCGGCTGCTGTGGGCGCATTGTCGGTCATGGGCGCGTGGCGACTCGGCGCCGGCGAGGCGCCTTCGGGGCTCAAGTTCAATCCCGCGCAGAACATCATTCCCGCGCCGGATGACCCGGCGCAGCGGCCGGCCTTTCGCAAGACGCTGGCGTGCTGGCGCGAGCAGACCAAGGCCCGCTTGAAATACAGCGACGCCCTCTACGGGCGCAAGGAGTTCGCCTGGTCGGCGGCGAACTATTCGTGCTGCTTCCTCATGCTCTGCGACGAGAAGTTCTACGACCATCGCGCTGGCCGCTACACCGTGGATGCCTTTCTCGACCACGGCCAGAAGGAGTTCGGCGGCTATGACAGCGTCGTCCTCTGGCACGCCTACCCGCGCATCGGCGTGGACCAGCGTAACCAGTTCGATTTCTACCGCGACCTGCCGGGCGGGCTCGACGGCGTGCGCGCGGTCGCTCGCCAGTTCCAACGCCGCGGAGTGAAGGTCTACATCGACTACAACCCCTGGGACACGGGCACGCGCCGCGAAGATAAATCAGACCTCGACGCGGTGGTCGAAATCGTCGGAGCGATCGACGCGGACGGCATTTTCCTCGACACTATGAGCCGCGGCGCCGCCGAGTTCCGGGCCAAGCTTGACGCCGCACGGCCCGGGGTCGTCCTCGAAGGCGAAGGCGCGTTGCCCTTGGAGAACCTCCACGATCACAATGCCTCGTGGGCCCAGGGGTTCAACGACAGTCCGGCACCGGGCGTGCTGCGGAACAAGTGGCTGGAGCGCCGCCACATGCAGCACCAGATCAAGCGATGGGACCGCGACCACACCGGCGAATTGCAGACCGCCTGGATCAACGGCAGCGGCATAATGGTCTGGGAGAACGTCTTCGGCTGCTGGGTGCCGTGGAGCCAGCGCGATCGCTCGATCCTGCGCGCCATGCTGCCCATTCAGCGGCGCTTCACCGCGCTGTTTAGCGGCGAAGGTTGGACGCCGCTGGTGCCGACCGAACAGCCCGGCGTGTACGCCTCGCGCTGGGAGGGCAACAGCTTGCGGCTCTGGACGCTCGTGAATCGGGGGCAGAAAGGTGTCGCGGGCTCGCTGCTCAAGGTCCTAGTTCGGCCGGACGACCGCTGTTTCGACCTCGTCGCCGGGCGTGAGGCGGAAAGCAAGACCGAGGGCGAGACCATAGTTCTTTCCGGCGCCATTGCGCCGCGCGGCATCGGCTGTTTCCTCTGTGGCCCGGCCAAGGAGATGGGCGCGGATTTCCCGCAGTTCCTCAAGAGTCAGTCTCGCCTGAATACCGGGGCCAATTTCGACGCTGCCGCCCCGCAACCGCAAACGCGACTCCTCTCAGCGCCGCAGGCCGTGGCCCAGGAACTGGCGCCCCGGGGTATGGTCGAGGTCCCCGCCGCAAAACTCGATCTGAAAACCGAGATGCGCACGCGCGAGTGTGGGTTCTATGACTCGGCGCCGGCTGTCGGGGACATGTACCGCTTTAACGTGCGCGAGTTCCGCCGGACCGTCGCTTTCAAGCGGCTGGCGATCGACGAAACCCCTGTGACCAACGCGCAATTCGCCGAGTTCCTCAAGGCGAGCGGCTACAAGCCGAAGCACCCGGAGAACTTCTTGAAGCACTGGACCCGTGGGAAGCCCCCGGCAGGCAATGAGGACCACCCGGTCGTATACGTTGATCTCGATGACGCCCGCGCCTATGCCAGGTGGGCCGGCAAGCGATTGCCTACCGAGGAAGAGTGGCAGTATGCTGCACAGGGGGGCGACGGACGGAAGTACCCGTGGGGCGCGGCCCTGGAGCCCGATCGGTGCAACGACGGCAAGACCGGCGGCACGACGCCGGTGAAGGCGTTTCCCAAGGGACGCTCGCCGTTTGGCTGCTACGATATGTGCGGCAACGTGTGGCATTGGACCGAAAGTGAGCGGAGCGACGGCCGCACGCGGTTTTGCGTCCTCCGCGGTGGGTCGTACTTCGCGGCCAAGGGGTCGAACTGGTACGTCGATGGCGGCCCGCGGCCGGCTGATTTCGCCACCAAGTTCCTGATGACCTGGCCCGGACTGGACCGCTGCAGCACCATCGGCTTCCGTTGCGTGGTTGATTTGCCGTGACATCTTTCGCCATCACTCCCCGCGACCGCGTGAACGAGGCCCTGGCATTCCGGCGGCCGGATCGCGCACCGCGCGACTTCGCCGCGGTGCCGGAGATCTGGGCGAAGCTGGGCGCGCACTTCGGCGCACAGGACCGCAACGAGATCCTGCGCTGCTTGGGCGTTGATTGCCGCATCGTGTCCTACGACAGCTTCTGCCGTCCGCCCGAGGTCGGCGCCGAGCAGGTCGACATGAATGCCTCGCTGGAACGCTCATCGGTGGGCGGGATGTGGCGGCGCGTCGAGCTTGACGGCAGCAATCGCGACATCTGGGGCGCACACCGTGCCCCCGTGACGAACGCTTTCGGGGCCCTCGACCAATTCGTTTCTTTTCCGCTCCAGGCGGCCCGGAGCGTCGATGACTTGAAACGCTACCGCTGGCCGGCGCCCGACTGGTGGGATTTCAGCCCAATCCGCGCTGTCATCCGGGAACTCAACGGCGCGACACGATACCATATTCGCTACAGGCTCGGCTCCTTGTTCGAGACCGCCTGGTCGCTTTACGGTTTCGAGAGGATTCTGCTCGACCTGGCAGCCGATCCCGCAATGCCCTTGTACATAATGGAACGCATCGCCGAGGTGCATCTGGAGAACTTGCGCGTGGTGTTGGAAACGGCGGGCGACCTGATCGACATTGTCTATTTCTACGACGATCTGGCGTCGCAGGAGGGCCTGCTTATTAGCCCGAGGCTTTATGAGCAGCACATCCAGCCGCTGCACCAGCGGATCATCGATCTGGCCCGGCGTCATGGCAAGCCGGTGATGATGCACAGTTGCGGCTCGATGTACCGGCTTATTCCGCGGCTGATCGAGCTGGGACTGGCGATCCTTAATCCGATTCAGCCGTCGGCCCGTTTTATGGAGCCGGAGCGACTTGCCGCGGAATTCGGCGGCCGCCTGACGTTCCACGGAGGCATCGACGTTCAGCAGTTCTTGCCCCGAGCCAAACCGGCCGAGGTGCAAGAAAGAGTTGCCTGGACCTGCGAAGTGATGGGACGCAATGGCGGCTACATCCTGGCGGGATCGCATCACATTCAAGCCGACACGCCCATCGAAAACGTACTCGCTGTTTACCAGTGACTGCTACACACCATTGCGTTGAATGGTGACCGCCCGTTGCGCTAGCCGTTGAAGACCCAGTCCACGCCGAGCGATTAGCCCAACGGCATTACCATGAGTTTGACTGTAGCCGTTCAACCCGTGTAACCGTCAAAGAACAAACAGGGCAGTCTCTCCCCTTGCAGTGGGCTCCCGCGGCACCTCGTCGCGCGAGGCACGCCCCCAGCGACTTTGCCGCGTCCTTATTTCGCTTTTCCCTTGTCGTCCGTCTCGAACAGCAGGTGTTTGATCGCATCGCCGGTGGAGAGCGGGTTTCGCTCGCATTTTACCACTATTTTGATGGTGTGGGGGTGATCGCCGCTGAGACCTCGTTTGACGAAGGCATACTGGTAGACGGTAGGCATCGAGGCCCAGCAATCGACCGTGGTTTGCCACGCGCCGTCGAGGAACACGTCGGCCTTTCCTAGGTCGGGGCCCTTTGCGGCGCGCCAGTAAATGTCTTGGCCCTGGAAGGGGAATTCCACGCTGGCGTCACGCTCTGCCGACAGTTTCGTCTTGCCTTCGTAATAAGCCTTGTTGGCCGTCTCCGACCAGGCGCCGGTGTATTTCAGCGCTGGGCTGAGACACCCGACGCGGCGCGTTTGCCGTGATTCGATCGGGTCCGACGACTCGGGAAACGGCGTGTAGTCGTACATCGGACCGGGATCCGCCGAGATGACCGGGTGCGGCTTGTTCTCTTCGATGAACCAAACTGTGGAGGGGGTGAAGCCGTGTACGGCCTTCGTCACGCCCTCGCCCAAGGTGACGTGAAACCGCCGCACCGGGCTGCTGGTGAAAAAGCTGTAGACGTAGAAATCCTTGCCGGACGTGCGGGTGTCGTTTTTGTCGGCGTTGGTCGGCCAGAACGCCCAGTAGCGGAAGTCGGTTCCCCAATGCGATCCGAGATGAAACGAGGGGCTCCACTGTTGCGTGGCAAGGTCGTCGCAGACCGACAGCCCGCTCAGATAGTTCAGCGACACGTATTTTTTGAGGTACGTGTTGTAGGTTACGTTGTAGCCGTTCACATAGGAGGCTTTGCCGCCGATGCCTGGCTCGTTCCACGCGCCCTGGTAGAATTTGCGCCACTTTCCGGGGGCCATCTTGTCGGCGATCAGGCAGCGCGCGACGCAGTGGCGCAAGAATCGGGCGTCGGACTGCTTCTCTTTCGGCCAGGTATAGTGGTCGGTGAAAATGTAGAAGTAGCCGCTGCGCTCATCCACGTAGAGCAAGTGGTCGCCGTCGCCGCCATCGAAGGCCTCCGCCGAGAACCGGCTGGCGCCCTTCGGCGAGCTGCCGGGGGTGTGCGGCTTGTCGGGTTCGTTTGACGCAATGATGGGCCCTTCGTATTTCCAAGTTAGGCCCAGGTCGGTGCTGGTCGCCAGATGGATTTCGCGGATGATCGTGTAGGCGTGGTCGTGGATTTCGTAGTGCAAAGGGGCGTAGAGCTTCTTTTCGTTGGCATCGTACCAGACGCCGCCCAGGATATAGGCGCCCCGCGGCAGTTCCCCGCGGCCGTCCGGCTGTTTCATCGCGTTCTCGATGTTTGTGCCCTTGAAGCGCAGGACGGGATCGTTGTATCCGTTCTTGTGAAATACCCAGAAGTCACGGTCGATCGCAATCGGGCAATACGGGTAGTCCATGAAGATTCCGGACGCATAGTTCGGCAGCCCGGTGACTTCCTCCTGGGTTACCCTGATCGAAAAGGGGAGCGATGGTGCGGCGGGGGCCGTTTGCCCCGCGCACCGGGTCGTAGTTGCCGTAGCGCCATACCATGCTATTAGCATGGCGAGTGTCTGGGCGAGAATCGTGTGTTTCTGTTGCATGATCCGATCTTTCCCGTTTGCAGTATGCCTGGAGCCGATCGAGGCTCGTTCAGCTATCCATTTTACCATAGCGCCCTCACGTCTCTAGCACCTAGGCGGGTTATCTGTGCCCAGCTCCCATTTTCCTTTGTGTGAAGACCGATGTGTGGCCGTTAGGCACCGCCTCATTGCTCTTGTTGTTAATATACTGTACCTCTCGAATAATCACCGTTATGCCCATCACCGACCGGCGCAGTTCGGCAGGCCCCTCTGATGGTGTTTGCGCGCGGAGGGTGGGGTGACCGCCGCAGGCAAGCTGGGCGGACGGCGTGCCGAGAAAGGGTGGTATTCTGATTCATCTCGGAATACGGGTGAGATTACAAGACGCCGGCGAGGATCTGCACCGCCGAGACCACCATCGTTCCGGACTACGGCTGGCCGCGCGGCTCCACGCCGAGCAAATGCCGTACGAAGAAATCCTGCCGCCGCCGATTGCCGTAGGGGCTCTCGGCAGACCCGTGCCCGTGGCCGGTCATCACGATAAGATCGAAGTCCTTGTCTGCCCGGATCAGGGCATTGACCACCTGCATTGTGGAGGCCGGATCCACGTTTTCGTCCATCTCGCCGACGAAGAGCAAGAGTTTGCCTTGGAGCCGGTGGGCCTGAGTGACGTTGGATTGCTCGGCGTAATGCGGCCCGATCGGCCATCCCATCCACTGCTCGTTCCACCAGATCTTGTCCATGCGGTTATCGTGGCAGCCGCAGTCGGCTACCGCGACCTTGTAGAAATCGCCGTGGGCCAGGAGTGCCCGGGTCGCGCTCTGCCCGCCAGCCGAGCCGCCGTAAATGCCTACGCGGGTCGTGTCCATGTAGGGATACTCGGCTGCGGCTGCTTTGATCCAGAGAATGCGATCTGGGAAGCCTGAGTCAGCCAGGTTCTTCCAGCACACATCGTGGAACTTCTTGGAACGGTTCGACGTGCCCATGCCGTCTATCTTCACCACGATGAAGCCGAGTTCTGCTAGAGCCTGCGGCGCGTGGAAGTGGTGGAAGGACTTGGGCACAAACGAGGCCTGCGGCCCCGCGTAGATCTCCTCGATGATCGGGTACTTCTTCTTCGAATCGAAACGCGTCGGCCGGAAAATCACCCCGTAGATGTCCGTGACGTCGTCGCGCCCCTTGGCCACAAACCGCTCCGGCACCTGCCAGCCGGTCTGGAGTAGTAGGGACCAATCGGCTTTCTCCAGGTTGCAGACACACTTGCCATCTTCTCGCCGCAACTCGGTCTGCGGCGGCAGGTCCACGCGCGACCACGTATCAACGAAGAACCGCTGGTCGGGCGAGAACTCGATCGAGTGATCGCCGTCGCCTTCCGTGAGAATCACCAGGCCGGAGCCGTCGAAATCAACGCGGCAGAAGTGGACGTAGTACGGGTCCTGTCCGGGCCGGATGCCGCCGGCGCGGAACCAGATCTGTCGCTTCTGTTCGTCCACGCGATCGACGCCGCGGACCACCCAATCCCCCTTGGTGATCTGCCCCTTCATTCGCCCGGTAGCGGCGTCGTAGAGATAGAGGTGGTTCCAGCCGTCGCGCTCCGACATCCAGATGATCTCAGGGGTCTTGTCCAGGTAGTGGATAAACTGCTTGCCAGAGTAGTCGATGAACGTTGTGTTCTGCTCGTCGATAATCGGCTGGGTATTGCCTGTGACGGCGTCCACCGCAATGAGGCGGAGCACCTGGTGTCCGCGTTGGTTGTAGATAAAGGTGAAACGGCGCGAATCGGGCTCCCAGCGGAGATCGGTGATGCTCCAGGGATTGGGGAAGAGCTTATCGCTCAGGGGAATGCGATTACGACCGGCGACATCGAACAACTGCGGCTTGGCCAACGGAATGCGGTCGCCCGGCTTGAGATACTCGTAGGAGTGCAGCTTGGGCTGAAGCTGATCCTTGGGCGAGGATTCGACGTAGTAGACCTTGCGATCATCCCCTTTCGTGATGCGGAGGACGACGATCTTCATGGAGTCCGGCGACCACCAGATGCGGCCGGAGTATTCGTCGTCCGCATTGTCGTCGCTTGAGAGGGGGTATTCCAGGCTCGTCTTCACGTCGCGGATGTACAGGTTGTGATCCTTGCACAAGGCGTGCCATTGGCCGTCGGGTGAATCACCTTCAGGCAAAATGCGTGTCGATTGTGTGCTGGGCATTGGCTCTTTCGGGGCGGGCTTGCCATCCTCCGGCATCCCGCCGATGACTGCCGTGCCAGCCTCTTCGATGGCCTCGAAAACCGCGAGCACCTTTCCCTGGCGGTCGCTGGCTAACCAGACGTGTCCCGCAAATGTGTGCTGCTGGTGTTCCTGGCCAGCCCTTGCCGTCCCGTAGGGCTTGCGCTCGCCAGCGGCATCGAGCCAGAAGATGTCTACGTCGGCCTTCGTTCGGTTCACGAAGGTGATCGAGGTTTCAGGGCCAGTTCGCGTACTGGCTCTTAGCCCTTCGCGGATAGGGAGGAATGATGAGGGCCCGGGCTTTTCTGAGTCTGTAGCATCATTACTGAAGATTGTTATTGACACGCTGAACGTTTTGCCGTATTTTTCCGGCCCCAAGCTGACCAGGGAGGGTAGGCATGTCGGGACCGGGAGAATACCGAGCGGATTGTACCGAGGGGATCACCCGTGTT
>JBEKTY010000257.1:0-8597 GCA_049515555.1 Thermoguttaceae bacterium
AGCGAAGCGAACCTCTCGCCGCGTTGCTGATCGTCATTACCCGAGGTAAGAGCCGTATGAGGTAGTGCTTCACGTACGGATCTGTGCGGGGGGCCGCCCGCAAGGGCGGTCCCTACCGCGACATTGGGGATTGGGGATCAAGGCGGAGGGCGGAAGGATGAAGGATGGCAGCCGGTGGCTTAACGGCCGCCACACCGATGGCACCACTGCTGGACAAGCCAGCAGTGGCACCCAATCGCACGCCCTGATCCTTCATCCTCCCAGCGGCTACTGGCCACCGGCCGTCAGTCTTCCGCCCTCCGCCTTCCTCCCCAAATCCCCAAATCCCTAAATCCCCAAATCCCCAATCCCTCGTGTATAATAGCGGGCAGGAGAACGGTATGAGCGGCCCTTGTGTGCTGGTGGATCGGCGTCGGCGGCGGGTTCTCAAATCGCTGGCCATCGGCGGCGTGGCGGCGGGGCTGGGCAGGCCGCCTTTCAGCTTGGCCGCCGATCAGCCGGCCGGTGGAAATGAGCAGCCGGCCGGCCGGCCCACGGCCCTGTTCTATCATCCGGACTTCCTGCGGCACGACCCGGGCCCGCATCATCCCGAGCGCCCCGAGCGCCTAAAGCGGATCATCGAGCGGCTGAAGGCCGACAAGCGGTGGGAGCAACTGACACATCCCGAGCCGCAGCCGGCCAACGAGGAAACAATTGCGCTGGTGCACGACCGGCAGTACATCCGGCTTGCGCGGCGGGAGATTCTGGAAGGTCGCGGGCAACTGTCGACGGGCGACACGGCGGTGTGCAAGGAGAGCTGGCGCGCGGCGCTCTTGGCCGCCGGCGCTGTTACCGGGGCCGTAGACCTGGTGCTGGCCGGGCGGGCGGCCAATGCCTTCTGCGCGGTCCGTCCGCCCGGTCACCACGCCCGGCCCCAGCGGGGCGGCATGGGCTTCTGCATTTTCAACAACCTGGCCATCGGCGCGCGGCATGCCCAGCAGGTGCACCAGGTCGAGCGGCTGCTCATAGTCGACTGGGACGTGCACCACGGGAACGGCACGCAGGACACTTTTTATTCCGACGGCCGCGTGCTGCAATTCCACACCCAGCAGCGCGGCATTTATCCCGGCAGCGGCTGGGAATACGAGCAGGGCGCGGGCGCGGCCAAGGGCCAGGTGATGAACTTCCCCCTGCCGCCGGGCACGGGCAACCGGCAGTTCCAGCAGCTTTACCAGGAGAAGCTGGTTCCCGCGGCGCGGCGCTTCAAGCCGCAAATGATCTTCGTCTCGGCGGGCTACGATTCACACAAGGACGACCCGTTGGGCCGGCTGGCCCTGGACGAAGAGGGCTTCGCCGCACTGACGCGGATCGTCAGATCGCTGGCCGACGAGCTGTGCCGCGGCCGGCTGGTAATGGTGCTCGAGGGGGGCTACAATCTGGAGGCTACGGCGGCGTCGGTCTCGGCGACCATCGGCGTGCTGTTGGCCTAGATTTGTAGGGTGGGACAAGCCCGGCGCAGTCCCACCGAAACCTGTGAAGAACTGATGGTGGGACCGCGCTCTGGCTTGTCCCACCCTACAACTGCGATCACCCCACCCCGCAACGTACAACTCCAAAGTGAGACATTGCCATGAAGACGCGCACTATTATTGTCCTGCCCATCGTGCTGCTAGGGCTCTTTCTCGCCGCCGTGGGTGGCCGGGCGGCGTCGCTGACGTCGGGCAGTGCCGCCCTGCGGGCTTGGCAGTTCGACAACGGACAGGAGTTTCCCGGCGCCACCGGCAGCCTGGCGGTCGATCCGGCCGCCAGCCGCGAAGGCAAGCCGAGCCTCAAGCTCACGGGAGACTTCACCAAGGGTGGGAACTACGTTCAGGCCGGGTGCCAGTTCGACATGGACATCCACATCCTGAGGATGTGGCTCCGCAATCCGGAGGCCGACCGGCTGACGCTCCGCATCGTCGACGCCGGCGGCCAGTGCCATCAACTGTCGTTGCAGACGCAGATGTCGCCCGACTGGCAGTTGCTCACGTTCCCGCTGGCCGAGTTCTTTGCCCGCAAGGGCGGCTCCGACGCCGTGCCAAGCGTGGTCAAGTACGAGAACTGGGGCGGGGCCAACGACGCCAAATGGCACGGACCGGCCAAAGGCCTGTACCTGCTCCTGGGGCCCAAGGCCGAGCGAAAGGTCGTCTCGCTGTGGATCAACGACGTTACGATCGTCGAGCCTTCGGCTGCGGGGACGGCGGCAGGCGCCCAGGGAGGAGAGATCGCCGCGATCGTCCCCCTGGACCTGGTCGTCGAAGGCGAAGCCGACTGGCAGTTCGACAACGGGCAGGAGTTCCCCGGCGCCAAGGGCTCGCTTACCGTCGCGGCCGATCTCCCGGCGAAAGGCCAGGTGTGCCTGAAGCTGGCCGGCGACTTCACCAAGGGAGGCGCTTACGTCCAAATGCTCAAGGACCTCAAGCCGCTGGAGATCAACAATCTGGCCGGCGTACGGCTGCGGATCAAGTCCGACAACGTAAGCGTGTTGGGCTTCCGGCTGGGCGACGGCAGCGGCCAGTGCCACCAACATAAGGGCCTGAAGATTCGGCCCGACGGGCAGTGGCACGACCTGCTGCTGAAGACGTCCGACATCACCGGCGGCGAGCACTGGGGCGGGGCCAACGACGGGAAGTGGCACGGCTCGCCCGCCTACCTGGCGATTATCTTGGGGGCCAACGCCGACGAAAAGAAGCAGCCGGCGCTTTACGTGGCCGACGCGGGCATCGAGGCCCTGCAGCCGGCCATCGTGCAGGCGGCGACGTTCAAGGCCGATTTCGAGGGGACCGGGCGGTTGCCCGCCGGCTGGAGCGCCGAGGGCAGCGTGGGTGTGGACCGCACCCAGGCGTTTCGGGGCCGGCAGTCACTCGTGCTCCAGCGCGCGGCGCGCCACGAGGATGAGCCGTGCTGGGCCCTGAGCCCGGCCCTGAAGGTCGCGCCCGGGGTGTGGCAGATCGCCTTGGCCGCCAAGTCCGACCTGGCGTCGCCCGATTCGTCGTACCAGGGGATCGTGCTCCTGGAATGGATCGACGCTTCCGGCAAGCCGCTGGGCTCCGCGTCGCTGGTCGAGCTCTATAAGCAGCGGAACTGGCAGGCGGTAAGCAAACGCCTGGAGCTGCCTGCGGGCGCGGCGACGGCCCGCTTCCGGGCCGAATTGCGGAAGACCTCCGGAAAATTCTGGATCGACGAGCTCTCGGCGTCCTACGTATCAGCCGCGCCGCGGAAGGACAAGCGGATCGAGGCCATACTGTTCGCGACGGCACAGATGGGCAACATGCTCTTTCCCGATGACAAACGCACCGTGGGCGTGACCGTGCGGGCCACCAAGCCCTTGAAAGACAGCCAGCGCGAGCTTTCTTATGTTCTCCGCGATTACTGGGGGGCGGAGCAGATCGCCCCCGGCAAGGCGGCCCTGACGAAGACCGGGCGGAAGGGCAACGCCTTCGAGTATGACACGTGGCTCGACCTGAGCGCCGCGCCGCTGGAAGTGGGGCGGTACTACGAGATCCATGCCTATGTCCCGCAGGAGCACGATCTGCCGTTCCATAATTACACCTCGCTTGCCATCTTGCCCGAGGCGCCGACGAAGAAGCACAAGCCGGAAGAGATCCCCTTTACGAGCCGCGACTGGGACAACCGCATCGGCGAGTACTTCACGCTCTCGGACCGCATCGGCATTCGGGTGTGCGGCATCTGGGGCGGCTGGTCGGCCGACCCGCCCTATAACCCTGAAACCCCCTGCCTGGATTTGTGCGAGAAGCTGGGGATGGGCGTCTTGACCGGCGTGCCGACGCATGCCATCCAGGAGCATTCGCCCGGCTATCAGAAATACGACGAGAAGGCGCTGCGGCAGGGAGTGCGCAACTTGCTCGAGAAACTCGGCAAGGTACGCCCCAAGATCATCTCGCTGGGCAACGAGCCGCACGGCGACGACGCCCGAGTGCGGGAGAGCATCAAGGCATACAAGATCGTCTACGACGAGATCAAGAAGATCGACCCGAGCGTCGTCGTGCTGGGCACCTCGTGCGGGCCGGAGGAGCGGTACTTCAAGTTCGGCTTCCAGGATTGCTGCGACGCCTACGACTTCCACATTTACGAGAGCTATGCCGACGTGCGGCGGGCCATCGAGCGCTATCGCGAGTTGTTCAAGCAATACGGCGGGGCCAAGCCCATCTGGTCGACCGAGTTGGGACTGAATGCCCAGGGCATGACGCGGCAGGCCGTGGCCGTGGAGCTGATCAAGAAGTTCACGGTGTTCTTCGCGGCCGGCGGGGCCAATGCGTCGTGGTTCGACCTGCTGTATCCGGACCCGGCGGGCACGGGCGGCGACAGCAACGGCTCGGCCTTCAACGTCTTCGATTGCCGCTACTCGCGCTACGCGCCGAAGCTGGATGCGGTGGCGTATTACAACATGGTCAACGGGATTTGCGTCAAAAAGTTCGTCGCCGAGCGGCAGTACGCCGGGGGGATTAGCGCCTATCTGTTCCGCGACGAGGACGGCCGCTGCCTGCAAGTGCTGTGGAGCGACAAGGCCCGCCGCGACGTGGGCCTGCCGCTGCCGGGCGTAGACGCGGTGCAGGTCATCGGCATCGACGGCCGGCGGACCGATCTCAAGGCCGGCGGCAAGGGCGTGGCGCTGAGCGTCAGCCAGGACCCGCTGGTGCTGCTGTACCAGGGCGGCGCGGGCCGTCTGGCCGAGACGCTCACGCCGCCGCCGGCGTCGATCGCGTCGCTGCCGTCGGCGATAATCAAGGGCGCCGCGGTGCCGTTGGCGGTGTCGCTTAACGGCATCTCGCCGGACCGCGTCAAGCTGCTGACGCCGCCCTTGTGGACCGTCAAGCCCGCGGCCGGCACGCCCGATGCCGGGGCCACCCGGGGACTGTCCCGATTTTCGTCCGACGAAAATGGGACTGTCCCCCTCCGAAGTGTTCTTGCGTTCGCCGTCGCGCCGCCGCTGGAGAGCGAAGTCCGCCAGGGCGAGCTGCGGCTGCGGATCCGCGATGACGCCGGCAACCTGTGCGGGCAGCTCTCGGCCCTGGTGCCCGTTGCCGGAAGGCTGACGGCCAAGCTCCTGCCCGAGCCCGCCCGCGGCGACCAGCCCGCCAGCGTAAAGCTGCTGGTCAGGAACAACGGGCCGGACCGGCAGGAGTTCACCTGGCAGTTGGCCCTGGTGAGCGAGACGCCGATCGTTGACGGCGTGTATGACCAGGCGAGTTCGAGCAATGCCTTCTTCGCCTCGGCCGCCGACGGCACAGCCACGGCCGACCCGCAGGCCGAAGCTTCGGTCGTCGTGCCCCTGTCGGGCATCGACCCGCTGACGGTCTACCGGGTGAAGGCCATCGTGACCGACGCTTCCGGCCGCGCCGTGGAGTGCCAGCGGAACGTGGGCGGGTTCGTGGCCGTGCCCAAGGCCAAGGCGCCGCTGAAACTCGACGGCCGCCTGGACGAGGCCGATTGGAAGGATTGCCCGATCGAGTTGATCAACCAGTCGCGGCAGTATCGCGTCATCACGCCGGGCGATCCGGCGAAAGTGAAGTGGAACGGCCCCAAGGATCTCTCGGCCAAGGTACGGTTCCTGTGGGACGACCGGTATTTGTACCTGGGCGTCGAGGTGACCGAGCACGTTTTCAACAATCCCATGCCCGACGACATGCTGTGGGCCCAGGACGGCTTGCAGATGCTGGTGGACCCGGCGCGGGCCGAGGCCGAGAAACCCGGCAAGTACGATTACTCCATGGGACTCGCGCACACGAGCGGCAGCGGCAAGGCGTGGTGCCATTTGTCGGGCAGTACGGCCACCTCCACGGGCGAAGTGAAGGACATTATTGTCGCCACCCGGCGAGCCACCGACGGCAGCGGCGGCATGACCTACGAGGTCGCCATCCCCTGGTCGCGCCTGGCCCCCTTCCGGCCGGCCGCCGGCGCCAACCTGGGCCTGTCAGTCGTCCTCAACGAGGACAACGGCAAAGGCGGCCGCCACAGCTTCATGGGCTGGTTCGGCGACGTACAGTCGAAGGCCGTGGACTTCGTCGGCGACCTGATCCTCGCCAGGTGACAATAGGCCCGCCGATGGGGCATCCGGCTAACGCACGCAAGCTGGAAATGTCGATCATGGGAAACGCCCACTTGCCCACTTCAAGTCAGGCTGACCTTGAGGGGACACAGGGCAACCGTTTATGGGCCGCGCCAAGGTAGCAGGCACACTCCGTGTGCCGTCTGCTGAAGCGGAAGAAGGTATGGCGGACGGCACACGGAGTGTGCTTGCTACCTTTCATGCCGTGAACGGTTATTGGCAGGGGACTGACACCAAACCGATCTGTCCGGTGCGTGTCGCACGGGCTTGTGGGGTCAGACAGCCTGCGGCCGTTGGGCTGGAAAGCCTTTGCCCCACTGGGATTGCGCCCAATTATTGACAATCGCACCAGGAAAAATTATCTGGCGCTGAATTCGCCCGGCGACTCCTGAATACGATTACAGCAATCCGGATCGACTGCGTCGCGAATTTGAACGTCGCTTGGAACAGCCGCCGAGCGAGTCGGCCGATGTCTCCTCGTGGCAACAGTCAATCGCCCAGCTCAAGCGGCGGATCGGCCGGTTGATCGACGCCTACGAAAACGGGTGGTTGGAAAAGGCGGAGTTGGAGCCGCGGCTGCGGCGTATCAAGCAGCGCCTGACGCAAAGCGCCGCAGAGCGTGCCACCAATTAACAACGGTGGGGCAACGCACAGAAGACCAACATAAACGTACTTGGCCTTCCACACGCCTATGCCTGATTCTCGTATGCCAAAGCGATCAAGAAAGGTTGTGACTGCTAGAAAGCCAGAAGCGTAAACCAGGGCAGAGAATGTTAGAAACCATGCTGGTATCCTCGCCCAAAGTCCCCGTTCGCCGCGTCCCGAAACAGTATCGGACAGCGGAAACGTGCAATACACAAGTTTGCCACCTGAGGCACGTAAGGTTAAGCAAATCGCTGATCCCGAGCCGATCCGTGACAAGCGTGAGCAAAAATCATGCACCGTAGGGATTTGCTTGCCATTGATCTGTAGAATAGTCATCCCCTCGGTGATGTCAGCCTCTGCAACTGGAGAACCCGCGGCCACCTCAGTAACAAAGATGCCCTTGTTCTCAGTCATGCGGTCACATCGCTCAACAAGATCCCCCGCGGCAAGCAGTATCCCTTGGCTCCTATTGGGGCGTCCTCGTCGTCTAGCCTGACATCTGTATTCGAGAAACGGGCTGTTCGCCATTTTCGAACCAGCTCATCGGTGACATCGGTGACTTTCAAACCGAAATGTTGAATAATGACTGAGACGGGCGGAACTAGGCATCGCTTCTGCGGAAGGCGAATGGTAATCATGTGTGAGATCGTGTTGAGCAGAGAGGGCGCGCGGTGGTCTCATAATACTCTATCGACACCCCCGTCGTCAGCAGTTGACTGTGCCGACCGGCGGGGCAAGCCCGTCAGCGTCAAGCCGAGCCAATCAGGTCAAGCGGATGCCCCGTTGGTTGGGCGCCAGACGAAGCTAGCGACATTATACCACACGTTGCGGGTGCTGTTTCTCACTTGGGTTACGCCTTGTCGAAACACACGGCCAAGTACTCTCAGTTTCCTGGCCTTCTAGGTAAGGCATGCCCGACGCCAAGAGGAAGCAGTATGTGGGCAGCTTGCGGCCCCACTTCCGTCGTGCGAGAATGGCGGCATGATTGCGTAGCGCTTCAGTTCCATGTGCCCGAAAGGAGGGGTTTCATGCGTCGTTTTCCCATCATTATTTCGGCTGTTGTGTTGCTGTCCTGTATGGCGATACCCGCCGCGTGCGGAGCCCAGGAAAAGCCGCTTTCCGGCGACCGGATTCCCACCGACAACGGCCCTCTGGTCATCCATCCCATCAACCACGCCAGCTTCGTCATGCAGTGGAACGGCAAGACCGTGTACGTAGACCCGGTCGGCGGCATCAATCCCTTCACCGACCTGCCCAAGCCCGACCTCGTGCTGGTGACCCACATGCACTTCGACCACTTCGACCCGAAAACGCTCGAAGCCCTACTCCCCGCCGGGAACCGGCCAGTCCTCGTCGCCCCCCAGACGGTCGCCGAAAAGATCCCCGAGTCGCTGCGGGGCAAGGTCACGGTGAAGATCCTCGCCAACGGCGAGAAGACCGAGGCGGCGGGTGTCGAGATCCAAGCCGTGCCTGCCTACAACTCGACTCCCGGTAACGAAAAGTTCCATCCCAAAGGACGCGACAACGGCTACGTGTTGACGCTGGGCGGCAAGAGGGTCTACGTCGCCGGCGATACCGAGGACACGCCCGAGATGCGGGCGCTCAAGGGTATCGACGTAGCGTTCCTGCCCATGAACCTGCCGTACACGATGAGCGTCGAGAAGGCGGCGGAGGCGATCCGCCAGTTCAAGCCCAAGGTCGTCTACCCGTACCACTACCGCAGCCACGACGGCACGAAGGCGGACTTCGGGCAGCTCAAGAGGCTGGTCGGGGACGATAGCGGTGTGGAGATTTGGGTGCGGGAGTGGTATCCCAAACCGTAGCGGTCGATGGGGAGGGAGCACAAATGAAGATCAAAGAGGGG
>JBEKTY010000258.1:0-8520 GCA_049515555.1 Thermoguttaceae bacterium
GCCGCTTGATGCTGAACACCGCGGCCGACCGCCGCACCCGAGGCTTATTTGCAAAGGGAGACGACCGATGACAAGTGTTCCCGACGACTTCAACGACGAGCCCGTGATCCTGCCGCTCCACGCCGACGATGCACCCGAGCCGCCCCCGGGCGGCGATCGCGAGCCGGACTCTGAGGATGAAGAGCAACCCCACGTCGAGTCTTTCTGGGCAGGCCGCAATCATGCCATGCGGAGGTCTGCCCGCTGGGCCGCGTGAACACACAACTTGGACGAGAAAGACTTCGAGACGACACCATGAGCCTTACCTGTACGTGCCTTACCTTCGGCGAGCGGCGCCGCGCCCGGGCGGCAACCCGACGTGCTCTTTGGCAGAACCTCTTGCGATGGGCCGCGCACGGCGCCGCAACCCCGCTGCTCCTGCTGGGCCTGGCGTTGCCGGTGGGCAATGGGGCATCGCTCCTGACGCCCGACTCCGGGGCGGGGTTGTTCGCCGCCCCCAATACTTCCCGGATACGCCCGATGAGCGCCAAGCCCAGCGACGGGCGTCGCACAGACTTTTACGTGCTGCCGAACGACGAGGATCCGCCGGCGAGAAAGTTGGGCGCGGCGAATCGGTCCGTGCCGGCCGTTGCGGCCAGGACTGGCAGCCGAATATCCTTCTGGCCAGTCGTGGCTGCGGCCGGCTTGGTGCTGCTGGCGGCGGCACTGGCCGTGGCGGTCTTCCTCTGGCATCGCCGCCGGCAAGGCGCGCTGCCGCATGCGGTGATGGCCCTCCGCCAGACCCACGGCAAGGTGCGCGTCGAGCCGCAGCCCGCGGCCCAACCCAAGGAGCAGGAGATGCCCACCCGCCGGGCCGCTTAGCCCCGTACTCCTCACGCTGGAGCGTGAGGGGTACATCAGAAGCGGAAACGCCGTCGAACACAATCCTGATAAACCCTTTTGTACGGTGAACACTCCATGAACCACCTTCTGAGACTTATCAACGGCATCAGCGATTACGACCTTGGCACACTTCAAGAGGCGATCCTGAAGGAGATCGACCGCCGGCGGGAAATCGCGGCCACGCCGGACGCGGCAGAACCCGAGGGCGTCGGGCAGTTTGCAGACCCGCCACGCGGCGAACCGCAATCGCTCGTGAAGCAGCCGGTCGCGGGCAGGGCACCCCCCGTCCCGCTGCGCCGCGCCGCCTGACGGGCTTTGAGCTATGAGCTTTGAGCTATGAGCCGCTCACTGCTCACCGCTCTACAAGGCGTGGACCGCTTCGACCATGGCCAGCACGTTTTCCACGGGCGTGTGGGGGAGCACGCCGTGGCCGAGGTTGGCGATATAGCCCGGCCGGCCGCCCGTCTGGGCGAACATGCTCCGCACCCGGCGGCGGATTTCCTGCGGCGAGCTGAACAGTACCGCCGGGTCCAGATTGCCCTGGATGGCCTTCAGCGGGCCGACGGCCCGCCAGGCATCGTCCAGCCCGATCCGCCAGTCGACGCCGATCACGCTGCCGCCCGCCTCAGCCAGCAGCGGCAGCAGGGCGGGGTTTCCGACGGCGAAATGGATCACCGGCACGCCCGGCGCGAGGGCCTCGACGACGCGGCGGGTATAGGGCAGCACGTAGCGGCGGTAGTCGTCCACGCCCAGGCATCCCGCCCAGGTGTCGAACAATTGTACGGCCTGGGCGCCGGCGTCGATTTGGGCCTGGAGATAGGGGGCTACGGCGCGGGCCAGCCGGCTCAACAGCACGTCCCAGGCCCCGGCGTCGGCGTACATCAGGGCCTTGGTGGCCCGGTAGTCGCGGCTCGCGCCCCCTTCGATCGCGTAGGCCGCCAGGGTGAACGGGGCGCCGGCGAAACCCAACAGCGGCAAGCGCTCCGGCAGGCCGGCCCTGGTCTTGCGAACCGTCTCCAGGACATACCCCAGTTCCGCCACGCTTTCGAGCTCTCGCAGCCGATCCACCTCGCCGGCCGAGCGGATCGGGTTGCCCAGCGTGGGCCCTGCCCCGCCGCTGTACCGCAGCTCCAAGCCCAGCGGCTCGAGGATCAACAGCAAATCGGAGAACAGGATCGCCGCGTCGACCCCCAACCGCTCGACCGTGGTCAGCATGATCTCGGCCGCCAGGTCGGGGGTCTTGCACAGGTCCAGGAAGCCCGTCTGCCGCCGCAGGGCACGATATTCGGGCAAGTAGCGGCCCGCCTGGCGCATCAGCCAGACGGGCACCCGCTCGACCGGCTCGCGCCGAGCGGCCTTCATCAGCGGACTGTGGTACCAGGCAGGCAGCGACATGGCGGATATACCGTGAGCGGCCAGGAATGACACGCGCCTTTCCCTATTGTTGCGGTTCGCATCATTCTAAACCGGGCGGAGTACAAAAAAAAGCCTGCCCGGGTAAATCCCCGGGCAGGCTGAACCTCCAACTTCACGGGAAGGTATGAGGGCTAGTTGATCGCGTAGATCGAGCTGCGGAACAACGAGGCCGAAGGATCATTGTGCTGAATGTCCGTCGCCTTGGGGGCGCTGGGCAGCGGAGCACTCTCCGGGGCCTTGGGGGCCGGCGCCGGGGCAGCCCCCGGGGCAGCCGGGGCAGGGGCCGGCGCCGCAGCGCCGCACCCGCAACCCGTTTCGCAGCAACCCGCCTTCTCGCAGCAGCAAACCTTCTTGCAGCAGCACTTGTTGCAGAACAAGGAGTTCATCAACTCGGCCAACGGCCGCCGGCAGCAGCACTTCTTGCAGCAGGGCTCGCAGCAGGCCTTTTCGCAGCAAGCCTTTTCGCAGCAGGCCTTTTCGCAGCAAGCGGGCTTGGCGCAGCAAGCCTTTTCGCAGCAGGCCGGCTTGGCGCAGCAGCCGCAAGCCTTTTCGCAGCAGGCCGGCTTGGCGCAGCAGCCGCAAGCCTTTTCGCAGCAGGCGGGCTTGGCGCAGCAAGCCTTTTCGCAGCAGGCCGGCTTGGCGCAGCAGCCGCAAGCCTTTTCGCAGCAGGCGGGCTTGGCGCAGCAAGCCTTTTCGCAGCAAGCGGGCTTAGCGCAGCAGCCACAAGCCTTTTCGCAGCAAGCGGGCTTGGCGCAGCAGCCACAAGTCTCGCAAGCGCAGAAATGCTTCAGACGGCAGAGCAGCGGCCGCTCGCAGCAGCTCTTCTCGCAGCAAGCCTTTTCGCAGCAAGCGGGCTTGGCGCAGCAGCCGCAGGCCTTTTCGCAGCAGGCCGGCTTGGCGCAGCACGCCTTTTCGCAGCAGGCCGGTTCCGGGGCGCAGCAGCCCTTCACCGGGCCGCACGTCTCGCAACGGCAGCACTGCTTGCATTCGAACAGGTCTTTCAGACCGCAGAACAGATCGCGCACCGGGGTGACCCGGCAGCAGGTCTTCTCGCAGCAGGCCTTTTCACACCCGCACGCTTCACAACCGCAGCCGCCGCCCAGGAGTTCCCATCCGAACCCCTTGCTGCAGAGGGCGACGCTCAGCAGGAGCGCTCCAAACATCCATTTGCTTCTCATTGAGCAACAACTCCTTTACAATGAACTGGAGTGCTTGGGTATCCCTATCGGGCGACCACAAACCGGAGTGCCACGACTGGCCAGCCCCATGGCGTGGGCCGGTCCTCCGCTGGGCAAGAACCGACTCAAGCCTGGTCTGGGATCGCGATTTCGGGACAGTGGGCTCGCACCCGCAGTTCGCACGGTGTATTGCGCCAGGGCCGTCGAGCCAATCCTTGGCCCGATATCTACCCGATCCGGTTGCCTGACGCGCCCTCGCAGCGTGCCACCGCGGCACGCGCCATTCCTTAAGGGTCAGTAACCGTATCGGCTGCCTTGCTGAAGGCCCTTGAACGCACGGAAGGTATTTTCAGCAAAAGGTTTACTGCTCCTGTTACGCAGACCTTTCCGCACGCGGAAGGCAGCGAAGGTTTAACGGTTTTCTTGCCCCTGGAACACCTCCGCGACCCACTACGTCCGGAACATCCGGCACAGTTTCCCGGCTGGCGCCGGCCGGGTCCTGACCACCGGCCGCCCGCCCCAATCCCCAATCCCTAAATCCCTAGATCCCCAAATCCCCAAATCCCTTCCCAGGTGGCCGCCTGCGACGCCCTCTGTTAAGATAGAGGCGTGTTTGCCAGAACCAGAACATCGAACGTCAGCCGATGCTTGTGGCTGCTGGCGACGTGCGCCTTGGCCCGGCCGGCCGGCGCCCCCGCCGCTGATAGTCCGCAATGGGGCGGATCAGCCGCGCGCAATAACGTCGCCCAGGAAAAGGACCTGCCCCTGGAGTGGGACGTGGGCCAACTGGACGAGGCCACGGACCGCGCGCTCCCGCCGTCGGCCAAGAACATCCGCTGGGTGGCCCGGCTCGGCTCGCAAACCTACGCCACGCCGGTCGTCGCCGACGGCAAGGTGTTCTGCGGCAGCAACAACGCGGCGGGCCGGCTCCGCCGCTATCCGCCCACGATCGACCTGGGTTGCCTGCTTTGTTTTCGGGCCAGCGACGGGCAGTTCCTGTGGCAGTTCTCGTGCCAGAAGCTGGCCGCCGGCCGGACCATGGACTGGCCCCAGACGGGCCTCTGCTCATCGCCCCTGGTCGAAGGAAAACGCCTGTGGATCGTGACCAACCGTTGCGAAGTGGTCTGCCTCGGTACCGAGCCTGGCGGCGCTTCCGGTGGCGCTGGCCCAAGCGCCAGGGCTGGCGCTAGCACTGGCGAGACGCCAGTGCCACCCGCCGGCGGCGATCAGCCGAGCGGCCACGAGCCGCAGATCCTGTGGCGCTACGACATGATCCGCCAGTTAGGCGTGTCGCCGCACAACATGAGCAGTTGCTCGGTTACGGCCTTCGACGATCTGCTGCTGGTGTGCACCGGCAACGGCGTGGACGAGTCGCACGAGAAGATCCCCGCCCCCGACGCGCCCAGCTTTATCGCCCTGGACAAGAACACCGGCCGGTTGCTGTGGACGGACCGCTCGCCGGGGCGGAATATTCTGCACGGGCAATGGTCGTCGCCCGCCGTGGCCGTGGCCGGTGGGGTGCCGCAGGCCGTGTTCGCCGGCGGCGACGGCTGGCTTTACGGCTTTCGGCTCGGGGACGAGCAGGGAGCAGAGAGCGGGGAGCAGGGAGCGGGGAGCGGCTCAAAGCCCAAAGCTCATAGCTCAAAGCTCAAAGCTCAAAGCTCGAAGCTCAAGGCTCCTCTGCTCTGGAAGTTCGATTGCAATCCGAAGACCGCACTGTGGAAAGAGGGCGGTCTGGGCGACCGCGCCACGCTGGTGGCCACGCCGGTCCTGGCGGGCGGCCGGGTGTACATCGCCATGGGCGACGACCCGGAGTTCGGCGAGGGGCCCGGCCGGCTGTGGTGCCTCCAGACCGCCCGTCGCGGCGACGTCAGTGCCGAGCTGGTCGTCGACCGCCAGGGCCGGCCCGTGCCGCCGCGGCGGGTCCAGGCGGCCGACCCGACGGCCGGCGAAGTGGTCCGCGCCAATCCCAACTCCGCCGTGGTCTGGCAGTACACCGGCCGCGAAGGCAAGGCGCAGCGCAAGTTCGAAGACACGATGCACCGCGCCCTGGGCATGGCGGTCGTCCAGGACGGTCTGCTGGTGATCGGCGACCTGGCCGGCTTGATCCACTGCCTCGACGCCGCCACCGGCCGCGTGCACTGGACCTACGACCTGAAGTCGGCCGTGTGGGGCTCGCCGCTGGTGGCCGACGGCAAGGTCTACCTCGCCGACGAGGACGGCGACGTGGTCGTCTTGGCGCTTTCCCCGCAGTTCAAACTGCTGGCGAAGAACAGCCTGGGTGCGGCGATTTACACCACGCCGGTGGCGGCCCACGGCACGCTGTACCTTGCCACCCGCACGCACTTGATCGCCATCGCACGCGGCAAGCCGCAGAACTAGTCTCTTGGGAGAACCGCCATGTGTCGCTTCAGAATCTTGGCCTGCTTGATGCGGCTGACAACTGACAACCGACAACTGACAACCAGCGTCATGTGTCGCTTCAGAATCTTGGCCTGTTTGATAGGGAATTCGATCATGGCTTTATCGTGTGCGACCGGGGGCGAGCCGCCGCAGGCCAACTACGACGAGAGCAAGGTGCCGCCTTACACGCTGCCCGATCCGCTGGTGCTTGGCGACGGGCAGCGCGTGGCCGACGCCTCCGCGTGGCAGCAGCGGCGGCGGCCGGAGATCGTCGGGCTGTTCGAGAAATACGTGTACGGCAAGGCCCCCGGCCGGCCCGCGGGCATGACCTTCAGCGTCCGCTCGGTGGCCGCCGACGCGCTGGGCGGCCTGGCCGTGCGGAAAGAGGTGATCATTCGGCTGGCCCCGGGCTCGGCGGGCCCGACGATCAACGTGCTCTTGTACCTGCCCAAGGCCGCCCGGCCGGCGCCCGTATTCCTGGGGCTCAACTTCCACGGCAACGCCGCCATCCACCCGGATCCGGGCATCACGCTATCCGACGCCTGGCTGCCCAACGATCCGGCCCTGGGCATTACGCAGCACCGGGCGACAGAAAAGCTGCGCGGGAGCGAGCACCGCCAGTGGCCGGTGGAAAAGATCCTCGCCCGGGGCTACGCCCTGGCCACCGCCTATTACGGCGACATCGAGCCCGATCGCCCGGACGGAATGAAAGACGGCGTGCGGGGGCTGCTGCTGGCCAAGGGCCAGGCGCGGCCGGGGCCCGACGAGTGGGGCGCCATTGCGGCCTGGGCCTGGGGACTGAGCCGCATCCTCGATTACCTCGAGACCGACCGCGACGTCGATGCCCGCCGCGTGGCGGTGTGG
Source organism: Thermoguttaceae bacterium (assembly GCA_049515555.1). Classification (GTDB taxonomy): domain Bacteria; phylum Planctomycetota; class Planctomycetia; order Pirellulales; family Thermoguttaceae; genus JBEKTY01. The sequence goes on from JBEKTY010000258.1 coordinate 6,744, forward strand.
GGGCATTCCCGGCTGGGCAAGACCGCGCTGTGGGCCGGGGCCCGCGATCAGCGCTTCGCGGGGGTGATCTCGAACGACTCGGGCTGCGGCGGGGCCTCGCTCGCCCGCCGCCAGTTCGGCGAGACCGTCGGCCGCATCAACGCCTCCTTCCCCCACTGGTTCTGCGACAACTACAAGCCCTTCGGCCAGCGGCTGGCCGACCTGCCGGTCGATCAGCACATGCTGCTGGCCCTGGTGGCCCCGCGGCCGCTGTACGTGGCCAGTGCCCAGGAGGACCGCTGGGCCGATCCCCGCGGAGAGTTCCTTTCGGCCCAGGGGGCCGACCCGGTGTACCGCCTCTTGGGCACCGACGGCCTGGCCGCCCGGCAGTGGCCGGCCATCGAGCATCCGGTGATGAGCACCATCGGCTACCACATCCGCCGCGGCGTACACGACGTGACCGACTACGACTGGCAGCAGTACCTGGCCTTTGCCGATTTGCACTTGGCTGCGGCCCGGCCGTAAACGCGCTGTCGGGTAATCTGGGTGCCACTGCTGGCTTGTCCAGCAGTGTGAGAAGCACTGCTGGACAAGCCAGCAGTGGCACCCGCGCGGGTGCGACATGAATGATCCCTTTTCGGCATGAACCAGATGAAGTCGCCCCGCATCCTGATCGTCCGGCTGAGCGCGATCGGCGACGTGATTCACACCATGCCGGTGGCCTGTGCCCTGCGGGAGCGATTTCCCGAGTGCCGGCTGACTTGGGTCGCCGAAGAGCGGGCCGGCGAGGTCCTGCAGCACCATGCGGCCTTGGACGACCTCATCCTGCTGCGGCACGGCTGGCTCAAGCGGCCGCTCACGGTCTGGCGGCTGCGGCGGCGGCTGCGGGCCATCCGGCCGGAGATCGCCATCGACGCCCAGGGCCTGACCCGCTCGGCCATAGTCGCCTGGCTCTCCGGCGCAGGGCGGCGGATCGCTCCCGGCGGCATCTTCGCCCGCGAGCTTAGCCCCTGGCTCAATACGGAGCTGGTGGCGGCGGACGATCTGCACGCCGTCGATCGGGGGCTGAAGCTGCTGGTGCCGCTGGGGATCGAGTCGCCGGCGGTCCGCTTCCAGGTCCCCGATCCGCCCGCCGAGCGTGCGGCCGCCGAGGCCATCCTCGGCGCGGCCGGACTGGGCGCGGGATTCATCCTGATAGTCCCCGCGGCCGGCTGGCCTTCCAAGCTGTGGCCCGCCGAGCGTTACGCTGCCGTGGCCGCCCAGGCCGGCCGCCGCCTCCGCCTGCCGAGCCTGGTTATGTGGGGCAACGCCGAGGAGCAGAGCCGGGCCCGGCACATCGTCGCCGGCGCCGAAGGCTTCGCCCGGCTGGCCCCGCCGGTGACGCTCCTGGAGCTGGCCGCGCTGGCCCGCCGGGCCACGTTCTGCCTGGGCTCCGACACCGGCCCGCTGCACCTGGCGGCCGCCGTGGGAACACGGTGCATCGGCCTCTATGGCCCCTGGCCGGCCGAAAAGCACGGCCCCTACGGACCCGGTCACATCACCGTGCAGAAGATGGTCTTCCAGGGCTCGACCCGCCAGCGCCGGCACGCACCGCCCATCTACATGGAGGCGATCGACGTGGCATCGGTCTTGGCCGCCTGCCAGCGCGTGGCCGCGGAAAAGGGAGTGAAGATAGAGTCCCCTCTCCCTCCGGGAGAGGGTTAGGGTCAATACCGTTGAAATAGTCGTAAGTTGCTTAATAGTAACGTGTTATGAGATGCGGAGCTTTGGCGATTCCGGTTTTGAGGGCAACGCTCGG
>JBEKTY010000259.1:0-10587 GCA_049515555.1 Thermoguttaceae bacterium
CCTCCCCCCCAGCCGGCGACCTTTTCGGCCCGGAACGACTCGAACCGGCCGGATTCGATGGCCTCACGGGCCCCGGCCATCAAGCGCTGGTAGTAGGTCAGGTTGTGGATCGACAGCAGGACGGGTCCGAGCATCTCCCCGGCCATGAACAGGTGGCGGAGATAGCCGCGGCTGCGGCGGCACCCCGGGCACGTACAGCCCGGCTCCAGCGGCCGCTCGTCCCGCTCGTGCTGCTTGTTCCGCAAGCGCAGCGGCCCGGCGTCGGTAAAGGCCATTGCGTTGCGGCCGTTGCGGGTGGGCATGACGCAATCGAACAGGTCGATGCCCCGAGCGATGGCCTCGAGCAAGTCCACCGGCCGGCCGACCCCCATCAGATATCGGGGCCGATCGGCGGGCAGCTCGGGCACGGTCAAATCCAGTACCCGCAGCATCTCGGCGGGCTCCTCGCCCACGCTCAGCCCGCCCACGGCGTAACCGGGGAAGTCCATGGCCGCCAGCCGCCGGGCACAATCGATGCGCAGCTCGGGATCGAGCCCGCCTTGGACCACGGCGAACAGGGCCTGATCGGCCCGCCGGGCGGCGGCCTGGCAGCGGCCGGCCCAGCGAATCGTCCGCTGGGTGGCCTCGCGGACCACTTCGGGCCGATTAGGCAGCGCGACCACCTGGTCCAGCACCATCGCCACGTCGCCGCCGAGGGCCTCTTGGATGGCGATGGCGCGCTCGGGCGAGAGGGCCACCAGCCGGCCGTCGACGTGCGAGCGGAAGACCACCTCCGCCTCGCTCACGGTCGCCGCGTGGGCCAGGCTGAAGACCTGGAAGCCGCCGCTGTCGGTAAGTATGGGGCCATCCCAGCCCATGAAACGGTGCAGGCCGCCCAGGCTGGCCACCACCTCCGCGCCCGGCCGGAGGGCCAGGTGATAGGTGTTGCCCAGCACCATTTGCGTGCCCGTCGCCCGGATCTGCTCGATCTCCAGGCCTTTGACGGTGGCCTGGGTGGCCACGGGCATGAAGGCAGGCAGCTCGACCGGGCCGTGCGGGGTGTGGAAGGTCGCCCGGCGGGCCGCCGAGCCGGGGCTTGTGTGCTGAAGCTGAAACGAGAACGGAGCGGCCATGCCAGTTGTCAGTTGTCGGTTGTCAGTTGTCGGTTGTCAGTTGAGGTTGACCGGAAATGGGCGCTCATGCAACGGTGCCAGTTTTCGCGGCCAGGAGGCAACGTTTCCTGCAGGAAACCGGCAACTGCCGCAAGCGCTGTCAGGGCTCAACCGACAACTGACAACCGACAACCGACAACTGCTACTCGCCGCGCAACTTCAGCCCCAGCGTGCTGAGCTTCTCGCGGACTTCGTTGAGGCTGGTCACGCCGAAGTTCTTGCACTCCAGCAGGTCGTCGCCGGTGCGCCGCATCAGCTCGCCCAGGGTATTGATGCCCAGGCGGATCATGCACTTGCGGGCGCGGACCGAGAGGTTCAGGTCGGAGACCGGCTTGGCCAGCAGGGCCTGCTCGTCGGCCGAGAGGGCCTCGGGCTCGAGGGCCTCGACCGCCTGCCGCTCGGCGGCCAGTTGCCCCAGCCGCAGGCCCTTGCTGGAAAGCATCTCCTTGATCTCCACCAGGCTCGTCTCGCCGAAATTCTTGCTGGCCAGCAGCTCGCCCTCGGTCGTGCGGCACAGGTCGCCCAGGGTGTTGACGCCCATCTTCTGCAGGCAGTTGCGGCTCCGCACGGAGAGCTCGAAATCGGAGACGGGGATGCCCAGCACCTGGCTCATGCGGTCGCGCTTGCGCTGCGCGTCCTCGTCGTAATACTGCTCGTGCGAGGCCTCGGTGTCCTTGAAGAACAAGGCGGCGCGGGCCAGGTCGGGATAGACGTCCAGCACCCGCTGATAGCACTGGGCCGCCTTCTCGTACTGCTCGCGATCTTCGTACAACAGGCCCAGGTTGATCAGGCAGCCGACGTGGGCGGGAAAACCGCCCGCGGCCCGCTTGTAAAGCTCCATGGCCGTGTCGTCGTTGCCGTAGCGATCGTTCTCCAGGGCCAGGCCGAAGAGGGCCCCGGGATGGCCGCGATCGGCCTCGACCGCCCGCTCGTACAGGGCCACCACCTCGGCCGGATTGCCGCCGATGGCGGCCACCGTTGCGCCCCGCTGGTAGAGGTACTCGGCCGTCTGCTCGATGGCCCCGGAGAGGTCGTCGAGGATCGCCAGGGCGGCCGGGGCGTCGCCGGCGTAACGGGTGGCCTCGGCCCGGCCCAGGGCACACTCGCCCTGGTCATAGCCCGCCTTCTCCGCCGCCCGATATTCCTCCACCGCCTCGCGATACTCTTCCCGGGCGAAATGCGATTTGGCCAGGTAGAAGCGGGCCATGGCCCCGCCGTCGGCCTGCTTCAGGGCCTCGATGGCCCGATAGTACCGCCCCAGCAGGTACAGGCTCACGCCCAGCCGGACCATGCTGGCCGGCGTCTGCTCCTCCTTGCCTTGCAGCTCGCCGACCGCGTCGCGCAAGCGCTGAAAACTCGCATGGTCGCCGCTGATCGCCTCGCGGACCTTGCGGACCTCCGCCGGCCCGAACGGACCGCTCAGGAGCACCACCTGCTTGATGTCGAATTCCGTGGCTTGGGACATGTCTTTACGCTCTCTGACAATAAGGCTCAGCACTTCGGAAGGGGACAGGTCGCTTCTCGGTCGCTACTCAGGAGCCAGCGAAGGGAGTCGAACCCTTAACCCCCGCATTACGAATGCGGTGCTCTGCCGATTGAAGCTACGCTGGCAAGGTATTCGCGAATCTCCTATTCTAGTGCGCGCGGGGAGAAATGCAATGGGACCCCAAGCAATTCGCCAGGGGCCTCACTCTCCACCAGGAAGACGGAGAACCTGCTTTAGATGGAGAATGATATTCGGGTCCGCGAATTCCAATCGCCCGACAAGGACGTCTTCCGGCGGCTGAACGAACAGTGGCTGACGAAGTACTTCTCGATCGAGGAGAAGGACCGACGCGTGCTGGGCGACCCGCACAGATACATCATCGCCCCGGGCGGCGTGATCTTCATTCTCGAACTCGACGGGGAACCGGTCGGCTGCTGTGCGTTGATTCCCAAGGATCACCAGACGCTGGAGGTTGCCAAGATGGCGGTCACCGAGTGTCATCGGGGCAAAGGGTTGGGAAAGATGCTACTCCAGGCCTGCATCGAGAAGGCGAAGTGGCTGGGGAAGAAGCGATTGGTGCTCGAAACGAACAGCGTGCTGGGAACCGCCGTGGCCCTGTACCGCAAGGTCGGTTTCGTCGAGCTCCCGCGGGATGCCGCTCCACCGTCAGCCTACGCCCGAACCGAGATGTTCATGGAATTGAGACTGCAAGGATCATAAGAAGCCCTGATGCTCATGGGATTGGGACTGCAAGGGCCAAGAAAAGCCCTTCGCAGATGGGGGGAGAATCTGCGAAGGGCGGAGGCAGAGGGCATGGCCCTCTGCTGGGAAAAGTACACTACGCCGCCATGGCCGCGGGCTGTTCTGCGAGCGGCCAGGAATGATACGACCCTTTCCCTGCTGTTACGGATCGGGCGTGCTTCAAGCCGCGCGGAGTTTAATATCTTTCGGCAGGCTCAGGGTCCGCAGGAGCTTGCCGTCGCGGTCGTGGAACTCGATGGTTCCGTCCTCGAAACACCAGACGGCACTCAGGTCTTCGGCGCGGTAGGCAATTGCCAAGCACTTGCCGCCGTCGATGAACAGCGTGTCCGAAATGTCGAAAACTTTCGTCGCTCCCAGCTCAAGGAAAACTCGAGCCACGAGTTGCTCGACTTCTTGCTCGGTCATTCCTGCAATCTCTCCTCTGGCAAGAACGGCCACCGTGCCATGGCGGAAGACTATACCGAGAACGCCCGTGGGCGTGAAGGTCGATCTGCGGTTGCCAGCATAGCCCAGCTGCGAGAACGCTGAGAAAATACAGAAGCTCGGCAGGCTGGGTGGTTGCGTCAATTCAGTGAACATGGGGCGCTGCATTTCGCCGCGCCGTGCAGCCGGCGCAAAGCAATCCTCTTCGCACGCACCCCAAAGACCAATAAGTCCAGCTATCTTGCAGTTGGCGGAATAAACGTGCCGATTGATAGAACCGGCACACTCACTACAGATTAACGAGCCTGGGCGGCTTCTCTTCCGCAGACGCCGGTAAGCAGGAATCAAAACCATGTTCGGGATCGCAGGCCGCCAGGTCTTGAAAGACAAGGGATTCTGCCCTCGGACGAGCAGGGCACTGCCCACGGAGCCGAAGTCGAACATGCCCACACTCTATCTTTGCGGCGGCCTGCAGAGCAGCGGTTCCACGCTGGTATCCTGGTGTTTTCTGCAACGCTCGGACATGAACGGCGTGCTCGACGCCTACAACGACGTGTTGCCCTGGTTCGATCCGCAGGGCCGCACGGATCTGCTCTGGTGCAAGACCACGATCGGTTGCTTCCGGCTCATCGAGGTCATCCAGCACTTCCAGGATTGCGGCTGGAACGTGCCGCCGCTGCTGATCGTGCGGGATGTCAGAAAGGTCTGGGCATCACTGGTCGGGAAGTCTTATGGCCTGAACGGCCTCACGGCGGAAGACCCGCCCCTGCGGCTGCGGTTTCGGCGGTTTTTGTCCGACTGGGAACTCTTTCGAGACGAGAAATGGCCGATCCTCCGCTATGAGAGCCTCGTGGCCGATCCCGAAAGCACGCTGCGGCAGGCGTGCCAAGACCTGGCCCTCCCCTGGGATGACGGGATGGTGCGGTGGCCGAAGGCGCCCCAAGACATCGCCTGCACCGAGAATGGAAACCGAACCTTCTGGACCACCCGCGGCAATGGTCTGCGGGAAACGATCGACAGTCATGTTGAGCACTTCAAGCCCCAAGTGGTCGCCACCGACGACTGGGAGTGGCTGGAGGAGGTCTTCGGCGAGTTCAACTCCGTCAATCACTATCCTCTCATCATGGAAGTGCCCGCCACCGGATACGACCGCCCCACTCGTTTCATTCCCCGCTTCGACGTGACACGGCGATCCAAATGGGAACTTCAAGCACGGCCCATCCTGCGGTTCCTGTCGCTGGTCGGGTTCTCCAGCCCCAATGCCGTCGATCAAAGGGCGCGCCGCAAGGCTGCCTAATGCCCTCGCGGTCGCTGGCAGCCAATCCCGGCACAGAAAGGTCTAGCCCGGATTATTCACCAATCGTTCGTAGTGACCGCATTCATGCGGTCTTTGACCTGTTCACACTCTCCAGACCCGATAAATCGGGTCACTACGAGCCCTGGTGAATAATCCCGGTTAACTCAGGGTCCTGGCCCGTGGCCGGCTTTGCACCTTCCCGCCGGCGAACTGCCGGGCCGCGCGGGATTAGCGCCCCCGGGCTAGGCAAGGGCGGGAGCGGGCTGTACACTTAGAGGCCGATTGATCGGGTGCGGCGCCGGTGCCGCGGACCGAGAGAACACTTGGTGGGATCCTTTGCACAAGGAGAAAAAGCCGTGAGAAAGCCGTTTTCCGCAATGCTGGCCGTGGTGCTGTTGGGCGCCGCGGCTGCCATCCCGGCCCGCGCAGATTCGGCCGGGGGGCAGAAACCCCTGGTCGTCGTAGCGTTTGCGGGCTACGACGCCCTGGTCGCCAATGCCAAGACGCTGGGCGCGATGGCCGGCCGGGAACAACTGGCCGCCATGCTCGAAGGAATGGTAGCCATGGCCACCCAGGGGAAAGGGCTGGCGGGGCTGGACAAGGCCCGCCCGTGGGGCGCCGTGGTCTATGCCAACGAGGAACAGTTCCCCGTCCTGGGCTTCGTGCCGGTCTCCGACCTCAAACAGCTCGTGGCATTGATCCCCACCCCGGAAGGCGGAAAGCCGCTGGCCCCCGATGCCGACGGCGTATATAAGATCGAACCGCCCACCGGCAAAACCAGCTACGTCTCGCAGAAAGGCGCCTGGGCCATCGTCGCTCAGAACGCCGACGACCTGAAAAACGCGCCGGCCGATCCGGCCGCCTTGCTGGGCGACCTGAACAAGAAATATCTCGTGGCCGTGAAGGCCTCGGTCAAGAATGTGCCCACCGCCTGGCGCGACAAGTTCTTCGCCCAGATCAAGACGATCTACGAGCTCAGCGCGCAGCAGGCCAGCCAGTCGGGCGAGCTGCCGGCCATCCTCGCCAACCTCAACAAGCAGAACCTCGACAAGGCCGTCGCCCTGAGCAAGGAGCTCGACGAGGTGCTGGTGGGCCTGAGCCTGGACGCCGCCGCGGGCGCCAGTCTGGATTTCGAGATCACGGCCCTGCCGGGCACAAAAGCCGCCCAGCAAATGGCCCAGGCCAAGGAGGCGAAGAGCGATCTGACCGGCTTCCTGATCCCCGGCGCCGCGCTGACGGCCCTCTCGGCCGGCACCATGAGCGATGCCGACGTCGAGCAGGTCAAGGAACTGGTGGCCAAGATCCGCGTGGCGGCCGCCAAGGACCTCGACGGCAACGACGACCTTAGCGCCGAGCAGAAGAAAATCGCCAAGCAATTGCTCTCCGACGGACTGGACGTGCTGGAAAAGACGGTCGACGCCCGCAAGAGTCAGAGCGGCATGGCCCTGCTGCTGGAGAAGGGCGCGCCCACGGTCGTGTGCGGTATGGCCCTGGCCGAAGGCGAAAAACTCGACACCGTGCTCAAAACCCTGTTCGAGGCAGCCCAGAAGGAACAGCCCCAGTTGGCCGAGAAAGTCAAGTGGGACGCCGGCAGCCTGGGCGACGTGAAGTTTCACACCGCAACCGTGGATATCCCCGACGAGGAGGCCGCCGCCGTCCTGGGTAAAACGGTCGATATCGTGGTGGGCATCGGTCCCAATACGGCCTATCTCGGGGCCGGCAAGAACCCCCTGGCCACGCTCAAGCAGGTGATCGAGAACTCCAAGAAGGAGCCGGGCAAGAGCGTGCCGCCCTTCCAGCTCTCGTTGACCGTCACGCCGATTGCCCAATTCATCGCTCAGGTCGCCCCCGCCGACGCCGTGAAAATGGTCGCCGGCTCGATCGCCCAAATGCTGGCCACGGCGGCCGGCAAGGACCACATCACCCTGACTTGCACGATCATCCCCAACGGCATCGGCATGCGTCTGAACGTGGAAACGGGCGTGCTGAAGGCCATCCTGAGCGCGATTCCCCTGGGGCCCCCCGGCCCCGGTAAGGGCCCCGCCAAGGGCAAGTCGCCCGGCGGCGGAGACCCGTTCTGATCCACCCCCCGGGGCTGTTGCTACGGGACGCCTGCCAGCGTCCAGAGCAAGAGCAAGAGTTGCTGCTGGTCCCGGCCGCACAGAAGAGCTATAATGGCGAAAGCGGGGGCGTTCCGCTTTTCGCGGCGAAACCCGAGACCGTCCTTCCCGTGCACGAGATGCAGGCGGAGGTAGCAGTCATGCGGCCTTTTATTCTGCCGGCGGTTGGAAGCGGTACGAACTTTTCCCCGTTCGCCAAGGCGCCGCGTCAGGATAAGTTGATCAGCCCGGGTGGCACGTCCCTGAGGAACGAAGGGCGTGGCGGGCTTGGAAGCCACGCCCTTCGCTGTGCTCAGGGACGTGCCACCCTCCTTGAAAGATGTGCAGGTTATTCTGGCGCGGTCCCTGAAGTTCGCGGCAATCCAAGCCGCGCCGGTTGCAGCAGGTTTGGTTTTACCCTGGTCGAATTGTTGGTGGTCATTACGATCATCGGGATTGTCGTGGGCTTGGCGATGCCCGCGCTCCAGGCCGCCCGCGAAGCGGCCCGCGGGGTCCAGTGCAAGAACAACTGCAAACAATTGGCCATGGGCTGCCTCAATCACGAGGCGCTGCAGAAATTCCTGCCGACCGGTGGCTGGGGTGGGCAGTGGGCCGGCGACCCCGACCTCGGCTTCACCAACCTGCAGCCGGGCGGATGGCACTTCAACATCCTGCCGTTCATCGATCAGCCCGATCTGCACAACCTGGGAAAGGCGCCTAATTTCGTGTACGGGAGCAAGCAGGCGGACGGGGCGGCCCGTGCGCAGACCGCCGTAGCGGCTTTTCTCTGCCCTACCCGGCACAAACTTCAAACCTACCCGGCCGGCACGACTCCTGCTTACGTCAACATCGACCCGCCCACCATTGTTGGCCGCAGCGATTACGCGGCCAATGCCGGCGACGGCTCGACGAAAGCGGACCCCACCAACCCCAATACCAGCAGCGATCCGAACTTCAACTGGTCTACCTGCCCCGGCACGGCCACGTATACTGGCACGAGCGGCCCCGCCACGGGTGTCATATTTCGCGCCAGCATGTGCAGTATGGCCGCGATCAAGGATGGTCCCCAATTCACCTATCTGCTCGGCGAGCGGTACTTGGACCCCGATTTCTATGACGGCCACCAGCCCTACTGTGCGACCGATCATCAGGGCTGGGACCAGGGCTACGATTACGATACCATCCGTTGGACGACCCTTGGGCCCCAGCGGGATACGCCCGGCTATTGCGACACTGGTTGCTGCGACACGTTCTTACATCCGCCAGACGAACCCGAACAAGGGCCAGATTATCGACCTGACCCAGGCGGGGTTATGAGCGGTCAGCGATCAGCGATCAGCGATCAGCGGTCAGCGGTCAGCGATCAGCGGTCAGCGATCAGCAGTTTGTAGGTGATAGCTGATAGCTGACGGCTGATAGTGACCGCTTCAACACCATGAAGAACTTTCGCGAGGTCAAGGCGTGGGAGAAGGGACATGCGCTGACGCTCTCAGTCTACCAGGCTACGGCGAGTTTTCCGCGCGACGAGTTGTTCGGCTTGACAAGCCAGCTACGTCGAGCCTGTGCATCGGTCCCCGCAAACATCGCGGAGGGCTGCGGACGAAACAGCGACGGAGAGCTACGTCGATATTTGGAGATCGCCATGGGGTCGGCAAGTGAAACTGAGTACCACCTTTTGCTCGCCCGCGACTTAGGTTACTTGCGGCCGCAATCGTACGACAAGTTGAACAATGACGTAACTGAGGTAAAGCGGATGCTGTCGGCCTTCATCAACAGGCTGAAGGATGAGCGGTCGGCGATCAGCTATCAGCGATCAGCTACGGACCGCTGAAAACTGACCGCTGACCGCTGAAAGCTGACCGCTGATTGCTCATGCCCGTTTTTTCGACCCTGCGGACCAGCATCGCCGGCCTGGCGGTGGCCGACTTGGCCCGGCAGTTCGGCACGCCCCTGTTCGTCTACGACGCCGGGGTGCTGCTCGAGCGGTTGGCCGACCTGGCGGCCTTCGACTTCGTCCGCTACGCCCAGAAGGCCTGCTCGAACCTGGCCCTGCTGGACCTGCTGCGGCGGCATGGGGCGCTGGTGGATGCCGTCAGTGCGGGCGAGATTCGCCGGGCCCTGGCCGCCGGCTTCCCCGCCCAAGGCGCGCCCCCGCCCATCGTCTACACCGCCGACATCTTCGACGCCGAGTCGCTCGATCTGTGCATCGAGCAGGGCATCCACGTCAACTGCGGCTCGCCGGACATGATCGAGCAGCTCGGCCGGCGGGCAAGCGGCCGCGAGATCAGCCTGCGGATCAACCCCGGCTTCGGACACGGCCACAACCGCAAGACCAACACCGGCGGCGACCAGGCGAAGCACGGCATCTGGCACGCGCAGCTCGGCCGCTGCCTGGCCCTGGCCCGGCAGCATGGCCTGGCCGTAACCGGCCTCCACATGCACATCGGTTCCGGCACCGACCTGGAGCACCTGGGCCGGGTCTGCGGGGCCATCGAGCAGGCGGCCGGGGAGGTGGGCCCCGGGCTGGCCTCGATCAACGTCGGCGGCGGACTGCCCGTCCCCTATCGCAGCGGCGAGTCGTACGTCGATCTGGCGGCCTACTTCGCCCTGTGCGACGCCGCCCGGGGGCGCCTCCAGCGGCAGTTCGGCCACGCCCTCCGTCTGGAGATCGAGCCCGGCCGATACCTGGTGGCCGAGTGCGGCTACCTGCTGGCCGAGATCCGCGCCGTCAAGCAGCAGGGCGAGCGCTGGTTCTACCTGCTGGACGCGGGCTTCAACAATCTCGCCCGGCCGATCATGTATGGCGCCTATCACCCCATGGCGATTGTGCCGAAGGGGACAGTCCCATTTTCGTCGGACGAAAATCGGGACAGTCCCCGCCAGCGGTTACCCGAGCGCGAGGTTATCGTGGGCGGACCGCTGTGCGAGTCGGGCGATATCTTCACGCAGTCCGAAGGCGGATACGTCTGCCCGCGAGCCCTGCCCGAGGCCCGCGTCGGCGACTGGCTGGTGATCGAGTGCGCCGGGGCCTACGGGTTCGTGATGGGCTCGAACTACAACTCCCGCCCCCTGGCGGCCGAGGTGCTCGTCTACCAGGGCCGGCCGCACCTGATCCGCCGCCGCCAGACCTTCGAGGACCTGGTCCGCGGCGAGAGCGTGCTGGAAGAATTTAGGAGTTAGGACTGGACTTTTGCAAATTGCGGAGGCCCGGTCCCCTCTCCCTCCGGGAGAGGGTTAGGGTGAGGGGAAATGGGTGAGGATGCTGCTTTTCCATTTTTCGTGACCAACGCAGGTTCCCCTCACCCCGGCCCTCTCCCGGAGGGAGAGGGGGACCACTTGTGTCGTCCCCATCCCAATTTGCAAAAGTCC
>JBEKTY010000260.1:0-8330 GCA_049515555.1 Thermoguttaceae bacterium
CACCACGGCCCGCAACCGCCCGATCCCCAGGTGGTCCACCAACAGCCGCTGCACATCGACCATGTCGGCCACGGTGATGACCGGGAAATCGGGGCCGTAGGGCCGGCCGGTCTCCGGATTGGTGCTATTCGGGCCGGTCGTTCCGCGGCAGCCGCCCAGGATGTTCGGACAGATCACGAAATACCGGTCGGTGTCGATCGGCTTGCCCGGTCCCACGGCGATCTCCCACCAGCCGGGCGTATCGTCGGGGTCGTGCCGGGCCACGTGCGAGTCGCCCGACAGTGCGTGGCAGATGAGCACCGCATTGTCGCGCCGCAGGCTGAGCCGTCCGTAGGTCTCGTACACCACCCGCACGCCGGGCAACCGGCTGCCCTGCTCCAATTCCAGCGGCTCGGGGAAGGTCACGCACTGGGCGTGCCGCAGCGGCTGGGCGTTGCGAACGCTATCGCTACTCTCGAAAACTGACGGATCAACAGGCATATCACTAGTGTAAAGCTCGCCCCGCGCGGGCGAAAGGGGGAAGGGGGGAAGGATAGGGATGAACGACACAATTGAGCCGGCCGATGGTTTCAACAAGCGTCTCCGGCGGCTGTTAGCCGCCGGCAATTCTCCAATCCCTAATCCCTAATCCCCAATCCCTACCGTTGCGAGGCCCGCAGCGCCTGGTCCAGGTCGGCGATAATATCGCGGACGTCCTCGATCCCCACCGAGAGGCGCACGTACTCCGGCGTCACGCCGGTCTGCTCTTGCTCCTGCGGTGTGAGTTGCGAATGGGTCGTCGTGGCCGGGTGGATGATGAGCGACTTGGCGTCGCCGATATTTGCCAGGTGGCTGAAGAGCTTCACGCTGTTGATCAGCTTGGCGCCGGCCTGCTTGCCGCCCTTGATCCCGAAGCCGACGATCGCCCCTGCGCCGTCGGGCAGATATTTTTTCGCGTTGGCATAGTCGGGGTGGCTGGGAAGTCCGGGATAGTTCACCCAGGCCACGGCCGGATGTTGGGCCAGGAACTCGGCCACGGCCAGGGCGTTCTGGGAGTGCCGTGCCGCCCGCAAGTGCAGCGTTTCCACGCCCAACAAGGTCAGGAAGGCCCCGAACGGGCTCTGGCAGGCCCCCGTATCGCGCAGCCAGTGGGTGCGGATATGGATGATGTAAGCGATATTGCCGATTGCGCGCAGCGCCTCCTCGAAGATCATGCCGTGATAGGCGGGGTCGGGGGCGGTGAATTCCGGCCACTTCGGCGGGTCGGCCGCCCAGGGGAACTTGCCGCTATCGACGATCGCCCCGCCGATGTGCACGCCGTGGCCGCCGAGAAACTTGGTCGTCGAATAGACCACGATGTCGAAACCGTGCTCGATGGGGCGAAACAGCGCCGGCGTGAGCGCGGTGTTGTCGATGATCGCCGGCAGGCCATGGCGGTGCGCCACCTCGCTGATGCGGCGATAGTCCGGAACGTCGTTCTTCGGATTGCCCGGCGTTTCCAGGTACACGGCGCGGGTGTTCTTGTCTACGAGCTTGTCGATGCCCTCCGGCCGGCTGGGATCGAAGAACCGCACCTCGACGCCCAGTTTGGCCAAGGTCTGGGTGAACAGGGTCCAAGTCCCGCCGTAAAGGCTATTGGCGGAGACGAAGTTCTGTCCGGCATGCACGATGGTCAACAACGACGCGGTGATCGCGGCCTGTCCGCTGGCCAGCGCCAGGCCGGCCGCGCCGCCGTCCAGGGCCGCCAGGCGCTTCTCCAGCACATCGTTGGTGGGATTCATCAGCCGGCTGTAAATGTTGCCGAACTCACGCAAGCCGAACAGGGCCGCCGCGTGCTCCGTATCGCGAAACACGTAACTGGTCGTGGCGTAGATCGGCACGGCGCGGGCCGTGGTCGTCGGATCGGGCTGCTGGCCGGCGTGCAGGGCCAGCGTCGCTAACCCAAGGGGGCGGGCCTGGTCGGATGACATCTTCCTCTCCTTTTAATTACCCGTTTGGCGGTTTGAGATACCCGTTAGGCGTTTGTGGAATACCGCGTGAAGCCGCATGTCGAAAATACATTATCATGTTTACAAACATCATCGTCAATAGCAGCCGGCCGAAGATTTTCGCCGCCCGGGGCATGTTGCAATTGTAGCGGCCCGGCAATCCCCAGGGGTAGCCGTGGGGCAAGGTGTTCCCCTTTTGCAAAGGAAAAGGCGAAATCGGCGTAGATTGGCCCGCGCAAGCGGTCTTAGAATTAGGGTGCAATCGGCGCAGATTACACCACAATCGAGGAGAAAAGAACCATGGCGAACCGGCGATTGACGCTCAGTCTGTTAGCGGTGGCGGTAATAAGTCTGTCGGCTGCGGCTTGGGGCGACGGGGGACGGGCGACGGACGACGGGCAACGCAAGTTTACCTTCGACGGCAACAACTCGCTGGCCGGCTGGACCACCAGCGGCGACGTGGCCCTTGACCCGGCCAAACAGCGCGAAGGCCGGGGGGGCACGCTGCGGGTCGGGCCCGGCGGCAAGGCCCTGCTGAAGCTCCGCGACCGGGACGAGTCGGGCAAGGTCGAGTTGTGGGTCTACGACGACGGCACGGTGCCGGAAAACGCCAAGGCCCCCCGCGTCGGTCCGCGCTGGGGACTGATCCAACGGGACGGCCACGTATTGGCCGCCGGCATCCTCTATAACAGCTATCTGGGCGGCAACGAGGGCTACACGGCCACGGCCTACGACGGCAAGACGTGGTTCAACGAGCTGTTCTGGCTAGGCGTGAACCGCATGCCGCCGGGCTGGCACAAGTGGACCTTCAACTTCGATCCCGAGGCCGGCCTGCAAGTGTTCCACAACGGCAAGGAGTTGGGCGCGGTCGATGCCGGCAAGGTGGGCCTGCAAGGATTCAGCTCGATCGCCATTTGGGGCGACCAGCAGGGGGGCCGCCAACAGAGCGTGTGGGTCTCGGAGGTCGGCGTGGCCCTGGGCGGCCCGGTGAAGATGGTTTCCACGGCCGGCCAAGGCGATCCGTGGGACGAGAAGGCCGTGGCGGCCGATGCGGCCACGGCCTGGCCCGTGACCATGTATACCCGAGAGAACCCGCCCCCCACGCCGAAGCTCGAAGAGCTGAAGCTCGTACCCAGCGTATCGCAGTACGGCATCACCTGGACCTTCGAGCAGCCGGCCCGCGCCGGCCGGTTCGTCAACGGCGACTGGTACGTGGTGGGCCCGGTGACGGTCAAGGCCATCGAGCCCCAGCCGCTTTACGGCAGTCAGATTCCCAGGTACCAGTTGGACCACATGGACAAGGAGCGGCCGGAGCAGTCGCGGGTCCGCAACGGCTTCATGGTCAATCCACCGGCGGAGATGAAGGTGGCTTACGACAGCGGGGTGCGAAACTGGTTCGACGCCGGGCTGGTGCAGAAGCTGCCCGCCGAGCTCAAGCCCGGCGACTCGCTGGTGGCCACGATCAGCATGCCCAAGGGCCTGCGTCTGAAGGCCCCCTTGTGGCACGATATCGAGCGGGGCGTGGACGACAGCACTCCCATCCGCACCGCCGCGGTGCTGACCTGCGTGGCGGGGCCGCAGCCGGCCGACGCCTTCCGCCCGGCCTTCTGCGACCGCCGGCCGCGGAGCTATCTCAGCCGGAACCTGAAGCGCGACCTCCTGCCCACCTTGGCCGTGCCAAAGAGCACCGGAAATCTCGAGCAGTGCATCCGCTTCACGCGGCGGCCGTGGGTCGGCACCGGATTCTTCGGCTTCGAGGGACCGGCGGAGAACATGCCGCAATACGGGCGGGACTACGGCCGCGTGGCCGGCATCTGCGCCTTGATGCTCTGCACCGATCTGAAGCCCGAGCAGAAGGAGCCCCTGCTGGTGAACTATGTCCAGGTGGGCATCGACCTGGGGGGCATGATCCGCGGGGGCCATCCCGGCTGGACCGGCTTCGGCGGCCACGGCAGCGGCCGCAAGCTGCCCATCGTCTTCGCCGGCCTCCTGCTGGGCGACCACGAGCTGGCCAACATCAACAAGTCGTTCCCCAAGGCCAGCTTCGGCGAGGACGAGCAGACCGCCTATGCCGATTGCTGGACGGGCGCGAAGGTGGTCTTCGCCGGGCATTCGGCCATCGACGCGGCGACCGGCACGGCCCGCTCGCGGGGCAACAACTGGGGACCTTACGAGCATACGCCGCCGGCCCAGTGGGGAGAGGGCCAGAAGACCAGCGAGAACTATCGCCGCTGCTGCACCAGCGTGGCCTGGGTCGCCCAGGCGCTGGCCTTGCGGCTGATGCACGCCGAGCAGACCTGGGACCACGAGGCCTTCCTCGATTACGTCGATCGCTGGATGTACGAGGACGACACCCCCTTCCTCAAGACCCTCAAGGAGACCACGGGCAACGATTACGATAAGGACTGGTCGCGGGAAGGCCAAAGCTGGGAGCCCTTCGTCAACGAGATGTGGGCCAAGCACCGGACGACCCTGCCCGCCCCCACCGACGGCTGGAAGCGGCAGCACGACGACTCGTACTACCGCACGGCGCTGGAGCGGGCCGCAGCCGAAGGCCAGCCCATCCAAAAGCCCCGGCCCAAACGCACGAAAAAGGCCAAGCCCGCCGGACAGTGACCAAGGGCCCGCGAGAAAATAACCTTTACAATTGCCAAACGGGTGGCACGTCCCTGAGCGGAGCGAAGGGCGTGGTTCGTGGGCCTTCCACGCCCTTCGTTCCTCAGGGCGTGCCACCCAATTGCCAAACTTCTTCTTTCGCGGGCGCAAATGACGTGCAATAACATCCTTTCCCGCTCGTGCTTCGTCCTCGTGGGCCTCGTTGCCACGGCCATGCTGCCGGGCCGGCCGGCGCAGGCCCAGCCGCTTGAGGTCCGGCGGCTCGTGGTCCGGGCCGACGAGGCCTTCGAGCTGGGCCAGGGGGCCTGGGACGTTAAGCTCGACCGCGGCGGCGCCGTTACCCTCTACGACCACGTGCTGGTCGAGGACGATGCACCCGGCGTCGGCGGCGACGCCGAGTGGATGCAAGCCGATAATAAGTCGCCGGCAACCGAGCTGGGCGGCGGCACGCAGATCAAGAAAGTGCTGCACGTCGAGCGGCCCGCCGCGCGGGAGGTCCGGCTCTGCCTGCCCGCGGCAGTGAGCATACGCATCAACGGCCGGCCGTTGGACACATCCGGCCTGCTGAGCGACGGCGGCCCGTATCCCTATCCGCCGGTTCCCCCGGGGCTGCTGAAACCGGGCGACAACGAGATCGTGCTCTGCTGCCCGGCCGGGGCGCCACGGGCAATCAAGTATGCCCCGCCCGAAGACATATTGCGCAACGCGCCGGACCGCCGGGGCCGGCCGCCGCGCAGCTTCCAAAGCCTCGACGGCGGCCAGACCTGGCAGGCCATCCGCGGCGAGTACCTGGTCCGCTTGCACCTCGTGCAGTTCGTGCCGCAAGGCCATTTCATCTCGCCGGTGCTCGACCTGGGGCAAGCCGGGGAGCAACCGAATGTAGCAGGCACACGCCGTGTGCCGTCCGCCGTGCCTCAAGTGTCAGGCACACGCCGTGTGCCGTCCGCCGTGCCTTATTCCGCTTCAGTGGACGGCACACGGCGTGTGCCGGATACATTGGCGCGGCCCGTCGGCGGTTACGCCGAGCAGTATGACCCGCTGGGGCTGCCGCTTGTGGTCCGATCGGTCGCTCTGCGCGCGGATGCCGAGCTGCCGGCGGGCACGGCCGTCGAGCTGGCCGTACGCACGGGCACGAGCCCGGTTTACGAGCCCCAGCGGTGGTCCGATTGGCGTCCGGCCGGCGCGGCCCTGGCCGCGGGCCACCGCTACCTGCAATGGCAGGCCACGCTCCGCTCGAGCGATCCGCTGGCCACGCCCCGGCTGCGCGGCGTGGCGGTGGAAGCCCAACTGCTGCGGCCGGCGGCGCCGCCCTGGGCCGCCGGCCTGCGGGTCGTGGCCTGCCACAACGAGCAGATCCGCTACACCTCGATGCCCTTTGAATATGAAGACCCGCGCCATCCGCGGATGGTCGCCCTGCGGCGGAAGTACAATCTGGACGCCGTGGTCGCCCCCGCCACCAGCGAGACTGAGCGGCTGGTGCGGCTGCGTGACTGGGTGGCGCACCAATGGCAGTACCAGCCGCCGGCGAAGGACTATCCCGCCTGGGACGCCGACGAGATCCTCCGCCGCAAGATCGGCTTCTGCGTGCAGTATGCGATCGTGATGATGCAGGCCGCCGTCAGCTTGGGGCACCAGGCCCGCTTCGTGTTCGGCCACAACCCGGGCGGCACTTACGAAGGCGGCCACGAGTGCTGCGAGGTCTGGTCCAACGAGCACGCCAAGTGGGTCTTCTACGACGTGCACCAGAACTGGCACTACGTCGATCCACGCAGCCAAGTACCCATGAACCTGTTGGAAGTCCACGACCTGGTGATGAAAACCTATTATGCCGGCCGGCCGGTGACGCTGGCCAACCGGCCGCACGAGCGGCTGCCGACCGACGGGATCGCGATATGTTACGGGCGCTCGATGGCGCCGGGCATGCCGGCCGAAAACTGCGCCAGCCACTATGCCGGCGGCCGCTATACGGCCCCCACCCGCTGGCTGTTTGTGAACTGCGTGCCCCGCAACAATTTCTACGCCCATGCCTATCCCCAGCCGAAGCAGCAAGGGTGCGAGTGGTGGGCCTGGTCGGGCTACTGGTGCTGGCAGGATGCCCAGACGCCCACGCAATGGCTGTTTGGGCGTTTCACCGGCCGCCGCAGCGACCTCGATTGGACGCTCAACCAGGTCCATTTCGCGGCCACAGTGACCGATCGGCCCGGCGAGCTGGCCGTGCAGATGGGCACCGTTACGCCGTATTTCCAGACCTTCCGGGTCTGCATGGACGGGCAGGGCTGGCAGGATTCGCCGCGGGCCTTTACCTGGCCGCTGCACACCGGCCGCAACCGCCTGGAGATGCGCGTCCGCAACACGGCCGGGGTGGAAGGCCCGCCGAGCTTCCTGGAAGTCGACCGGCCCCAAATGTAGTAGGCACACGCCGTGTGCCGTCCGCCCGGTCCCCTATCCTTCGAGCCGCTGCGGCACACGGGAGAGGGAGAGGGTGAGGGGACGCGGGGACGCGGAGACGCGGGGACGCGGGGACATGGAAACACGGAGAGCACCGGCGTAGGTTCGCGTTCCCGCGCCTGCCCCTCTCCGCGTCATTTCCCCACTCCCTAATTCCTAATCCCTAATCCCTAATCCCTTCAGTTGTCGAACAGTCAACCGCCTCAAGGTACCTTTCAAAAGTTACCGCGATCGACAAGTCTGCAACTCATTGATTGGCTTGCACTACCGCTTCGGCCGGCAAGCGTAAAGTCATACGTCTCCAGGGGTACGTGTTCGACTTGCGCCTTCCTTGACGACATAACACTTTGGCCGGCTTTCACTTACGCCCTCTACAACTAGCCCGATCTGCGCGCATCTGTGAAATCTGTGGACAAAAGACCCCCCGGTGAAGAGAGACTATCGTTCCGCCTCCGGTTTGGAACCGCGAATGAACGCGGATGAATGCGAATTCGCGTGTATCAGCGTTCATCGGCGGTTCCCCTTCCCCCGTCCTCCCTTCTCCCCAATCCATAATCCCTTCCACTTGTCGAACGCCTCTGGACCCCGTTCGAAACTTACGTTGATCGACAAGTCTGTAACCCGTGTACTGGCTGGGATTAGCGATTCGGCCGGCGAGCGTAAAATAATACGCCTTGTGAGGTACGTGTTCGACTTGCGCCCGTTCTTGCCCCCGGTGGTGGCTAGTGGCTGGTGGCTAGTGACTAGTGACTAGCTACTAGCAACGAGCCGCTACCTTTCCGTGTTCCGGCCCATGCTGAAAACTGAAAACCGAACACTGAAAACTCTTCCCCTTCCCCTTCCCCTCCGCCCGGATCTATACAGTTGTATATCATATTCGCCGGCAACTTTCAAGCCCGGTTTGCCGACAAATTTCCAGGCCCGAACCGGCCCGGGGCGTTGAAATAGGTGAGAAGAGGGCACGGGGCGGTAATGGCTGGATGGGTAATGTGCGTTGCTGCCCGGGCTTCCCTGGATGGAAATCACAGGGATGGAGGGATGGAAATTAGCGATGGCCCCTTTTCCCGCCATGAGGGCCGGAAACGAGAACGGCGGCCGCAGGTGGAGGAAACATGAACCTCCTGCTGGATACGAACATGTGCTCGGCCCGCATGCGTCGGCCCGGCGGCTTGGCACACGGTTTGCCCCGAAGTTGGCTATAGATAGGAAAGAGGGGATGCCTCAAAAGTGGTTACATTAGCGGTATTGGATACCGCTGAACCACGTACAGGAGGTCATCCCCATGAGAGCCAGGAGAAC
>JBEKTY010000261.1:0-8106 GCA_049515555.1 Thermoguttaceae bacterium
AGGATCGGGGAAAACCTCTTGGTGGGGCTCGCTGCGCTCGACCCACCCTACGATTTCAGCAATATTTATTGTAGTCGGCACACGCCGTGTGCCGGATTTCCGCACACGGCGTGTGCGGACTACATTGCTGAAACCTATCGCAGGGCTTCCAGCGGGCGGAGGCGCATGGCGGAGAGGGCGGGGATCAGGCCGCCCAGTCCGCCCATCAGCAGGGTGAGGCAGACGCCGACGGCCCAGGTGTGGGCGTCGACCGAGAGTTGGAGCACGACGAACTTGCCGCCGCCCGTGCTGCCGGCCATCATGCTGCTGGCCGTCCAGCCGTCGGAGAGCGAGCCCAAGGCGCAGCCCGCCAGGCCGCCCACCAGGGCAATGACCAGCGACTCCAGCAGGAAGGAGACGAGGATCTGCCGGCGTTTGTAGCCCAAGAGCCGCAGCACGCCGATGTCCTGGATGCGGTGACTCACGGCGGCGAACATGGTGTTCATCACTCCCAGCACGCCGCCGATGGACATGACCACGGTAACGAAAATGATGGCCACGAGAAACTGCTGATTGGTTTCCGAGAGGGCTTCGTAATATTCGGTTTCGAGCCGGGCCGAGACCGAGGCCTGCTTATACTCGGAGCTCAAATAGGTCTTGAGCTGCTCGGCCGTCGCGGCGTCTTTGGTGCGGATCAGGAGCGAGCTGCAGGTATCCTTGCCGAAGATGGGCCCGACGAGCGAGCGTTTGGCCCACAGCTCGGAACCGAAGGCCGAGCCGGCCGATTTCATGATGCCGGTGACGATCCAGGTCCGCTCGCCGAGGCGGAAGCGGTCGCCGACGCCCAGGCGGTCGGCGGCCGCGGCCGCGGCGCGCTCTTCGGCGGTGCGGTCGGCAGCCAGCACGCGGGCCAGGCCCTCGCCCAGCACGGTTTGCACGGCCGGGGCGGCGCCGCTCTCCGCCTCGGGCAACTCCGCGACCCCCGCCTCGGAGAACCAGCGGCCGCCCGGCAGCAGCTCCACCTCATGCACCTTGACGGCCACGGCCGGGTCCTCGATCCCGCGCAACTGGAGGAATCGCCGCTGCGCCCCGCTGGCCGTGGCGTGCGGCAGCGGCTGATTGACGATGAGGTACGTTTCGCGGCTGGCCAGCGGCCGGCCCGTGCGGGAATCGCGCTCGACCTGCGGCAGGTGCTCGATCTCGGCCAGATCGCTGACGCTTAAATTGCTGAACGACTCGTCGGTCGAGCCTTCGGCCAGCACGAGCACGTTGCCCGGCTGACCGGTGCCCTCGGTCATTCGCCGCATGCCGTTGGTGAAGGCCAGCATGACCACCAACAGGCCGATGACGAAGGTGAAGGCCAAGGCGGTCAAGAGCGTGGTGACCCAGCGGACACTCAAATTGCGGAGGGTGTAAGTGAGCGGCACGCGGTTGATCGCCAGCAGGGCGAGCACCGTTGCGCCCGCCAGGGCCAGTAGTTTCCAGACCATACGGTTTTCAGTGTTCAGTTTTCGGTGTTCAGTGTTCAGTTTTCGGTGTTCGGTGTTCGGTCTTGTTTACCGAAAACTGAACACCGAACACGGAAAACTGGCTTATGCTACCTTGGCGAAGACTTCGGCCGGCTTGACGCGGCTGGCCGACCAGGCGGGCAGCAGGCTGCCCAAGAGGGCCGCGGCGGCCCCGACGCCCGCCCCCCACCACAGGGCCTGGTCCGGGATCAGGAAGCGGCCGAAGAAGGCCACGGGGAACTTTACCCCGCCATAATACCAGTTTATGCCGGCGTAGGTCAGGGCGGCGCTGGCCGTGCCCGCCGCCGTGCCCAGCAGCAGGGCTTCGCCCAGGACCAGCGACAGGATCTCTTTGGGGCCGAAACCGAGGACCTTCAACACGGCCATCTCCAGCCGCCGCTCCCGCACGCTGATGCTGATGGCGTTGGCGATGACTAGCGCGAGCGTGGCCAGGCAGAAGGGGGCCAGCAGGCGGCGCATGATCCACAGCAGGTCGCGGAAGCTATCCAGGAAGGCGGCCATGCCCGAGGAGGCCGTCTCGCACTTCACCGGCGGATCGGCGTACAGCGGCGACTGGCTGATCTGCGCCGCCACGCGGTGGAAGGCCGTCATGTCGGGCAGCTTCAGCCACACCAGGCTCAGGCTGCGCTCGGCCCAGGGGTGCTTTCGCCCGCCGTGGGTCTGCGGGAAGCTGTCCAGGGCGTTGTTGTAATAGTCGCGATTGAAGGCGGCGAAGTTGTCGTAGCGGCCCGGCGGGAAGACCCCCACCACCTCGAACTCCAGGTCCAGCTCCTTGAAGGTCGCAAACCCGTACAGCGTGAACTTCTTGCCCAGGAAGTGCCGCAGGTCGGTGTCGCGGACGTCGCCGATCATCTTGTTCAGGTTCAGCAGGTGGTTCTGCCCCAGGATGATGCCGGAGGGCTTGGCCTTCAGGGCCTGGATGCCGCGCTGCAGCTCGGCGGACTCGGCCGTCGAAAGCTCGTCCAGGCCGTCCATCATCGTGGCCAGTTTCTCCGGATCGCAGGCCAGGCCGAAGATCATGCTCTCGCGGGTCAGCTTCTGAGGGTCCAGACTTCCGCCGTAGAACTGCCAGGTCATCGAGTCGGCGGGCTTTACGTCGCCGGGCTTCTGGGCCGCGCCCTCCGCCAGCGACGCGGCATAAGACAGCGGCAGACGGCTGGGGATCGACCAGCGCTCGGTGACGATGGCCTTCAGGTTCTCGTTCTTCTCGGTCGTCACGCGGTCGATGAACCACAGCACCGACCAGACCAGCGTGACCACGCACACCAGCATCATCGTGCCCAGGGCCGTGAGCACCGAGCGCAGCGGATTGCGGCAGAGATTCTTGAAGATCAGCGGGAGGAGTTTCATGGCTTATGAGTGGACCTTCACAAATTGCGGATTGGTCGGTCCCCTCTCCCTCCGGGAGAGGGTTAGGGTGAGGGGGAATGGGTGAAGATTCTGCCTCTCCGGTTCTCGTGACTAACGCAGGCTCCCCTCACCCCGGCCCTCTCCCGGAGGGAGAGGGGGACCGCGTGTGTAGTCCTCGCCGCAACTTGGCAGACTCCAGTCATGGTTTAGCCGCCTGCGGGTCGGCCTGCTCGACGAGTTGTCCTTTTTCGAGGTGCAGGATGCGATCGGCCCGGCGGGCGGCGCGGGGATCGTGCGTCACCAGGAGGATCGTCTTGGCCAGCGACTTTCGCAGCTCGCCCAGCAGATCGAGGATCTCGTCGGCGCTGCGGGCGTCGAGGTCGCCGGTGGGCTCGTCGGCCACGATCAAGGTGGGGTCGGTGACGATCGCCCGGGCGATGCCCACCCGCTGCTGCTGGCCGCCGGAGAGTTGCCCCGGGCGATGCCGCAGGCGGTCGGCCAGGCCCACCAGCTCCAGGGCCGTCATTACCTGCCGCCGGCGCTGGGCGGCCGACAATCGCAGCAGCCGCAACGGCAGCTCCACGTTCTCATAGGCCGTCAGTACGGGCAGGAGGTGGTAGAACTGGAAGATGAACCCCACGTGCTTGGTCCGCCAGTGGGCCAATTGCCCTTCCGACATGCTCGATATCGCCTGGCCGCCGACCCAGACTTCGCCCGCGCTGGGCGTATCCAGCCCGGCGATGAGGTTCAGAAGCGTGGTCTTGCCGGAGCCGCTGGGCCCCATGAGGCCGAAGAACTCGCCCTCGGCCACGTCGAGCGTGAGGTCGTTGAGCACGTCCAGCCGCTCGCTGCCGCGGCGAAAATACTTGTGCACGCCGCGCAGGCGGACGATCATTCCGTTGGGTCCGGGGGCGGATTCCATAATGGCCTTGTTCTGTTCCCTGGTGGGGCTCGCTCTGGCTCGACCCACCCTACTTTGCTCGACGCGCCCTACTTTGCGGGATGCTCCTGTGCTACTCGCGGCCGGCCCGGGTCGGCGGGGTGGGCAGCGGCCTTTTTTCCCGGGCAGTTCGCCGCCCCCGGCGACCGCTCGGCGAGAAAGGAGACCAGCGCGCTCATCTCGGGCTTCAAGTACACCCCTTCCTCTTCCCGCGGCACGATGACCTTCACGCGGACGGGAATGGCCCCCTTGGCGCGATCGGCGATGGGCATCAGCCGCGACACGACGCCCTGGTACATGCGGTCGGCAAAGGCCTCGGCGCGGACCTGGCACTTCTGGCCCACGGATACCTTGCTGATGTCCCGCTCCTGGATCGTCAACTCGACCTCCAGGTCGGCCAGGTCGGCCAGGTCGCAGAGGCTGAAGGAGCCGTTCATGGCGATGGGGTTGACGATGTTGCCTTCCTCGGCGTTTTTTTTGAGGATCGTGCCGCTGACCGGCGCGCGGATGATGCAGTTGTCCAGTCGCCACTTGGCCTTGACCAGGTCGGCCTGGGCGGCTTCGACGTCGGCCTTGGCGGCCGCGATGCGCTTCTCCCGCGAGCTCTCCATGAGCCGCAAGGCGAAGTCCAGCCCCTTCACCTTCTGCTCGGTCGAAAGGTACTTGCTCTCGGCCAGCTCGTAGTCCAACTGGGCCACGGCCTTGTGGGCAAAAAGCTCGCGGCTGCGCTCGTAATCCGACTTTAGCTGCACCAACAGGGCCCGGGACTCCTGCATCTCGGCCTCGGCCTGGCCGATCTCCTTGGGCCGGCTGGTCTCGAGTTCCGAAAGCCGCTGCCGGGCCGACTCCAAGGCGAACACCGCCCGGGTGTGATCGGCCCGGTAGTCTATGTCCTCCAATTCGGCCAGCACCTCGCCTTTGACGACCCGCCGCCCTTCGAGAATATAGGATTTCATGATCATCCCGCTGACCTTCGGGCTGACCAGGATCTGCCGAACCGGAATGACGTAACCCTTCGAGTCCAGGGCGATGCTGCCCGAGGCGGCCACGGCCGGCTCGGGGTCGGCGCCGGCCGCCGGCGGCGGGGCCACCGCTAATTCCGGCCGCGGTTGCTTCAGCAGCAGATAGGCCAAAATTGCCACGACCACCGCCAGTGAACCGGCCACCAGCCAGGCCAGCGTGGCGCCGGGCGATCGGGCCGAGGCCGCCTGCCGCGGCAGGCGCAATGCCAGAACCCGCTCGCTCAACGTCCCCGGCTGCTCGGCCTGGAGATCATCCTGCCGGTCTTGGAATTTGGAGCGATGCTCAGAGGTGGACACGATCGTTCCGGTCGGCCGGGTTTTCTGAATCGAAGAGAGGCAAGTTCCGTTCCGCCGGGCGAAAATGGGGAAAGCCCCCCGGTGGATTCCTTCCCACGCCCTAAAGGCAAGCCTGAAGCCGATCCAGGCTCCCTCCATCGTTCCATGTTATCAAATCGTCCCCCTCGTGTCCAGCGCAGCCGGGGGCCGGTAGTGGTACAGTTTGGCCGGAATTTTCCCGGAGTATAGGGAAAAGAGCGAAAAGCCAGCCCGCAACCTTGACTACCCGGCGTCCTCCGATGTAGGTTGTTTGGAATGAACACCAGACGTTTTGCCGTTTCGATCTTATTGCCGGTAGTGCTCGCGGCCGCCCTGCTATGGCTCGTAGTGTATTGGTGTGATAGCGCAGGAGCGGCTGGGTGGATCATCGCCGTTTTCGCGATCTATTTCCTTGCAAAGTACCTTGATGCTAGCTACCGGGTTCGGAAGATCAAAGCCGGGAAGCCGGAGAAATGCCCAGAGTGTCTAGGAACCGTCAATCCTGGCGCAAGTAAGTGCTGTCATTGCGGCAGCGGGCTTGACTAACTCAACGGAAGCCAGAACGGTCGCGGCGGCTACGGCGTTAAGGGTGGCAGTGGACGGCAAACGCTCTATCGGCCCTTGCGGAGGGCCTTTACAACCGTGGATCGGGGAAGGTACTCGGCGAGGACATAATCGTCGGCGTACCCGTGCGAGATAAGCC
This sequence comes from Thermoguttaceae bacterium, assembly GCA_049515555.1. Classification (GTDB taxonomy): domain Bacteria; phylum Planctomycetota; class Planctomycetia; order Pirellulales; family Thermoguttaceae; genus JBEKTY01. Next base: position 5,839 of record JBEKTY010000261.1, read on the forward strand.
AATTATCAAGCTTGTTCCATGCCTCTTCCGTCCAGTCAGTGAAGCCCACTACGCCCGGGGCTGTGTCAGCGATGATCGGCCATTCTGGGTAGCGAACGCCCAATGCTCTATGCCGGTCGTCGGGCTGCGAAGATTTCCAAGCAACGGCCAGTTCCCCGAGTGAGCCGACACGATTCCACGATTGCTTGGCACGGCCCGCAAAGATACGCCACCGCCAGGGCTTGAAGTCAAAGATCAACCCAAGCACACCCAGCGTAATCGCCACACCGGCAGCAATGTGAAGGTACATAGGGGATACCTTTTCGGAATGTACCGCAATCAAGAGCAGCCCAGCAAGGAGGGCAACGCTCCAGCCGACCCTAGCAAGAACTCTCTCCACTGCCCACCCTCCCGTTGCACAAACGGCCAGAGCGCGTACAACGGCGGTAGTCCGAGCGCCAGTGTCGCCCCAGCGGCACCAAGAAAGAAGCCGGCGGTTTGCCCCCGCCGGCTTTCATTTTCCCCCGATCAGGGTTTCTGTCAAGCTGCCGTCGCGTACCCGCCGCCCATCACGGCGTCGAAAAGCTGCTCAAAGCTCATCGGGCCGCCCGTCACCCCCGCAGCCATCGCGGCCGGCAGCCGGGTCCGGCCCGCCTCTGCGTCCCGGGTCCGCCAGCAGAACCTGTAGTGGGCCGGGAACATGGCGCAGGCACCGGGATGGATTTGGCAACGTGGGCGCCCCTGCTCCTGGCTGCCACCAAACGCCAGATAAAGAACGCCCACTAGCGGAGAGAGGGTTACGACCCCGACCGCGCAGGCGCGGACCCCTCCGGCAGATTATAAGGCCGCTGCGCCAGCCAAGACGCGGGACGCCTTCCGCGAAAGACGGTCGCCTCGCCCCCGCGGGACCATGGCTGTAATCCCTTGGCCCGCGGGGACTGGCTTTTCTTGGCCTCGCCTTACGGCGACCGCATCAGGCGAGGCCCTCGACCCTCCTCATTACCCACCTCCTTCCTGCTTAGCACACCAAGTGCTCGCCGCGTTCACTGTGATTGTCTGCGGCGGACAGGAAGGTGATACAGAACTGATTTTGTCCGGCGCGCAGTAGATCGCGGCTAATGTGTAAAAGAGCCCCGAATTTCCGGGGAAAAACGCCTCTGAGTCGCCGGACGGAATAAATCCAAGACCTATTGACAAGGTGTCGCGGCGATTTTGTCCGGCGCTACTTCCGCTTGCGAGACCCTCGCTTCAGTCGTGCCCGGTGGCGTTCGATGGCTAGATACGTTTCCCGTTCCGGTTTGCCCAGTGCCTGCCCGCAGTCGGCATAGGTCTTGTACTGTCGCGTCTTCCACGCCTCGTAAATTCGCTTGTCATCTTTCCTATCCGTGTCAACTGGACGGCCGCGATTTCGTTTTTTCGCTGACCGCAGCTTGACTTGTTGCGGCTTGGCGGACCTGCCCTGTTCGATAGATTCCCGTTCACTTTTCGCAAGATGCTCCTGACCGAGAAGCGTAATTCTTGCTGGCCCATCGAGAAAAATAGGGGCCTTGCTTGCGTAGTGCTCTTGAAACTTCGCTTCGAGACGCCCGCTTTCCACGAGTTCTTCGCATTTCCGCAGCAGTTCTCGCCAATCGGGATTGTTGTAGTCCATTGGGTAAAGGTCAGTAAGGAACTGATCTAGGGTGTCCGCCGCCGCTTCCCTCAGAATGTCCTCGTAAGTTGCTGCCTTTAGCCGCTCTGTGAGGTTTGTTTCATCTTCGGAGGGTGCTGCGTCGCGCGGCGGTGCGCCGTTTGCCTCCTGGCTGACTTCGTCTGCGAGGAGATAGCCCGGGGGATACTTAGGCGCGAAAGCTATCCGCAAGAAGGCGTCAACCGCGTTCCTACCCAGAGCCTTTGCCGGTGCAAGATCAGCTTTGAACAAACGAAGAGCAATGCGCAGACGGGCACCAATGTGGCATATATCTCGACAGTGCGCCGCCCAGAAGTCCCAAATATCAGGGAGGGAGATGGAAGCAATTTCGCACATTGCATTCAATTCAGAGAACGGCGAGATTTCTTCGGCGATGACGGTCGGCAATTGCTCATTCTTGAGCGATGCTGCCTCAGTCTTTGCGCGTCCTAGAGCACCGAGGAACCTTATGCCACGTTGGCTTTGCTCCTTTTCTGACTTAGAAGCTGTTAAGAAATAACTTAGCCGTTTGGGTTGTGGTGGCGAATGGTGTAGTTCCACTTGGGTAGGACGGTATGTCGCAACAGCCGGACGCTCGCCTTTGCTTCCTCGGACACCTT
>JBEKTY010000262.1:0-8051 GCA_049515555.1 Thermoguttaceae bacterium
TGCAGATCGCACCGATGGTGAAGTCTCGCATCGACAGACACAACAAGGACAACCTCTGAATTTGCCGAAGATAAGCCGCAAAAGCCTTCCGAACCGTCACTGCGTTATGCAACTGGAGGGTAGAGTTACCTTATGTCGCCTTTCGCTCCGCGAAAGTTGCGGCTTTCGCGGAGCGAAAGGCAACACTGACTGCGCAGCGGTCAGTAAGATCTGCCGTCGATCTGTAGGACCCCCGAAATACTACCCATGTGCCTGTTAATGGAACCGTTTGTGACAAGGACTTTGTCGCGACTATAATGGGGGGCTGATGAGTCGTCCGGTTGCCAAGAGCCACATGGTTACTCACCTGGCGCGAAAGCAGATCCCCACGATGAACAGAACAACACGACACGCTCTCATAGTCTGCGCCGCCGCCGGGCTGCTGGCGCCACCGGCCGCGTTGCGCGCCGCCGAACTGAAACTCGCCGCTGTCTTTTCCGACCACATGGTCCTCCAACGCGACATGTCCGTTCCCGTGTGGGGGTGGGCAAATGCAGGCGATAAAGTGACGGTCGAATTTGCCGGACAGAACAAGACGGCCACTGCCGATGCGAACGGGAAGTGGCTTGTCAAGCTAGAGGCGATGTCCGCCAGCGCAGTGCCACGACTGATGAAAGTGAACCGCACGGTGATTGCGGATGTGCTGGTCGGCGAGGTGTGGCTGGCCTCCGGCCAGTCAAACATGGGCTACACCCTCTCGCCCAAGTATGACGCCAAGGCCATCGCGGCGGCTGATCATCCGGAATTGCGCTGCTTCACGGTGGAGAACGAAGGCGCGCTGACGCCGCAGGACGCTGTCAAGGGCCGGTGGCAGGTCAGCTCGCCCAAGACCGCACCCGGCTTCACCGCGGTCGGCTATTACTTCGCCGAGGAGCTGCGCCGCGAACTTGGGGTGCCCGTCGGCATTCTTCACAGCAGCGTCGGCGGCACCCAGGCGGAATCCTGGCTGAGTCGGGAGGCGCAGGCGGCCTCGCCGCTGTTGAAGGACTACTCCGAGCGGCAGATCGACGCCATGGCGCATTTCGAGGAGGATGCAAAGTCGTTCCAGAAAGCCCTGCCGGAATGGGAAGCGAAGTACGGGGCCGGCGACGCGGGCAATGTCGGTTTTGGAAAAGGCTGGGCGAAAGAGGATTTCAATGATTCGGATTGGCAGACTTGCCCGGCCCCCGTCTGGTGGCGGCAATTGGGCTTGAAGGGCGGCTGCATCATTTGGCTGCGTAAGACGGTGGACATCCCGGCTGACAAGGCGGGCAAGGGCGCGGTCTACGGCTTCGTCGGCTACAGCGAGGACGTTACGCCCTATTTCAACGGCCAGGAACTGAAGCCCTGCTGGCCCAAGCCGCCACGATTCTTCACCTGGTGGGCGTATTACAACGTGCCGGGCTCGTTGGTGAAGGCCGGCCGCAACGTGATCGCCCTGCGTGTTCATTCCCACACCGAGGACGGGCTGATGTGGCGCAAGCCGAAGGAGATCCTCGACATCGCCGACCAGGCCACGACCGACGACACCTGGCGTTATCGCCTGGAAGCCCGCTTCCCGGACCTGACCCCCGAGGCCCGCGCGTCGTTGCCCAAAGCACCGCAGGCCCAGATGAACAATACCGCCAGCGCCCTGTTCAACGGCAAGATCAATCCGTTGATTCCGTTTGCCCTGCGCGGCGCCATCTGGTACCAGGGCGAATCCAACGTCGGCCGCGCCGCCGGATACGCCCCCCTGCTTAGCGCCCTCATCCACGATTGGCGAACCCGCTGATGGACAAATGCCTTCGCGCCCAGAACCGGGATATCGTCTTTAGCATGTGCCAGTATGGAATGGCGAATGTTTGGGAATGGGCCTCCGAGGTCCATGGCAACACTTGGCGCACCACGGGCGACATTGGGGGCTCCTGGGGCAGTATGGCCGGGATCGGCTTCCAACAAGGCGGACATGAACCCTATGTCAAACCGGGCTGCTGGAACGATCCTGACATGATGACCGTGGGCTACATGGGGTATAAATGGACCGATCTCGACGACGACGAGCAGTATACGGAGGTGAGCCTCTGGTGTATCCTGGCAGCCCCGCTGATTTTGGGCAACGACCTGACGAAGATCGATGCGTTCACGCACAACCTGCTCTGCAACGACGAGATTATCGAAGTCGACCAGGATCCGCTGGGCCGCATGGCAAGCTGCATCGCGACCCGCGGCGAGACCAAGGTCTATGCGAAGGAGATGTCGGACGGTTCCATGGCGGTCGGCTTGTTCAACCTCGGCGACGAGACCGTGCGGGTTTCCACAACTTGGAGCGAACTGAAGTTGAAGGGCCTCCAGCGGGTCCGCGATCTGTGGCGTCAAAAGGATCTTGGCACACAGGCCGATGATTTCTCGGCAGAGATCCCGCGCCACAGTTGCATGGTCATCCGTGTGTCCGCAGCGAAGTGAAAGGTTCGGATCATTACCAATCGCTCACCGCAAAGCCTGCGATTCCGTTCGGATGCGCTGCTCTTGCTCGCGGCCCTGCTGTGGGGCAGCGCCTTCGTGCCGCAGCGCGTGGCAGCGGGGCACCTGGGGCCCTTTCTCTTCAACGGCCTGCGCTTCCTGCTGGGAGCAATCATCCTGCTTCCCTGGGTGCGGCCGTTCCGATTGCCGTGCATGAACTTCTTCCGCTGGGCATCGATCGCCGGGAGCCTGCTGGTAGGAGCCTCGGTCTGTCAGCAGGCAGGCATGAAATGGACCACAGCCGGCAATGCAGGCTTTCTCACCGGGCTGTATGTCGTCCTGGTGCCCGTCGTGATGTTCGTCGGATGGAGGCAAAAAATCGGTTGGCAAACGTGGGCCGGGGCCCTGATTGCAACCTTGGGCGTTTACTTCTTGGGCGTCGACGACCAGTTCCAGGTTCACTACGGCGACGCACTGGAGATCGTCGGCGCCGTGCTTTGGGCGCTGCACGTCACGGTCGTCGGCCGAGCGGTGAAGCATGTCGATGTGCTCTTGTTCTCTGTCGGTCAGTACTTCGTCGCCGGGGTGTTGAATGTCGTCATCGGACTGGCCCTGGAAGCCGATACGTTGCCAGGGTTGGCCGTCTGCTGGTGGACCATCGTCTATGTGGGCGTCTTTTCCGTGGCCATCGGCTATACGCTTCAAGCAGTCGGACAGAAGCACGCACCGGCGGCCGACGCAGCCATTATTCTCAGCATGGAGGCCGTCTTCGCGGCCCTCTTCGGATACCTGTTGCTCAACGAAGTGCTGACCTCGCGGCAGTTGCTCGGTTGCGCGTTGATCCTTGCGGCCATGCTGGTCGTCCAGTTCAAGAAGGCATCCAGCCCATGACGAAATCAATGTCACAATTCGGCGATCACCTGCTGTGGCAAAAGGCTATGAATGGCCCCGCGATGCGATGTCGTGAAACATTTGGGTTGGAAGTGAAACCAAGAAAGAATCATCCCATGAAAGAACTCCACATTCTAGCCCGTATCCTGGCCTTGGCGACCTTGGCCATTTCCGTTTCGTCGTCGACCGCCGCGGACCGCGGCCAGCATCACCTTGCCGACGACATCCGCTTCGCTGCCACGCGTCACGACCTGGTGTCCGGCGCGCCTTCCACGACCCCGGCCTCACGAAACCGAATTGGAATAGCAGATGCAGGACTGCGTGCGGAACAGTCGCAACGTCTTTTCTCGGGAATCGGGCTCCCGATGGTTGCCCTCGTTCCTTGAGCCGCGCGAGCCTCAATTGCCCACTCATGCGTTCTCAGTTCCTGCGGATGGCAAGACCAATGAGACGGTCATTGTCTGCCCGACCCGTCCATGATGTTGGCCATACTCGCACCGCCGTCCGGCGAATAATAGAGACCGTCCGTATATACGAACCACCACTTGTCCCCTTGGTTATGATCCCCGCAGGCAGCGATCAAACCACCCTGGGGCGCCGAGCCGTTGGCCGGCAGCCACGACCAATCCATCCCCCATCCCGACTGGCATAGGGAGAGGCGTCTCCGCACCGCCGGATCGAGCGCTTGCGTGAGGAAGCGGCCGCTGCGGCGATCGCCCGCAGCCGTCGTGCCCAGCGCCGTGAACGGTCGAAGCCATTCCAGATTCTCCTCCGCGGGAAAGAGCGACATGTGGCCGCCGGAGTTGTGCTGGTAGCCATGGGTGGTGGCATAACTGATTTCCCGCGTGCCCTGAAGCGACTTGTCGAATGCGGCGTTGTGGAACCCGGTATCGCTGCGTTCGTCCAACACGGTCAGGGATTGGACATTGTCATTGGAGACGTAACTCCGCGCCACAGTCTCCGGCGTGGCGACGCCGGGATTTCCCCGCCCGAGAAAAGTCATCCAGCGGTCGGGGCAGGTGGTGACGCAGAGATGGGTCATGCCCTTGGCCAGGGCGGGATAGTACCGCTCCCACGGCCACACCGTCACCGTCGTGACGCGTTCGCCTGCCAGCCCCAACCGCTTCCATGTCGCACCGCCGTCGGTGCTCTTGAAGAAGCCCTTGGATTCGCAACCCACATAGACGGTCTGTGGTGTCCGCAGGTCGAACGCCACAATCTCGCCGCACAGAGCCGAAGGGCCAGTTCCGTCGAAGTCACCGTCAAGATCCAGCTTGATCCACGTCTTCCCGCCGTCGTTGGTCTTCCACAGGCGCCGCCGGTCGGCCAGGTGCTCCAGAAGGAGATTTCGCCCCCATTGGGCCAGACGCCCCGCCAAAGGTCGGTGTTGAAACTCAAAGTCCAGCCCCGCGCGCCAAAGCATTCTTTGGCGGCCCAGCCGCCAGTCACGGTCAGATCCTCGCAGAAACCCAGCAGTGGCTCGATGCACTCCCCGAGGTTGGCGACGTCCACCGGGTAATAGTTCATCTGGAGGTTGATATTGGTCGTGAACTTCGAGTCCCAGGCCGGGTTGCGGTCGCCGTTCCAGATGCCTTGCAGGTTGGGCGGCTGGCTGCCGGGCCGCGAACTGCTGATAACCAGGTAGCGACCGAAATGAAAGAGCAACGCCGCGAGCGCCGGATCGTCCTGACTCTTTTTCATCGCCGCCAACCGCTGGTCGGTCGGCAAATCGCTCGTGGCCGATTTTGGCAGAGTCAGCGACACGCGGTTGGATAGCCGCGGGTAATCTTTGATGTGTTCCGCGCGCAACTTCGCATAGGACTTCTTCACGCTCTTGCTCAATTGTGCCTGAATCAAGGGCTCCGGATTACCGGTGACATCCTGGAAGTTCTTGAAGTTGGTGCCGGCTGCCAGCAGCACCGCCGAATCGGCTCCCTCAACGCGGATTCGGTCGCCTTCCATGCGTAGCGTGCCACCCTTGGCCAACACACGCAGGCGGACCTGATAGCCGATCACTCCACTTTCCACCTTTCCTTGAAGCACCAGCTCACCCGGCGTGACCGCTTCGATACGGATTTGGCCGATAACCGTGCCTTTGGCGCCATCTTGTGAAACCGTTCCGCCACCGCCGCTGTAGGCCTTCCCATAATCCATCACGCCTGCCAGGCGCACGGTGAAGGAAACCGAGCCTGGGCGATCCGCTGTGAGAGACCCGGCCATCGGAAACGCCGAGAGCGTGACGGATCTCACATTCATTCCGTTGCCCCATTTACCCTTCGTCGGACGAATGGTCAGCGTCTGAACCCCGGCTTTAGTCAGGTTCAGCACGCCAACCTTTTCCTTCTTGAATTTCTCCCAGTCGCCGGTCGGTCCCACAGCATAACTCAACGTCTTCCCATCCACGTCGATGGTATATTCGCTTCCTGCGCATTGATTCGGACAGCCATATTCAATTTCAACCGTATAACTCCCGGGCTTGCCGACTCTCACATCCCAAGTCACATAATCGTCGCAATCGAGCCATCCGCCGATGGAAATAACTCTGTCCTCGTTGCGAACGCGGAATGCCGGCGAATATCCGAAAAGGGAGGCGTTTTCGGCGGCAAGGACAATTCGCCCATCGGCTCCCGCCGAGATGCTGAGATCGGTCTTGCTGGGAACCGCCTCCAAATCCACTCCTTTGATTCTTAGCGCATAGGCATATTCGCAGGGTTTCTTTTCAGGCATTGTCACAACCAACCCCTTGTCGGTTTGCGACCATTCCAGTTTATCGGGACAGCCAAGCAGAGTTACACTCGATATCTTGTTCCTTTCCGATCCTTTCGTTTTCGCCAGCGAGCGAACAACGGACTTCCCATCGCCAGGCCAGTCGAGGAGAATGGCATACAGAATATCGCCCTTCTTCGTGAACCTTACGTCCGCCGCGGTCTGGCCGTTGAAATAGCGCGTCTCCTTCGATATGGCGCCCAACTTCAGCGCCGGTCCTTCACCGTAGGTTGTCCACGGCCGCGTTCCAAAAATACACTCGCTGTTGATCGCCATCCACTGGCTCAGTTGTTCAAGGATCTGCACTTCTTTGGCATCGGGCATGCCGTCGGCCTTCAAGGGGATGTTCAGCAGAAGGTTTCCATTCTTGCTTACGATATCCGCGAGCATCGGGACAATCGTGTTAGCCTCACGATATCCGATGTCGTTCTTGTAATGCCAGTCACCGATACATGTGTCGGTCTGCCACGGTTGAGGGTCGAGGGTGTCGCGCTGACCGCGCTCAATATCCAGAAGAATGGCCGTACGGCAACCGGACGGCGCGCGCTTGGTGTTCAGGATCGCCTCCTGCCGGCCCCTATTCCACTGCAGACTTGCATTGTAGTAATGCGCGGCGATGTTCATTCCCGCCTCGCCGCAAGGCAAATCGATGTCGTCGAAGTAAAGCAGATCCGGCCGATATTTATCCACCAAGTCCTTGGTGCGATTGAACCATTTGACTTCGTAAGCCTTGCGGGCCGCGGGCGTGCGGGCCGCGCCGTGGGGACCGTAGAGGTCGGCCGGATCGAGCCCTTCCCACCACTGCCCCTTGCCGTCGGCCTTGGTCAGGGCCCCGTCGTAGGGCACGCCTTTCATCGGTCCCTCCTTGTCGCTGCCGTGGGCCGCTGCGAGCCAGTCCCATGCCCGTGCGTTGTGGACCGTCACACCGAAGCGCAGGCCCGCCTTGCGCGCCGTCTTGGCCCAAATGCCGATCAGATCCTTCTTCGGGCCGACGTTGACCGTGTTCCACGGCTGGTACTTGGAATCCCAGTTGTCGAAATTGTCGTGATGGTTGGCCATGGCGACGAAGTACTTCGCCCCGGCCCGTTTGTAGAGTTGGATCAGCTTCTCGGGGTCCCACTTCTCCGCCTTCCAGGCGTTGCAGAGATCCTTCAGACCGAACTTCGCGGGATGGCCGTAATGGTCGAGATGGTACTGGAACTCTCGGTCGCCCGGCCGATACATGTGCCAGGCATACCAATCACCCTGCGCCGGTACACACTGCACGCCCCAGTGCGCCCAGATGCCGAACTTCGCGTCGCGGAACCACTCGGGACACTGGTACTGTTTCAACGACTCCCAAGTTGGTTGGAACTTCCCTTCGGCAATCGAGTATTTCTCCGTGCCGGCATCCGCTGCCAGCACGACGGGCGCAGCCAACGTAACTGCCAGAGGAGTCATGTAGATCAAGAAGCTTTTCGTATTCACCGCTCTTTTTCCCATGATGTGTGATGTTGACCGATTCCTCAGTCGTACGCGGTCAATTCCTTTCCGACAATCTTAAGCACGAAGGCGTGCGCACAAGGCTTTTCGACGGGCATGGCGACCTCCAAGCCGTCTTTCGTCTGTTTCCATTTCAGATTACCCGGGTAGCCAAGCAGGCTTACCTTGGTCACGTTGCCGTTGGTAGCGGACCTGGCAAGCGACCGGACAATCGCCCGTTGGCCGGGCCAGGCCAGAAACGTCGCGTACAAGACGTCGCCCTTGCGGACGAAGCGGATATCGCTGCCGGCAAAGGGGCGGTCCCGCCCGTTGTTGACGAACTTGCCCGCGCTGTCGGTCTCGCCCTCGCCGTAGACGCGCCACGGGCGAGTTGCATAAATGCTCTCGCTGTTCACGTCCATCCACTTGGTCAATCCCTCAAGGAACTTCATTTCATCCTCATCGATCGTGCC
>JBEKTY010000263.1:0-8022 GCA_049515555.1 Thermoguttaceae bacterium
GCGAAGCGAACCTCTCGCCGCGTTGCTGATCGTCATTACCCGAGGTAAGAGCCGTATGAGGTAGTGCTTCACGTACGGATCTGTGCGGGGGGCCGCCCGCAAGGGCGGTCCCTACCGCGACTAGGAATACTACCCTCAAATCCATCTGCTTGAATCACGAGGTTATCATAACGGACATCCAACGACGTGTCAGATCGAAGGCCCGCTCCCAGCAGCGGCGTCTCTCTATCCTCGACGGCGTTAAGTTGAACGCACATCGGCTCGGTGTTGCAGCCCGTTATCGTGCCCATAGTTGTGAAGGAAGTTTCTCCGGCGGGACAGAACGAGGATGTCCAGGTCGAGCCCACACGTTGGACCCGCATCCGACCAGCCGTGTCAGAGGCATACGCTGGGGTAGAAATGGAGTAGTCCTTGAAGAAGTTGTCCCCATAGAAACATAACCAACGACCTAGATCCATCTCGCACCAATCTGGCGTTGTCCCCCACATACTGAGGTGAGCTTCATTGGACCCAGCATCGGGCTTCGGAAAGTCGAGCAGAGCGTAATCAACGGTTACGGAGAAATCGCCGACCATTTTGAAGAGCGAATAGGCGCCGCCACCAATCGCCTGGTCCCGCTGTGCGGTTCTACCATCCGCTGCCTTAGAGATGTCCAGACCAGAGCCGCAGGAAGTGACTGCAAAGAGGCCGCAATCCGACACCGTCTGGAAGTATGTCCCCAAATCCGAACCGAAGTCAATACTGACGACCTCTCCTCGCAGCGAACCGCACCACGCCACAGCCAACAATCCTATCACACCTGCGATGAACGTTTTCATTTCACACCTCCCTCTGAAACTGCGGGCGATTGCTCGCCCTTAAATGTAACACCACAACGCCACAACAATCCCATCGCACAACACTCAGGGAACGTGGCCCGCAACATGCGAGCCACTACAAGAGCACATCCCGAGACATCGAGAGACGCCGGGTCGAACTGTCAGGGCACTGCGCTGCCTCGGCTGTCTTGGCCAGGAAGGGCAAAGGGATATTTCTGACACTCAGTATGATTGCCCCACATCTGGTGTCAACAGTCCCGCCGTTCGGAAAAACGGTTCCTTCCCGCTTTGTCTAACTCTGCTGGGTGGTTTTTTAGACAAATTGAGGCCCAAAAAATGGGTTTGCGGTGCCGCAGCCGTCCGCCGCCTTGCCTCTCCGCCGCGGCCCGGCCCTCGCATGGGGAAAAAAGCAGTATTGCATTTGGCCGGCATATATGATACAGTTGTACAGTATAGGGCGGAAGGCGGACAGAGGCGTTTTCAGTTTTGAGTGTTCAGTTTTCAGCATGAACCGGAACACCGAGCACTTACAACCGAGGGCGGAGGGCGGAACCTGTGCCGGTCGTCAATCTGTGTTCATCTGTGTTGATCTGTGGACCACCGCTCATCCACAGATTTCACAGATGCGCCCAGATAGGGCGGGCGGCGGAGGGATGAAGGGCGAGAGATGGGGATGGCCACGGATTGAAGACGGAAGAAACACGGACAAGAATAGTCTGTTCTCTCGTTTGCCCCATGTCCGGCCATCCTTTCCGTGTTCAATCCGTGTTTCATCCGTGGCCCCACCCTCGGAGCGACCGGCGGGCCATTTTGGGGCAAGAAAGGGCGCCAGTCGAACACGTACCCCACAAGACGTATAATTTTACGCTCGCCGGCCGAATTGCTAATGCAAGCCGGCACACGGGTTACAGACTTGTCGATCAGCGTAAGTTCTGAAAGGTGTCCCGAGGCGTTCGACGAGCAAAGTGGCGAGGGAGGAGTGGTGAGGGGTGAGGGGCGAGGGGAGGGGGACGGAGGCAGGAGGGAGGAGTGTTCAGTGTTCAGTTTTCAGCAGGGCCCGATCGCCGAACACTGAACACTGAAAACCGAACACCGAAAACTAGGCGCTGAGGGCGGAGGGCGGAATTCCGCAACGAGCGGTAAGCCCGCGAGTTTACGGTGCGATTGTCTTGCCGGAGGGCGCGATGACGATCATGCTGGCGCTGGCTGCCGGAAGGTCGAGCTCCAGCGGTCCGGCCACCGGCCGCGCCAATTCCGCCGCTTCCTTGACGTTCTCGGCCGTGTCCTGATCGAATCGCCATACCCGCATGTTGCCCCGTAGCGCGCCCACATCGAGAGTCAGCAGGCAGGAGCCGTGGAGGTTCTTATTGACGGCGGCGACGGTCACGGCGCTATCGGCCGCACGCCGGGCCGCGAACAACGAGAGATCAGGACTGTCGCTCCGGGCTGCCAGCAGGTTCTCGCCGAAGCCGCTGCCGCGGCCGTCGTAACTGCGGAAAAGTTGCCAGGCCCACTGCTGGCTCCCGGTGGGCGAGTACCAGATGAAGGCCAGATCGACCGACTCCCGGGCCAGGATGCCGAACACGTCGCACTGGGCCAGCCCGCCGGTGACGTTGTCGCCGCCGCCGAAATTGTACTCGCCCAGGCAGATTTCCATGCCCGGGTTGTGCTTGTCGATCCACTCGCGGACGCGGGGGATAAGGGCCACGGGCGAATAACAATCCGTGTTGCGAATCCACGATTCCTGCTCGTAGCTGCGGTCCCACAAGTCGCGGGTGGCACGCAGGCGGTAAGCGTTCAGCTCTGGGTTGAGGCCCTGGCCAAGGTACGCGCCTTTGCCCTTGATCTGCCCTTGGGGATACCAATGGATGTCCATAACGTCTACCAAGGGCTTGCCGTGCTTCTTCTTGTAGTCGCCGCATTGCTTGATGAACCACTCGGCCAGCGGCATCTTGTCGTGCGCCAGCCAGTCGGTCTTGGTGTGGTAGTTATCTGTGCCGGCATCCTTGGCGGAATAGCAGAGGTCGGTCCAGCCCCAACTGCAAAAGCCGGCCACTTTGGCCGTTGGGTCGGCGGCCTTGACGGCTTCGGCGTAGGCCACGGTCCGCTTCCACAGTCCGTCGTAACCCAAGGGCTCGGGAAAGACATCGCGGTGCGTGGCGTGCCAGAGCATCGGCTCGTTGTCGAGGGCCCAGTACTTCACGCCCGGCTTGCCGTCCGAACCGTCGGCCTTGCCGGCGAACCGGACGACGTAGCGCACGGCCCGGCCGACGAACTGCGGCGGAGCGGGCACGGAGGTATCGCGCGGGTCGTTGCCCGTCAGCTTGCCGCCGCCCGGCAGCAGGCCGTTGCCCACGTCCGGTTTGCCGGGCTCGGCGCCCTTTTGCGGGCCGTACTTCGCCACCGAGAAGCCATAGCTGGAAGCATCCTTGGCCACCCAGCCGATCATGGGCACGGTCTGGTAAGTGGTCGCTCCCAAGACCTGGTTGCCGTCGATGTGGGCCACGTACCCGCTTTCGCTGAGCCGGGCCAGCGGCTTGCCGCGGTTGGTGAAGAACCAGTCGCTGCCCGCATTGTCGACACCCAACTCCCAATTGTAGCGCGTGGACGGGTTGCCGCCCCAGCGCGTGATGGGTATGCGGTACTCGATCAGCTTCTCGCGCGGCAACCCGCAAACGCCGTAAATGCCGTCGTTGATGGCGTGCAGCGTTTCGTCCGCCGCAACACGGGCCTTGGCATGGTACGCGGGCCCGCTCTTGAAACGCGGCGGATCGACGTGCTCCAGGGCAAAACCGATGCGGTCGACCTGGAAGGTCAACTCCTGATTGCCGAAGTTCGAAAAGTCAATCTCCCACAGCTTGCTGAGTTGCAGCGGCATATTGTGCGTGAACAGGTTGAGCGGCAGAACCACGCGCCGCCACTGGCCGTCGATCCGCTCCAGGCCGCCGTCGCCCACGACGTTAACGGCGTTGGAAGCCTTTTCCTCCGCCTTGCGCTTGATGTTATCGACCAGGCCGATCGCCAGGTCGGCGTCTTCCACCTTCGTGATCTGCCGGATATAGAAGACCAGGGCGGTATACCCCGAAGCGTCGTCGCAGTCGGTCTCCGGATACCAGCCCTTCCAATTCAGTCCGCCGCCGCGCCAGCCTTCGCCGTCGATGTGGATCTCCATGGCGCTGCCTTTGCCCTCGACCCCGGCTTGCGGGACCTCCTTCATCTGGCCCTTGGGTCCGAGCTTGGCCCAGGTCAGGCCGGCCGGCCGGTCGCCGCTCCAGACGATCAGGTCGGCCGGCTTGTCTTGCCAGCGGCCGCGGTGCCGCAGCCCCTGCTCGCCGAAGGTGCTGGCGAACATCGTGCCGGTTTGCGGGCTGACGCAGAAATGGGCCGAGGCGATGCGCAGCGCGGAGCTCGCCGGCTGCCACGTTTTCAGCCCGTCCCGCGAGGCGAAAAGTCCGTTCTCGGTGACCAGCCAAGCCGTGTCTTTGGGCCCAAAGCCCAGCGTCCAAGGCTGCGGGGGCGTTGCGCGAAGGCTCCAGGTCCGGCCCTGATCGGCGCTTGCCATGACGCCCTTGGCGCTCAGGAAGAACAACTTGCCGTCGTGTTCCTGAAAGCCGCTGCGCGGCCTGGGCGCCGCCACGTCGGGGAGCAGTTGGAACGACTGCCCGGCGTCGTCGCTGCGGTAGATTCCGGCGAACCCTCCGCCCCAATCGCCGCCCGTGCCCAGCAGCCAGGTCCTGGAATTGACCACGTGCAGGAACGATCCGAAAGCCGTGTTGGCTTTCAGATCGAGCTTTTCCCATGCCGGTTTCTCGGCCGCAGAGTTCCGCGTAACGATCAATCCGTTGTGGGTCTCGTGCTTGCTGGCCAGAACTGTTTTGCGCTCGGGGTCGGAAAAATCGACGGCCAGGTAATCGACGTGACCCGGGCCGAGCGGCCGCCACGTCTTGCCGCCGTCCAGCGTAACGAACGGCGCGCCCCCGCCGTACATCGAAGAGGCGTACATCCGCAGATCGTTTTTCGGGTCGAGGAGCACCTGCTCGACCATGCCCGTCGGCCGGGCGTCAACCTGCGTTGTGAGCAGCGACCAGGTCTGCCCGTCGTCGCTGGAATGGTAAACGTCGCCCTTGTTGCAAAAGGCAAACACGCCTCCCGAGCGCGGATGCACCCAGATCAATTCACAGGACTTCACTTCGGGAGCGATCGCGATGCGATCCCAAAGCACGCCGCCCGAAAAACCGCCGCCGCCGGAGGCGCCGCTCTCGGGATTCTTCTCGGCCGCCCGGCCGACGCCCGAGGTCCAGACCGCCGACGGCCAGACCACGCCGCACAACGAAACGAAGAACACAAACGACCACTGAGCGCCGGTCCGGTATCGCATCGAAGGGCCTCACAGAGTTGGGGTTGATGGAAACTCGCCGGGATACCGCTGCAAAACAGCAAAGTGACTGTAACATGCCGGCAACGCAAATGCCAGTGTCGCGGCGGCCAACGTATCCGGCACGCTCCGCGTGCCGTTCTTACAGCGGCACACGGAGTGTGCCGGATACATTGGGCCTACTGGACGGACTTCTGCGGCGGCATGAGCAGGCGGAAGTAGACTTCCCGCACCGCCAGGAAATTCACCCAGTTGCGCAAGGCATAGCCGCAGACCTTCATGTTCTCTTCGGTGTAGACGTTGGTCTGGCCGCCGCTGGGATGCACGCCGTCGTCGCTGATGATGGTCCGCTGCCAGGATTGGCCCGGCCGCAGCCGCAGGCATTCGGCATGGAAGTCGGCCAGGGGCACCTGGCACTCGCGGGCGAGCTGGCGAACAATGCGGTTGGCGGCCTCGACCACGGCATCGTGTCCGACCCGCGGCGGAATCGTGTTGAGGATCGGCACGCAATGGGCGTCGATGCACTTCTCGACGATCGTCTTGAGTCCCGCGCCATAGCCGGCCGGCACGCTGCCGCCGGAGATGTCGTTGGTGCCGATCATGATGATGGCGGCCTCGGGCCGTTCGCGCTGGAGGACGGCGTCGATGACCGCCAGCACGTCGCCCACGCGCCAGCCCGAGTAGTTGCCGTGCTCACCGCCCTTGGCCCGGAAGCCCTTGAGCGTGTCGCGCCATCGTTTGTCCTTGGGCCGTCGGGGCAGGCCGTCGTCCTGGCTCAGATACTTGTCGGCCTCGTCCCAGCCGATCGGGGTCCAGAAGGCCATGGAGTACGTGATCGAATCGCCGAACTGGGCCACGTAGCCGGGGTGGCCCCGGAAGCCCGCGTGGACGGCCTTCATCGGCTCGACCCAGTACGGCTTTTCGGCCGCCGGCGACGCGGCCGTGAAAGCGGAAATCGTCGCCAGACACAGGGCAGAGCGAACAACGGGCATGGCGGCACCTCCCTTTCTACCATCACACTCGTATGGCGAGCATAATCAGCCCACACGCCAGCGTCAATGCTTTTCGATCTCGTCTTCCTCCGCATCGGCCTGGACAAATCACGGCCGATGGGCGAACATATATTTTCAACGGTCGAGAGTGCCGCCCCCCGTCCCCGGTTTCCCGGCCTCGCTTCGAACCGTGCAGACGAACATGTCATGCCGCACACTGATTTCGACCTTGCAGGCCTGGCACGCTACCTGCATTTGACCCCCCCGCAGGTGGCCAAACTCGCCGACCGCGGCCAATTGCCGGGGCGGAAGGTGGCCGGCCAGTGGCGGTTTGCCAAGGACGATATCCATCACTGGCTGGAACGACGCATCGGCCTGTCGGACGAGGAGGGGCTGGTGGCGGTCGAGGGCGTGCTGGAGCGCGCCAACCAGGACGCCGAGCAGCCGGAGATCTTGATCGCCGAGCTGTTGCCCCCGGAGGCCATCGCCATTCCGCTGGGGGCCCGAACGCGGACTTCGGTCATCGACTCGATGGTCGAGCTGGCCGCGCAAACCGGCTGGCTGTGGGACCCCCAGGCCATGGCCGAGGCCGTCCGCTCGCGCGAGGAAATGCACACCACGGCCCTCGAGAACGGCGTGGCCCTGCTGCACCCCCGCCGGCCCCTGCCGAAGATCCTCCTGCAAGCCTTCCTCGCCCTGGGGCGCACCGCCAGCGGGATCCCCTTCGGGGCGGGCGCCCCGCTGACCGACCTCTTCTTCCTCATCTGCTCGACCGACGAGCGGGGGCATCTCCGCGTGCTGGCTCGCTTGAGCCGCATTCTCGCCGCCCCCGGCGTGGTCGACGCCCTGCGCGCGGCCCCCGACGCCGAAGCCGCTCGGCAGCAGATCATCCTCAGCGAGGCGCAACTGGCCTGATGCCGACGCACGACCTGCAAGTCGTCCTGGTGGGCAGCACCGATCGGGCGGAGTTTCGCGACGCCCGGCAGACGCTTGACGCACTGGGCCGGGTCCTGGCTTTCCCCAGCGTGCAGTCGGCCGCCGCGGCGATTGAGGCCGGGGGAGCGGCCCCCGACGTGCTCGTGATCGCGCAGGCCTACCCCGGCCAATTCCCGCGATCGACCATCGAGCAACTCCGCCATCTGGCCCCCCTGGCCCGCGTGATCGCCCTGCTGGGCACCTGGTGCGAGGGCGAGACGCGGACCGGCAGGCCCTGGCCGGCCGTCATCCGGCTCTACTGGCACCAAGGGCCGGCACGGTGCCGCCAGGAGCTGCTGCGGCTGGTCGAAGGCCGGGGCTCGAGCTGGGGACTGCCCCTGACGGCCACCGACGAGGAACGCCTGCTGGCCGCCGCCGAGCGCCGCCCGCCGCCGCGGCGGGGCCTGATCGCCATCTTCACGCCGCGGGCCGATATGGAAGCCTTCCTGGCCGCCGCCTGCCGCAGTTGCGGATACGCAACCGTCTGGCTTCCGCCGGGCCAGAGCGTGGGTGTCCGCGGGGCAACCGCCGCAATTTACGACGGCTGCGAGTTGCGGGCCGTCGAACTCGACGACCTGCGACGGCTCGCCGCCAATCTGGCCCCCACGCCGATCCTGGCGATCTTGCATTTTCCACGCCCCGACGACTATCGGCTCGCACTGGCCGCCGGGGCGGCCGCCCTGCTGGCCAAGCCCCTGCACGTGGACGACCTGCTCGAGCAGCTCGATGAGATCCAGCAGGATGAAGCAGCCGTGCACGGGCCCGCGCCAAAGTAGCACGCCACGCTCCATGTTGCATGCTGCCTTCGCGCGTTGTGGCCGGTCTCCGACCGAGCCACACCGCCGCTTTGAAGGTCTCCCGA
>JBEKTY010000264.1:0-7842 GCA_049515555.1 Thermoguttaceae bacterium
GCCTCGGGCGACAATGTTCCCGCCGCAATTCGACTGCGAGGCACGTTGAGTGCCGATTGCGATTTATGAAGGACGGCATCGAGACATGCCTTGTCGCCACACTCTCGAAGGTAAGCCAGCGTATAGGTCACGGCCGCATGAACTAGAAATGGTTCAAACACACCTATGGCAGTGTGACGGAACTTTTCCTCAAACTTGTTGTAACGCAGCTCAAGCCTTTCTTCCTCCGTCTCTGCCGCTCCCTGTGTTACAGGGGCTTCGAGGAAAGCAAGGTACATCCATACGAGCATCCTGTCTCTCTCAAACACGTCCAGGCTATCAAGCAGTCGAAACAGGTCATCGAGGCTGCTCCTGTCGGGGTGCGGAGCTAGGGTGACGTACTGAATGTGGTGTATCAAGAAGTCGCTCATGTGCATGCTTCTAGCGATGGCCTATGCGTGGTTTCGCTGCCAAAGTCTTCCTACGGGCCGGTCGGCCGAAAGGCCAGAACCAATCGCCCGCAAAGTCTTGCTCGAACAACGCACAGGCGGAAAGGCCGAAAACGATGCCCGTCGCTGTCAACACGAGTACATTCCCCGGGGCGATGATCATGGCAAACACTGCCCCCATCAGAAACCCCAGGACAGCAATAGTCACATGTCCGATGTAGTACCTATTCATTTGGGTTCTCCCTTTGCGACGAACTATCCTCAGTCGCCGCTGGTTCTTCGAGCCATTCCTATGCCGGGTCCGACATCAGCGTCACTTCCGGTAGCGACGGCTTCGTCCTACGCTGCTCGCACTGCACCTCAAAACTGCTCAACCCAACCGTCAGCCGATCTCCCGGTAACAATGGAGCCTGCGTGGCTTTCTGCCCATTAACATAGGTGCCGTGCTTGGAGCCCAAGTCACGTACAACCAAAGTCCCGTCCAGATCGCTTAACTCGCAGTGGACCCGGCTCACCCAATGGTCATCGAGACGGACATCAGCCTGCTCATTTCTTCCCAAGACTGCGGGCAGTGTGTCTATCACGAGGTTACCTTTCGCCGCAAGAGGACCGACGGGAATCAATTCTGTTTTCATGACCAATAAAGCCTGCTTTGTGGATGGTAAGGGTAACCCGTTTCCCAGAAACTTCTTCGTGGGTCGCCAAATGCGGCCCGAAAGAGCGAATATCAGGTGGTAAGTGCTTGAAATCCAGGTAAACATGCTGTCCTCCGCTGGCATTGCCAACAGGCAAAAGCTGGTCCCACGCTCGGTCTCCAGAACAAGAGCAACATCTCTCGCCTCATTCGAACAACGGTGGATGCCCCATCCGCATCTCTTCGCCGGACGCTCTTACGCTTCCTCTTGCCGCCAGATGTACTTACCGACCGCCCCCTGGCAAACTGCGGGAGTTCGGCGTAGCTGCCATGAGACATGCTCCGCCTGATCGTGGCTGAGTACGCCTTCTGGCTTACAATCGTAGTCGGAAGGATGACTGGCGGGCACTGTTCGGAACGTGATTGCGCCCTTCCGGGCGAAATCACGATAAAGCCCAACCGAGAAGCTCATGGGTCCCCCATCTGGTGCCTGTGCCGCAGCCAAACGGCTCAACGGCGGGGGAAATACCCGAGCAATAGGGCTATTCAGAGCGGTTACATTTAGATTCTACGCTCGCCCTGATGGATTACCATAACCCGAATGGCAACAACGCTGGGTCTTGTGAAGGTGATCCTGCCCGCTCTTCTCGCTGACTAGGGCTTCGACTTCATGCCGCGCCAGCCGAAACCACGGGTTGCCGTGCATGTTGCCTTCCCGGAACTGCAACTTGCCCGCACGGATGGCTGTTGCGTCTTAGCAGGCAATCGTCTCCAGCCATTAGTCTCCACTCTGAGGTGACGCTTCACTTTGACCACGGATCAGGCCACGGGTACCACTCCCGCTGGGGCGGTCCGCCGGAAGCGGGACGCTGGTTGATCAGGCGGCCGTGATAGGGGGCGTTGGCGTCAATCCATGTGACCAAGGTCAGCCACTCGCTCCGCGTCAGACGGACGCCCTCGTGTCCCTTCAGGAGGAGTGTTGCCAGCCTCGACCGATGAGAACCGAACTGGAGCGGTGCCGTTACACCGCCGTCGCTGAATCGATCGGAGAGCGACACCAGGGGCTCGGGGCCGGTAACCGCGCGGCAAGCCCGCGCGTCGGACCAATGCTTGAACCCCAAAATGCTCAAATACGAGCCGCAATAGTCTTCGGTGGCCGGAAACAAGTACGTGGGTTCAGAACCGGGGACCGGGGTACCGGCGAAATTCCAGCCGCCCTTGGCGTCTTGGTCGTTGTGGCATTTCAGGCAGTGCCGGTCGAGAATCGGTTGGGTCAAGGTCTTGTAGTCCAACGGCATCGCCGGTTCCCACGGCGGCGGATCGGGAAATCGCGGCGGGTGCCGGGCGGCCAGCGACACGCTCCACTGCAGGTTCACCTGCGCCGCCGAATTGCGGCTCTCGTGGCAGCCGTTGCAGCCGCGCAATTCGCCCGGCTGGAACGAGACGCTGCTTCGCATGCGGCGGAGTTCCATGAAGTTCTCGTCCAGGGCCTGGAAGTAGAGCGACGCGCGCTCCACGGTCGGCACGTTGAAGTAGGCCGAACCGTCCGCCTCGAGCGGAACCGTGCCGATCACGCGCACCGAGGACCAGCGGCTGACGCCAACCGCGTGCGGTCCCCACATCGTTCCCCATGCGTAGGCGTGAGAGCCGGCCTGAGGATCCAGCGGCCACGGCAACTCCTGCGCGATACGGACGTACTTGACCGTGCCGCGGCCAACGCCATCCAAGCCATCATAGACGTTGGCGAGATAGCACGTGGCGTAGTTCTTCGTCTGGTCCGTCGCTTCCGGAAATGTCGGCGGCACGGCACGCTTGCGCACAGGGACCGGGGAAACACACGAGAGCAGGGGATCGCGGTACACCAACTCCTTGTCGCCGTAGACGTCGATCAGATAGATGGCAAAGGCATTGGAATCAGCCCCGCCCCAACTGGTGGTGTTCGGTGAGGCATAGGCATACGCGACCAAGAAACACTTCTCCGACAGGGCGAAGGGGGTTTGATAGAAGCCGCCCGGGCTCGGCACGCCGCCGCCGCTGACCCGCGTCCGCCATGCCTTCGGGCCGCGCCACACGGGCGACTGGGCCTCTTGCGGCTCGCAGCCGGGCGTGAGGAGGCGGATCGCCGTGTCGCTGTTTATCCCTGCCTCCGGGTCAATGAGCACGACCGGACCGTAGGCAAAGGTGTGGTGGCCCGAGGCGATGGCCACCAACTTGCCGCTGCCGGGAACCGAGCGCGCATAGCGCAACGAGATCGGGTCGCCCAAGTGCTGCTTGAACAGGGCGTCGGACATCGTGCCGTCGGGCCGGACCGTCCAGACAGAATGCACGTCCCAAAAGTGCCGCTCTTGGTATTCCCAGCGGGTATAGGCGA
Source organism: Thermoguttaceae bacterium (assembly GCA_049515555.1). Taxonomy (GTDB): domain Bacteria; phylum Planctomycetota; class Planctomycetia; order Pirellulales; family Thermoguttaceae; genus JBEKTY01. Next base: position 3,434 of record JBEKTY010000264.1, read on the forward strand.
TCAGGCCGTTGTCCAGGCAGTGCGGATAGCGGTCGATATCCTTCTGGTTCGTCAGCCGGTGGAGTCCCCGGCCGTCGGCCGAGATGCGATACAAGTTGCAGTTCGAGAGTTCCGAGGCCCCGCCCTGCGGGTGCGTCGCATAACCGCACTCGACTCCCTGCCCGCAACGGTCGGAGGAGAACACGATGTCGCCCGCGGGCGTGTACGTCGGCTCGGTATCGGACCAGTAAGGATCGCCAGTGAGTTGCCGCAGGCCGGGGCCGTCCAGGCGGACTTCATAGAGGTGGATCGGTTCTTCCGTGGCGCGGAACTCGTGGGCACGGTAGAACGCAGGGCCGCGGTCGATGCGCGTCTTGGGCGGCCAGTTCTTCTGCCGCGCGTGGGCGACGACAATACGATCGGCGTTCCAATGCAGATCAAAGCTGTCCACGTGGCCCGGCCCAAGCCGGCCGCCGATCACCGGCCGCACGCTCGCCTTGTCCGAGAGGCCGGAAAGGACGCAAACGTCCCCGCCCGGCTTGTGCTTCCAGGCGACCTGCGAGCCCGTGATGTTGGGATTGGTATGCTCTGCGTAGTAGGTCAAGATGATGATTTGTGGACAATCGGCAGCCACTGCGGCCAAGACGATCGGCCGCAGCGCCCGTCGGGCCTCGATCCACAGGGCACGCTCGGCGGCCGGATCTTTCGGCGAGAGTCCCCGGCGCGCGGCCAGTTTGCGGCGGACTTCTCGTAAGGCGTCCTGCGACTTGTGTGCGAGTCCGGCCGCGTCTGGCCCGACGACCGCTTCGGCCCGCCGCACCATGACCTCGACCGACTCCAGGAGCTGCTTGGCATCGCGATGGATGCCCAAGGCGACGGCCTGCCGCGCCCAATCCAATTCGATCAGCGACTCGCGCGGGACGGCCGTCCATGCCCGATACCACGCAGGTGAGTTCTCCCTGGGCCAAGCCACCTCGTAGCCGTTATTGTCCCGGCCAACCTTCGTGGCGATGGCCCATTCTGCCAACGCACGCGTAAACGGATCGGCCTCGTTCAGCAGCGCGGCGGCCCGGGCGAGCTGTTCGGGCGTCAGCCGGTTCTGCTCTGCGGCCTGCTTCAGTCCTTCGGCCGCTCGCAGGCACGTCTCGGGATCGTCTCCTGCGGCAACATCGGTTGCGCACAATGCGCAACACGAAGCCACGGCGGCCAGCGCAGTGCGCAGCAAGACGGATCTTGTCGCCTTGACAATCTCTTGTGCAGGGGTCATAGCACGCTCCCATTCCAACAAAAACCTGCGTCTGCTATTCGCCGATGCACGGGGAAGCCGCGAAAAGGGCGCGAATAGGTCCGGCGGCCCCTAGACCGACATTTCCCATTTGCAGCGGGCCTGGAGCCGATCCAGGCTCGTTCGTCCGGCCATTTTACCATAGCGCCCCCTCCGTCTCTATCGCCCAGGTGGATTTTCTCTGCTTGGCTAGCCGCTCTGCGGCGACCGCGCAGACACTGGCGATTCTATAGCGCTTACGAATAATCGCACTTGTCCTCGACGAAAGCATCATGGTCGAGAGTCCCGTTTCCTCGCCACCAAGGCCGTGGATCCTTTTTCTCGTGCAGAAGATGGTGGGCGAAAAACTGTGGCAGAAAGCTGGGTGTTGCCCGCACTACGGGGAAGCAAGATCACACACTTGCGGATGATCCGCTTGGACGCTCAGCGGTCATCGATCTCCCTGGACATGACCTTCAGGTCAGTGCGATCCGTCCAACCGAGTTTCTGACAGAACCATTGGGCATCACGATTCGCCTGGTACACCCACACATGACACTTCTGTATGCCAACCTGGGCCAGCCGGGATAGGCACTCCCGTACCAGCGCTGCCCCGATCCCCTGATGGCGATGCTCGGGAAGGACGGCCAGATGATGCAGGTAGCCCCGCCGCCCATCGTGCCCACCGAGGATGGCGCCGACGATCCGGCCATCCTGCCGGGCGACAAGGCTCAGGCCGGGGTTCCGTGTCAAATATGCTTGGACGCCTTCCGTTGAGTCGGAATCGGTCAGACCGACTCCCTCGGCGTTCTGCCAGAGGCGAAAGACCTCGTCATAGTCCCTGGCAGCCATTTCCGCAATCTGGATGTTCATGCCTCGCCCCGATATCTATGCTGCGATAAACTCTCGTCGAACAAACTCACTCCTTGCGGCCGACTACGATGCGGAGGGGCTCGTAGTAGCGTGGAAACCGGGTAATGCCGGCGGAGCGAAGGGGCCTCACTTCGGGCGTGTTCACGGAAGGGACAAAGGGATTGCGATTGGCTTTGGCCTAGCAACACAATAGAACCCGAGCGTTCTGGAAGTAACTATACGGATGGGCGAAGATTGATGATCGTGTGCCCGTCGGTGAAGCCCGTCGGAGAGCCGGATGCGGGAAATCCGCCCGTCCGGTTCGATGAGCGGGAGGTGGAAACGGAGCACGGCATGCGGCTATTGAGACACAAATGGGGAAACCCTGACCCAGAATATGCCGAAGCCTACCCCACCGCGCCACCTCTCGACTCTACCATCAAATTGCTCAGTTGTGATGATGACCTTCTTCGATACCGCCGCCCCGGCTTCGGCGTCGATGCATCTCTTGAACCTAGTCATCCATCCGCCGAGTCTTTGAGCCTTTGCCATCTTCTTCGCCTCCTCGTGTAAGTCCACCCATATTCGTTCAGTGGGTGTCCCTCCAACCGAATCCCCGATCTTCTGCCCAAGTCCCGTCGAATCTCTCGCCTGCTGGGATTATCCCAAACCACCAGCGGGTTTTCGGCGTTGGCGTTTAACCCAGGACCACGACCTCTTGATCGTCTTCCATACTTTGTCAACCGAGAGTCGAAGCAATGTGGTCATCAGGGCGTAGGCGACGGCCCCTTCGAGCGGTCTGGCATTGATCCCGAGAGCTTGTGCTCTTCCCATAAGGTATGGAATATTTGCGATTCCAAGTGCAACCGCCTTCTGGAGATCATTGTTGTCAACCGCCATCATCCAAGGCTGTAGGTTGAGATTGCCATTCGAAAGCTCTCCTGCCGTCAACGCAACAGCAGCCTCACTGCTGATGTCCAGGCAACGGTGTTCCTGCCAGAGATCAACCAATTCTCCCGCAGAGGGGAGATAGCACTGATTGCAAAAGCTGGATCGAATTGCCTCAAGTCGTCCTTGCGCAGACAGCGCATTCGAGAAAAGGCGAACCACCACACCGGGATGCTTGAGAAGCATTCGTTCCAGGGCACTTCGATCCCATAAGCGGATTTTCGGTCGGGGATGCAATTCCTGCCGTTGTCTAACCAGTCTCTTGTCGGATTCGAGAAATGCGAGTTGGTTGCGAGTACAATGACATCGATATCGTTGCGGGAGTCTGCGTTGACAACAGCATCCTTTACGGCTGACGGTTCGACCGTCTTGTTACGTCCCTTCGCCTCGACCCACCAACGTTGCGGTTCCATCGTGTCGTCTGGTATCGGTGAATGAAATATCGCTTCGATGTCTCGCCCTTGGTCCAGTGCCCCGATCCCGCTGCCACCTTTTCGCCACTCGATGTCCTTATCGTTCGCTTGTAGAACTGGTCGATGTCCTGGGCGAGTCGATCCTCGGGATCGGCCCGCCGTGTCCAGTCACGCATCGTGGTGTAGGAGTGGAAGTCCATGATGGCTTGTGGTTCTACTGTGTCTCCGACAGTAGCTTCCCGTAGCACCCGTTGCACAGCAGCCGGTACCAATCCCCGGACACCACGGCCACCAGCTTAGACCTCTTTGGCCGCTGGCAATGCGAACAACGGAATCTGGCTGGACCACGAAGACACACAAATTGCATGTCGCCCTGCTAGGGATAACTCTTATGGCGCATTACCACCTACCTTTAGCGTGGCATCCGTGGAGACCGCAGATACACTCGAACGACCAAACCTAACTCGAAAAGTGTTTGGCTCTGGGACCGGGCCTGGTCCTGTCCTTCGGTGCTCATCCCATCTCCTGTACTCCTCCAGTGGGGCCACAAGGATCGAGTCCGCATCCTCCTCAATTGCGACAAGTGGGATAGTCGTTAGCCTGTCTCCCTTGACTTCAGCTACCAACGACGGCGGCAAAGCTATGGCAGACTTAGAATCACATGACAGCCTGACCGCTGCTGCGTCGGTCAGGTCCCCCCTCCTCGCCCCACGGGAATCGACGGATAGATGGAATATGGCTCGGGGCATAAGTTCTGCAACACTGACCTTGAGTCAGAATGACAATTATGGGAAAACCCGCCCGCTATGAGCGGGGCGGTGTACTCGACGGATGACATTCGCGTGCGGGCTGTGCATGCAGTTGTGGGCGAAGGATTGCCGGTTACGTTGGTTGCTCAGGCATATGGAACAGATCGTTCGACAGTTCATCGCTGGCTAACTCGGTATCACGGA
>JBEKTY010000265.1:0-7830 GCA_049515555.1 Thermoguttaceae bacterium
CCGGTTTCAACTTGCGAATCTGATCGGCGTCCATGCCACGGCCTCCTTGGTGAAGCAGAACGCCTATAGATTCGCCAATTTCGCCAATTCATGCAATATCAATCTTGCGCAGTAATATTAGGGGTCCAGGAGGCGGCCGAGTGTATCCTCCAGGCCGCCCGAGGGCTCCAGTACGCACACGGTGAAGGCATCGTCCACCGCGACATTAAGCCGAGCAACCTGCTGTTGGATCGCAAAGGCACGGTCAAAATCCTCGACATGGGGCTGGCCCGCATTACCGGAACCGAGGCGGCCATGGGCGGCCCGGAGCGGTTGACCGCTACCGGCCAGGTGATGGGCACCTGCGATTACATGGCCCCCGAGCAGGCCTTCGACAGCCACAACGTGGACCATCGGGCCGACATCTACAGCCTGGGCTGCACGCTGTACCGGCTTCTGACCGGCCAGCCGCCTTACGCCCGCCAGTCGCTCATGCAGATTCTGGTGGCACACCGCGAGGACCCGATCCCCTCCATCTGCGAGGCGCGGCGCGAGGTGTCCGCGGAGCTAGACGCCGTGTTCCAGCGGATGGTGGCCAAGCAGCCCGAGGACCGCTAGCAGTCGATGGCCGAGGTGGTAGCCGAGCTGGAGGCCATCTTGGGGCTCTCGTCGGGCCGCCCGCCGGCCCGAACGTCGGAAGAGCCCTCCAGTGCGGCCTTGGCCCAGAGCCTGGCGTTCCTTCAGGAAGACCGCAATGTATCCGGCACACTCCGTGTGCCGCCAGCAAAACCCGGCACACGGCGTGTGCCGGCCACATTAGCGGCCGGCAGCGCCATTGCCCCACAAGACACCGGCAACAACCTCCTGGGCAAGACGCGGCGTGCGGTCGGCAGCCTCCGAAAAAAGCCGCTCGTGCTACTGGGCATCGGCGGCAGCCTTGTCTTGCTCTTGGGGATAATCCTGACGATTACCCTCCGCCACGGGACGCTGACGGTCGAGATCGACGAGGAACTGGGCAGGGACGTGCAGGTGGCCGTCAGCCAGGGCGGCGAGAAAGTGCAACTGGTGGATGCGAAGGCGGGTTGGACGCTCAGCCTCAGCGCGGGCAAGTACGATCTTGCCGCACAGGGTGGCGACGATCAGTTCCAGCTTGACTCGGAGAGCATCACGGTCACGCACGGTGGCCAGGCGAAGGTCAAGCTGACGCTCAAGCCGCCGGTGCTAGCCGTCGCGCCCTTCGACGAGAAACACGCTCGGAAGTACCAGCAGGCATGGGCACGTTATCTTCGCCTGCCGGTCGAGATGACCAACTGCATCGGCATGAAGGTGGTGCTCATCCCGCCCGGCGAGTTCACGATGGGCGAGGGCGGCGATGCCCATAAAGTGCGGATCACGAAGCCATTCTACCTGGGCAAATACGAGGTGACGCAGGAGGAGTGGGAGGCGGTGATGGGCACGGGGAATAACCTGAGCCAGTTCAAGGGGCCGAAGAATCCTGTGGAGAACGTCAGTTGGGACGATTGCCAGGTGTACTTCAGGAAGCTGATGGAGCGGGAGAAGGGGACGAGTGCAGTCTCCAGAGGCGAATACCGTTTGCCGACCGAGGCCCAGTGGGAGTATGCGTGCCGGGCTGGGAGCACCGGGGGCTGGTGTTTCGGCGACAGCGAGCTGAGGCTGGATGACTACGGGTGGTACGGGAAGAACTCGGAGAAGAAGACGCATCCAGTGGGCCAGAAGAAGCCCAACGCCTGGGGCCTTTATGATATTTACGGGAACGTATGGGAGTGGTGTGCGGATTGGCATGCCCCGGACTACTACAAGCTGTCTCCGCTGAGCGATCCAGTGGGGCCGACCTCGGGCTCGCTCCGCGTGAACCGTGGCGGTAGCTGGGACGACGGCGCTGGCGTCTGCCGGTCGGCGGGCCGCCTCAACCTCGGGCCCGGCGATCGTGGCTGCTATCTGGGCTTGCGTGCCGCTCTAGTTCTGCCGGACACGGCGGCTGAGCGGGCGAAGATGAGCCGTATCACCGACGCCGCACAACCTTCCGGTGGCTCGACCGCCAACAAGCCGTCGCCCGCCCCTCCAATCCCTAATCCCCAATCCCCAATCCCTCTTCCCGCCGTGGGCAGTCTCACCGGTGCCGACGGCAAATGGCAACTCCCGCCCGGCGCTCCGCCGCCCGCCGTCGCCCCGTTCGACGAGAAGAAAGCCAAGGAGCATCAACAGGCCTGGGCCAAGCACCTCGGCGTGCCGGTCGCGATGACCAACTCCATCGGCATGAAGCTGGTGTTCATCCCGCCGGGCGAGTTCGAGATGGGCTCGCCCAAGGAACTGATCGAGGAGGAACTGAAAGCACAAGGCGATGACCCGTGGTACAAGGAGCACCTGCCGGGCGAGGGACCGCAGCACCGGGTGCGGATCACCAAGCCATTTTACTTGGGTGTGTACGAGGTGACGCAGGAGGAATACCAGCGTGTGATGGGGAAGAACCCAAGCGAGTTCTCGGCCACGGGCAAGGGGAAAGACGAGGTATCCGGTCGGGACACGAAGCGGTTCCCATTGGAGAACGTGTCGTGGGATGACGCGGTGGAGTTCTGCCGCAAGCTATCGGAGCGACCGGAGGAGAAGGCGGCGGGGCGAACGTGTCGTCTGCCTTCGGAGGCGCAGTGGGAGTATGCGTGCCGCGCCGGGAGCACCACGCGATATTGCTTTGGAGACCAGGAGTCGGGGCTGGATGAACTTGCATGGTACGGCGTGAACTCGGGCGGCGCGACGCATCCTGTTGGCGAAAAGAAGCCGAACGCTTGGGGGTTATATGATATGCACGGGAACGTATGGGAGTGGTGCCAGGACTGGTACGACAAGGACTATCACGACAACTCGCCTACGGATGATCCGAGCGGACCTCCTGGGGGCTCGGGCCGCGTCATTCGCGGCGGCGGATGGCACTACCCGGCGTGCTTCTGCCGGTCAGCGAACCGCGGCCACCTCCATCCCGTGATCGGTGACAACTACATGGGCTTCCGTGCTTCCCTAGTTCGGGCGGACAAGTAAGGACCGCCTAATCAGTTATTGTCGTGTTCGCCAACGTATTCATCTCGCTCCGCGGGATGAAGGCCCGTCTCGCGGAGCGAGATGCGTACGTCTAATTCATTGATTCTGCGATCCTAAGGCGACTCTATCCAAAAGCGGGGGGACCTTGTCGGATCGCCATCGGGCGGCCAGAATAGGCGCCCTGCCATCTTGCGAAACAACCACATGTGCCCGCTCAAGAATAAACTGGGGCAATTCCAATGTAGCCGGCACACGCCGTGTGCCGTCCGCACGTTACGGCACACGGCGTGTGCCGGCTACAATTTGCCCAGATTATTCGTGATCGCACAATAAATAGGAGCGCCAATGAGTGGAATCCCCGTTTTGACCGCCGAAGGCGACTGCATCGCCCGGGCCTGGGAGAACGCCCTCGTGCGGCTGTTCGAGTCGGGCGGCGACTGCCGCACCCAGTACGACAAGCCCAGCGACCCGCCCAGCAAGGACGCCACTATGCTCCTGACGGTCCACGATCCGCTGGCCGAGCCCATGATCCACCGCGATTTTCCCGGCGGCTTCGAGGAGCTGCAGGAGTACGTAATGGAGGTCTGCGAGGGCATCAAGGACCATTGCGTCCGCAACCCGCAGGACCCCACCGACACCCGCTGGGAGTATACCTACCACCAGCGGCTGTTCGGGTTCGAGGTGCCGGGCCATGCCCCCATCGACCAGATCGAGCACATATGCCGGCGGCTGGCCGAGACCCCGTATACCCGCCGGGCCCAGGCCGTTACGTGGAAGGTGTGGGAAGACACGGATTGCTACGACCCGGCCTGCCTGCAAAGCGTCTGGTGCCGCATTGTACAGGGGACCGACGCGCCGCTGCTGTGCATGAACGTCCGCTTCCGCTCCAACGACGCCTATAAGGCGGCATTCATGAACATGTTCGCCCTGGTGCACTTGCAGTCTATGATCGCCGCCCGCGTGCGGGAGTTGAGCGGCCTGCCGCTGCGGCTGGGCCGCTACTGCCACCTGGCCGATAGCTTCCACATTTACGGCTCGAACCTGACGGAGTTTCGCGGGCGGTTCCTGGGCGCCATCCAGAAGCGCTCCTTCGACCAGCGGACGATGCGCTACGAAGACGTTCGCGAGCTGATGGAGTCGGCCCGGCCGGCCATTCTGGAAAAGGCCCGCCGCATGACCCGCCCGGCCACCGCCGCCGAGCCTCAGCCGGGGTAGCACAGCCGGCCCTCGCCACGCAAAACCCCAGTCGTCCCCACCGGCCCCCTGCCGATGGAAGGGCGGGTTGGGGACCGTCTCAATTTGACCTCAGTGTGTATAATGTACACTTAGCCAGATGGGAGGACAGGCCATGATCTATCCGGTGGTTCTCCACAAAGACCGCGATTCCGAATTACGGTCCCCGAGCGGGTCCTGCACGCGATCGACCGTTTCAGCCGGCAGCGAGGGCAAATGCGCTCCGGTTCTCTGGTCCAGGCCGCCACGGAGTGCATGTCGCGCAGCACCGACGAGCCGCGCCCACGCGCCAAGGAATCGGCCAAAGGCCGCCGCAAGCGAAGCCGCATGTAACGAGAGGCAATTCCCGTTGCGCGCTCAGACATTGGCAGCCCTGCAGCCTTGACGTGTTCGTTACATTTGGCATAATATTGTTATATCGAAAAGGTGGGACATCGCGACCGTTTTTACGGGGACTGAAACCATGAGCACGATTGGCAAACAAGCCACCGTTCAGGTGGCGGGTAAGCGTCTAGTCATTTTGGAACAAGCTGAGTATGAGCGGTTGTGCCGGCTGGCCGGTCATGCCGTGGCCAACGAGAATGACTTGCCGCCCCTACCGGAGCCTGACAAACATGGCCGCGTGCCGGCCATTGAATTCACCCGCATTTCCCTTGCCCGCGACATTATCAGGGAGCGCAAGGCGGCGGGGCTGACGCAGGAAGCACTGGCCGATCTGGCCGGGATGCGGCAGGAAACGATTTCCCGAGTCGAATCGGGAAAGCACACGCCCACGGTGCGAACGATCGACAGGATCGACCGGGCGCTAAAACGAGCGGCCAAGCGGCGAAAAAGCAGGTAGGCCACTCCGGTGCAGCAACCATCGGGCGATTCTGGAACATCTCGGCAAGAAACGACACAGGCCCCTGGAATCCAAGGGCTTGTGCTTAGCGGTGCCGATCCTTGCTGCACCTGCAAGAATCATTAGCTGGGGAACAAGGATTCGAACCTTGACTAAGTGATCCAGAGTCACAACGCGAGGCCAATAACCGTCAAGCCTGAGTGACGAATTCGCATCAGGAACCATTGCTTTTCCCGGGGAATGTCGATATTCTGAACTGTCGGGTTTACCTCGTCATTGATGCCGATTGCTTCGGCCGGTAAACCCACGGTAAACCCAGACCATCCGTACCCATCCCCGGGAGTAAGCCATGAACACCAAACGCAAGCCCAAAACGTTCCCGTTTACTCAAGTCCGCCTGGCACGCCTGAAGCCACCAGCCACCGGCCGCGACATCTACAATGACGAGACCACGCCAGGGCTGCAACTCCGCATCACGCCGAACGGGGCCAGCTCCTACAGCGTGTGGCGCAAACTCCACGGGGCCCCGGTCCGGGTGACGATCGGAGACGCCAAGGCAATTTCGATCCAGCAGGCCCGGGACCAGGCCGCCGTCATCATCGGGAAACTCGCCTCGGGCGTGAATCCCGTCGAAGAGAAACGCGAGAGGACCCGGGAGCGTGCCCGTAAGGCAGCAACGCTCGGGGAGTTGTGGGCCTACTACCTTGAGAATCACGCCCGGCCTCACAAGCGGACCTGGCGGGTAGACGAACAGCGATTCACGCGGCACATAGACACCTGGAAGAACCGCAAACTCTGCGAGGTCAGTAAAGGCGACGTGGAACGCCTGCACAAGCAGGTGGGCAAGAAGTCGGGGCACTACGAAGCGAACCGGCTGATGGCCCTGGTCCATAAGATGTTTTCACTGGCCGACAAGGTAGGCTACGACGGCCCGAACCCGGTCAACGGCGTCGAGAAATTCACCGAGGACAGCCGAGAGCGGTTCCTGCAACCGGACGAAATGCCGGCCTTCTTTGATGCCGTGGCGAAGCTTCACACGACCAGCCCCACAGCGGCCGATGCTATCGCCGTGGCCCTTTGGACCGGCGCGAGACGTGGTAACGTCCTGTCGATGCGATGGGACGAGCTGGCCCTCGACCGAGCCACCTGGACGATACCCGGCGAGAAGATGAAAAACGGCAAGCCGCAGACGGTCCACCTCCCCTCCCCTGCCCTGGAGATTCTCAGACGCCGCCAGGAAGCCGCCGGCGCATCGCCCTGGGTCTTTCCAGGCCGCAGGCTTGGCAAGCATCTGAGCGACCCTACGCGGCCCTGGCGCGAGCTACTGAAGGCTTCTGGGCTGAAGGATCTCAGGCCGCATGATTTGCGTAGAACGATGGGTTCTTGGGAGACTGCGACCGGCGCCAACCTTCAAGTCGTCGGCAAGACGTTGGGGCACCTCGACTCTACCAGCACAGCAGTCTACGCCCGGGTGAACCTTGCCCCGGTACGCGAGGCGGTTGACAAGGCCGTCGCAGCTATGGAAGTCGCCAGGGATTCCAAGGGGCAGGCCGTCAGACTGGCAACGGTCGTCACTCACCCCGATAACCTGAAACCGTCTGGCGTTCCGGTTGCCTAACGTTGCTGGCCAGTGAGGGGCGCGCTATAGCGCCTGGTTGGCGCCACTGGCCCCGTTGTTCACCAGGGCCAGTACATCCGCGCGGCGGTAACGGGCCGACCGGCCGATCCGCACCACTTGCAGGTGCCGGCCGTCCATAGCCCATCGGGCTAGCGTCTGGGGTCTCATCGCCAACAAGTGGGCTGCCTCGGCCCGGGTGATAAGCCGGTCCTGCTCCTCTTCCATCGCTCGCTCCCTTCTGTCTGTAACCCCGCTTCTCTGCCGCGGAACCCGTGCCGCCGCGGCTCGGCTTTGATCCTGCACATCTCCATCGGCGCCGGCCAGCGCGCCGATCCGGCCGACCAGGGGCTCGTCGAGTAGGTCCCCATTCCGCTCCGGCCCGCTCGTCGTCGGCCGCCAGCTTGCCCAATTTCACAACGCTATCGCAATGTTAGGTGTGGCCGATGCTCTGGCCCGCGGCTTTCGCCTGTCGAAACACTGCCACTTTGGCACCTTTTTCCCCGCTCTCCCCTGGCGCCATGCTTCTTACCTGCCCTACCTGTAAAAAGTCGAAAAAGGGTAGAATACCAATGTGATCTACCCATTTTGTGCTAGTTTGGGCAGTTCTACAGTCCCGAACTCGGCTGACCTGACCCGCTCGCATTGTGTTACCAGTTCTGGCACTGGTGGTTTGACACGCGGAAACAAGAAAATCCGGCACCCCGAGCCCTACGGGTCTATCTTTCTCCCATTCTTAACGGCCCGGAGGGTGGGCTCTGCGCTCACCGTGGCTTCCTCGGCGTCCGGTGGTAGCGTCCAAACTTCTACGGCGAAGCTGAGCGTTATCATGGCTAACACTTTATGGACTACTGGGAGGGGACCACGGCGCCTTGCCTGATGTGGGCGCGGAAGCTGGGGTAGCCAGACCAGCGGCCTGCCGCTGAGGCGGTGTGCTCAAGGTCTTTCCAAGCCAGGCGGCACCGAACCCCACCAGCACTATGATAATAACTGGACTTTTGCAAACTCTCAAATGGCGTTGGAAAAATGGGGGTTTTGGGGTCTAATGTTGACGTTTCGGCCGGGCGCAGGAGAGCCGGGCCGTTTGGAGGGACCAGGGAGGGGCCAG